>CAXSFU010000043.1:0-29639 GCA_964236695.1 uncultured Acetobacteraceae bacterium | reverse complement strand
GGTCCAGGGCGGCTCGCCCTGGCGGGTCCAGGGCAGCGCCCTGGCCTTCCTTCCCCCCGCCCCCTTGAATCCCCCCCCGATTCCAGGCATCTGACCCGCACAATTCGACGGGTCCCTCCGGCGCGAGCCCCCGGGCCCTGGAACATGGCCGGGCGCGCGGGACAGGGGTCCTGCCTGTGCCTGCCATGGCATGGAGGCTCCCGTGTCCGACATCAGCGACCTCGGCAAGATCCGCAACATCGGCATCACCGCCCACATCGACGCCGGCAAGACCACGACGACCGAGCGCATCCTCTACTACACCGGCGTGTCCCACCGCATCGGCGAGGTCCACGACGGCAACACCACGACCGACTACATGGAGCAGGAGCGCGAGCGCGGCATCACGATCACCTCCGCCGCGGTGACGTGCGAGTGGAAGGACCACCGCATCAACATCATCGACACCCCCGGCCACATCGACTTCAACATCGAGGTGAACCGCTCGCTGCGCGTGCTCGACGGCGCCGTGTTCATCATCGAGGGCGTCGCCGGCGTCCAGCCGCAGTCCGAGACCAACTGGCGCCTCGCCGACCGCTACAACGTCCCCCGCCTGATCTTCATCAACAAGCTCGACCGCACCGGCGCCGACTTCTACCGCGCCTTCGACACGCTCAAGGAGAAGCTCGACATCGTGGCGCTGCCCCTGCAGCTCCCCATCGGCATCGAGGACACCTTCATCGGCGTCGTCGACCTGGTCGAGATGAAGGCCATCGTCTGGGAAGGCGGCGAGCTCGGCGCCAAGTTCCACGACGAGCCCATCCCCGAGGACATGGCGGAGCGTGCCAAGGAGGCCCGCCAGCTCCTCCTCGACACCGCCCTCGCCGTCGACGACGAGGGCATGGAGGAGTACTTCGAGCACGGCGACGTCTCGGTGGCCACGCTCAAGCGCGCCATCAAGGCCGGCGCCATCTCCGGCGCCTTCCGCCCGGTGATGTGCGGCACCGCCTTCAAGAACAAGGGCGTCCAGCCCCTGCTCGACGGCGTGCTCGACTACCTGCCCAGCCCGATCGACGTCCCCGGCATCAAGGTCGCCGCCGACGAGGACGAGGAGGACACCCCCGAGAACGCCGCCAGGCGCCGCGTGATCCCCGCCAACCCCGCCGCCCCCTTCGCCGGCCTCGCCTTCAAGATCATCAACGACAAGTACGGCACCCTGACCTTCGTGCGCGTCTACGCCGGCACGCTGAAGTCCGGCGACACCGTGATGAACACCACCAAAGGCGAGCGCGAGCGCATCGGCCGCATGTTCCAGATGCACGCCGACAAGCGCGCCGAGATCAAGGAGGTCCACGCCGGCGACATCGCCGCCTTCGTCGGCCTCAAGGACACCGGCACCGGCGACACCCTCGCCGGCGCCGAGGACCCCGTCGTCCTGGAGCGCATGGCCTTCCCGATCCCGGTCATCGACATCTCCGTCGAGCCCAAGACCAAGGAAGCCGTCGAGAAGATGACGATCGGCCTGCAGAAGCTCGCCGGCGAGGACCCCAGCCTGCGCCTCAAGACCGACCAGGAGTCCGGCCAGACCATCCTGTCCGGCATGGGCGAGCTGCACCTCGAGATCATCGTCGACCGCCTGCGCCGCGAGTACGGCGTCGACTGCAACATCGGCGCCCCCCAGGTCGCCTACCGCGAAACCATCTCCAAGTCCCACACCGAGACCTACACCCACAAGAAGCAGTCGGGCGGCTCCGGCCAGTACGCCGAGGTCAAGGTCACCTTCGAGCCCCTGGAGCGCAACGCCGGCGTCGTGTTCCAGAACTCGGTGGTCGGCGGCGCCATCCCCAAGGAATACGTCCCCGCCGTCGAGAAGGGCATCCGCGTCCAGGCCGACACCGGCGTCCTCGCCGGCTTCCCCACCGTCGACTTCAAGTACACGCTCGTCGACGGCAAGTACCACGACGTCGACTCCTCCGCGCTCGCCTTCGAGATCGCCTCCAAGGCCTGCTTCCGCGAGGGCATGAAGAAGGCCGGACCGACCATCCTCGAGCCGATCATGGACGTCGAGGTCACCACGCCCCAGGACCACGTCGGCGACGTCGTCGGCGACCTCAACCGCCGCCGCGGCACCATCCAGGCCCAGGAAAGCGCCGGCTCCACCGTCACCGTCCGCGCCCAGGTGCCGCTCAAGGAGATGTTCGGCTACATCTCCCACCTGCGCTCCATGACCAAGGGACGCGCGTCCTTCACCATGCAGTTCCACCACTACGACCCCGTGCCGCGCAACGTCGCGGACGAGATCATGAAGCAGTCCGCCTAGCCTTCCCGTGCCGAAGCAAGGCCAGGGCTCTGCCCTGGACCCGCCAGGGGCGAACCGCTCCTGGACCCGGCCTCACTTAAGTCGAGGTTTCCAAAGGCTCGCCTTTGGCGGGGTCCAGGGGCAGAGCTCCTGGCCTTTCTTTCTCCTCCTGTCGTTCGCGGCCCACGCCGCCACCCCCACCTTCACCCAGGGCCGCGCCGTCCTCCGCCCCGGTGTCGCCAGCCTGGACCCCCGCACCCCCGTCGACGTCGCCCTCCCCCCCTGGCGCGGCGTCGTCCGCGTCCAGACCGAGCTCGGCACCCGCTGCACCGGATTCCTCCTCGCGCCGTCGAGCGTCGTCACCGCCGCGCACTGCCTGTTCTCCGAAACCAGCCGACATTTCCTGCAGCCCGGCTCCGTCCACGTCCTGAGCGGCTACACCGTCGGCCACTACGCCGGCCACGCCCGCGTCACCGCGTTCCACGTCACCCCCGGCTACGACCCGCTCGACGAGACCCGCACCGCCGGCGCCGACTGGGCCGTGCTCACGCTCGACACCCCGCTGGGCACCCCCGACCGCCTGCTCCGCCTCGCCGACGCCCCCGCGCCCGCCGGCCTCGACGTCGCCCTCGGCGGCTACGGCCAGGACCGCGAGGAACGCCTGCAGGCCGACCTGCACTGCCGCATCCTCGCCCCGGCCACCGACGGCGCCGGCCGCCCCCTGCTCCGCCACGACTGCAGCGCCACCCGCGGCACCAGCGGCGCCCCCCTCCTCGCCCGCGACCCGGACGGCACCTGGCGCGTCGTCGGCATGAACGTCGCCGCCGACCAGGACGGCGCCGGCGGCATCGCCCTGCCCCTGTCCGCGGGGCAATAGGACACTTCCCGGCAAGGGGAGCGAAGCAAGGCAGCGAAGCGCGTTCTTTTTTGAAAAAAAGAACCAAAAAACTTTTGCAACAAAGCCCGGTGCCAGGCGCGAAACTAACCAGGCAAAAGTCTTTTTGCTTCTTTTTCTTCAGAAAAAGAAGGCCTTGCTTCCTGTGGAGCGACCCTCAGTCCAGAGGATCGAAGTCCTTGCCCGCGTTCATCACCGCGTAGAGCCGGTCCATCTCGCGGTCGAACTCCGCCCACAGCGACGCGCCCTCCGCCGCCGGCAACAAATCCTTGCCGAACCGGAACGCGTTGTCCTCCCGGATCACGTCGAGGAGCCCGCCCCACGGCATCGCCTCCGCCGCCTTCACCAGCGCCAGCGTCGCACGCAGCCGCGCCCGAACGCTGCGCACCACATCCTCCGACGGCGCATCCCCGGCGCTCGACGGTCCGGACCCGAACAGGTCGGTTTGCATCTCCATCCCCCCACGCTACCAGCCCCGCCCGAGTCGGAACACCCGAGCCGTCCCCTGCCTTGGCAACGCCCGGGCGCTCGCGCATCGTGCCGCCCGTGACCTGGCGCCGCGACAAGCTCCCCGACCTCGTGCGCGCGATGGCCGCCCGACCCCGCCACGAGGCCCTGCGCGGCCACGTCGCCGAGCTGCTGCGCGAGGGCTTCGGCGCCACCCACCAGGACATCGCCCACGAGGTCTACCTGCTCGACAACAGCGGCCGCATCGACACCCTCTGGGGCGCCACCGTCATCGAGCTGAAGAGCGACCTGCGCCGCGAGATCGACGACGTCCTCGCCCGCCTGCCCGACTACCTGCGCGACGCCGCCGCCCGCGCCCGCTCGCCGCGCCCCGTCACCGGCCTGGCCACCGACGGCGCCACCTTCATCGCCTACGCCCTGCGCGGCACCGAACTCCAGGAACTCGCCCGCCACCAGACCGACGCCGAGCGCCCCGACGAGCTGATGGCCTGGCTGGAGCCGCTGCTTTCCGAACGCCCCGACCTGCTGCCAGAGCCGCGCGCCGTCGCCCAGGCGTTCGGCCGCGACAGCCTGACCTTCGGGGCAGCCCGCCTGGAGCTCGACCGCCTCTGGGCCGCGCTCGCCGCAGACCCCGAGGTCCGCCTCAAGCGCGACCTCTGGGACGGCCTGCTGCGCGAGGCCTACGGCGCCCCCGTCGGCGAGGACGCCCTGTTCCTCCAGCACACCTACCTCGCGATCGTCGTCAAGGCGATCGCCGCCCGCGTGCTCGACCTGCCCGTCGACGACGCACAACGCCTCCTGTCCGGCGAGGCCCTGCGCGAGGCGGACATCCTCGGCGCCGTGGAGGCCGACTTCTTCGACTGGCCGCTCCGCCACCCAGACGGCGCGGCGCTCGTCCGCCAGGTCGCCGCCGGCGCCGCCCGCTTCCGCCTGCGCGACGTCGAGACCGACGTGCTCAAGATCCTCTACGAGAACCTCGTCGACCCCGAGCAGCGCCACGACCTCGGCGAGTACTACACCCCCGACTGGCTCGCCGCCCGCGTCGTCGACGAGGCGGTCGACGACCCGCTCGCGCAGCGCGTGCTCGACCCCGCCTGCGGCTCCGGCACCTTCCTGTTCCACGCCGTGCGCCGCCTCGTGGCCGCCGGCGAGGCCGCCGGCTGGCCCGCCCCGCGCATCCTCGCCGCCTGCGCCGACCAGGTGCGCGGCCTCGACGTCCACCCCGTCGCCGTCACCCTGGCCCGCGTCACCTGGCTGCTCGCCCTCGGCCGGCTGGTGGAGGAGCGCGCCGGCACCCTGGCCGTGCCGGTGTTCCTCGGCGACGCCATGCAGTGGAACCTGCGCCGCTACGTCGGCGGCGCCGACGTGCTGGTGCAGGTCCCCGGCGGCCCGCCCCTGCAGATCCCCGCCGGCTTCGCCGAGGACCAGGCGCTGTTCGAGTCCGCCCTGGAAACCCTCGACCGCGCCCTCAAGGCCGGCGACACCCCCACGGCCGTCGGCCGCACCCTGGCCCGCACCCCCGGCGTGGCGCCCGCTGACGCCCTCGCCCTCGCCACCACCTTCGCCCGGCTCCAGGACCTCTACCGCGCCGGCCGCAACGGCATCTGGACCTTCGTGTTCCGCAACCTCGCCCGCCCGGTGTGGCTGTCCCGCCCCGATCAGCGCGCCGACGTGCTCGTCGGCAACCCGCCCTGGATCGTCTACCGCCACCTCAGCGCCGACATGAAGGACCGCGTCCGCGAGGCCCTGCGCGCCTACGACCTCTGGATCGGCGGCAGCCTCGCCACCCAGCAGGACATCTGCGCCCTGTTCTGGGCCCGCGGCGCCGACCGCTACCTCGCCCCGCGCGGCCGCATCGCCTTCGTGCTGCCCTACGCCCTGCTCAACGCCCCGGTGTTCGCCCCCCTGCGCGCCGGCCGCATGGGCGAGGCCCGCGTCCGCCTCGAAGGCGCCTGGGCGCTGGAGCGCGTCTGGCCGATCTTCGGCGCCCAGTCCGGCAGCAGCACCACCAGCACCTGCGTCCTGTTCGGCCGCCGCGTCATGGCCGGCCCGCACCCGACGGAGATCGACCGCTGGGAAGGCCACCTGCCCCGCCGCGACGCCAGCGACGCCGAGGCCACCCTGGCCCTCGCCCGCACCCGAGTGCCCTGGCCGCGCCCGCGCACCCTGGTCGGCGCCTCGCCCTACCGCGCGCGGTTCCGCAACGGCGCCAGCATCTTTCCGCGCCGCTTCTTCATGGTCGAGCCCGAGCCGACCGGGCGCCTGGGCAACCGCCGCGACGCTCCCCGAATGCGCGGCCGCGCCGGCCCGCTCGACAAGCACCCCTGGACCACGGTGGAGCCGCCGCGCGGCCCGGTCGAGGCCCGCTTCCTCCGCCAGATCGCGCTCGGCGAAACGGTCACGCCGTTCCGCCTGCTCGCCACCGTGCCCGCGGTGATCCCGCTCGACGGCCCGGCGCTGCTCGACGCCGCCGCCGCAGCGACCGCCGGCCACCACCACCTTGCCGCGTGGCTGCGCGACATCGAGGCCAAATGGGCGGCGCACAGCAACGAGAAGGCGGACGGCCAGTCGCGGATGACGCTGTCGCAGCGCGTCGACCACATGCGCAACCTGTCCCGCCAGGCCGGCCCTGCCGCCATGCGGGTCCTCTACACCAAGGCCGGCACCCGCCTCAGCGCCGCCCGCGTCGCCGCCGACGACACCCTGGTCGACCACATGGCCTACTGGGCCGAAGCCCGCAGCGCCGAGGAGGCCGGCTACCTCGTCGCCCTCCTCAACAGCGCCGCCGTCCTCGCCAAGGTCACCGACCTCCAGCCGCACGGCCAGCGCGACAGGCGCCACTTCGACAACCTCGTCTGGACCCTGCCGATCCCCGACTACGACCCCGCCGAGCCCCTGCACCGTGACCTCGCCGCCGCCGCCTCCCACGCCGAGGCCGTCGCCGCCGCCGTCCCCCTCGCCGACGCCCAACACTTCACCGCCAAGCGCCGCGCCATCCGCGCCGCCCTCGCCGCCGACGGCGTCGCCGCCGAGATCGAGGCCCTCGTCGACGCCCTCCTGCCCCCCTGACCCCGCACGACAGCAAGCAGTCCTTGCCTGAAAGAACAGCTCAAAAACCTGTTAAGTCACTCCCAAAAACATCTGCATTCTTCCTTGATTTGCAAAGTCTTTTTGCTTCTTTTTCTTCAGAAAAAGAAGACCTTGCTTCCTTCCCTCACTCCCGCAGAAACCCCACCACCGCGTCCCCGAATCCCCCCGGGTCCTCCGCGTGCACCCAGTGCCCCGCCCCTGCCAGCACCGCGAACCGCACATCCGCGAACCACCGCGCGAACGCCGCCCGCCCCTCTGCCCCCACGTACGCCGACCGTCCCCCCTCCACCACCAGCACCGGCCCGCCATACCGCCCGCCCGCCACCTCCCACCCCTCGATCGCCCCCAGCCCCGCCGCGATCTCCGCCAGCCCCAGCCGCCACCCCCCCGGCACCCGGTTCTGCATCAGGAACGCCCGCACCCCCGCGTCCGCCACCACTCCCGCCAGCGCCGCGTCCGCCTCCCCCCGCGACGCCCCCGCCGGCACCGCCAGCATCGCCTCGGCATACCCCCGGAAATGCGGCGCATACCCCACCGGCGCGATGTCCGCGACCACCAGCCGCTCCACCCGCACCGCGCCCCCCAGCGCCAGCGCCATCCCCGCCTTGCCGCCCATCGAGTGCCCCAGCACCGCGCACGCCTCCACGCCCAGCGCGTCCAGCGTCTCCGCCACGTCCCCCGCCATCGCCGCGTAGCCCATCCCCGCCGCGTGCCCGCTCGCCCCGTGGTTGCGCAGGTCCAGCGACACCGCCCGGAACCCCTCGGCCACCAGCCGCCGCGACACCACCCCCAGCGTCCGGCCCGACCCGAACAGCCCGTGCAGCAGCACCACGACCGGGCCCTTTCCGGCCGAGACCGCGTGCAGGATCAAGGGGAAGCAAGGCCAGGGGCTCTGCCCCTGGACCCCGCCAGGGCGAGCCGCCCTGGACCGGCCTTGATAAGACAAAGGCAAACTTTTGGCGGGGTCCAGGGGCAGCGCCCCTGGCCTTCCTCCTTCACGCGGCCACCCGCAGCACGATCTTCCCGATGTGCTTGCTGCTTTCCATCAGCGCGTGCGCCTCCGCCACCTCGTCCAGCCCGAACACCCGCTCGATCACCGGCCCGCACCGCCCCGCCGACAGCGCCGGCCACACCCGCTCCCGCAGGCTCGCCGCGATCGCCGCCTTCTCCGCTCCCGTCCGCGGCCGCATCGTCGACCCCGTCACCACGAGCCGCCGCGTCAGGATCGCCGTCAGGTCGAGCCTCTCCACCACCGCCCCGCGCAGGAACGCGATCAGCACCAGCCGCCCGCCCGTCGCCAGGCACCGCAGGTTCCCCGGCGTGTAGTCCCCGCCCACCATGTCGAGCACCACGTCCACGCCCCGCCCCCCGGTGTGCGCCCGCACCGCGTCGACGAAATCCGCCTCCCGGTAGTTGACCGCCAGCGCCGCCCCCAGCCCCTCGCACGCCGCGCACTTCTCCGCCGACCCCGCCGTCACCAGCACGCTCGCCCCCAGCTCCACGCCGAGCTGGATCGCCGTGATCCCGATGCCGCTGCTCCCCCCGTGCACCAGCGCCACCTGCCCCGCCCTCAACCCGCCGATGTCGAACAGATTCGCCCACACCGTGAAGCAGTTCTCCGGCAGCGCCGCCGCCCGCACCGCGTCGTAGCCCTCCGGCCACGCCAGGCACTGCCCCGCCGGCGCCACGCAGAACTCCGCATACCCCCCGCCGTTGACCAGCGCGCACACCCGCTCGCCAACCCGCCAGCCCGCCGCGCCCTCGCCCAGCGCCACCACCTCCCCCGCCACCTCCAGACCCAGGATCGGGCTCGCCCCGGGCGGCGGCGGATACGCCCCCTGCCGCTGCGCCACGTCCGGCCGGTTCACCCCCGCCGCCAGCACCCGAAGCAGGACTTCGCCCGGCCCCGCCCCCGGCACCGGCCCGTCCTCCACCCGCATCGCCTCCGGCCCGCCCGGCGCGGCCACCACCACCTGCCGCATCGTGCGCGGCACCGCGCCAGACGGCACCGCCGCCACCTCAGAGCGCCTGCATCGGCGGCGGCGGCGCCTCGCCTGGGATCGGCACCCCCTCCGGCGGCTCCTCCACCGGCACCGGCAGGTCCGGGTCCGGCGGCACCAGCGGCGGCCCGCTCGGCGGCATCGGCTCCGGCATCTGCGCCCGCCCGCCCCGCCTCAACAGCATGTCGTCCATGACGCCGCTCCCCACGGTGATTGCCCCCCTACAACACGGCGCCACGCCTGCCGTTGCGCATGACGCATCCGCCGGGCAAGCAAACAAGTTGAGAAGGCTAGGGCTCTGCCCTGGACCCGCCAGGGGCGAGCCGCCCCTGGACCCGGCCTCCCTTAAGTAACGGGTTCCAAGGGCCCTGCCCTTGGCGGGGTCCAGGGGCAGAGCCCCTGGCCTTCCTTCCTGGCTTTCGAACCAAGACGCCGCCAAAGGGCTCGGCCCCTTGGCAGATCCAGAGCGTCACCCCGCCAGCCGCTCCGTCGCCGCCCACACCCGCGCCCGCAGCCCCGCGTCCAGCGCCCGCCGGTTCGGCGCCACCGCCCGGCACCGCTTCAGGTAGCGCCCGCCCGCCGCCTCCCCCGACAGCGCCGCGTGCAGCGGCGTCGCCGCCCCCTGCTCCGGCGTCAGCAGGAACGGCGACAGCGCCCGCCACCCGAGCTGCACCACGCCCCCCGCCCGCACCAGCCCGGTCCGCACGCCCCCCGGATGCACCACGACCGACGCGACCCCCGGCACCCGCTCCGCCCACTCGAACGCCGCCATCATCATCGCCAGCTTCGAGCGCGCGTACGCCCGCACCAGGTCCCACCGCCGCGCCAGCTCCAGGTCGTCCGGGTCGATCCCCGCGTGGTCCGACGCCGACGACCCCACGTTGACCACCCGCGCGTCCCCCGCCGCCAGCAGCGCCGGCAGCAGCGCCCGCGTCAGCACGAACGGCGCCAGGTGGTTCACCGCCAGCACCACCTCCCGCCCCTCCGACGTCACCTCCCGCCGGTGCCGGAACACCCCCGCGTTGTTCACCAGCACCGACACCGCCCCGTGCCGCGCCGCCACCCGCTCGCCCAGCCCCCTCGCCGCCGCCAGGCTCGACAGGTCCGCGACCTCCCCCTCCGGCGCCGCCCCCGGCGCCCGCTCTGCGACCCACGCCCGCGCCGCCTCCGTGCGCGCCGGGTCCCGCCCCGCCAGCACCACGTGCAGCCCCGCCCGCGCCAGCCCGAGCGCGACCCACGGCCCGATCCCCCCGCTCGCCCCGGTGACCAGGGCCACGCGCGAAGTCCCGGCGGCGACATCGACCATGCGCAGACACTCCCCGGCGGACACGCCGGCCCGCATCCAAGCAAGGTTGAGGCTCCGCCTCAAACTCCGCCAAGGGCAGGGCGCTTGGAACCCCTCCCTCAAGTCCAGGGTTTCCAAAGGGCTCGGCCCTTTGGCGGGTCCAGGGCAGAGCCCTGGCCTTCCTTGCTTGCACGCCCCCCGACGATTGACCGCGCAATCCTGCCGCAGCGGCGCTAGAAGCCACTGCGGCAGGGTCGCGTGCGAATCCGTCTGCCGCGAACCCGTGCAGCGGCCGACGCCGATGTCCTTCCTGTCCACGATCCGACGCGCCGCGCCCCTGGCCACCCGGCCGGGCCGGCAGCCCCGCGCCGCCAAGCCCCCGGGCGGCCGGTCGGGCCGCTCGGCCGAGCCCGGCGGCCTGCGCGACTGGGTGCTGCACGCGCCGCAGACCCTGCGCGCCCTGGTCCGCGCCGACGAGCTGGGCCTCGTGGTGCTCGCCGCCGTCATCGGCATCATCGCCGGCCTCGCCGTGGTCGCGATGAACGAGCTCACCCAGCACGCCCACCACCTGCTGTTCTCCACCAACGGCGAGCGCCTGTCCGGCCAGGTCAACGTCGACCGGGGGCGCGCCATCCTGGTGCCCTCGCTGGGCGGCCTCGCCGTCGGCCTGTTCGGCCTGGCCGTGGCGCGCTGGTGGCCGCGCCGCCCGGTCGACCCCATCGAGGCCAACGCCCTGTTCGGCGGCGCCATGTCGCTGAGCGACAGCCTCGTCGTCGTCGCCCAGACCCTGCTGTCCAACAGCGTCGGCGCGTCCGTCGGCCTGGAAGCCGGCTACACCCAGATCGGCGCCGCCGCCGCCTCCAAGCTCGGCCGCTCCTTCCGCGTCCGCCGCTCCGACCTGCGCCTGCTCGTCGGCTGCGGCGCCGCCGGCGCCATCGCGGCCGCCTTCAACGCCCCGCTCACCGGCGCCTTCTACGCCTTCGAGCTGGTGATCGGCACCTACTCGCTCGCCACCCTCGCCCCGGTCGTGGTCTCGGCCATCACCGCGGTGTTCGTGCTCCGCGTGCTCAGCCCCACCGACCAGGCCTGGGCGCTCCGCCTGCCCACCACCATCGAGACCGTCGACTTCCTGCCGATCCTGGCGCTCGGCGTGGTCGCGGCCCTGCTCGGCATCGCCATCATGCGCGCCGTCACCATGACGGAGGCCGCGTTCCGCGCCTCGCGCGTGCCCGCCTGGCTGCGCCCGGCGATCGGCGGCCTCGCCGTCGGCCTGCTCGCCCTGGTCAGCCCCGCGGTGCTGTCGTCCGGCCACGCCGCCCTGCGCGTCGGCATCGACGCCCCCTACAGCCTGCAGCACGTCGTCCTGCTGCTCCTGCTCAAGGCGCTGGCCTCGGCGATCTCCATCGGCTCCGGCTTCCGCGGCGGCCTGTTCTACGCCTCCCTGTTCCTCGGCGCGCTGCTGGGCAAGTGCTTCGCCGGCGTGGTGGCACTCACCACCGCCACCCAGGCGCTGCCCGCCATCGTCTACGCCCTGGTCGGCATGAGCGCGCTCGCCGTCGCCGTGGTCGGCGGCCCGCTCACCATGGCCTTCCTCGCCCTGGAATCCACCGGCAGCCTGCCCGTCACCGTGGCCGTGCTCGCCGCCTCCGTGATCTCGGCCATCACCGTGCGCCGCACCTTCGGCTACTCCTTCGCCACCTGGCGCTTCCACCTGCGCGGCGAGGCGATCCGCTCCGCCGTCGACGTCGGCTGGGTGCGCAGCCTCTCCGTCGGCCGCATGATGCGCCGCGAGCTGCGCCGGGTGCGCGCCGACACCAGCCTGGCCAGCTTCCGCCGCGACTTCCCGCTCGGCAGCTCCGCCACCCTCATCGCCGTCGACGAGCAGGACCGCTACGCCGGCATGATCACCATCTCCGACGCCCACGCCGCCCCGGAGACCGCCACCCGCGTCTTTGAGATCCTCCACCATGCCGACACCGTCCTCCTGCCCGCGATGTCGGTGAAGGAGGCCGTCGCGATGTTCGAGACCGCGGAGGCCGACGCCCTGGCCGTCGTGGAATCCGCCGAGTCCTCGCGCGTGATCGGCATCCTCACCGAGCAGCACGCCCTGCGCCGCTACAGCGAGGAGCTGGACCGCAGGCGGCGCGAGCTGTCGGGGGAGTAGCAGGCCAAGCAAGGCCAGGCGCGAAGCAAGGCCAGGGCTCTGCCCTGGACCCGCCAGGGGCAGCGCCCCTGGACCTGCCTCCGAAAGGCGACGGTGGCACTCCGCCCCGGCCGGTGCCGCCGGCCTCGCAGGAACGCCCGTTGGCCAACTCTCGGCGGGTCCGCCAAGGCACCCTGGCCGTCCCTGCCCCGCATCCTTCCCGGCACACGCGATTTGCCCGTGCGTTGCCCAGAATGCGGCGCAACTGTCCCGCCACGCAATACGCCAAGGCATCCCCCGATCTGGGAAACGTCCCATGCGCTGGTCTGATCGCGGCGCACGGGGCAGCCCGCGTCCTGCGGCGCAGGACAGCACCCCCCGCGAACCCCCGATTTGTCCTGCGCGGCAGGACAGGCCTGTCCTGCCGCGCAGGACACCCCGCCGGACCTGCCGCAACTGCCTCGGAACCCCACCAAAGCAGGGCGAAATCCTGCTTTCGTCTGCCTCCCCGACAACCTCACAGCCTCCACCGCGACAGCTCGGCCCGACCCACAAACCACGGCCGGCCCATCGAGCCCGGAACCCAGGTCGAGGTTTCCAAAGGCTCAGCCTTTGGCGGGTCCAGGGCAGAGCCCTGGCCTTCCTTCCCTTTGCCCCCGCGCCCCCGCCCTACCCCGCCCTCGCCGTCTGCGACAGCGCGACCCCCGCCACCGCGACCGCCATCCCCCCCACCTGCACCGGCGACAGCACCTCGCCGAACGCCAGGAACGCCATCCCCGCCGCCACCGGCGGCACCAGGTAGAGCAGCGTCGCCACCCTTGCGACGGCGCCGCGCCGGATCAGCACCAGCAGCAGCGACACCGCCCCCACCGACAGCCCGAGCGACGCCCACGCCAGCCCCGCCCACGCCTGCCAAGACCCGTCGAACCCGACCCCGCCGCCTTCCAGCAGCAGCGCCGCCGGCGCCGTCACCGCAAGCGACGCCGCGTACTGCACCGCCAGCGCCGTGCGCAGGTCGCCCCCGCCGCCGGTCCGCTTCTGCCAGATCGTGCCCAGCGTGATCGACACCATCGCCCCCAGGCACGCCGCCACCGCCGCCGGCGGCACCGCGCTCCCCGCGCGCCCGACTGAGGCGGCCAGCACCGGCGCCACCACCAGCGCCGCGCCGGCGAACCCCGCCGCGATCCCCGCCCAGCGCCGCGCCCCCACCCGCTCGCCGAGTAGCCGCCACGCCAGCGCCGCCGTCAGCAGCGGCTGCAGCCCCACGATCAGCGCCGACAGCCCCGCCGGCAGCCCGTGCCGCACCGCCCAGAACACCCCGCCGAGATACCCCGCCTGGATCAGCAGCCCCGCGATGGCCGTGTCGCGCCACCCCCGCCCGCTCGGCCACCGCGCGCCGGAGACGAGCGCCATCGCCGCCAGCACGCCGCTCGCCACGACGTAGCGCAGGCACAGGAAGCTGAGCGGCTGCACGTGCGGCGCCACCAAACGCGCCGCGATGAACCCCGTCGCCCAGATCACCACGAAGAACGGCGCGACAAGCCTAGGAAGCAAGGTCGGGCTCCGCCCAGACCCGCCAGGCGAAGGTGGCCAAAGGTTCGGACAATCCGCTTGGATCGTTGGAAAGGCCGCCGGAGGGAGCCGCCCCTGGACCGGCCTTGCTTAAAAATCGGATTCCAAAGGCTCGCCTTTGGCGGGGTCCAGGGGCAGAGCCCCTGGCCTTGCCTGCCTTCAGAGCTGCCGCCCGTGGCAGTGCTTGAACTTCTTCCCCGACCCGCACGGGCACGGCGCGTTGCGCGGCGTCGCCTGCCAGGTCGCCGGGTCGTCCGGGTCGACGTCGGCCAGCGGCACGGTCTCGACCAGCACCGGCTCCGCCAGCGCCATCGCCAGGCCCGGCCCCGCCGCCGTCATCCGGTCCGCGTCCGGATGGCTCTCGATGGTGTAGGCCGGCGGATGCGCGAACTCCGGCATCGGCTCCTGCGGGCTCAGCTCGACCCGCGCCAGCATCGACGTGACCCGCTCCTTGAGGTCGTCCAGCATGGCGTTGAACAGGGCGAACGCCTCGCTCTTGTACTCGTTGAGCGGGTCCTTCTGCCCGAGCGAGCGCAGCCAGATGCCCTGCCGCAGGTGGTCGAGCGTCAGCAGGTGCTCCTTCCACACCGCGTCCAGGTTCTGCAGCAGCAGCGTCTTCTCGACGTAGCGCATCAGCTCCGGCCCGAGGTTCGCAGCCTTCGCCGCCATGTGCGCGTCCGCCGCGGCGACCACGCGCTCGCGCACCGCAGCCACGTCGATGCCGTCCTCCTGCGCCCACGCCCCCACCGGCACGTCGACCGCCAGCACCCGCCGCAAATCCTCTGCCAGCGCCTCGCTCGCCCACTGCTCCGCGAACGCCCGCTCCGGCAGGTGGCGGTCCACCATCGCCTCCGCGACCTCGGCGCGCATCTCGGCGAGCGTCGCGGACACGTCGTCCGCGCGCATGAACTCGCGGCGCTGGGCGTAGACCTCCTTGCGCTGGTCGTTCATCACGTCGTCGTACTTGAGCACGTTCTTGCGCGTGTCGAAGTTGCGCGCCTCGACCTTCTTCTGCGCCTTCTCCAGCGCCCGGTTGATCCACGGGTGGATGATCGCCTCGCCCTCCTTCAGGCCGAGCCGCTGCAGCATCCCGCCCATCCGCTCCGACCCGAAGATCCGCATCAGGTCGTCCTCCAGCGACAGGAAGAACCGGCTCTCCCCCGGGTCGCCCTGCCGCCCCGAGCGCCCGCGCAGCTGGTTGTCCACCCGCCGGCTCTCGTGCCGCTCCGTGCCGATCACCAGCAGCCCGCCCGCCTCCTTCACCATCGGCTGGTTCGCCGCGACCTCCGCGCGGATCGCCGCCTCCCGTTCCGCCAGCACCGCCTCGTCCGCGTGCTCGCCCACCTCCTGGCGCACCCGCATCTCGACGTTGCCGCCCAGCTTGATGTCCGTCCCCCGCCCGGCCATGTTGGTCGCGATCGTGATCGACCCCGGCGCGCCCGCCTGCGCCACGATCACCGCCTCCCGCTCGTGGAACTTCGCGTTCAGCACGCTGTGCCGGATGCCCCTCCGGTCCAGGATCGCGCTCAGCAGCTCCGAGCGCTCCACGCTGGTGGTGCCGACCAGCACCGGCTGCCCCCGCTCCTTGGCGTCCTCGATCAGCCCTGCCACCGCCTCGTACTTCTCGGCCGCCGTGCGATACACCTCGTCGTGCCCGTCGACGCGCCCCACCGGCACGTTGGTCGGCACCTCGACCACGTCGAGCTTGTAGATCTCCGCGAACTCGTCCGCCTCGGTCAGCGCCGTGCCGGTCATCCCCGCGAGCTTGGGAAACAGCCGAAAGTAGTTCTGGAAGGTGATCGAGGCGAGCGTCTGGTTCTCCTGCTGCACCGTGACGAACTCCTTCGCCTCCAGCGCCTGGTGCAGCCCCTCCGAGTAGCGCCGCCCCTCCATCATCCGTCCGGTGAACTCGTCGACGATGACGATCTTGTCGTCCCTGACCATGTACTCGACGTCGCGCGCGAACAGCGTGTGCGCCCGCAGGCTCTGCTGCACGTGGTGCACCACGGCCACGTTGAAGATGTCGTACAGGTTGCCCTCGGTGATGACGCCGGCATCCCTCAGCATCTCCTCGACCCGCTCCGAGCCCTCCTCGGTCAGCGCCACCGACTTCGCTTTCTCGTCCTTGTCGTACACGCTGGGATCGCGCACCAGCTCGACCATCACCGCGTTGACCTGCCGGTACAGGTCCGACGAGTCCTCCGCCGGCCCGGAGATGATCAGCGGCGTGCGCGCCTCGTCGATCAGGATTGAGTCCACCTCGTCGACGATGCCGAACGCGAACGGGCGCTGCACCATGTCCTCCAGGCGATACTTCATGTTGTCGCGCAGGTAGTCGAAGCCGAACTCGTTGTTGGTCCCGTAGGTGACGTCGCACGCGTACGCCGCGCGGCGCTGGTCGTCCGACAGCCCGTGCACGATCACCCCCGTGCTGAGCCCGAGGAAGCCGTACAGCTTGCCCATCTCCTCCGCGTCGCGCGCGGCGAGGTAGTCGTTGACCGTGACGACGTGCACGCCCTTCGCCGGCAGCGCGTTGAGATACACCGGCAGCGTCGCCACCAGGGTCTTGCCCTCGCCGGTCTTCATCTCCGCGATCTTGCCGTCGTTGAGCACCATCCCGCCCACGAGCTGCACGTCGAAATGCCGCATCCCCAGCACCCGGCGCGACGCCTCGCGCACCACCGCGAACGCCTCTGGCAGCACGTCGTCCAGCGTGGCGCCCGCCGCCAGCCGCTCGCGGAACGCCGCGGTGCGCCCGCGCAGCGCCTCGTCCGACAGGGCGGCGATCTCCGGCTCCAGAGCGTTGATCTGCGGCAGGCGCCGCCGGTAGTGGCGCAGCGAGCGCTCGTTGCTGGTGCCGAACAGGCGGGCAAAGCTGGCGAACATGGCGGGCCTCGGAATGGAGCGCTCTGGCGCCGTCCCGGCCGGCCGGAGGGCGCCGGAACGAGGGCGCGAACCGGCGGCAGGGTGCCGACGGGCTTTGCGTCCAGATAGGACCCGGACCCCGCCCGGTCAACCGATCCGCCCCCGGGCGCCCGGAATACGCCTCGCACCGCTCGGCAACCGGGCACGGACCGCCCCGACGCCGCCAGGACCCGGAGGCTACGGCAAACCCCTCTCCGGGTGCCGTCACCGCGGGCCGGCCCGGCAGGGTCCGGGGCGGACCCCCTGACCTCGCATGCAGTCCCGCCGGGCCAAACCTGCGGCGAATTCATCGTTCGGGTTGGTTGTGGGCAAGTCGGTGGTCGGCCATGATCCCGCCGAGATCAACAGGCCCCGCCGGCAAACACGGGCCGACCATAAATTCGAGGTAACCCCCATGCGGCTCACTCCCCTGGCCACCGCGCTCGCGGCCGCCGCCCTGTGCGCGCACGCCCTGCCCGTGGCCGCCCAGACCGCCACCGCCCAGCCCGGCACGGCCACCACCCAGCCCGGCCACGACACCCGCGCCGCGATGTCGCCCACCGGCGCCCCGCCCGCCGCCCTGCTCCCCCCGGCCCAGAAGCCCCCGTCAGGCGCCCAGGGCGCACCGGCTCAGGCGGCCATGTCGCCGACCGGCGCGCCGCCGGCGGCCCTGCTCCCGCCCGGCCAGAGGCCCCCCGCCGCCGGCGGCGCCCAGGCCACCCCGGCGCAGGCCGCCGCCCAGGGCACCGATGCCGACGCCGAGGCCTCCCCCGCCCAGACGTCCGCGCCCCAGGTCGGCCCGGACGGCCGCCCGATCCCCTACGCCCCCGGATCGCCGCCCCTGGTCGGCCTGCCGCCCGGCGACCCGGTGCTGGCCAGCGTGGACGGCCACGACATCAGGATGTCGGACCTGACCGTGGCCGCCGAGGCCCTGCCGCAGCAGCTGCGCGGCATGCCCAAGCCCGTGCTCTACCCGATGCTGCTCGACCAGCTCATCGACCGCGAGGCGGTGGTGATCGAGGCCAGGAAGGAAGGCCTCGACAAGACGCCAGAGGTGCAGGAGCAGCTCAAGCGCGCCGAGGACACCACGCTGCAGAACGCCGTGCTGACCCGCGAGGTGACGCCCAAGATCTCCGACGCGGCGATCAAGGCCAAGTACGACGCCGACTACGCCAACAAGCCCGGCGACGAGGAGGTCCACGCCCGCCACATCCTGGTCGACAGCGAGGACAAGGCCAAGGAGATCATCAAGCAGCTCAAGGGCGGCGCCGACTTCGAGAAGCTCGCCAAGGAGGACAGCAAGGACCCCGGCGCCCAGAACGGCGGCGATCTCGGCTGGTTCAAGAAGGGCGACATGCTGCCCGAGTTCTCCACCGCCGCCTTCGCGATGAAGCCCGGCGAGTTCACCCAGGAGCCGATCCACACCCGCTACGGCTACCACGTGATCCAGGTGCTCGGCACCCGCACCGCGCCCCCGGTCGACTTCTCCCAGGCGCACGACGAGATCCGCCAGTCCCTGGTGCAGAACGCGGTCAAGGCGGCGCTGGAGAAGGCGCGCTCCCAGGTCAAGGTGCAGCGCTTCACCGTGGCCGGCACGCCGATCAAGCCGGGCGAGCTGGCGCCCGCGGCCGAGGGGGTGGCGCCGGCGCCGTCCGCGAAATGACGCCACACGGCACGGGAAGCAAGGAAGGCCAGGGGCTCTGCCCCTGGACCCCGCCAAAGGCAAGCCTTTGGAATCCACTTCTTAAGTCAAGGGATCCAAGGGTCCTCGGACCCTTTGCGGGTCTGGGCAGAGCCCAGCCTTGCTGTCCTGCCCTCCCTGGTCGCGCCCCCCGGTGACCGCCCCCCTCTCGCCGCTCGCGATCGGGCTCCCGGACCTGCCGCCGGTCGCGGGGGTGCGCCTCGGCGCCGCCGCGGCCGGTATCCGCTACAAGGGCCGCACCGATTTGGTGATGATCGAGCTTGCCCCCGGCACCGCCGCCGCCGGCGTGTTCACCCGCAACCGCTGCCCCGGCGCCCCGATCGACTGGTGCCGCGACGCGCTGAAGGGCGGCCACGCCCGCGGCGTCGTGGTCAACGCCGGCAACGCCAACGTGTTCACCGGCAAGGCCGGCCGCGACACCACGCGCGCCACCGCCGAGGCCGCCGCCGAGCTGCTCGACTGCAAGCCGAGACAGGTGTTCCTCGCCTCGACCGGCGTGATCGGCGAGGTGCTCGACCCCGCCCGCATCGTGGCCAGCCTGCCGGAACTGCACGCCGGGCTCAGCCCGGACGGCTGGGCGGACGCCGCGCGCGGCATCATGACCACCGACACCTTCCCCAAGGCCGCCACCCGCGTCGCGCGCATCGGCAGGCACGAGGTCCGCATCACCGGCATCGCCAAGGGCAGCGGCATGATCGCGCCCGACATGGCGACCATGCTGTGCTTCGTCGCCACCGACGCGAAGGTCCCGGCCGGGGCGCTGCAGGACGCGCTCGCGAAAGGCGTGGCCACCAGCTTCAACCGCACCACCGTGGACTCCGACACCTCGACCAGCGACACGGTGCTGCTGTTCGCCACCGGGCGGGCGGAGCACAAGCACGTCCCCGACCACGGCGGCCACGTGCTGCGCGACTTCCGCGAGCAGCTCGCCGACCTGCTGCTGGAGCTGGCGATCCAGGTGGTGCGCGACGGCGAGGGCGCGCAGAAGCTGGTGCGCATCGACGTCACCGGCGCGGTCTCCAAACGTTCGGCGCAGCGCGTGGCGATGGCGGTGGCCAACTCGCCGCTGGTCAAGACCGCGATCGCCGGCGAGGACGCCAACTGGGGCCGCATCGTCATGGCCGTCGGCAAGTCCGGCGAGCCGGCGGACCGCGACACGCTGTCGGTCGCCGTCGGCGGCACCTGGATGGCGCGCGACGGCGCGGTCGTCCCCGGCTACGACGAGACGCCCGTGGTCGCGCACATGAAGGGCCGCGAGGTCGAGATCACCGTCGACCTCGGCCAGGGCAAGGGCAGCGGCACGGCCTGGACCTGCGACCTCACCCACGGCTACATCGACATCAACGGCAGCTACCGGAGCTGACGCCGGCGCCGGGAGGGGACTTCGTGCCGGCACAGCATCCGCCCGCCGCGGGACCACCCGGGGTGACGCACGGCCCGGTGGGCGACGCGGCCGGCCGTCCGGCGCAGGCCGGCCTGGAGCAGGCGCCCGCCCGCGGTCTCGGCGCCGATTTCGCGCCGCTGACCACGGAGCGGCTCCGCCTGCGTCCCCCCATCGCTTCGGACGCGGACGCGATCTTCCGCCTGGTCAACGACTGGGCGGTGGTGCGCATGCTGTCCCGCCTGCCGTTCCCCTATCCCAAGCCGGTCGCCGACGCCTGGATCGTGCGCGTCGCCGAGGAGCTTGCCGGCGGCCGCGCCTGCCACCTGGTCATCACCGGCCAGGAGGACGGGCGCGAGCTGCTGATCGGCTGCGTCGGCCTGCGCCTGGACCCGCAGCGTCGCACGGGCCACCTCGGCTACTGGGTGGGCCGCCGCTTCTGGGGCCACGGCGTCGCAACCGAGGCGGCCGGCCGGCTGGCGCGCTGGGCGCTCGCCAACCTCGACCTCGACCGTATCGAGGCGCAGGCCGCCGCCGACAACCTGGCATCGGCCGCGGTGCTGCGCCGCATCGGCTTCCAGCCGGCAGGCGTCGGGCGCGAACCGTTCCTGGCCCGCGGTGGCGCCCACGACGTCGCCCGCTTCGCCGCCACCCGCGACGACCTGTTCGCCGCCGAGCCGCCCGCCCCGGCCCCTGCCATGCCCCAGGCAGCGCCGCACGGCGGGGCGACCCTGCTGCTGGTGGCCGCCTGCGCCCTGATCGACAGCGACAGCCGCGTGCTGCTGACCCGCCGCCCCGAAGGCCGCTCCATGGCCGGGCTTTGGGAGTTCCCCGGCGGCAAGCTGGAGCCGGGCGAGACCCCGGAAGCCGCCCTGATCCGCGAGCTGCACGAGGAGCTGGGCATCGACGTGGCCCAGGCCTGCCTGGCGCCGTTCGCCTTCGCCAGCCACGACTACACGCGCTTCCACCTGCTGATGCCGCTCTACGTCTGCCGCCGCTGGAAAGGCTTCGTGCAGCCGCGCGAGGGACAGGCGATGGCCTGGGTGCGCGCGGACCGGCTGGGCGAGTACGACATGCCGCCCGCGGACAAGCCGCTCGTCCCGCTGCTGCGCGACCTGCTGTGACCCGGGCCGGCCGGGGAAGACGCAGGGCCGGACGCTCTGCCTCCGGAAACTTCTGCCGGATGGAGGAGCCTGAAGGACCACGGGCGTTGTCGGGCGCCAGCCCTGCCCGCCTCGCGCGCGCCCTGCGGCCGGCAGCCTTCCTGGCGCCCGGCGGCGATGCTAAGCCGCGCGGATGCGTCATTTCCTCGACTTCGAAAAGCCCGTGGCCGAGCTGGAGGCCAAGATCGAGGAGCTGCGGCAGATGTCGGAGCCGGGCGGCCTCAACATCGCCGACGAGGTGGCCCGGCTCACGGAAAAGGCGGACCGCCAGCTCCGCACCACCTACGCCCGGCTCAGCGCCTGGCAGAAGACGCAGGTGGCGCGCCACCCAGACCGGCCGAGGGCGCTGCACTACATCGCCTCGCTGATCACCGAGTACACGCCGCTCGCCGGCGACCGGGCGTTCGCCGAGGACGCGGCGATCGTGGGCGGGCTCGGCCGGTTCCGCGGCGAGGCGGTGGTGGTGATCGGCACAGAGAAGGGCAGCGACACCGACAGCCGGGTGCGGCACAACTTCGGCTCCGCCCGGCCGGAGGGCTACCGCAAGGTGCGCCGGCTGATCGAGCTGGCCGGCCGCTTCGGGCTGCCGCTGCTGACCTTCGTCGACACCGCCGGCGCGTTCCCCGGCATCGACGCCGAGGCGCGCGGCCAGGCGGAGGCGATCGCGCGCTCGATCGAGGCGTGCCTGGAGGCGCCGGTGCCGATCCTGGCCGCAGTGATCGGCGAGGGCGGCTCCGGCGGCGCCATCGCCCTGGCCACCGGCGACCGGGTGCTGATGCTGGAGCACGCGATCTACTCCGTGATCTCGCCGGAAGGCTGCGCCTCGATCCTGTGGCGCGACGCAGGCCAGGCGCAGGTGGCGGCCGAGGCGCTGCGGCTGACGGCCACCGACCTGAAGTCGAGGCGGCTGGTGGACGAGGTGGTCGCCGAGCCGCTCGGCGGGGCACACCGCGCCCCGCAGGAGGCGATCGGCCGCGTCGGCGAGGCGCTCGCCCAGGCGCTGCCCGGCCTGATGGCGCTCGACGGCGCCACGCTGCGCGCCCGGCGCCGGGAGAAGTACCTGGCGATGGGACGCGAGACACCAGGCTAGAGGCCGCCATGGATCAAGCGGCCTCAGCGTCATGCGCCTCGGCGAGAAGGAAGCGTGTTCTTTCTTGAAAGAAAGAACCAAAGAACTTTTGCCTATTAGCTCCGGAGCCGTCCGCGTATCCTGAGCTTAATGAGCAAAGTCTTTTTGCTTCTTTTTCTTTAGAAAAAGAAGAGACCTTCCTTTTCTGCCTGAAGCAGCCGGGATTGCCAAGTCTCGGACGATTTCCAGACAGGTCAACGCTCGCGGCCGACGTGCTGACGGCGGAGCGGCAGTCTTAACAGGCCGTTAGGGCATGGCCGCCTATTCTTGCGGACCCGGCGAGCATGTCGCCGCCGGCTCCTGGGATGGTGCGCATGGCCGCTACGCTGGTGTTCCTCGGCGCGACCTCGGCAGACGGCAGCCAGCTGTTCGAGCTCGACGGCTCCGGACCCGCCGCGGTCGATCTCGCCGGCTATCCGGCGGACGGGGGGCCAGTCACCGACATCACACCCTTTGCGGGCGGCCTCTACTTCAGCGGCGGGGACGCCACCGGAACCGGGCTGTGGGTGCTGCACGGCGCCTCGGCGCCTGCCGCCACGCTCACAGCGGGTCTGTCGTCCGACCTCGATCCGAAGAACCTGACCGTTGTCGGCAGCACGCTGTTCTTCTCCGGCCTCGATCCCGCCGGCAACGCCGATCTCTACGTCACCGACGGCACGTCGTCGGGCACGATGCCGATCGCGCCGGTCGGTGCGGCGGCGTCCGGCCTGGCGCCGAACTGGTTCGCGAGCCTGGACGGCAGGCTGTACTTCTCCGGCCGGGATAGCAGCGGCAACGCCGATCTCTGGATGTCCGACGCGACCGCGGCCGGCACCTCCGCCCTTTCCGTGGCCAACACCGACACGCGGAACATCGGCGGCTTCGGGCCGGGCCTGGACCCGACCAACCTCGCGGTGGCGAACGGCAAGCTGTTCTTCTCAGGCTACGACGCGGCGGGCGCGAACACGCTGTGGGTGTCCGACGGCACCGCCGCCGGCACCAAGGAGATCCTGGCCGCCGGCTCGGCCGCCGGCGGCCTGGCACCGACCACCTCGAACATCGTGGCATTCGGCGGCAAGGCCTACTTCGCAGGCACCGACTCCGCTGGCAACGTCGATCTCTGGTCCAGCGACGGCACCGCGGCCGGCACGGCCGCGCTGGCCATCGCCGGCGCCGGAGCCGCCGGGATCACCCCCGTCTCGCTCACAGCGTTCGACGGCGCGCTCTACTTCGGCGGCACCGCGTCGGACGGTACCACCGGGCTGTGGCGGTCGGATGGCACCGCCGCGGGCACCACCGAGCTGGCGGTCGCCCTGGCCGGCACGAACGGCCTCTCGCCCGTGGCCGTCGACGCCTCAGACAGCCCTGATGTCGCGATGACCGTGTTCAACGGCGCGCTGTATTTCGCAGGCACCGGCGCCGACGGCACCTCCGACCTGTGGACCTCGGACGGCACCGCCGCCGGCACGGTCCAGGTCAGCGTCGCGGGCGCAGCGGCGTCGGGCCTGCTGCCATCGGATTTCGCGGTGGTCGACCTCGCCGCCGCCGCGGGCACCGTCCCGGCGGCGACAGGCACCCCCGCCACGCCGGTCACGGCACTTCCGGCCGGAACCGGGACGACCACCGTCGTCAGCACCGTGGCAGGCGGGTCCGGCAGCCTGTTCCTGACCCCGGTCGGCGGCCAGAGCCTGGTGAGCACGACGGCCACCGGCAACGACACGGTGAACAGCCGCGGCACCGACACGATCAATGCGGGCGGCGGCGCCATCCTGGTCTACGCCTCCGGCGCCTCGGCGACGGTGAACGGCGGCACGGGCGCGCTGGTGTTCGTCGCAGGCGTCGGCAACTACACCGCGGGTGGCGGCACAGCCGTGAACATCCTGTATGGCGGCGCCGGCAACGACGTGTTGACCGGCGGCGCCGGCCTCAACAGCATCCTGGTGGCAGGCTTCGGCAACACCTCGCTGGTGGGTGGCGCCGGCAAGGCGGCGCTGATGTACGGCGGCGGCGGCGGCAGCAGCTTCACCGGCAGTGCGGGCGGCGGCGATACGATGGTTGGCGGCGGCGGCGGCAACGTCTTCTTCATGACGGACGGCGACATCGCGTTCGGCGGCCCGACCGGGCCGGACGTCTTCAACGCCGGCACCGGTGCCGCGCTGATCGTCGAGGGCCCCGGCACGACCAACGTCGTGCTGGGCGGCGGTGCTGCCACGGCGTTCGCCGGAACCGGAACGGACACCTACACCGTCACGCAGGGCCTGGGTGGCAGCGCGGCCATCATCGGGTTCAAGGCGGGCGACCACCTCGTCCTGGCAGGCTACACCGCGCAGGACGCAGGCCGCGCCCTCAGCCAAGCCACCGTCGGATCGTTCGGCACCTCGCTGCATCTTTCCGACGGAACCGTGGTCACGCTGTTCGGGACCACGCTCACGTCGGCACAGATCAGCGCGACGTAGGCACGACCCCGGAGCGGCAGCAGCGGTCGGGTAGAACAAGGTTTCGCCGTGCGGCGCCTGTTCCAGTGGCCCTGGCAGGTTGTCGAGCTTTTCGGAGTTGCGTCCGGACTCGACAGGAGGCCGGTGGTTCCCGAAGAACCCGGCCACGGAACGTGATTGTCCAAGGCGAGCCCTGTCGCCCTTGCCCCGTGAAGCATGCCTTCACCGCTTCGGCACACGTCAGGGCGGCGAGGCAACACCTCGGCTTGAAGTCCTGAAAGGAAGGCCAGGGGCTCTGCCCCTGGACCCCGCCAAAGGCCGAGCCTTTGGAATCCAATTCTTAAGGGAGGCCGGGTCCAGGGGCGGCTCCCTCCGGTGGCCTTTCCAACGATCCAGGCGGATCGTCGGAACCTTTGGCCACCTCCGCCTGGCGGGTCCAGGGCAGAGCCCTGGCCTTGCTTAACTTGAGGCACTGCCGGCGGCGAAGGAGAGTGGCTACTGGATCGCGGGCGGGAGCAGCTGGTTCTGCCGGAGCTGGTAGACCCACTGGCGGATGGACTGCCCCTGGACCACGTCGTCGAAGCGATAGGGCGCGATGAACACCGTGGTGCGCACCTTCAGGCCGGGCTGCAGGGTGAAGAAGCCGTGGATCCCGAAGTAGGAGTTGTTGGCGGCGCTCTGGTTCGACGCCTCGATGATCTTCGCTTCCGGGGAGAACGAGGCGATCGTGACGCACTGATGGCCCGAGTCGTCGCACATGCTGGCCCAGTCCTCGGTCATGCCGATGTCGGAACTGGTGCCGTAGTTGGTGCGCCCCGGGAAGGCGATGACGCCGTAGGTGCCCTGTGCCACCGAGGAGTGGCTGACCGGCTCTGCCAGGCTTTTGTATGCGTTGGCGCCCTTGTAGTAGAACACCTGGCTGCCGATCGCGCCGTGCGTGAAAAACGCCGGCAGCTCCTGGAAGTCCTGGTACATGGTGCGCAGGCTGGAGTCGCCGACGATGTCGTAGGTGAGCTGTGCGAAGGGGCCGATCACCTGCGAGGTCTGGGTCCAGGTCAGGCCCGGGACGTTGCTGCTTTTCGAGTAGTTGTTGGGGGCGGTCTTCGTCATAGCGACGTAGCCCTTGGCCGGCGACGTCGTGGTGTCGACGTAGTTGTTCGGATCGCCGTACCAGCAGTTCAGCGACACGGCCTGCACCGGGTTGAAGCCGGCGCCTGCGTCCTGGCCGGCGTTGGCGCAGCCAACCTCTGTGACGTCGTTGCTGACGTTGTCCTCGGCCAGTTCCTGGCGGCACGGCTCGTTGCTGCCGGGGTGCTTGGCCTTGCAGGCCGCCTCGGTCGGGTAGGGCGTGTTGTCCCAGCCGGACGTGTTGGGCGGCAGGAACGCCTGGTCGGGGAAGGCGAACCACCCTCGCTTCGCGCTCGCCGGCGCGTAGCCGAGATCGTCGCCATACAGCGCCATCTGCACGGCGCCGCCCGGATTCTGCTGGACGCGGTCGAGCTTGTCCGTGCCGTACAGCTCGAACACCGTGCCGCCGAAGCGACGGTTCACCCCGAGACGGACATAGTCGTTGTACTGGTAGACCGTGTCGGCGGTGCGACGCGCCATGTAGCCAGCCCAGCCGCACCAGTCCATGTTGGTGAGCAGGCCGCTGGCGCCACTGTCGCCCTGCAGCTGATTGTTGCAGTTCACCGGCGCGAACTTCGTCTCGTCGACATGCGCCTTGCCGGTTTGGTTGCACGACACCAGCGTGCCGGCGGGGGTGGGCGAGGAGCACGACGCGCCGCCCGACACGGACAGGCACTGCGACAGCCGGTTGACCTGGGCCTTGCACCAGGCGGCCCCGGTGCGGCCGGTGGAGGTCGCGAACACCTGGGTGACGGTGCCGTAGCCGAACGGCGCGATGACGTTGGGCTGGGCTGCCATCGGCGGCTGTTCGATGAACGCCGCGCGCCCGGGAGCGGAGCCCGTGGCAAGCAGGGCCACCGACGCCGCAGTGGTGTAGAGCAGGCCTTTCACGATGCGTGGTCTCCGTAACGGGTTTGTGATGACCCGAACCCTGACCGACATCGTATAAAATTAGATTAATATTCTCATCATATGAGACCATCAGTGGAGTTGGCTTCCCTCCAATGCCGACACCGTCTGTCCTGAGTCCCGTTCGGGACACCATGCGGCCTCGCGCAAACGAATCCCGCTGTGCCGGTTCACCGACCGGCTGGACTGCTCCAAAGCTCCCTGTCGCGCTGTCGCCCGATCCGGAACATGCCCTGCGGGTTGTGGCGACGGCTAACCGGACGCTTGCGAGGACATGGCCTGCCTGCCCCCCATGACGCCCGGTGCGCCAGGTCAGGCCGGAGGCTCGCCCTCCACCGGGTCGAGTCCCTGTGCCCGGATGATCTGCGCCGCCTCGCCGATCACCGTGTCGAGCAGGGACGGCTCGGTGCCCTTGGCCACCAGCGCCACGCCGTTCGCATCGCCCCGGTGGTAGGGATAGCTGCCCAGGTCCACCGACGGATGGCGTTCCTGCAGTGCCCCGAGCGCCGCCGCGATGCTGCCCTCCAGCAGGCCGGCAGCATGCACGGTGCGTGACGCCACCGGCACCCCGCCGGGCAGCCGCGGCTCCAGCCACGTGAACATCGCCTGCATGATCCTCGGCACGCCTGCCATGACATGGACGTTGCCAATGGAAAATCCGGGCGCCACGGAGACGACGTTGTCGATCAGCGTGGCGCCGCGCGGCAGGGTCGCCATGCGCTGCCGCGCGGCGTTGAACTCGCCCGGCCTGTAGTGGCGCTCCAGCAGCGCCCAGGCCTCGGGGTGTGGTTCCCAGGGCACGCCGAACGCCGTGGCCACGCACTCGCTGGTGATGTCGTCGTGGGTGGGGCCGATGCCGCCGGTGGTCAGGACATGGTCGAAGCGGGCCCGCGCCTCGTTCAGCGTGGCGACAATGGTGCTCGCCACGTCGGGGATCACCCGGACCTCGCGCAGCGGCAGGCCGATCGCGCCCAGGCGCTGCGCCAGGAAACGGATGTTGGCGTCCTGGGTGCGGCCGGACAGCACCTCGTTGCCGATGACCAGGAGGCAGGCGGTGGGGTTCATGCGCGGCTCCTCAGGGCGTGGACGGCGGAACGAGGCAGCAGGCAGACCCGCGCCCTGCCGGGAACCGCCCATGATCCGGACCCTGGGAAGCTCATGCCTGGGCGGCGTATGTCCAGGATGGACTTTCGACGGCCGAGGCGAAGCCTCGACTGCTCTTGCCGCAGGCCCGCCCCTCACGCCACCGGATCGCCGCCGCGCAGCGCCAGCGGGTGGTGCATCTCTACCAGGCGCCGCAGCCGCTCGGCCAGGACATGCGTGTAGATCTGCGTGGTCGCGATGTCGGCATGGCCGAGCAGCGTCTGCAGGCTGCGCAGGTCCGCGCCGCGCGCCAGCATGTGCGAGGCGAAGGAGTGGCGCAGCACGTGCGGCGACACCCGCGCCGGGTCGAGCCCGGCCGCCAGCGCCGCCTCCTTCATCACCGGATCGAACGCCTGGCGCGACAGGGCCTGCCTGGGGTCGCGCGCCGGGAACAGCCAGCGCGACTCGCCCGAGCCGCCCCGCAGCGCCTCCGCGGCCAGACGCGAGGCCTCCGACAGCGGCACGATGCGCTCGCGCCCCCCCTTGCCGCGCACCAGCAGGACCTGCGCGTCCCCGCTCAGCGCCGTGCGCGGCAGCGACAGCAGCTCCGAGACGCGCAGCCCGGTCGCGTACAGGATTTCCAGCGCCGCCCGCGCCACCAAGCCGCGACGCCCCTCCAGCTTCGCGGCCAGCAGGGCGTCGACCTCGGCCTCCGTGAGGTATTTCGGCAGGGAGCGCGGCAGCCTCGGGGAGTCGAGCAGCAGCGTCGGATCGTCGGGCCTGATCCCCTCGCGGACGAGAAAGCGGAAGAACTGGCGCAGGCACGACAGGCGGCGCGCCACGGTCCGCGGTGCGAGCCCGTCGCTGGCCAGGCCGCGCAGGTAGGACGAGAGCGTTTCAGGCCCGGCCGCAGCCACGCCCTTCCCGACCCGTGCCGCGTGGCAGCCGAAGTCTGCGAGGTCGGCGGCATAGGCGGAGCAGGTGTTGCGCGCGCTGCCCCGCTCGGCCACCAGCATCTCCAGGAACGCCTCGACATGGCGGTCCGAGGCGGCAGGCTCCGCTCCGGGCCTCACCGCGTCTGGAAGTGGTCGTTGGGGATCACGTGCTGCACCGCCACGGGATGCGCCCGCGGCGGGAACGCGCCCAGCAGGATCACGATCAGGACCAGGAGCGCCACGCCGGCGGCGGCGGCGATCAGGAAGGTGCGGCGCATGGTTCCCCTCAACTGCTGCCCCGCCCGAGGCGTGGCCGACTCGATGCAGGGCGCCAACGGTCGCGCCCGGCCGAATGGCCCTGCAAGCCGGCCGTGTGCTAGCCTCCGCCGCGATGACACGCAACAGTGCCATGACCCCCGAACCCAGGTGGCTGACCCATCTCGGGACCGAGCCGGGCCCCTCGGGCCTTGCGCGGATGCATGCCCTGCGCGGGGTGCCGCGCGCCGGGCCCGCGGCCGCAGTCTCCGGCGCCGCGTCGCGTCCCGCAGGCACGCCCGTCGAGGCGCGCTCGATCGTCTTCGTCGGATTGATGGGCGCGGGGAAAAGCTCGATCGGGCGCCGCCTCGCCCTGCGGGTCGGCCTGCCGTTCCGAGACGCCGACGCCGAGATCGAGGCGGCCGCGCGCTGCTCGATCGCCGAGCTGTTCGCCCGCTACGGCGAGGCCAGCTTCCGAGAAGGCGAGCGGCGCGTGATCCGCCGCCTGCTGGCCGGGCCTCCGCTGGTGCTGGCGACCGGCGGCGGGGCGTTCATGGACCCTTCCACCCGCAGCGCGATCCGCGCCGGCGCCACCAGCGTCTGGCTGCGCTGCAGCCTCGAGGTGCTGGCGCGCCGGGTCGCCGGGCGCTCGCACCGCCCCCTGCTGGCCAACGCCGACCCCGTCGGCACGCTCGCCGCCTTGATGGCGCGGCGCCATCCCACCTACGCGGAGGCCGACATCATCGTGGACAGCGGCGAGGACAGCCCTGACGTCACCACCCGCAACGTCCTGCACGCGCTCGGCGGCTGGCGCGCGCCCGAACGCCTCGCGGTGCGCCTGTCGGCCGCGTCCTACGACGTGGTGGTGGGCCACGGGCTGCTCGGCCGTGCCGGGTCGCTGCTGG
>CAXSFU010000042.1:0-30327 GCA_964236695.1 uncultured Acetobacteraceae bacterium | reverse complement strand
CAAAGGCTCGCCTTTGGCGGGGTCCAGGGGCAGAGCCCCTGGCCTTCCTTGCTTCTTCATTCCGCCGCCATCGCCCGCGCGTCCGCCCTGCGCAGCAGGATCGGTCCGAACGCGGCGTCCTGGCGCAGCAGCACCTCGCCCTCGCGCGCCAGCTCCAGCCCCGCCAGCAGCGTGCTGGCCAGCCCCGCCCTGCGCCGCAGCGCCGCGTTCGCGCCTCCGGCCGCCTCGCCCGGCAGGAGGTGGCGCAGCTCCGTCCACCCCGGCACGCCGCCGAGCAGCCGCGACAGCCGCACCAGCGCGTCGGCCAGCCCGGGCAGCGCCGGCGGCCGCGGCCGGTAGGTCGCTCGCGCGCCGGCCCTGCGCACCCCGTCCAGGTAGGCGCGCACCAGCCCGGGCAGGTCGGCGGACAGGCGGGAGCGGTCCTCGCGCACCAGGCTTTCCGGCGCGCCGCGGCCGAACACGTCGATCCCGAGCTGCGGCCGCGCGGCCAGCCAGGCCGACGCGGCGCGCACCTGCTCAAGCCCGGCGATCCGCCCGGCCAGCAGCGCCGCCGCGTCCTGCGCCTCCGCCGCCGCCGCCTCCGCCGGCAGCAGCAGCCGCGACTTCAGCCACGCCAGCCACGCCGCCATCACCAGCCAGTCCGCCGCCAGCTCCAGCCGCAGCGCCCGCGCGCCGTCGACCGCGGCGAGGAACTGCTCCACCACGGCCAGGATCGAGATCCGCGCGAGGTCCACCCGCTGCGCCCGCGCCAGCTCCAGCAGCAGGTCGAGCGGCCCCTCGAACTCGCCCAGGCGCAGCACGGGCACCGGCGTCTCCCCCGCAAGCGTGACGCCCGGAGGCGCCACCCCCGCGTCCCCGCCCGCCGCGGGCTCAGAACCCGACATCGGGGCTCCCCGCCAGCCGCAGCACCAGCGCCAGCGCCGCCGGCAGCACCCGCTCCAGCAGCCCGCGCACCGGGTCGAACGCCACCCCCGCCTGGCGCAGCGCCGCCGGCAGCACGAACACCCCGAGCAGCACCAGCACGATCCCCGCCCGCTCCAGCCGCGCCCAGCGCAGCGCCAGCGCCTCCGGCAGCAGCCCGACCGCCACCCGCCCACCGTCCAGCGGCGGCACCGGCAGCAGGTTGAACAGCCCGAGCACGAGGTTGTACAGGATGAAGTACTGCAGCATCGTGCCCACCCCCACCGCCCACGCCGGCGCCAGCCGCGCCGAGCCGTGCAGCGACAGCGCCGCCAGCCAGGCCAGGACGAAGTTCATCGCCGGCCCGGCCAGCGCCACCAGCAGCATCAGCCGCCGCGCATTGCGATACGCGCCGAGGTGCAGCCGCCACGCCGCCACCGGCACCGGCTTCGCCCAGCCGAACATGAACTGCACCTGCCCGAGGGTGGCGAGCTGGGCGAGCAGCAGCGCGCCCGGCAGCAGCAGCGTGCCCACCCGGTCGACGTGGCGCCACGGCTTGAGCGACAGCCGCCCGGCCGCGCGCGCCGTGTCGTCGCCCAGCGCCAGCGCCACCCAGCCATGCGCCAGCTCGTGCAGCAGGATCGCGCCCACCGCCGGCACCGCCGCCAGCAGCACCTGCACCACCACGCCGTTCATGCGACGCCCAGCAGCCCGCGGCGCTCCTCGTCCAGCGCCTGCGCGTCAAGCCCCTGCCGCGCGCCCTCGGCCAGCGCCCGCGCCGCCGCGATCCTGTTGCGCGCCGCCCCGGTCATCGTCGGGCACGCGCGCAGCACCGCCGCGCTGTCCGCCAGCACGCCGGAACAGTGCAGCGCCACGTCGCACCCCGCCGCCAGCGCCGCGCACGCCAGACCACCCGGCCCGGTGCCTGCAGCAGCGCCCGACGCAACCGCACCCATTGCCAGATCGTCCGTGACCAGCACGCCGCGCAGCCCGAGCCGCCCGCGCAGCACGCCTCCGACCACCGCCGCCGACAGCGTCGCCGGCGCATCGTCCAGCGCCGCATAGCACACATGCGCCGTCATCATCCACGGCAGGTCCGCGTTGGCCGCGAACGCCACAAGGTCCGCGTCGCACACGTCGTCCAGCTCCGGCAGCGCCAGGTGGCTGTCTGCGCCGGCGCGGCCGTGCCCGGGCGCGTGCTTGCCCACCGGCTGCACCCCTGCGGCAAGCAGTCCCTGCGCCATCGACCGCCCCAGCACCGCCACCCGCGCCGGATCGGCGGAGAACGCCCGGTCGCCGATCACGTCGTGCGCCCCGGGCACCCTGCGGTCGAGCACCGGGGCGCACACCAGGTCGAGCCCCGCCGCCGCGCAGTCCAGCCCGATCAGCGCGCCCGTCAGCCACGCGGCCCGCTCCGCCTCGCCCGGCGGCAGCGCGCCGATCGCGGCCGCCGGCGGATGCGCGCGCCAGTGCGGCGGCCGCAGCCGCGCCACCCGCCCGCCCTCCTGGTCGACCGCGATCACCGCGCCCGACGGCAGCACCGCACGCAGCGAGTCCACGAGCGCGCGCAGCTGCGCCGGCCCCTCGACGTTGCGGCCGAACAGGATCACCCCCGCCGGCGGGAACGCGCGCAGCAGCGCCGCCTCCGCCCCGTCCAGCACCGCGCCGCCGATCCCCACGATCGCCGGGATCATCCGCGCCGCCGCCCCGGCACGGCGCGCGCCTGTCCCTGTCCCGCGCGCCCGCCCGCCGGCCCGCGGGTCAGAACGCGGCGATCGAGCACGCCGTCCCCTTCGCGCGCACCTGGACGCAGAACTCCGCGGCCTGCGCCGTGCTGGCGAAGCCGCCGGTGCGCAGGCGCCAGACCGGGTGGCCGTCGTGCTCGGCGCGCTGCACGTCGGGGTGGCGGCTGCCGAGCAGCTCCGGCATCCGGTGCTCGAGCCGCTGCCACTCCGCGGTGGCGGCCTGCTCGGACTCCATCGCGGCGAGCTGCACCGCCGCGCCGTGGGCTCCCGGAACCGCCGGAACATCGGGACGCGCGGCGGCAGGCGACATGACAGGCGCCGCCGGCGTGGCGGGCGGATGCGCGGCCGGCAGCGCAGCGACACGCGCGCCCGCCGCCGTACCGCCCGCCGCCGCCGTATGCGTGACCGGCGAGGCCGCGGCCTCCCCCCCGGCCGCCGGCGCTCCCGCGGCACCGCCCTGAGCCACGGGAAGCTGCGCCGTCGTCTGGGCCGCCAGGGCCTGGGCCGCCGCCCGGTCCTCCGCCGTCCCGCCCTGCCCCGCCGCCGCATCGGCCGCGGCACCGGAAGCGGCGCCCTGCGTCGCCTGCCCCGCCTGGATCTGCGCGCGCAGCGCCCCCGGCTGGGGCACCTCCGGCGGCGGCGCCAGCGTGCCCGCGCCGTCCGGCGTCGAGTCCACGCCGCTCGCCAGCTGCATGCCGCCCGGGTTCTCCGGCCGCACGCGCAGCGGCCCCGACGGCGCCTCGATCACCGGGATCTCGTGCGGCCTGCGCCCGAGCATCGACCACCCGCCCGCCGCCGCCAGCAGCGCCAGCGCCAGCCCACCCGCCACCTTGCCCATGCGCCAAAGGTCCGGCTCGCTGCCGCGCCGCCCACGCCACGACGCCTGCGCGCGATCCGGCTCCAGCCCGTGCGGGTCCCGGGCCTGCCCCCCGCCCGCATCGGGATGCGGCTCCGCGTGCCCGCCCGCCGTGCCGTCGCGATCGTGCTCGCCCACTCAGCGCATCTCCCCCACTCAGCGCATCTCCTCGACCGGCTCGACACCCAGGATCGCGAGCCCGGAGCGCAGCACGATCGCCACCGCCGACACCAGCGCCAGCCGCGCCCGTGTCTCCTCCGGCCGGTCGTCCTGCAGGAAGCGCAGGCTCGCCTCGTCGCGCCCGCGGTTCCACAGCGCGTGGAAGTCGCCCGCCAGCTCGAACAGGAAGAACGCGATGCGGTGCGGCTCGCGCGCCAGCGCCGCGCCCTCCACCATCCGCGTCCACCCCGCCAGGCGACGCAGCAGCGCCAGCTCCGCCTCCGCCTCGATCGAGCCGAGCGGCGCCTGCGCCAGCGCCTCCGGCTCCAGCGCCGCTTCCCCAAGCTGTGCCGTGGCCGCGCGCAGCACCGAGCGGCACCGCGCATGGGCGTACTGCACGTAGAACACCGGGTTCTCCCGCGTCTGCGATACCGCCAGGTCGAGGTCGAACTCCATCTGCGCGTCCGGCTTGCGGCTCAGCATGGTGAAGCGCACCGCGTCGCGCCCGACCTCGTCGAGCAGGTCGCGCACCGTCTCGAACGTCCCCGCGCGCTTGGACATGCGCACCGCCTCGCCGTTCCTGATGATGCGCACGATCTGGCACAGCACCACCTCGAAGCTCGCCCAGGGCGAGAGTGCCCGCACCGCGGCGCGCATCCGCGACACGTAGCCGCCGTGGTCGGCGCCGAGCACGTCGATCACCACCGACGCGCCGCGCGCCAGCTTGTCCGCATGGTACGCGACGTCGTTGGCGAAATACGTGTTGCTGCCGTCGGACTTGCGCAGCGGCCGGTCCACGTCGTCGCCGAACTGCGTGGAGCGGAACAGCGTCTGCTCGCGCGCCTCCCAGTCGTCCGGCAGCTTGCCCTTCGGCGGCGGCAGGGTCCCCTGGTAGATCAGCCCGCGCTCCACCAGCGCCGCGATCGCGCGGTCCGCGGCGCCTGCCTCCACCAGCGCGCGCTCGGAGGTGAACACCTCCTGGCGCACGCCCAGCGCCGCCAGGTCCTCGCGGATCGACGCCATCATCGCTGCCACCGCAAAATCGCGCACAGTGTCCAGCCACAGGGACGGCTCCGCCACTCCCAGCCCCGGCCCCGCCAGCGCCGCGCCGTGCCCGGCCGCCAGCGCCTGGCCCACCGGCACCAGGTAGTCGCCGCCGTACTGCAGCCCGCCCGGCGCCATCGCCGCGAACTCGTCGCGGGTCAGCGGGGTGCCGAGCGCCTGCAGGTAGCGCCAGTACGCCGCCCAGGCCAGCGCCACCACCTGCGCCCCGGCGTCGTTGATGTAGTACTCGCGCGTCACCTCGAAGCCCGCCCGCGCCAGCAGCGAGGCCAGCGCGTCGCCGATCACGGCCCCGCGGCAGTGCCCGACGTGCATCGGCCCGGTCGGGTTGGTCGACACGTACTCCACGTTCACCCGCACCCCCGCGCCCACCGCCGACGCGCCGATCGCCTCGCCCGCGCGCAGGATCAGCGGGAGCTGCGCCCGCAGCGCGTCCGGGCGCAGGCGCAGGTTGACGAAGCCCGGCCCCGCCGGCTCCGCGCCCGCCACCTCGGGCAGCAGCGCCAAGGCGCGCGCCAGCTCCGCCGCCAGCTCGGCGGGCTTCCGGCCTGCGGGCCTGGCCGCCAGCATCGCCGCGTTGGTCGCCATGTCGCCGTGCGCGGGGTCGCGCGTCGGCGTGACCTCCACGCGCGCGGCCACCGAGTCGGACAGGTCGGGGACCGCCGCGCGCAGGGCGTCGACGATCCGGGCGCGCAGCATGGCGAACAGGTCGTGGGTCATGGCGGCGTCCTCGGCGTGGCCCCCGGACCTACGCCCGCCAGGTGCGCGCGCCTACCCCCCGGGGCAGGAAGGCAGGAAGCGAGGTTGAGGCTCTGCCTCAAACTCCGCCAAAGGCGAGCCTTTGGAAACCTCGACCAGGGGCTACGGCGGCGCGGCGATGCGCGACCGCCCGCACCTCATCCCGGGATGGACAGGTCCGTCAGCCGCCTGTGCTCGTCCAGCGCGAACCGGTCGGTCATGCCGGCGATGTAGTCCGCGACCGTGCCCGCCGCGCGCTCCGACCCCGACGGCCCCGCCATGGAGCGCCACCCGTCCGGCAGGGTGTCGGTGTGCTCGTGCAGCACGTGGAACAGCGACTCCGTGAGCGTGCGCGCCTTGAGCGACATCCGGTTCACCCGCCAGTGGCGGTACATCCGCGCGCGCAGGAAGTCCTTGATCGCCCGGTTCGCCGCGTCCACCCGCGGCGAGAACGCCACCACCGGGCCGGGCGCGGCCCGGATCGCGTCCGCATCCGCCGGCGCCAGGTCCGCGATGCGCGAGCGCGTCTCGACCACCATGTCGGTGACCAGCCAGTTGATCACCCGGCGGATCGTCTCGTGGCGCAGCCTCTCCTCCGGCATGTCGAGATGCGCCCGCCGCGCCTCGGCCAGCGCCTCGCCCACCACCGGCAGGTGCGCGATGTCGGCCACCCCGAACAGCCCGGCGCGCAGCCCGTCGTCGAGGTCGTGGCTGTGGTAGGCGATGTCGTCGCTCGCCGCCGCCAGCTGCGCCTCCGCCGACGCGTGGCTGCCCAGGCGCAGGTCGTGCAGCGCGTCGTACTCCGCGATGTAGCTCGGCGGATGGAGCAGCGGCCCGTTGTGCTTGGCCAGGCCCTCCAGTGTCTCCCAGGTCAGGTTCAGCCCGTCGAACGCCGCATACCGCGTCTCCAGCCGCGTCACGATGCGCAGCGACTGGGCGTTGTGGCTGAATCCTCCGAACGCCTTCATGCCCGCGTTCAGCCCGTCCTCGCCGGCGTGGCCGAACGGCGGGTGGCCGAGGTCGTGCGCCAGCGCCAGCGCCTCCGTCAGGTCCTCGTCGAGCCCCAGCTCGCGCGCCATCGAGCGCGCGATCTGCGCCACCTCAATCGTGTGCGTCAGCCGGGTGCGGAAGAAGTCGCCCTCGTGGTTGACGAACACCTGCGTCTTGTACTGCAGCGTGCGGAACGCGGCGCAGTGGATCACCCGGTCGCGGTCGCGCTGCCACGGCGAGCGCGTCGGCGAGGGCGCCTCGGGATGCAGCCGCCCGCGGCTCAGCTCCTCGCGCACCGCCCACGGCTGCAGCGCCACCCTGCGCCCGTGGCCGCCCGGCGCCGCACCGGGCGCCCGCGGGTCCGGCTCGGGCAGGGCGCCGCGCGACGGCAGGCTGTCGGGGCCGCTGTTCATGGTCCGGCGGCTTACACCCGCAGGCCACGGCCTTCAATTGCCGCCCGCGCCACGCTATGTTCCGCTGCACCGACCCGGGGACCCGTCCATGAGCACCACCACCGCGTTCGCCGTCTCCGAGCGCGCCGCCGCCCGCATCGCCGAGATCGTCGCAGCCCAGCCCGGCACGCCGCAGTCCCTGCGCGTGTCCGTGCTCGCCGGCGGCTGCAGCGGCTTTCAGTACAGCTTCGCCCTCGAAGGCACCACGCAGCCCGACGACCTGGTCGTCGAGCACGGCGGCGCCCGCGTGCTGGTCGACCCAAGTAGCCTCGACCTGCTCGCCGGCGCCCAGCTCGACTACACCGAGGCGCTGATGGGCGCGCACTTCACCGTCAGCAACCCGAACGCCGTCTCCGCCTGCGGCTGCGGCACCAGCTTCGCCGTCGACTGAGGCAACGGTGCAGAAGCAAGGCCAGGGCGCCGCCCTGGACCGGCCTTCCTGTTCTTTCATGCGCCGGTCCAGGGGCGGCTCCCTCCGGTGGCCCTTCCAACGATCCAAGGGGATCGTCGGAACCTTCGGCCACCTGCGCCTGGCGGGTCCGGGCAGAGCCCGGCCTTACTTGCGTCCCGGCTCCTTGTCGTGAGGATCGCCACCTGGAACGTGAACTCCGTGCGCATGCGCCAGGGCCACGTCTGCCGCTTCCTGGAGCGCCGCCAGCCCGACCTCCTCCTGCTCCAGGAGATCAAGACCGAGGCGCCCGGCTTCCCCGCGGCCGCCTTCGAGGCGCTCGGCTACCGCGCCGTCGTGGTCGGCCAGAAGAGCTACAACGGCGTCGCCATTCTCTCGCGCGTCCCGTTCGCCGTCACCGCCCTCGCCCTGCCCGGCCTGCCCGACGGCGACGCCCAGGCCCGCTACGTCGAGGTCGAGGCGCAGGGCCTGCGCGTCGGCAACCTCTACCTGCCCAACGGCAATTCCGGCGGCGACGCCGGCTACGCCTACAAGCTGCGCTGGATGGAGCTGCTCGCCGAGCGCGCCCGCTCGCTCCTGGCCGACGACGTGCCGCTGGTGCTCGCCGGCGACTACAACGTGGCGCCGGCCGACGAGGACTATGCCCCCGGCACCATCGGCGCCACCGACGCCCTGGTGAAGCCCCAAACCCGCGACCGCTACCGCGCCCTGCTGTGGTCCGGCCTCACCGACGCGATCCGCGCGCTCCACCCGCGCGGCCCGGTGTGGACGTTCTGGGACTACACAGGCGGCTCCTGGGGCCGCGACCGCGGCCTGCGCATCGACCACGTGCTGCTGTCCGCGGAGCTGACAGAGCGCCTGGTCTCCGCCATCCCCGATCGACAGGAGCGCAGCGAAGAGCAGCCCTCGGACCACGTCCCGGTGGTCGTCGAGCTGTCCTAAGTGGCCGTCGTAAGCTTGGTGCCAAGTCGCTGATCCAGAAAGAGAAGCAAGACTCTTCTTTTTCTGAAGAAAAAGAAGCAAAAGACTTTGCTCTTGGGGGTTCGGGCACGCGGACGGGCTCGGAGCCCGATGAGCAAAAGTTCTTTGGTTCTTTCTTTCGAGAAAGAACACGCTTCCTTCGTCCTGGCGCAGGAGATCAGGACTGGCAGGTCATGGAGTCGAGCACGGCCTGCACCCGCGCCTGCTCCATCCGCTCCGCCATGTAGATGCTCGCGGCGCTGTGGAACACGCGGCTGGCGGTGTTGTGGATCTCGTCGAGCCGGCTGTCCGGCAGCTCGCCCACCTGTCGATCTCCGCCTGGTCCGGCTCGACCCCGTGCCGGGCGACGTAGGTCTCGAACCACTCGAACTTGGCGAAGGCGTAGGCCAGGTAGTCGACCTCCTGGGCGGTTTCTGCGTTCGCGGCGAAGTCGTCGAATCCGCCGGTCGGCGTCCGGCATCAGGCCTCCCGGAACAGCAGCCTGCCCGCATGCGCGCTGCGCAGCGCCGCCCGGACCGCCTGGGTCTGCTGCCTGGTCTTCGCCTTCAGCACGTCCGCATAGACCATCTTCTTGGTCGGGGCCGGCACGGCCGCGCCACGGCCCGCCGCCGGTTTCGCCGAAGAAATCTTGGGCATGTCGTGCCACCCCTCGTTGTGTCGCCACCCCGCACCCTGGCGCGGCGGTGGTCGACCGGCGCCGGCGGCAGGACGCAGGGCCAGCCCCTGCCTCACTCGTCCCGCCGCGCCCGCGCCAGCAGCGCCGCGATCGCCTCCGCCAGCGTCAGCTCCCCCGCCACCAGCGCCGCCACCGCCGCGCACACCGGCAGCTCCACCCCCGTCGCCCTGCGCACCAGCGCCCCCGCCGTCGCCACCCCCTCCACCACCGCGCCCTGCGCCGCCAGTGCCTCGCCCGCCGCCATCCCCCGCCCCACCGCCAGCCCGAAGCGGTAGTTCCGGCTCGCTGTCCCGGTGCACGTCAGCAGCAGGTCGCCCAGTCCCGACAGCCCCGCGACCGTGTCCGCCCGCCCGCCCGCCGCCTGCGCCAGCCGGCCGATCTCCGCCAGCCCGCGCGTCACCAGCGCGGCCCGCGCGTTCTCCCCCAGCCCCGCGCCCATCACCGCCCCGGCCGCGATCGCCACCACGTTCTTCGCCGCCCCGCCGACCTGTACCCCCGCCACGTCCTCGTTGCCGTACAGCCGGAACGACGGCGTCGCCAGCAGCGCCACCAGCCGCGCCCGCAGCGCCGGGTCCGCCGCCGCCACCACCGACGCCGCCGGCAGGCCCGCAGCCACCTCGGAGGCAAAATTCGGCCCGCTCAGCACCGCCGCCGCCCGACCCGGCAGCACGTCGGCCACCACCTCCAGCGGCAGCCGCCCGGTGCCCACCTCCACCCCCTTGCAGCACACCAGCAGCGGCCCGCCCGGCGGCAGGCGCGCGCATACCTCGCGCAGCCGCTGGGTCGGCACGCACAGCAGCACCGCGTCCGCCTGCCCCGGCAGCGCCGCCCCCAGCATCCCCGCCGGCAGCACCACCCCCGGCAGCCGCGGCGAGGCCGCCGCACGCGCCACGTCGCGCGCCCACAGGCTCACCCGCGCGCCGGTCCGCGCCGCGTGCAGCGCCAGCGCGGTGCCCCAGGCGCCGGCGCCCACAACCGCGATGCGGGCGTCAGCCATGGCAGCAAAGGAAAGCAAGGCTGGGCTCTGCCCAGACCCGCAAGGGGTCCGAGGACCCTTTGATCCCATGACTCGAGAAAAGGATTCCAAAGGCTTGCCTTTGGCGGGGTCCCCGCTTGAAGTCATGGTGGGCAGCACCCCTGGCCTTACTCATCGACCAGCCGCACGACGCCGCACCCCTGCCCCGCCTCCCCGTCCCCCAGCCGCCCCAGCAGCGCCGCGAGCACCCCGGCCGCCTCGTCCTCGAACCGCCACGGCGGGTTGACCACCAGCAGCCCCGACCCGTTCAGCCGCCCCGCATCGGTCGGCTCGCGCAGCCACAGCTCCGCCGCCACCACGTCGCGCAGCCCCGCCGCGCGGATCGCCGCGTGGAACGCCCGCACCGGCGCGCGGTGCTTGATCGGGTACCACGCCGCCAGCACACCGGCGGGAAACCGCGCCCGCGCCCCGGCCAGCGTGTCCGCCAGGCGCGCGAACTCCCCCGGATTCTCGAACGGCGGGTCGAGCACCACCAGCGCGCGGCGCTCCGGCGGCGGCAGGAACGCCCGCAGCGCCTCGTGCCCGTCGCGCAGATGCACCGCCACCTGCCGGTCGCCGCCGAACAGCCGCCGCAGCACAGCACCGTCCTCCGGGTGCAGCTCGCAGCACACCAGCCGATCCTGCGGCCGCAGCAGCGCGCGCAACAGCGCAGGCGACCCGAGATATCGACGCGGCCCCGGCTCGCCCTCGCCGGGTACCCCGTCCGGCAGCGCCAGCGACACGTACTCGCGCAGTTCCTCCGGCGGATCGGGCCACAGCCGCCCGATGCCGGACCGCCACTCCCCGGTGCGCCCTGCCGCCTCGCCCGCCAGGTCGGTGCGCCCGGTCCCGGCGTGGGTGTCGATCGCCACGAACCCCCCTGGCTTGCGCCGCATCGCCCCCGCCAGCCACACCAGCAACGCGTGCTTGACGCAATCCGCCGCGTTGCCGGCATGGAACGCGTGCCGGTAGTTCACCCGCCGGCCCGCCCCGGCCCGCCCGGCAGCCCCGGAACCGCGACCGCCGCATCCGCCGCCACATCCGCCGCCACCCCGGGCGGCCGCATCTCGTCGAGCGGCCAGCGCGGCCTCGGCGCCACGTCCCGCCCGTCCGCCTCGCCGAGCCGCAGCCGCTCGATCCCCGCCCACGCCACCATCACCGCGTTGTCCGTGCACAGCCGCGGCGGCGGCGCCACCATCCGCACCCCCCGCCGCCCCGCCTCGGCCGACAGCGCCGCGCGGATCGTGGCATTGGCCGCAACCCCGCCGGCGACCACCAGCAGCCCCGCGCCCGGCTGCCCCGCGCCCGACATCATCGCCAGTGCGTGCCCCACCCGGTCGGCCAGCACCGCCGCGCACGCCGCCTGGAACCCCGCCGCCAGGTCCGCCGCATCGCCGCGCGGCAGCGGCCCGGCCGGGAACGCCGCCACCCGCTGCGCCACCGCCGTCTTCAGCCCGCTGAAGCTGAACTCGCACCCCGGCCGCCCCAGCATCGGCCGCGGCAGCGCCACGCGCGCCGGATCGCCTTCCGCCGCCAGCCGCTCCAGCGCCGGCCCGCCCGGCCAGCCCAGCCCGAGCATCTTCGCCACCTTGTCGAACGCCTCGCCCACCGCGTCGTCGACGGTGCCGCCCAGCCTGCGGTAGCGCCCGACCCCCTCGACCGCGACGCACTGGCAGTGCCCGCCGGACACCAGCAGCAGCAGGTAGGGGAACGCCGCCCCGCCCGGCGCAATCCCGGGCAGCCCCGGCAGCCGCGCCGTGAGCGCGTGCGCTTCCAGGTGGTTGACCGCCACGAACGGCACCCCCGCCGCCAGCGCGATCCCCTTGCCCACCCCGCTGCCGACGATCAGCCCGCCGACCAGCCCCGGCCCGCAGCTCGCCGCGACCCCGCCGAGCCCGGACGGCGCCACCCCCGCCCGCCGCAGCACGTCGGCCACCAAGCGCGGCAGGTGCGCCAGGTGCGCCCGCGCCGCGATCTCCGGCACCACGCCCCCGAACGCCGCGTGCTCGTCCTGGCTCAGCAGCGCCTCCGCCAGCACCTCGCCGCCCGCCGACAGCACCGCCACCCCGGTCTCGTCGCACGAGGACTCGATGCCCAGAACGGGGCCCAACACCGGCCCCGGCACCGCCCCCCGCACCGGCCCGGCCGGCGGCACCGCGTGCCCGCTCACCGCCGCCCGCGGCGACGGACCCCGGCGCGCAGCGTCGACATCCGTTCACGATCCCGCCCGACGCCCGCCGGAAACCCCCGCCTGTCCATTCGCTCACTTTCCTTTCGCAGCGTCGGGTAATAGGACACCCCGATGTCAGACGCGCCGTTTTTGTCCGCAGACCCGCCCGCCACCCACAGGAACTCGTCCGTCGTCTCGCACGAACGCAGCCTGCCGCTGCGCGTGGGCACCCGGGCCTCGCCGCTGGCCCTGACCCAGACCCGCAACTTCCTCGCCCTGCTGTCGCGCTTCTGCCCGGTGCTGCGCGCGCCCCTGTTCGGCGACAACCCGGTGTTCCAGGAACACGCCATCCGCACCACCGGCGACGCGGTGCAGGACCGCCGGCTCGCCGAGATCGGCGGCAAGGGCCTGTTCGCCAAGGAGATCCACGAGGCGCTCGCCGACCGCCGCATCGACTTCGCCGTGCACAGCCTCAAGGACCTGGAGACCGCGCTGCCGCCGGGCATCGTGCTCGCCTGCTGCCTGCGCCGAGAGGATGCGCGCGACGTGCTGATCCTCGGCCCGGACTGCGGCGCCCCCGACCCCGCGGACCCCTACGAGGTGCTTCCCGCCGGCGGCCTGATCGGCACCTCGTCGGTGCGCCGCCAGGCCCAGCTCCTGCACGCCCGCCCCGACCTGCGCGTCGCGATGATGCGCGGCAACGTGCAGACCCGCCTCGACAAGGTCGCCGCCGGCGAGTGCTCCGCCTCCATGCTGGCGCTCGCCGGCCTGCGCCGCCTCGGCCTGACGCCCGCCTCCTCCGTCGTGCTCGACCCCGAGTCCATGGTGCCCTCCGCCGGCCAGGGCATCGTCGGCATCACCGTGCGCGAGGACGACCTCGACCTGCGCGAGCTGCTGTCCGGCATCGAGGACCCCGAGGCCCGCGCCGTGTCCACCGCCGAGCGCGCCCTGCTGCAGGTGCTCGACGGCTCCTGCCGCACGCCGATCGGCGGCTACGCCCGCCTGCTCCCAGCCCGGCCGGGCGAGACTGCCCGCCTGCACCTGACCGGCCTGGTGGCGCGCGAGGACGGCTCGTTCCTGCTCAAGCGCTCCCGCCACGGCGCTGCCTCCGACGCGGAGCGCCTGGGTGCCGAGCTGGGCGCCGAGCTGCGCGCCGACAGCCCGGACGACATCTTCGCCTGACCGCCCGCAGCCCATGCGCCCGCAGCCTGGGCCCGCACAGCCCGGGTCCCCGCGGCCCGGGCACGCCGCCGCCTCGCCCGCGCCGGCCGCCACGCCCGACCGCGAGACGGCGCGCACCCTCGTCCTGGTGACCCGCCCCGAGCCGGGCGCCAGCGCCGCCGCCGCCCTGCTGCGCGCCCGCGGCCTTGACCCAGTGGTGGCGCCGTTCCTCGCCGTCTCCGCCCTTGCACCCGCGCTGCCGGACCCGTCCCGGCTGCAGGCCGTGCTCGCCGCCAGCGGCCGGGCGCTCGACCTGCCCGGCGCCACCCCCGCGCTGCTGGCCCTCCCCCTGCTCGCCGTCGGCGACGCCACCGCGGCCCACGCCACCGCGCGCGGTTTCGCCACCGTGCACAGCGCCGACGGCGATGCCGCCGCGCTCGCCGCGCTGGCGGCCCGGCTGTGCGACCCGGCCGGCCCGGCCCTGCTGCTGCTGTGCGGCGCGTCGCAGGGCCACCGCCTCGCCGCGACCCTGCGCGGCCACGGGTTCCGCGTGGCCCGCCGCGTGGCCTACGCCGCCCGCCCGGTCGCGCGCTTCCCCGCCGCCGCCGCCGCCGCCCTGGCGGGGGGCCGGACCCGCGCGGTGCTGTTCCTGTCCGCAGAAACCGCGCGCAGCTTCGTGGCCACCCTGCCACCGGCCCTTGTGCCCGCGCTTGCGCCGGTCGACGCTGTGGCGATTGGCGGCGCCGCCGCCGCCGCGCTACACGCTCTCCCCTGGCGGCACGTGCACGTGGCACATCACCCGACCCTGGACGGAGTTCTGGCCCTGCTATGAGCGATTCCCTGCCCCCTTCGTCCGACCCCGCGCACCCCGGCCGGGCCATCCCCGACGCAGAGATCGTCCCCGACCCGGTCGCGGCGGCAGAGCCCGCCCGCGTCGCACCGGAGCGCGACGCCGCCCCGGAGGCCATGCCCGGCCTCGCGCAACCCGGCGCCCGCCCGGGCGCCGCGGGGCACGACCCCCGCGGCGCGTTCCCGACCGCCGGCGCCGCGCCGCGCTTCACCGCCCCGGCCGAGTCCGACGCCCGCGCCGGCCGCCTCGGCGCCACCCTCGGCGGCCTCGCCCTGCTCGGCGTGCTGCTGGAGGCCGGCGCCCTGGCCTACGGCTGGAGCCACCCGCCGGTGCCCGCCGCCGTCGCCCAGGACGGCGCGCGCCTGCAGGACCTCGACGGCCAGGTGCAGGCCGCCAAACAGCAGCGCGACGCGCTGTCCGCCGGGCTGGACAAGGCCCAGACCCGCCTCGCCGCCGTGGAAGGCCGCCCCATCCCCAACCTCGCGCCGATCGAGCAGCGCCTCGCCACCCTGGAGAAGCCCGCGCCGGTCGCGTCCACCGACATCTCCGAGCTGGCCCGCCGCCTGGACTCCATCGCCGGCCGCCAGGACCAGCTCGCCGCCCGCCAGCAGGCCGACGTGAACACCCTGTCCGGCCGCACCGACGCGGCCGTGACCCAGGCCGCCACGACCGCCGCCGCCGCGACCGCCGCCCTCGGCAAGCAGCTCGACGCCGCGCAGGCGACGCTGGGCCATCAGCTCGACGCGGCCCAGGCCTCCGACAAGGCCGCCCGCGACGCCCTCGCCAACACGCTGTCCGGCCGGATCGACGCCAACACCGCGCAGGCCGCCGCCGCCGGGACCGCCGCCACCGCCGCGCTGTCCGGCCGCATCGACGCCGCCCAGGCCGCCGACAAGACCGCCCGCGACGCCCTGGCCACCAGCCTCGGCGGCCGCGTCGACGCCGCGGGCAAGCAGAACACCAAGGCCCTCGCCGACCTGTCCGGCAAGGTGGACGCCCTCGACTCCCGCCTCGCCACCGTCGAGCAGTCCTCCGGCAAGGTCGCCGGCCTCGCCGCCCGCGCCGGCACCATGGCGCAGCTGCAGTCCGCCCAGGACAACCTTTCCGCCGGCCACAAGCTCGGCGCCATCCCCGGCGCCCCCCCCGCGCTGGCCCGCTACGCCAACACCGCGCCGCCCACCGAGGCCGCGCTGCGCCTCTCCTTCGCCGACGCCGCCGAGGCAGCCCGCCTCGCCAGCCAGCCGCAGAACGCGAACCGCCCGTTCCTCGGCCGCATGTGGTCGCGCGTGCAGCAGGCCGTCGTGGTCCGCCAGGGCGACGACGTCCTCGTGGGCGACCCCGCCGCCGGCGTCCTCGCCCGCGCCGCCGACGCCATGAACGCCGGCGACCTGCCCGGCACCGTCGAGATCGTGGAAACCCTGCAGGGTCCCGCCCGCCAGGCCATGGCCGACTGGCTCGCCCAGGCGCACGGGCTGCTCGACGCCCGCGCCGCCCTGTCCTCGCTCGTGGCGCATTCCTGATGCTGCGCGCCGTCTCCCTCCTCGTCGTCGCCGCGATCGTCGTCGCGATCGCCTGGTTCGTCGCCCACCTCCCCGGCCAGTTCGTCCTGCACTTCGGCGCCTACGTCGTGCAGACCTCGGTCCCCGTGGCCCTGCTGGCGCTCGCCATCCTGTTCCTCGTGCTCTATGCCGCAGCCCGCCTCGTCTCCGGCCTGCTGCGCGTCCCGCAGTGGTTCGGCGTGCGCGGCGCGCTCCGCCAGCGCCGCCGCGGCGACGAGGCGGTGACCCGCAGCCTGCTGGCGCTCGCCGCCGGCGACGGAGGCGACGCGCAGCGCGAGTCCGCCCGCTCCCGCCGCCTGCTCGGCGACACGCCGCAGACCCTGCTGCTCGCCGCCCAGGCCGCCCGCGTCGCCGGCCACGAGGACGAGGCGGAGGAGATCTTCCGCGCCCTGGCCGAACGCAAGGACGCGGGCTTCCTCGGCCTGCGCGGCCTGCTCCGCCAGGCGCTCGCCCGCCAGGACTGGGTCGCCGCCGCGGAATACGCCCGCCGTGCCGAGGCCGCCCATCCCGGCGCCGCCTGGCTGCGCACCGAGCGCGCCCAGATCGCCGTGCAGACCCACGACTGGCGCGAGGCGCTCTCGCTGTCCGCCCCCGACGCCCCGCTCGCCGCCTTCGCCACCGCCGCCGCCCTGGAGCAGTCCGACCCCGCCGAAGGCCGCAAGCTGGCGGAGCGCGCCTTCAAGGCCGACCCCGCCCTGGCGCCCGCCGCGATCGCCTACGCCCGCCGCCTGCGCGAGCAGGGCAAGGAGCCCAAGGCGATGGACGTGCTGCGCCGCTGCTGGAGCCTCGCCCCCCACCCAGACGTCGCCGCCTACGCCATCGCCCCCGCCAACGGCGCGTTGGAGCGTCTGGCCGCCGCGGAAACCCTGGTCGGCACCGTGCTGGAGGACCACCCGGAAACGCACCTGCTGCTCGCCCGCCTGCACCTCGACGCCGGCCAGGTCGCCGCCGCCCGCACCCAGCTCGACCTCGCCCGCGCCGGCGGCCTCGACCAGCAACGCGTCTGGCTGCTCCAGGCCGACATCGCCGAGGCCGAGGGCCAGGCCGACGAGGCCCGCGAGGCCCTGCGCCACGCCGCCACCGCGCCGTCCGACCCGGTCTGGCGCTGCGGCTCCTGCGGCACCGTGCACGTGCAGTGGGTCGCGGTCTGCCCGCAGTGCAGGACGCCGGGGCGCGTCGCCTGGGGGACCATGCGGGCGGAGACGGCGCTGGTCGCGAGCTAGGCAAGCAAGGCCGGGCTCTGCCCGGACCCGCCAGGGGCGAGCCGCCCCTGGACCGGCCTCCATAGGAAAAGGGCACACTGCACTGCGGTGTGCCCTTTTCTTATGCCGCCTATGCGTCTCGTTCGACCCAGCGACATTCACCGCGTCGGTTGATGGCGGACCGCTCTTGCCCCTTTGCCATCGGGTGCAGGAATGTCGGTCCCCATTTTCCGGGAGCCTCCATCCCCGTCAACGACCATTGGATCTACCAGGGGCGGCAGTCGCACGGCTGGTTCGGCACCGGGACCGCTCCAAAGGACGGTGACGACGCAGCCGAAACGAACGCATTGTTTCGTCCCCCCAACGCCGGCGAACGCGTGGACGCTGCAGCGCACGTCCTCGTCGCGAGCGTTCCCCGGAACGAACGCGGCCGGTGGAGCTATGCGGCCAGCGACGCCGGGCGCGACCGGCTGAAGACCGCCGTCGCGGCCTGGTATGGCGCCTCGGCGCTGAGCCGCGAAGCGTTCCGGACGCAGTTCCTCGACCCTTACACGAGCGACGGGACCGTGGACCGCCTCCGTGGCGCGGCGCAGGGTCTGATCGAGGCACGAAACTTCGACGATGTGGGAAAGGCGACCGCGGACCTCTCCGCAGCCGTCCGGCAGATTGGCAGCGATCGTTGGCCTCGATTCATCGGCGGCGCCGCCAGGAAAGCCGAAGAGGCAGTCAGTCAGGGCAACGTTCCGGGCGTCATCAAGGCAGACTACGTGAGCGACGCTGCTCTTGGCTTGATCATTATGGGCGGGGTTGGCCTTGCTACTGGTGGTCTCATAAACAGAGGTGGGTCGTCGAGGCAGCAAGCTTCCGGATCACCTGAGCGCCCATCCGTCGTGCAGGTGGCCCCACCGGAACCGAAGAAGGAAGCTGAGCCTTCCGAAAGCAAACCCGATGAAAATGGTGACACGTCGATTGCTGCTCCTGAAAACGCAGCTACGAAAGATTATCAGTACAACCTGCCGCCTGACCCTGACGACTTGCTTAAGAATGGCTGGATCGAGACGACCCATCCAGAAGCTGCCGCTAACGGCCGTCGAACTTTCGAAGACTCAAAAACAGGTCAAAAAATCGAGTTTGATAAGGGTCGTTCAGGAGAGACTGGTTTCAAAGACGTGGATCATTATCATATAATGAATCCAGCTTCGACAGGAAAACGAGATGCTTACCTAGATGTCAATGGCAAAGCCGCTCCAAATGGCAACAGAAAATCCCACATAATCCCTGAAGGTTTCTAATGATAAAGTTTGATCTTGCAGAGCGGTTCATTTTTCACGACTCAACTTTAAACAATATCATTAACTGTAAGGATAATATAATATTATCTTTAGAAAATGTTGACGTTAATGGTGTAGAACACTCAATAAAGATATCTATCAAAGATGTTGGACAAATTTCTGAAAATAATGTTTTAATTAATTATATAGATATGCAAGCAGAATATGGAAGTATTTTTGATTTTCAAGAAAAAGACTCTGGTATTTTATTATGCATAGAATGGCGCAAACACTCTCCAACCTGGAGTAAATTCTGCGCATATATACTTAAGGGAGCTAATATAGCTGCTGAGGTGTACGATAGTAAGCCTACTGAATAATGCGTCTCCATTAAGACAAACCCTCTGTTCGCCCCACAATTGCCGGGTTGCGCGTGGACTCGGACCCGGCTTCTGCTGGGACTCAGGCGTCCAGCTCGGCGCCAACCCCCAGCGGGTCCAGGGTAGAGAACCCTGGACCTCCTCCGCCCCCCGGGCGACCTCAGTTCCTCGCCTTGTCCACCAGCGCATTCTTCCCGATCCACGGCATCATCGCTCGCAGCCTCTCGCCGACCTGCTCGATCGGGTGCTCCGCAAGCCGGCGCCGCGTCGCCTTGAAGCTCGACTGGTTCACCTTGTTCTCCAGCATCCAGTCGCGCGCGAACCGCCCGGACTGGATGTCCGTCAGCACCCGCTTCATCTCCGCCTTGGTCTCGGCCGTGACGATGCGCGGCCCGGTGACGTACTCGCCGTACTCCGCGGTGTTGCTGATCGAGTAGTTCATGTTCGCGATGCCGCCCTCGTAGATCAGGTCCACGATCAGCTTCACCTCGTGCAGGCACTCGAAATAGGCCATCTCCGGCGCGTAGCCCGCCTCGGTCAGCGTCTCGAACCCCGCCTTGATCAGCTCGACCAGGCCGCCGCACAGCACGGCCTGCTCGCCGAACAGGTCGGTCTCGCACTCCTCCTTGAACGTCGTCTCGATGATCCCGGCCCGCCCGCCGCCGATCGCCGACGCGTACGACAGCGCGATCTCCATGGCGTTGCCCGACGGGTCCTGCGCCACCGCCACCAGGCACGGCACGCCGCCGCCGCGCTGGTACTCCGAGCGCACGGTGTGGCCCGGGCCCTTCGGCGCGATCATGAACACGTCGAGGTCCGGCCTGGGGTCGAGCAGGTTGAAGTGCACGTTCAGCCCGTGCGCGAACGCCAGCGCCGCACCCTGCTTCATGTTCGGCGCCAGGCTCTCGCGGTACAGGTCGCCCTGGCCCTCGTCGGGCGTGAGCACCATGACGATGTCCGCCCACTTCGCCGCCTCGGCCGCGTCCATCACCTGGAAGCCGGCCGCCTCCGCCTTCGCCACCGCGACGGAGCCGGGCCGCAGCCCGATCACGACGTCGGCGACGCCGCTGTCCTTCATGTTGTTGGCATGGGCGTGGCCCTGGCTGCCGTAGCCGATGACGGCGACCTTCTTCCCCTTGATCAGGTTGAGGTCGGCGTCGCGATCGTAATAGACGCGCATCTGCGGGTCTCCCTTCCGTGAGAAGATAGGAAGGCTAGGGCTCTGCCCTGGACCCGCCGGGAGCAGGCGCCCCCGGACCCGCATCTTGAAAGAAGCCGGTCCAGGGCGGCTCGCCCTGGCGGGTCCAGGGCAGAGCCCTGGCCTTGCTTGCCTTGCCTGCCCTAGAGCGTGCCCTTGCCCCGCGCAATGGCCGCGACCCCGGTGCGCGACACCTCGACGAGCCCGAGCGGCCGCATCAGCGCCAGGAACGCGTCGAGCTTGTCCGTGGCCCCCGTCAGCTCGAACACGAAGCTTTCCGTGGTGGCGTCGATCACCCGCGCGCGGAACGCGTCGGCGATGCGCAGCGCCTCCGCGCGGTGATCGCCCGTGCCCACGACCTTGATCATCGCCAGCTCGCGCGCCAGGTGCCGCCCCGACAGCGTCAGGTCAGACACACGGTGCACCGGCACCAGCCGGTCGAGCTGCGCCTTGATCTGCCCGATCACCATCTCGGTGCCGGAGGTCACGATGTTGATGCGCGACTGCCCGCGCGCGTCGTCCACCGGCGCCACGGTGAGGCTGTCGATGTTGTAGCCGCGCCCGGAGAACAGCCCGATGACGCGCGCCAACACGCCGGACTCGTTCTCGACCAGGACCGACATGGTGGCGGAGCGCACGGGGTCGCCCTGCGCGGTCTGCGGGTGCGGCATCAGAGCAGCATCAGCCCCTCGTTGGTGATCGAGGCGGCCTCCTCGTCATGGCCCGGGCCAAGGATCATCTCGTTGTGCGCCGCCCCCGACGGGATCATCGGATACACGTTCTCCTTCTCGGCGACGCAGATGTCGGCGATCACCGGGCCGGGCTCGGCCAGCATCCGCTCGATCACCCCGTCCAGCTCGTCCACCGAGCGCGCCCGCAGCCCCGTTGCATGAAACGCCTCGGCGAGGCGCACGAAGTCCGGCAGCGCCTCGCTGTAACTCTGGGAATACCGGTTGCCGTGCAGGAGCTCCTGCCACTGCCGGACCATGCCCATGTACTGGTTGTTCAGGATGAACACCTTCACCGGCAGGCGATACTGCGCCAGCGTGCCCATCTCCTGGATGTTCATCAGGATCGAGGCCTCGCCGGCGATGTCGATCACCAGCGCGTCGGGCATCGCCACCTGCACGCCCATCGCCGCCGGCAGCCCGTAGCCCATGGTCCCCAGCCCGCCGCTGGTCAGCCAGCGGTTCGGGCGCTCGTACAGGAAGTGCTGCGCCGCCCACATCTGGTGCTGGCCGACCTCGGTGGTGATGAAGGTGTCGCGCCCGTCGCGGTGGCACAGCTCGTTGAGCCGGCGCACCGCGTGCTGCGGCCGGATCACCGCGCCGGGCGTCATGTCCTGCACGAACCCCAGCGACTTCTTCTCGCGCCAGACGTCGATCTGGCGCCACCAAGCAGCGATCGCCCCCCTGTCCTGCACGGCGTCGTCGGCGTGCCAGGCGGCCAGCAGCGCGTCGAGGATGCGCCCGGCGTCGCCCACGATCGCGAGGTCCACCCGCACGTTCTTGTTGATCGAGGACCGGTCGATGTCGCAGTGGATCTTCAGGCTGTCCGGGCTGAACGCGTCGAGCCGCCCGGTCACACGGTCGTCGAACCGCGCGCCGATGTTGAGCATGACGTCGCAGCCGTGCATGGCCATGTTGGCCTCGTAGGTGCCGTGCATCCCCAGCATGCCGACGAACTGCGGATCGCTGCCCGGGAACGCGCCGAGCCCCATCAGCGTGTTGGTGCACGGAAACCCCGTCGCGTGCACGAACTCCGCCAGCCGCTCCGACGCCGCCGGCCCCGCGTTGATCACGCCGCCGCCCGCATACACGATCGGCCGCCGTGCCGACTTCAGCATTGCCACCGCGCGCCGGATCGCCGCCGGCTCCGGCTCCGTCACCGGCCGGTACGAGCGATGCGGCTCCACCGAGGCCACCGAGTACGGCGCGTCGCCGATCAGGATGTCCTTCGGCAGGTCGACCAGCACCGGACCCGGCCGCCCGGAGCGCGCCACGTAGAACGCCTCGTGCACCACCCGCGCCAGATCCTCGGGCCGCTTGACCAGGTAGTTGTGCTTGGTGGCCGGCCGGGTGATCCCGGTGGTGTCGGCTTCCTGGAACGCGTCGTTGCCGATCAGATGGGTCGGCACCTGCCCGGTCAGGCACACCAGCGGGATGCTGTCCATCAGCGCGTCGACCAGCCCGGTCACCGCGTTGGTCGCCCCCGGCCCGCTGGTCACCAGCACGCAGCCGACCTTGCCGGTCGAGCGCGCGTAGCCCTCCGCCGCGTGCACCGCCGCCTGCTCGTGGCGCACGAGGACATGGCGGATCGCGTCCTGCTGGAAGATCGCGTCGTAGATCGGCAGCACCGCGCCGCCGGGATAGCCGAAGATCACCTCGACGCCCTGCTCGCGCAGCGCCCGCAACAGCACGACCGCGCCCGGCTGCAGCTCCGGCGTCGCCTGCGTGGCCGGAGCGGTGCTGGTGATCGCGTTCATCGTGGCATCCTTCCGCGAAGCCGTCTGTCCGGCACGCGGTCCCCCCGCACGCCCCCTGCACGGTTCTCCCCGCGCGAGAGCCGGGAGTAGGCCCCGCTGTGCCGGAGCGTCAACCGGCTGCGCGAACAAAGTTCGTCATGTCTGCCATGCAGCGTTCCGAAAATTGCGCCAGATCGACCACGCACGCATCGATCACCCGCGTCCGACCCGCGTCCGCCATTCGCCGCGCGCGGAACCAGGTCCCCTGCCGCTTCGTGTAGCGCAGCGTCGCCGCCACCGCCGCCGCCTCCGCCTCGGCCAGCGTCGCTTCCCCGCGCAGCACCGCCGACAGCTCCGGCACCCCGTGCGCCCGCAGCGCCGGCACCGCCTCGTCCAGCCCCTGCCCGCCCGGCCCCGGCGCGCGCAACGCACGCACCTCCTCCAGCGCCCCCGCCGCCAGCATTCCAGCAAACCGCGCCTCGATCGCCGTCCGCAGCGCCTCGCGCGGCGGATCGAGCCTGAGCACCGTGAACGCGTACGGCGCTGGCCCGCTCGCCGGCCCCGCGTGCCACGCCGCCAGCCCGCGCCCGGTGCCGCGCCACACCTCCCACGCCCGCGCCACCCGCTGCGGGTCGCCCGGCCGCGTGCGCGCCGCCGTTTCCGGATCAACCGCCGCCAGCCGCGCATGCAGCGCTGGCGACCCCTCCGACGCCACCAGCGCCCGCGCCTCGCCCCGCGCCGCCTCGCCCACCTCCGGGATCTCCGCCAGCCCGTCGGTCAGTGCCGCCAGGTACAGCCCCGTCCCCCCGCACAGGATCGGCAGCCGCCCCGCCGCCGTCGCCTCCGCCATCGCCGCCAGCGCCGCCGTGCGCCACCATGCGGCACTCCCCGGCTCCGCGGCCGCGCGCACCCCGTACAGCCGATGCGCCACCCGCGCCTCGTCCACTGCCGACGGCCGCGCCGTGAGCACGCGCAGCTCGCGATACACCTGCATCGAGTCCGCGTTGACCACCACGCCGCCCAGCCGCTCCGCCAGCCCGAGCGCCAGCGCCGACTTCCCGCTCGCCGTCGGCCCGCACACGATGAGGCACGGCGGCAGGCACGGCGGCAGCGCCCCCCCGCCCTGGCCAGCCTGCCTCGCTTCGTGCGATGCCGCCCCCATGTCCTTCGTCCTCACCCTGGTTGCCGCCCGCGACACGGCACTCCCCACCGGCCTGCTCCACCGCGTCCGCGACGCGGTCCGCGGCCGCAACCCGGTCATCCTGTCCCCGAACGAGGCCGCCGACATCGCCTGCGGGGACCGCCCCGACCTCGCCCTGGTCCGCGCCGCTCTGGAGGACGCCCGCGTCGACGCCCTCGTCACCCGTGCCCGCGGCCGACGCAAGGGCCTGCTCGTCGCCGACATGGACGGCACGATCGTCGACGGCGAGACCCTGGACCGCCTCGCCTTCGAGACCGGCGTCGGCCCGGAGGTCGAGGCCATCAGCCACCGCAGCATCGACGGCGAGGTCGACTTCGCCCAGGCCATGCGCGACCGCCTCGCCCTGCTGCGCGGGGTGCCGCTGGATGCCGTCGCCCGCGCCGTCGCCGAGGTCCGCCTCACCCCCGGCGCCCGCACCCTGGTCGCCACCATGCGCGCCCACAACGCCACCACGGCGCTGGTCTCCGGCGGCTTCACCCTGTTCACCGCCCACGTCGCCGCCCTGTGCGGCTTCGACGAGCACCGCGGCAACGTCCTCGTGGCCCAGGACGGCCTGCTCACCGGCGCCCTGGAGGAGCCCGTGCTCGACGGCCCCGCCAAGCTCGACGCGCTCCGCACCCTGCGCGACGCCCGCGGCCTGCGCGCCGCCGCCACCCTCGCGGTCGGCGACGGCGCCAACGACCTGCCGATGCTGCGCGAGGCCGGCCTGGCCGTGGCGTTCCGCGCCCGCGACATCGTCAACCGCGAGGTCGCCAGCCAGGTGCGCCACGCCGACCTGCGCGCGCTGCTGTTCGCCCAGGGATATCCGGCAAGCGTGTTTCGCGAGGAGTAGGGCAAGGCAAGGTTGAGGCTCTGCCTCAAACTCCGCCAGGGGCAGCGCCCCTGGACCGGCCCTCCTGAAGGCGCAGCCTGCAGCCACTTGAGGTGGGAAAGGATTTTCCTTACCTTCGAACGATGATCACAAGCAGGCTCACCAGCAAGGCGCAGACGACCGTCCCACAGGCAGTCCGCACCGCCCTCGGTCTCCGGCCCGGCGACGAGCTCGCCTACTCGATCGAGCAGGATCGCGTGGTGCTGACCCGCAGGCCCGCCCCGTCGGAGGGGGAGGACCCATTTGCGGCCTTTGGCGAGTGGGACAGCGCCTGCGACGCCCAGGCCTATGTCGGGTTTTAGGGTGTGGGATATCGTCAAGGTCCCGTTCCCATATACAAACCGCCCGGTCCAGCAGCGTCGCCCCGCCCTCGTGATTGCCTGCCACGCTGCCGAAGGCATGCCCGGGCTACTCTGGGTGCTGATGATCACCAGCGCCGCCCATCGCCGCTGGCCGCACGATGTCGAGATCACCGACCCAGCCGGCGCTGGGCTGCCCGCCCCCTCGATCGTGCGTCCGACCAAGATTGCGACGATGGAAGCCGAGGACGCGGAGTGGGCAGGACGACTGTCTGGCTCTGACCAACACGCCGTCGCCAACGTCGTGTCAGCCAAACTGCAGGAGGTGCGTGCAACCGCCGAAGGCGTCTAGCGCGGCTTCGTGCGAGGCAGCCTCACCCCCGCCCGCGATACCCCGCCACGTCCTGCGCCGGCACCCAGCACCCCTCCGGCGGCGCCCCCGTCTGCCAGAACACGTCGATCGGCATTCCCCCGCGCGGATACCAGTACGCCCCGATCCGAAGCCACACCGGCGACAGCAGCCCCACCAGCCGCGTGGCGATGTCCATCGTGCACGCCTCGTGGAATGCCCCGTGGTTGCGGAAGCTGGTCAGGTAGAGTTTCAGCGACTTGCTTTCCACGAGCCACGCGCCCGGCACGTAGTCGATCACAACATGCGCGAAATCCGGCTGCCCGGTGATCGGGCACAGCGAGGTGAACTCCGGCGCCGTGAACCGCGCCACGTAGTGCCGCCCCTGGTGCGGCGCCGGCACCCGCTCCAGCACCGCCTCCTCCGGACTCCCCGGCGCGGCCACCTGGCGGCCCAGCTGCGTCAATCCGTCGCTCATCGCACCCCCTGAAGAAAGCAAGGCCAGGGGCTCTGCCCCTGGACCCCGCCAAAGGCCGAGCCTTTGGAAACCCTACTTAGGAAGGCCGGTCCAGGGGCGCTGCCCCTGGCGGGTCCCCGCTTCCAAGACATGGGGCAGAGCCCTGGCCTTCCTTCCACCCTAACCGTATCCCAGCCGAATACTCCGCCAACGCACCCACCCCGATCGCTTCCCGCATCCCACGCATCAGGTCCTGGTAGTACCGCACGTTGTGCTCGCTGAGCAGCATCGGCCCCAGCATCTCCCCCGCCCGGAACAGGTGGTGCAGGTATGCGCGCGAATGCCGCCGGCACGCCGTGCACCCGCAGGCCTGATCCACCGGCCCAGCGTCCCCCGCGTGGCGCGCGTTGCGCAGGTTCAGCACGCCGCGCGAGGTATACGCCCGCGCCGTGCGCCCCGCCCGCGTCGGCATCACGCAGTCGAACATGTCCACGCCGCGCGCCACGCTGGCCAGCAGGTCGTCCGGCGTGCCCACCCCCATCAGGTAGCGCGGCCGGTCGTCGGGCAGCAGCGGCACCGTGGCGTCGAGCACCCGCAGCATCTCCGCCTGCCCCTCGCCCACCGCGAGCCCGCCCACCGCGTAGCCCTCGAAGCCGATCGCGCGCAGCGCCGCCACAGACTCCGCGCGCAGGTCCGCGTCCGTGCCGCCCTGCACGATGCCGAACTGCGCGTAGCCGCGCCGCGCCACGAACGCCGCGCGCGACCGCCCCGCCCAGCGCATCGACAGCCGCATCGAGCTCGCCACCTGCTCGACCGTCGCCGGATATGGCGTGCACTCGTCGAACGCCATGGTGATCGTGGCGTCCAGCGCGTGCTGGATCGCAACCGAGCGCTCCGGCGTCAGCCGGTGCCGGCTGCCGTCCAGGTGCGAGCGGAACGTCACCCCGTCCGCGTCCAGCGTGCGCAGCGCGCCGAGCGACATCACCTGGAACCCGCCGGAGTCCGTCAGGATCGGCCCCGCCCAGTCCATGAACCGGTGCAGCCCGCCCAGCGCCGCCACGCGCTCCGCCCCCGGCCTGAGCATCAGGTGATACGTGTTGCCGAGCACGATCGACGCGCCGGTCGAGCGCACCGCGTCCGCGGTCATCGCCTTCACCGTGCCCGCGGTGCCGACCGGCATGAACACCGGCGTCGTCACCGGACCATGCGCGGTGCGCATCACCCCCGCCCGCGCCGCCCCGTCCACGGCTAGGCGCTCCCAGCCGAACGCGTCCGGCAGCGTCAGGCCGCTCACGTCCGGGAGTCTCGATGTCGGCAGGCCAGGAAGCAAGGCTGGGCTCTACCCAGACCCGCCAGGAGCGAGCCGCTCCTGGACCGGCTTGACTTAAGAAGCGGATTCCAAAGGCTCGCCTTTGGCGGGGTCCAGGGGCAGAGCCCCTGGCCTTGCCTTCGCGACCGCTCAAGCGGCACCGGCGTCATCCGCTCCAGCCCGTCGCTGCCGGCTCCAGCAGCGACGCGTCGCCATAGGAGTAGAAACGGTATCCCTCCGCCACCGCGTGCGCGTACGCAGCCCGCATCCGCTCCGACCCGGAGAACGCGCACGCCAGCACGAACAGCGTCGAGCGCGGCAGGTGGAAGTTCGTCAGCAGCAGGTCCACCGCGCGGAACCGGTGCCCCGGCCGCACGAACAGCCGAGTCTGCCCGTCGAACGCCCGCACCACCCCGTCCTCGCCCACGGCACTCTCCAGCAGCCGCAGCGACGTGGTGCCGACCGCGACCGCCCGCCCGCCCGCCGCCCGCGCCGCGTTGATCGCCGCCGCCGCCGCCTCGGTGACCACGCCGCGCTCGGCATGGATGGTGTGCGCGTCGAGCGAGTCCGCGCGCATCGGCAGGAACGTCCCCGCGCCCACGTGCAGCGTCACCGTGGCCCGACCGATGCCGGCGGCATCCAGCGCCGCCAGCAGCGCCGGGGTGAAGTGCAGCCCCGCGGTGGGCGCGGCCACCGCCCCCTGGCTGCGCGCGAACACCGTCTGGTAGTCCGACGCGTCCGCCTCGGTCGGCCCGCCCGGGCGGGCGATGTAGGGCGGCAGCGCCAGCGCCCCGGCCGCGCGCAGCGCCGAGTCGAATGCTTCCCCCTCGCGGTCGAAGCGCAGCGTCACCCCGCCCTGCCCGTCGAGCCCGACCACCTCGGCGGCCAGCCCGCACGCATGCGGAACGTCCGGGCCAGGACCATCCCCGCCCACGGCGCCAGGGTCCGCGGCACCAGGGTCCGCGCCGATTCCGCCCCGCGCCGCGAAGCGCAGCACGTCGCCCACGCGCAGCCGCCGCGCGTTGCGGGCCAGCGCGTGCCAGCTCCCGTCCGCCGCCGGCTGGTCCAGGGTGATGCCCACCCTGGCCGCGCCGCGCCACGCCTCCAGCTGCGCCGGGATCACCCGCGTGTCGTTGGCCACCAGGATGTCGCCGCGCCGCAGCAGCGACGGCAGGTCGCGCACCCCCAGGTCCGCCAGCCCCGCCGCCGCCACGTGCAGCAGCCGCGCCGAGTCGCGCGGCCGCGCCGGATGCTGGGCGATCAGTTCCGGCGGCAGCGCGAAGTCGTAGGCCTCGATCCCCGCCGCGCCCTCGTGCCCCGCCACCGGCGAGCTAGTGCGGGAGATAGGTGCCGATCTCGACCAGGTTGCCGTCGGGGTCGCGGCAGTACACCGCCGTCATCGGCCCCAGCGCCCCGGTGCGCGCCAGCGGCCCGGTTTCCGGCGCCACCCCGCAGTCGTGCAGGTGGTGCACGATGTCCTCCACTCCCACCGCGGTGATGAAGCACAAATCCGCCCCGCCGGGCGTCGGCAGCCTGGCGTGCGGCGCCACCTCCTCGCCGGACTGGTGCAGGTTGATCTTCTGCCCGCCGAACTTCAGCGCGGTGCGCCGCTGCGCCCCGAACTCCTCGCGCTCCATGCCCAGCACCCGCTGATACCACGACGCCGTGATCTCCAGGTCGCGGCAGGTCAGCACGAGGTGGTCCAGGCGATCGATGGTGAAGCGCATGGCGGCACCCTGTCTGTGTGGCGCAGCCGTATAGCCGCCATCCCCGGCAATGCAAGGCTTCGCGGAATGCGGCGGTGGGTCGGCGAGAAAGGCCAGGGCTCTGCCCTGGACCCGCCAGGCGGAGGTGGCCAAAGGTTCCGACGATCCTCTTGGATCGTTGGAAAGGCCACCGGAGGGAGCCGCTCCTGGACCCGGCGCAACTTGAGAACCGGACTCCGACGACTTGTTTTTGGCGGGGTCTCCGCCCTCAAGCAGAGGCAGAACCCTGGACCGGCCTCCGACTGAGTTCTGCGGCACCGTTGTGAGCGTAGGAGGCTGCCCGAGGGCCGCGCCTTCCAGAAGCCCCCCGCCTTTGGCGGACACCGGGCAAAGCCAGGCCCTACTCCTTCGGCCGCTTGCGGAATGCGTCCAGGCTGACGACCTGCGGCGCCGCGCTCTCCGCGATCGGCGGCGCGTCCTCCTGCGGCGCGGGCGGCGGCGCCAGGCGCACCACGTCGGCCTGCGCCTCGACGCGCTCGGGCACCACGACGCCGAAGCGCAGCCCGACCTGCACCTCCGGGTCGGCGAAGGCGCTCACCGCCTCGAACGGGATCAGCAGGCTCGACGGCACGCCGCCGAACGACAGGCGCACGCTGACCGTGCGCGCCGCCTCGTCCACGCTCAGCCCGCCGAACTGGTGCTGCAGGACGATGGTCATCTCCTGCGGATACTGCGCAGACAGCCGCGTCGGGATCACCGTGCCGGGATGGTCGGTGCGGAACGTGATGTAGAAGTGATGCCCGCCCGGCAGCCCGTTGGCGGCCACGTAGCACAGCGCGCGCACCATCACGCCGCGCATCGCGTCCTCCATCCAGGAGTCGTAGGGCAGCAGGCTCGGGGTGCCGGCCTGGTCCTCGCCCTGGGGCGGGGTCTCGTCGTCTTCCATCGGCCGATCCTGTCCGCGCCAAGCCTTCCCGTGCCACGCCCGGCCGCTCCGGCCTGCCCGACCCGGACCCGGTCAGGGCCCGGCCATGCCGGACCTGCGCGCACCGCACAGCAATGCGACGCCGGCGTGCCCCGCGCAAGGGCCGCGCCAAGGCGCGCGGGCCCGGTCATGAAGGAAGGGAGTGGGGGGCTTCTGTTGCCCGGTGCCCCCCGAACCGCGCGTGTCTCAGTTGTTAGGCTGCGACCGCGAGTGCAATGTTGTTGTCATTGGCACTTGTGAATTGACCCGATAACGGCGGTATCATGCCGGGCAAAAGATGAGTCTTTACCACGCGTGTCGAGCCTGTGTCGCCCCCAACGCCGGACAACTCCGGAGGGATGGTGGAGGCGCCGGGCACTGCCCCCGGGTCCACAACGTTTATTCCAATCACCGTTTATCACCATAGCCGGCAAGCCAGCTTCACCAACATAGTCGATCCTCCCCGGATTTGCCAGGGGCAAACCGTTTTCGCCTGCCTTCATCGCGCCGGGGTCTGGGGGGCGGCCTCGCCCCCCGGCCTTGCCTTGCCTGCCCTTTGCTGTACGAGCCCGCCCACGACCCCGGAGAACGCCCATGCCCCCCCTGACCCCAGAGCAGGACGCCGACATCGAGGCTGCCCGCGCCCACCGCCAGCCCACTGCGCGCGCCACCGTGCCCGCCCTGGAGGAGGTCCTCTACCGCCCGGTTCCGGTGCTCGACAGCGGCTTCGTGCGCGTCGTCGACTACATGGGCGACGACGACGCCGTGGTGCAGGGCGCGCGCGTGTCCTACGGCCGCGGCACCCGCCAGGTGTCCTCCGACCGCGGCCTGATCCGCTACCTAATGCGCCACCGCCACACCACGCCGTTCGAGCTATGCGACCTCAAGCTGCACGTCCGTGCGCCGATCTTCGTGGCGAGGCAGTGGTTCCGC
>CAXSFU010000041.1:23544-30505 GCA_964236695.1 uncultured Acetobacteraceae bacterium | reverse complement strand
TTACCAAAGGGCCCTGCCCTTTGGCGGGTCTGGGCAGAGCCCAGCCTTGCTGGCCTGCCATGCTCCGCGCGGCCGCCCCCGCCCTCGCATTCCCCACTCCCCGGACGCATATCCCTGCCCTGGAACACGCCCCGTCGGCATCGCCGGGGGCAGCCAGTCAGGAGCGGCCGCGGGCGCGCTCCCCGGGGCGGATGCGCCCGGTCCCGCGCGCCGCCGCCACATCAGGAGCGGCTTCATGTTCGGCCTCGACGCCTTTCACCTGGCGCGTGCGCAATTCGCCTTCACCGTCGGCTTCCACATCATCTTCCCCGCCTTCTCCATCGGCCTCGCCAGCTACCTCGCCGTGCTGGAAGGCCTGTGGCTGCGCACGGGAAGGCAGGTCTACCTCGACGTCTTCAAGTACTGGCTGAAGATCTTCTCCATCGGCTTCGCCATGGGCGTCGTCTCCGGTTTGGTGATGTCCTACGAGTTCGGCACCAACTGGTCCGCGTTCGCCGACCGCGCCGGCCCGGTGATCGGCCCGATCATGGGCTACGAGGTGCTCACCGCCTTCTTCCTGGAGGCCGGCTTCCTCGGCGTGATGCTGTTCGGCATGAACAAGGTCGGGCCGCGCCTGCACTTCGCCGCCACCTGTCTGGTCGCGTTCGGCACCCTGCTGTCCGGCTTCTGGATCATCGCGGTGAACTCGTGGATGCAGACGCCGGCCGGCTACTCCATCGCACCCGACGGCACCTTCCTGCCCAAGTCCTGGCTGCGCATCCTGTTCAACCCGAGCGTGTTCGTGCGCTACCCGCACATGATGCTCGCCGCCTTTCTGTCGGTCGCCTTCGTGGTCGGCGCGGTCGGCGCCTGGCACATCCTCGGCGAGCGACGCCACGGCGGCCGCCCCAACGAGGCCGCGCGCACCATGTTCTCCATGGCAATGTGGATGGCCGTGGTCGTGGCGCCGCTGCAGATCCTGGTCGGCGACATGAGCGGCCTGGAGGTCCTCAAGTACCAGCCTGCCAAGCTCGCCGCCATGGAAGGCTCCTGGCACGCAGAGCGCCGCGCCCCGGAGCTGCTGTTCGGCGTCCCCGACATGAAGGACGGCGTCACCCGCCACCAGGTCGCGATCCCTTGGCTCGGCTCGCTGATCCTGACCCACAGCCTCGACGGCGAGGTCCCCGGCCTCGACCAGTTCCCCCCCGAGAACCGCCCCAACGCCCAGATCATCTTCTACACCTTCCGCGCCATGGTCGGCATCGGCATGCTGATGCTGCTCGTCGGCGCGGTCGGCGCCCTGCAGCGCTGGCGCGGCCGCCTCTACTCCAGCCGCTGGCTGCAGTGGGGCGTGATCGCCATGGCGCCCTCGGGCTTCGCCGCCCTGCTGCTCGGCTGGGTCACCACCGAGGTCGGCCGCCAGCCGTTCACCGTCTACGGCCTGATGCGCACGGCCGAAAGCGTGTCGCCGATCGCGGCGCCGGGCCTCGCCGCCTCGTTCCTCGCCTTCATCGTGGTCTACGCGGTGGTGTACTCCGCGGGCTTCGTGTTCCTGCTGCGCCTCGCCGCCCAGCCGCCGCAGGTGGGCGAGAGCGGCCCGCCGACGGGCATCCCGACGCGCACCGCCGGCATCACTCCCGGCCCCGCCGGCGCCGCCCCGGAGGCCTCCGGCCCCGCCGGCGGCGGCACCATCGGCCAGTCTCACCCCGGACCCCGCCCCGCGCCCCGCCCCGCCCCGGGCGGCCGCAGCCCCCAGCCGGCGGAGTAGGCGCCATGCACCCCGCCACGCTTGTCCCCGGCAGCCTGGAGGCGGCCCTGGGCGGCCCGGTCCTGCCGCTCGTCGCCGCCGGCGTGATCGCGGTCGCCGTGCTGGCCTACGTGCTGCTCGACGGCTTCGATCTCGGCGTCGGCATCCTGTTCGCCGTCGAGTACGAGAAGGAGCAGCGCGACGTGATGGTCAACTCCATCGCGCCGATGTGGGACGGCAACGAAACCTGGCTCGTGCTCGGCGGCGGCGGCCTGTTCGCCCTGTTCCCGCTGGCCTACGCCACCATCATGCCGGCACTGTACCCGATCATCATCGGCATGCTGCTCGCCCTGATCTTCCGCGGCGTCGCCTTCGAGTTCCGCTTCCGCGCTGCGAGCCGTCTCGGCCGCCTCGGCTGGGACGCGTCGTTCTTTTTCGGCTCCACCATGGCCGCGTTCTTCCAGGGCCTGGCGCTCGGCGGCCTGCTGCAGGGCATCAAGGTCACCGGCCGCTCCTACTCCGGCGGCTGGTTCGACTGGCTCACCCCGTTCTCGGTCCTGTGCGGCGTCGCCGTGGTGATCGGCTACGCCCTGCTCGGCGCCTCCTGGCTGGTGTTCCGCACCGAGGGCGCGCTGCAGGACCGCTGCCGCCGCCACGCCCGCTGGCTCGGCGCGGCCACGCTCGCGCTGATCGTCGCCGTCAGCCTGTGGACGCCGTTCCTCAACCCGCTGTTCCGCGCCCGCTGGTTCGGCTGGCCCGGCATCGCGCTGACCTCGCCGGTGCCGGTCCTCGTCGCCCTGCTCGCCTGGGGCTTCTGGGTCGGGCTGGAGCGCCGCCACCACGTCACCCCGTTCGCCTGCGCGCTCGGCGTCTTCGTGCTGTGCTTCGCAGGGCTGGGCATCAGCGTGTTCCCGATGATGGTGCCGCCGTCCATCACCATTTGGCAGGCCGCAGCACCCGCGGCGAGCCAGATGTTCCTGCTCGTCGGCGCCGCGGTGCTGGTGCCTTTGATCCTGCTCTACACCGGCTACAGCTACTGGGTGTTCCGCGGCAAGGTGGGCACCGGGACGCACTATCATTAGCCGGGGCCTGCCCCGCCGCCTGCTCTGGTTCGTGGCGCTGTGGGCCGCCGGCGTGCTCGTCGTCGGCCTGATCGCCCTGGCGCTGCGCGCGGTGCTCAAGGCCTGAGAAGGCAGACTGTGCGGTCCTGCCTCCGGGGTACGTCACGGCTCGGAAGGCCAGGGCTCTGCCCTGGACCCGGCCCTACTTAAGGAGAGGGTTCCAAGGGCTTGCCCTTGGCGGGGTCCAGGGGCAGAGCCCCTGGCCTTCCTTTCCGCATTTAAAACGGAAACACTGCGCGCTCTTGGCGGAGCTTGCGGCCGGCCCAGCGCACCCGCCGGTTGCGGCGCTTCCCTTCCGCGCGCCCGGCGGCTAGGACAGGACGGTCCGGCCCCGCGCAGGACACCGCCGCCGCGCGCCCGCCCACCGCCTGCGCGTCCCGCCCCGCCAAGCCCCCCCGCCTGCCCAAGCCTAGGGACACGATGGACCGCGCCACCGACCAGGCCGCCAGGATCGACGCCCTGCCGAAGTGCCCGACCGGCATCGCGGGCTTCGACGCCATCACCGAGGGCGGCCTGCCGCGCGGCCGGCCGTCGCTGGTGTGCGGCCGCGCCGGCTGCGGCAAGACCCTGTTCGCCATGACCTTCCTCGTGCGCGGCATCGCGCTGCACGGCGAGCCCGGCGTGTTCATGAGCTTCGAGGAGACCGGCGAGGACCTCGCGCAGAACGTCGCCTCCCTCGGCTACGACCTGCCCGCCCTGGTGGCAGGCGGCCGCCTGGCCATGGACCACGTCCGAGTCGAGCGCTCCGAGATCGAGGAGACCGGCGAGTACGACCTCGAGGGCCTGTTCATCCGACTCGGCCACGCCATCCGCACCGTGGGCGCGAAGCGCGTGGTGCTCGACACGCTGGAGGCGCTGTTCTCCGGGCTGGCCGACACCGCGCTGCTGCGCGCAGAACTGCGCCGCCTGTTCGGCTGGCTCAAGGAGCAGGGCGTCACCGCCGTCATCACCGCAGAGCGCGGCGAGGGCGGCCTCACCCGCAACGGCCTGGAGGAATACGTCTCGGACTGCGTGGTGCTGCTCGACAACGCGGTCAGCGGCGGCACCACCACCCGGCGCCTGCGCGTGGTGAAGTACCGCGGCTCGGCGCACGGCGCCAACGAGTACCCGTTCCTGATCGACGCCGACGGCATCTCCGTGCTGCCGGTCACCGACGCGGTGCTGGAGCACGAGACCAGCGACGCCACGATCTCCTCCGGGGTTGCGGGCCTCGACGCCATGCTCGGCGCCGGCGGCTTCTTCCGCGGCTCCTCCGTGCTGGTGTCCGGCGAGGCCGGCACCGGCAAGACCAGCCTCGCCAGCCACTTCGCCGACGCCGTCTGCCGCCGCGGCGAGCGCTGCCTCTATTTCGCCTACGAGGAAAGCCCGCAGCAGATCGCGCGCAACATGCGCTCCATCGGCCTCGACCTCGCGCCCTGGGTGGAAGCCGGCCTGCTGCGCCTGCGCGCGGCGCGGCCCAGCCTGTACGGCCTGGAGATGCACCTCGCGCGCATGCACCGCGAGATCGAGTCGTTCCGGCCGGACGCGGTGATCATCGACCCCGTCTCCTCCCTGCGCGGCGATGCCACCGACGTGCACGCCACCCTGCTGCGCATGATCGACCTGCTGAAGAGCCGCGGCATCACCGCGCTGATGACCAACCTGATCCCGGGCGGCACGGCGGCCGACCGCACCGAGCAGGGCATGTCCTCGCTGATGGACACCTGGCTGTCGGTGGTCAACATCGAGAGCAACGGCGAGCGCAACCGTGCCCTCTACGTGCTGAAGTCGCGCGGCATGAGCCACTCCAACCTGGTGCGCGAGTTCCAGATGACCGACGCCGGCGTGCGCCTGGTGCCGGCCTATCTCGGCGCGTCCGGGGTGCTGACCGGCTCGGCCCGCCTCGCGCGGGAGAACCAGGACCGCGACGAGGCCCGCGCGCGCGACCTCGACGCGGAGCGCCGCGCCCGCGAGCTGGGCCGCCGCCGCGCCGGGCTGGCGCGCCAGATCGAGGAGCTGCGCGCAGCCCTCGACGCCGAGGACGAGGAGCTGCGCCAGCTCGGCCACCTGGAGGCCGAGCGCCACGCCATCCGCGACTCCGAGCGCCGAGAGATGGCCAGCCTGCGCGGCGTCGCCGGCCCCGTTCGATGAGCGGCCCCTCGGCCCCGGGTGCTGCGCCCGCCGCCGCGCCCGGCGGCGAGCCGCACGCCTACGGGGAGGACACCGAGTCGGAGCGCGCCGCCGCCGCCGCCGAGGCGGACGCGGGCGCCTACACCCTGCGCCTCTACGTCGCAGGCGCGACCGCGCGCTCCACGGCGGCCCTGACCAACCTGCGCCGCATCTGCGGGGAGCACCTGGCCGGCCGCTACACCATCGAGGTGATCGACCTGCTGCAGCACCCGCAGCTCGCCGCCGGCGACCAGATCCTCGCGGTGCCGACCCTGGTGCGCCACCTGCCCACCCCCATCAAGCGCATCATCGGCACGCTGTCCGACACCGACCGCGTGCTGGTGGGACTCGACCTGCGCCCGGGCGGCTGAGCGCGCATGGCCGGGCCGGAGGCGGATAGGCCCCCCCAGGCGCCGACGGGCACGCCGCCCGGCGCCGCGCAGGCCGCCCCCGGCGCGGCGCCGGCCGCCGACGCGGGCGACCCCGCGGCCGGGGCGGGGGACGACGCGCCGCACGTGCTGCGCCTCTACGTCGCCGGCACCACCGCCCGCTCCGCCCGCGCCGTCGCCACCGCCCGGCGCATCCTGGAGTCCCGCCTCCCTGGCCGCTACACGCTCGCCGTGGTGGACATCTACCAGGACCCCGAGGCGGCCAGGGTGCACCAGATCGTCGCCGTGCCCACCCTGATCCGGCTGCGGCCGCTGCCGCTGCGCCGCCTGATCGGCGACCTGTCGGACGAGGCGCGCGTGCTCGCCGCCCTCGGCCTGGCCCCCGCGTCATGATCTCCCGCTCCACGATGCCCCGCGCCATGGTTCCGGCACCGTGACCCCCGCCAGCGTGACCCCTGCCAGCGTGGCCTCCGCCAGTCCTGGCGAGGCCGCCCTGCGCGAGGAGATCCTCGACCTGCGCGAGCGGCTGCGCGAGGCGGAGGAGACCGTCGAGGCGATCCGCCGCGGCGACGTCGACGCCCTCGTGGTCGGCGGCTCCGACGGCCCGACGATCTACACGCTGGAGAACGACGACCGCCCGTACCGCCGCCTGATCGAGCAGATCGGCGAGGGCGCGCTCACGCTGGATGGCGAGGGCGTCGTGCTGTACTGCAACCGCGCCCTGGCCGAGCTGCTCCAGGCCGCGCAGGAGACGATCGTCGGCGGCCGGCTGCAGCGCTTCGTGCTGCCTGCCGACACCGCGCGCCTGGAACGCCTGCTGCGGCGCGGCGACGGCCGCGGCGAGTTCTGCCTGCACGCCGGCGCCGGCCGCCTGGTGCCGACGGTGCTCTCGCTCAGCGAGCTGGGCGGCGGCGCCACGCGCGCCCTGTGCGCCGTGGTCACCGACCTCACGCCGCAGCAGCGCGCCAGCGCCCAGCTGCACGACGCCAACCGCCGCCTCCACGCCGAGATCGCCGAGCGCGAGAACACCGAGACCCTGCTGCGACAGGCACAGAAGATGGAGGCGGTCGGCCAGCTCACCGGCGGCCTGGCCCACGACTTCAACAACCTGCTCACCGGCATCATCGGCGCCATCGAGCTGATGCAGGCCCGCATCGCCCAGGGCCGCACCGGCGAGCTGGAACGCCTGGCCGCCGCCGCGATGGCCTCGGCCAACCGCGGCGCCGCCCTGACCCACCGCCTGCTCGCGTTCTCGCGCCAGCAGACGCTGGAGCCCGAGCCCACCGACGCCAACCGCCTGGTCGCCGGCCTGGAGGAGCTGATCCGGCGCACCGCGGGCTCCGCGATCGCGGTGGCCTGCACGCCGGCGCCCGGGCTGTGGCAGACGCTGTGCGACCCCAACCAGCTCGAGAACGCGATCCTGAACCTGTGCATCAACGCCCGCGACGCGATGCCCGCCGGCGGCACCCTGCGCATCGAGACCGCAAACGCCCGCCTCGACGCCGCCGGCCGCCACCAGGCCCCCGCCCCCGACGCGCCCGCTTCCGACGCACCCGACTCCGCTGCGCCCGACTCCG
>CAXSFU010000041.1:0-23444 GCA_964236695.1 uncultured Acetobacteraceae bacterium | reverse complement strand
CCCGACTCCGCTGCGCCCGACTCCGTCAGCACGGCGTCCGGCGACGGCGTGCCCGGCGACTACGTGATGGTGGCGGTCGCCGACTCCGGCACCGGCATGACCCCGGAGGTGATGGCGCGCGCCCTCGACCCGTTCTTCACCACCAAGCCCTCCGGCCAGGGCACCGGCCTCGGCCTGTCGATGATCTACGGCTTCGCCCGCCAGTCCAGCGGCCACCTCCGCCTCGACAGCACGCCCGGCCACGGCACCGCGGTGCGCCTCTACCTCCCCCGCTTCCACGGCCCCCTCCCGCCGGAAACGACCTAGAGCCTGCTGCGGCCTTGCCAGCCGCGACGTCGTTCGCCACAGCAAGCAAGGAAGCGCGTTCTTTCTTGAAAAGAAAGAACCAAAGAACTTTTGCCCGTTGGATTCCGGAGCCGCCCGCGCGCCCGAAACCCAATTCGCAAAGTCTTTCTGCTTCTTTTTCTTCGGAAAAAGAAGACTCTTGCTGCCCTGCCTGACGCCGCAAGCCGCCGCGAGGTTCACGACAGCCCCCGACGCCCGCGCCTGCTACGCTGCCGCCATGAAGCGCCTCCTCCTTGCGGCCCTGCTGCCGGTGCTGCTGGTCCCCGCCGCCTGGCTCGCCGCGGAATGGCGCCTGCAGCAGGCCGCGCAGGACTGGGCCGCCGCCCGCGGGCGAGAAGGCTGGAGCGTGCGCAGCGGCCCCGTTGCCTGGGCCGGCTTCCCGCTGGAGGCCGCGCTCGTGTTCCCGGACCTCGCCCTGTCCAGCCCCCCGGAGCCCGCCGGCGCATCGCCCGGCTGGCTGGAGTGGAGCGTCCCGCGCCTGGAGCTGCGCGTCTCGCCGCTCCACCCGCTGACCCTGCTGCTCCTGCCGCACGGCCCGCAGCGCCTGCGCCTCGCCCGCCTGCCCGCGCTCGCGGCGGAGGCGCAGGACGCCCGCATTGCCCTGCCGCTGCGCCCCGCCCCCGGCGACGCGGCCGAGGCCGCCGCCACCGCCCTGCGCCTCGGCCCTCCCGGCGGGCCGCAGGCGGCCGCCGGCGCGCTGTCGCTGTCCCTGGCGCTGCACCCCGGCGCCGCGCGCGACGACGCCGCCGCCACGTTTCGCCTCGGCGCCGCCGACGTGTCGCTGCCCGGCCTGCCCGCGCCGCTGCGCAGCCTCTCGCTGGCCGGCGCCGTGGAAGGCCCGCTCTCGCCCCGCCCCACCCCGGCCGCGGCCGCCGCCGCCTGGCGCGACGGCGGCGGCCGCATCGTGCTGCAGCGGCTCGACGCGGACTGGGGCAGCCTGTCCGCCAGCGGCACCGCCACCCTGACGCTGGACGCCGCGCTGCAGCCCGCCGCCACCGCCACCCTGCGCCTGTCCGGCTACGACGCGGCGCTCGACTCCCTCGCCGCCGCGGGCACCATCGGCTCCGGCACCGCCAGGGTCGCCCGCGCCGTGCTCGGCCTCATGGCGCAGCCGGGCGGCGGCGTCTCGCTGCCCGTCGCCTGGCGCGACGGCGTCGTGGCCGCGGGGCGGATCCCGCTGCTGCGCACGCCGGCGGTGCAATGGGATCTTGGGGGAAGTGAAGCAAGGCCAGGAGCTCTGTCCCCCATGCTTAAAGGCGGGGACCCCGCCAAAGGCGAGCCTTTGGAATCCCTTACTAAGTAGAGGGATCAAAGGGCCCCACGGCCCTTTGCGGGTCCAGGGCAGAGCCCTGGCCTTGCTTCCTTTCGTCACCGTTTCATCACGCGACCGCCCCCGCCGCACACGCTACAGCCTCGCGATGCCCCGCCTCGCCCGGCTCTGCGCCGCCCTGCTCGCCGCGGCGCCCCTGCCCGCCGGCGCCGAGCCGGCGATCCAGGTCGCCCCCGTCCGCGCCGCCTCTGGCGCCGCCCAGGACGCGCCCACGTCGCAGCCGCTCGACGCCACCCAGCCCACCTCGGTGGTCGACCGCGCCGCGCTGGACCGCTATGTCGCGCCGACCGGCAACTACGACGACGCGATCCGCCTGTCCCCCTCTGTGGTCGACGTCAGCCCCAACGGCCCCGGCCTCGGCGAGGTGCAGGTCCTCTCGATCCGCGGCTTTGCGGACGGCCAGTACAACGTCACCTTCGACGGCATCCCGTTCGCCGACAGCGACGACTTCACCCACCACAGCTCCGCCTACTTCGTGGCCCGCGACCTCGCCTCCGTCGCCGTCGACCGCGGCCCCGGCAGCGCCGCCACCATCGGCGACGCCACCTTCGGCGGCACCGTCGCCCTGCGCTCGATCGCCCCCGCCGCCGCGGTGTCCACGATCTCGCCCACCGTCTCGCTCGGCTCGTTCGCCACCCGCCTCGCCGGCGTGCTGCTGGACTCCGGCCGCGGCCTGCTCCCCGGCGGCGCCAGCGGCGTGCTCGACCTGGAGTCCACGCAGTCCGACGGCGCGCTGAGCCTCGCCGCCCAGCGCCGCGCCACCGCCTTTGGCAAGCTGGTCGTCCCGCTCGGCCCCGACGCCACCCTCATCGTCGCCGCCAACGCCAGCCGCACGGCGCAGAACGAGCCCCTCGGCGCCACCCGCGCGCAGATCGCCGCCTTCGGCCCCGCCACCGCGCTGAACGCCGACCCAAGCTCCCAGGCCGACGAGGGATACAACAGCTCCACCTACCGCACCGACATCGCCTACGCGACGCTGGCCGCAGCACCCAGCCCCGGCCTCGCCGTGTCGAACACGCTCTACAGCTACGGCCTGGACCGCCACTTCGGCCAGGGCCTCGACCCGAACGGCGAGACCCCGAACGGCACCGCCCTCTCGCCCGCCGACGTGCCCGGCCAGTCCGCGCGCAACGGCCTGCGCGCCTGGGGCGACATCCTGCGCGCCGTGCAGACCCTGCCCGCTGGCCTGGCCCTGGAGGCCGGCCTGTGGGCCGAGCGCCAAACCAACTCGCGCAGCCTGGTCGAGGTCGACCTGTCCGCCGGCGGCACGACCAATCCCGTGCTCCCCGCCGTCCCCGGCACCCCCGGCTCCGCCGCCATCGACCGCCTGCAGCACGAGAGCCTCGTCACCCTGCAGCCCTACGCCCAGCTCGGCTGGCGTCCCCGCCCCTGGCTGACCCTGACCGCCGGCCTGAAGGGCGCCTGGTCCGGCCGCGACATCGACGCCCCGGTCATGGAGGGCACCCGCCAGCCCGTCCGGCTCGCCCGCGGCTTCGGCGCCGCCCTGCCCTCGTTCACCGCGCTCGCCCGCCCCGACCCGCGCTGGAGCCTCTACGCCCAGGCCGCCCGCGGCTTCCTCGCCCCCCAGCTCCAGCTGTTCGACGTGTCCGATCCCCGCACCGCCGCCATCGTCCCGGAACGGACCTGGAACTTCCAGCTCGGCACCGCCTGGCGCTCGCACGGCCTCGCCGCGAGCGCCGACCTCTACGAGATCCTGTTCGACGACGCCGTCGGCGTGCGCACCGTCGCCGGCACCAGCACCGACTTCGCCGAGGGCCGCGTCACCTACCGCGGCGTCGAGGCCGAGGCCACGCAGTCCCTCGGCGCCGGCCTCGCCCTCTACGCCAGCGGCTCCCTCAACCAGTCCCGCCAGGCCGCGGCCGCAGACGCCCCCGGCGGCCCCGCCCCCGCCACCCCGCAGTTCACCCTGTCCGCCGGCCTGCTGCTCACCCGCGACCGCCTCACCGCCTCCCTGATCGAGCGCCGGACCGGCGGCTCCTACGGCGACACCGGCCGCGCCCAGTGGATCGCCCCCTATGCCCAGATCGACCTCGCCACCGGCACCACGCTCCACCTCGGCCCGACGCCCGTGGCACTCCAGCTCCAGGCGTTCAACCTGCTGAACAGCCGCAAGGTCGACGGCCTCGCGGGCTACACGCTCGCCGCGGGCACGCCGCTGTTCTGGACGCAGGCGGGCACGTCGGTGTTCGCCAGCGCGACGGCGCGGTTCTGAAGGCAGGCAAGGCCAGGGCTCTGCCAAAGGGCCAAGCCCTTTGGAAACCCTGGACTTAAGGAATGGATTCCAAAGGCTCGGCCTTTGGCGGGGTCCAGGGGCAGAGCCCCTGGCCTTGCTTTCTCACGGCCCCAGGAACGCCCCGATCCGCTCGTTGAGGAACCGCGCGTCCTCCGGGCTCGCCCCCGCCCCCGCCGGGTGCCCCCACAGCGACGGGATCGGCACGAACTCGCAGCGCGGGATGAGCGCCGCCTCCGACCGCGCGTCCTCGACCGGGAAGTACAGGTCCGTGGCCGACGGCATGTACAGCACCGGCGCCCGGATCGAGCCCAGCGCCGCCGCCAGGTCCCCCGCGAACGGCGCCGTCGCCCCCACGTCGTGCGCCTGCCAGGTCCGCATCTGCCCGATCAGGTCGTTGGCGTCGGCACCGGCGAAGAACTCGTGCGTCATCCGCGCCACCGCCTCGCCCAGCGTCGTGCCCGCCGGCTGTTCGCCCCGCCACAGCTCGCGCCGCCACCACTCCTGCGAGTACAGCCACCCCAGCCACACCAGCGCCGTCGCCTCGATCCCCCGCGTGGGCTCCGCCGCGTAGTCCCCGCCCGCGAACACGGGGTCCGTCTCGATCGCCGCGATCTGCCCGTCCAGCCTGACGATGCCGTGCCCGTACGTCCTCGCCGTGCCCGCCGTCGCCACCACCCGGTCCATGAACCCCGGGTGGCTGACCGCCCACTGCAGCGCCTGCTGCGCCCCCATGGAGAAGCCCACCACCGCGCGCAGGTGCCGCACGCCCAAATGGTCCACCAGCAGCCGCCGCGCCGCCTCCACGTCGTCGCGGATCGCGATCGCGGGGAACCGCGGCCCGTGCAGCGGCTCGGCCGTGTTGCTCGGTGACGAGGACCGCCCGTTGCCGAACATCTCGGTGGCCACCAGGAACAGCTTCGCAGGGTCCAGCGCGCGGCCCGGCCCGATCAGCCAGTCGTAGCCGTGCAGGTCCGCCATGTAGTGCGACGGCAGCAGCACCGCGTTGTCGCCGGCCGCGTTCAGCGTCCCGTACGTCCCGTATGCCACCCGCGCCTCCGGCAGCACGACGCCGCCCTCCGTCGCAAAGCCGGGGATCGTGAACTCCTGCCGCACCGGCCCCTCCTGCGCCGCGGCCGGCTGCGCGACGGCGGCAAGCAGGGCGGCGGCAGCCAGAAGGCGCGCGGCATGAGTCATGCGAACGGGGTCCCCGAGGCAGGAAGCAAGGTTGAGGCTCTGCCTCAAACTCCGCCAAAGGCAAGCCTTTGGAGTCCATCTCTTGAGGCAAGCCGGTCCAGGGCGGCTCGCCCTGGCGGGTCCAGGGCAGAGCCCTGGCCTTGCTTCCTTACCCGCCCCCCGCCCGGAACGCCGTCACGCTGTCCTGCACCCTGCGCAGCATCTCGCGCACCCCCAGCCCCGAGACGCCCGACATCACGAACACCTCCTGCCCCGACGCCTTCTCCAGGGCCTTGCGCCGCCGCGACAGCTCGGTGCCCGTCATCGCGTCCGCCTTGTTCAGCACGATCAGCTCCGGCTTCTCCGCCAGCCCGTCGCCGTACGACTCCAGCTCCGTGCGCACCGTGCGCCACGCCCGCACCACCTGCCCCTGCGCCCCGTCCACCAGGTGCAGCAGCACCGCGCAGCGCTCCACGTGCCCGAGGAACCGATCGCCCAGCCCCGCGCCCTCGTGCGCCCCCTCGATCAGCCCGGGGATGTCGGCGAGCACGAACTCCTCCGTGTCCGACAGCCGGATCACGCCGAGCTGCGGGTGCAGCGTGGTGAACGGGTAGTCCGCGATCTTCGGCCGCGCCGCCGTGGTCGCCGCCAGGAACGTGCTCTTCCCCGCGTTCGGCAGCCCCACCAGCCCCGCGTCCGCGATCAGCTTCAGCCTGAGCCAGATCCAGCGCTCTTCCCCCGGCCACCCCTTGTCCGCCCGACGCGGCGCCCGGTTGGTGCTGGTCTTGAAGTGCGCGTTGCCATGCCCGCCGTCGCCGCCCCGGCACAGCACGATCCGCCGCCCCGGCGTGTCCAGGTCCGCGATCAGCGTCTCGTGGTCATCGGCGATGATCTGCGTGCCGATCGGCACCCGGATCAGCACGTCCTCGGACGCCGCCCCGGTGCGGTCCGAGCCCGAGCCGTTGCCGCCCTTGCGCGCGCGGAAATGCTGCGTGTAGCGGAAGTCGATCAGCGTGTTCAGGTTCTCCACCGCTTCCACGATGATGTCGCCGCCGCGCCCGCCGTTGCCGCCGTCCGGGCCGCCGAACTCGATGAACCGCTCGCGCCGGAAGGCGATGATGCCGTCGCCGCCGTCGCCGGAGCGGACGTAGATCTTGGCCTGGTCGAGGAACTTCATGGCGTCATGGGCCTGGTGAGAAGGCAGGAAGCAAGGTCGGGCTCTGCCCAAACCCGCCAAAGGGCAGAGCTCTTTGGAAACCCCTTACTTAGATAATGGATTCCAAAGGCTCGCCTTTGGCGGGGTCCAGGGGCAGAGCCCCTGGCCTTGCTTTCTGCGTCGGGCAGAAACGACAAGGGGCCGGCTCGCGCCGACCCCCGAACCCCAGCCGCGGCGCCGGAACTACTCCGCCGCGACGGCGCCCGGCTCGACCGAGACGTGCACCCGGTCCTGCGCCCGGCGGGTGTATTTCACGATACCCGCGATCAGCGCGAAGATCGTGTGGTCCTTGCCGAGGCCGACGTTGGCACCGGGAATCCAGCGCGTGCCGCGCTGGCGGATGATGATGTTGCCGGCGATCACCGTCTCGCCGCCGAACTTCTTGAGCCCGAGCCGGCGGCCCGCGGTGTCGCGGCCGTTGCGGGACGAGCCGCCTGCCTTCTTGTGTGCCATCTCGCTCTCTCCTTCAGGCGCCGTGCGCCGTGCCGGGCGCGTCGCCGCCCTCGCCCATCCTTTCGGCCACCGGATCGACGGGCGCCGCGGCCTCACCGGCCGCCTCGCCGCCCATCGCCTCGGCGACCGTGCCGTGCTCCGCCGTCTCCGCACCGGCCATGCTCGCCGCAAGCTCGGCCGGCGGCGCCGCGGACCCGCCATGCCCGCCGCCGCCCATCGCCTCGGCGACGGTGCCGTGCTCCGCCGTCTCCGCGCCCGCCATGCTCGCCGCAAGCTCGGCCGCAGGCGCCGCGGACCCGCCGTGCTGCTCGCCGCCCATCGCCTCGGCGACCGTGCCGTGCTCCGCCGTCTCCGCGCCCGCCATGCTCGCCGCAAGCTCGGCCGCAGGCGCCGCGGACCCGCCGTGCTGCTCGCCGCCCATCGCCTCGGCGACCGTGCCGTGCTCCGCCGTCTCCGCGCCCGCCATGCTCGCCGCAAGCTCGGCCGGCGGCGCCGCGGACCCGCCGTGACCCTCGCCGCCCATCGCCTCGGCCACCGTGGCGTGCCCCGCGGCGCCGGACCCGGACGCCTCCGCCGCCGTCGCGCCGGCCGGAGCTACGGCCGCGTGCGCCCCGCCGCCGATCTCGCCGATGCGCAGCACGGTGACGTGCTGGCGGTGGCCGTTCTTGCGGCGGCTGTTCTGCCGGCGGCGCTTCTTGAAGATGATGATCTTGTCGAGCCGGTCCTGCGCCACGACGACCGCGCTCACCGAGGCGCCCGCCACCACCGGCGAGCCGATGGTCATGGCCCCCTCGCCGCCCACCGCGAGCACGTCGGTGAAGGTGATGGTCGAGCCAGGCTCGGCCTCCAGCTTCTCCACCTTGACGAGCAGGTTGGGGGTGACGCGGTACTGCTTCCCGCCGGTGCGGATCACTGCGAACATCTCTCGGCTCTCACTCTCTGCGGCCGGCCGGGGGACGGCGCCGCGTGCATCATGGCGTCCCTGGCGACCACCCGCGCCCGCGCCCGCCCGAGGCCCGGCCGGAGGCGCGAACGACAAGCGGGCGGCGGGAGTGCCCGTCGCCGGATGCCGTGCCCTACCGCTCCGCACCGGGGGAGTCAATCGGCACGACCGCCCGCCACCCTGGCGGCGGAGGCCGCCACGACCCCTGCGGCCGGTTTCCGCACGCCCCGCGCCTCCGCGGGGTCCGGCGCCCGCCCCGCGTCTTGCTTCCGGCGCCGCCACCCGACTATAACCCGCGCCTGCGCAGCCGGCCCCGGCCGGACGGCGCTGCGGAGAGGTGCCAGAGTGGTCGATCGGGGCGGTCTCGAAAACCGTTGTGCCTTCGCGGGTACCGTGGGTTCGAATCCCACCCTCTCCGCCAAGACCCTATCAATTCGAGCATTTTACGGTGCTGTTTTCGTCTGAGCATACGTCGCAGCTAACGTTTTGGCTCAGCTTCAATCCCGGTCAAGAGCGTAGATGCTTGTGGAAAACAAAATAATTAAATGCGATTTCTTGGCTCCAGAAGTCTAATTTTGTTATTTGCGTAGCCTTATATTACGACATTGATATTGAGGAAAGCTGATTTCTAACTCTTTCCACCCTAATATTTCATCAAAAAGAGATTTTCTCGAAAGTATTACTAACTGGAATTCAGCTATGATTTTTGTCAAAGAGATGAAGGAACGTTACGTGATTGCTGTCCGCACTCGTAGGCAGTCCGTCGTCCAGACGCCAGCGCCGACTGCGCCGGGTACCAGGCCTATGGCTTGATTTTCCAGAGGGTGTTATGGACCTCGTAGCAGCTCGTTGTTCCGGGCAGGAAGGCAAGACTCTTCTTTTCCTGAAGTAAAAAACTTTATCCATAAAGTCCGGAACTACAAGTGGCGCCGTTGCCCAACGAGCAAAAGTTCTTTGGTTCTTTCTTTCAAGAAAGAACCTGCTTTCTTCTTGCTGCGCTGCAAGAAGTCAAGGCTGGCAGTTCGATAACACCCTCTAGCCTCACGGCAGCGTCCCCATCACCGCCTGCGCCACGGGTAAACCACAGCAGCGCGCGACCGATCACGACACAAGGCGGCGTCAGCGGGTACTCGCGTTGCGGGTGCGCAAGGGCTCGGCCAGCATCAGCGGGAACAGCCCGAAGAGGATCGTCCGATGCGCGTTTTCCTGGCTCTGTTGGGCACCGTCTCTGGTTTCGCGGTGTTGCTGCAGACCCGCCAGGGGCGAGCCGCTCCTGGACCGGCTTGACTTAAGAAGTGGATTCCAAGGGCTCGGCCTTTGGCGGGGTCCAGGGGCAGAGCCCCTGGCCTTCCTGTCCCGACCGGTCAGGGCAATCGGCCGTTGGTATTAGGCGCTCTCAGCCTCAAGCAGGCGGCAGCGCGGTCGGGGCGCCGGCCGCGTCGACGGCCACCATGACGAACAGCGCCTCCGTCACCTTGAGCTGGGTGGAGCCGGTGCCGCGGATCACCCAGGCCTCGATCTGGATGCGGATCGAGCTGCGGCCGGTGCCGACCACCTCGGTATACACCGCCACCACGTCGCCGACCTTGACCGGCTGCAGGAAGCTCAGGCTCGACACGGACGCGGTGACCACCCGGCCGCGGGCGCGCTCGCGCCCGGCGATGCCCGCGGACACGTCCATCTGCGCCATGATCCAGCCGCCGAAGATGTCGCCGGACGCGTTGGTGTCGGCCGGCATCGCGACGATGCGGACCGTGAGCTGGCCGGTGGGATGAGCGTCCATGCATACCTCGGGCGGTGACAGAAGCGCCAGTATTTCCGGGAACGTGGCTGGGCTACCCGCCTCAGGCGACCTGAGCGCATCCATGCACCAGCACCGACACACTGCCGACCTTTGGTGCTCTCGGCCAATGATTGGGTTCACGCACCAGCGCCGCGCATCGAGCCGTCCGGCCCAGGCCGGCCGCATCCAGGCCGTCCCAGACGATCCTCCTCAGGCCCCCGCGCTGACCCCGCGAATCCGGTGTCGAGCACACCGGGTCACCTTGGCGCCAGCCCAGCAGTCGCATGGGTCAGATGACCAGGCCGGGCGTGTTGGTCCGGCGTCCTTGCAGCAAACTGATGACGTCGTTGGCTGCCGCGATGACGTTTGTTCCGGGACCAAACACACCCGCAACGCCGCTCTGCAACAGGAAATCATAGTCCTGGCGCGGGATCACGCCACCGATGATGACGATGATCTCGTCGGCGCCGCGTGCCTTGAGGGCCGCAACCAGCTCCGGCGCCAGCGTGCGGTGGCCGGCGGCGAGCGAGGAGATTCCCACCACCTGGACCTGGTGTGCGACGGCCATCGCCGCGGCCTCCTCCGGAAGCTGGAACAGCGGGCCGGTCACCACGTCGAAGCCGATGTCGCCGAACGCCGACGCGATGATCTTTGCGCCCCGGTCGTGCCCGTCCTGTCCCAGCTTGGCGATCATGATCCTTGGCGGCCGTCCGGCGCCGGCGCTGTAGTCGCGCAGGCGGTCGACGAGCGTGTTGTACTCGGGGTCGTCGCCATGGGCCGGGCCATAGATCCCGCGCACGACCTGCGGCGTCGCGGCATGGTCGCCGAACACGCCGCGCAGCGCGTCGGAGATCTCGCCCACCGTCGCCCGCGCCCGTGCCGCCTCCACCGCGACCTCGAGGATGTTGCCCGACCCGGTCCGTGCCACGTCGGTCAGCGCCTCCAGCCGGCGCCCGACCTCGCCGGCGTCGCGGTGGTCGCGCAGGTGCCTGAGCCGCGCGACCTGCCCGGTCCGGACGGCCATGTTGTCGATCTCGCGGATGTCGATCGGGTCCTCGTCCTCCAGACGGTAGCGGTTGACGCCGACGACGACCTCGTCGCCCTTGTCGACGGCGGCCTGGCGCCGGGTCGCGGCTTCCTCGATGAGGCGCTTGGGGAAGCCTTCCGCCACGGCGCGAGTCATGCCGCCGCGCGACTCGACCTCCTCGATCAGCGCCCACGCCTTGTCGGCCAGCTCCGCGGTCAGGCTTTCCACGTAGTAGGACCCGGCCAGCGGATCGACGACCTTCGTCACGCCGGTCTCGTGCTGCAGGATGAGCTGCGTGTTGCGCGCGATCCGGGACGAGAACTCGGTCGGCAGGGCGATGGCCTCGTCGAACGAGTTGGTGTGCAGGGACTGCGTGCCGCCGAGGACCGCCGACATCGCCTCGAAGGCGGTGCGGACGATGTTGTTGTACGGGTCCTGCTCCTGCAGCGACACGCCGGAGGTCTGGCAGTGGGTGCGCAGCATCAGCGAGCCGGCCTTCCTCGGCTCGAACTCGCGCATGATCCGCGTCCAGAGCAGCCGCGCGGCCCGCAGCTTGGCTGCCTCCATGAAGAAGTTCATGCCGATCGCGAAGAAGAACGACAACCTGCCCGCGAACTCGTCCACGTCGAGGCCGTTGGCGATCGCCGCGCGGACGTACTCGCGCCCGTCGGCAAGGGTGAAGGCGAGCTCCTGCACCAGCGTCGCGCCCGCCTCCTGCATGTGGTAGCCGGAGATCGAGATCGAGTTGAAGCGCGGCATCTCGCGGGCGGTGTAGGCGATGATGTCCGAAACGATCCGCATCGAGGGTTGCGGCGGGTAGATGTAGGTGTTGCGGACCATGAACTCCTTCAGGATGTCGTTCTGGATCGTGCCGGACAGCTCGGCCCGCGACACGCCCTGCTCCTCGCCGGCGACGATGAAGTTCGCCAGGATCGGGATCACCGCGCCGTTCATGGTCATCGAGACCGAAACCTTGCCGAGCGGGATGCCGTCGAACAGCGTCCTCATGTCCTCGACGCTGTCGATCGCCACGCCGGCCTTGCCGACATCGGCGGCAACGCGGGGATGGTCCGAGTCGTAGCCCCGGTGAGTGGCGAGATCGAACGCCACGGAGATGCCCTGCTGCCCGGACGCCAGCGCCTTGCGGTAGAACGCGTTCGACGCTTCCGCGGTGGAGAACCCGGCGTACTGGCGGATGGTCCAGGGCCGCCCGACGTACATGGTCGCGCGCGGACCCCGGACGAAGGGCTCCAGGCCGGGCAGGGAGCCGAGGTGGCCCGCGCCCTCAATGTCGGCCGCCGTATAGAGCGGCCTGACGGCGATGCCCTCCGGCGTATCCCAGACGACGCCGTCGGGCGCCGCCTTCAGCTCCCGCGTGGCGAGGGCGTTCCAGTCCTGCGGTGCATGGCCCATCTTTAACCTCTGACGATTCGGGGCGCCCGCCGGCCGGACCGGTGGACTGCCGCACTGCACGGGGCCGCAATCCGGTCGGCTAGCAGGCGGCATCCTCGATCGGGTTCGAGAGTGTCCCGATGCCGTCGATCGTGACGTCGCAGATGTCGCCGGCCTTGAGGAACAGCGGTGGCGTCCTGGCATAGCCGACACCGGCCGGCGTTCCGGTCGCGATGACGTCGCCGGGCTCCAGGGTCATGACCTCGGACAGGACCTCGATCAGCGTGGCGACGTCGAAGATCATGTCGGACGTGTTCCCGTCCTGCATGACGGCCCCGTTCACCCTGGACGTGACGCTCAGCCCGCGCGCGCCGTCGGGCAGCTCGTCGGCGGTGACCAGGTGCGGGCCGAAACCGCCCGTCCGGTCGAAGTTCTTGCCCATGGTCCACTGGGTCGACTTGCGCTGGTAGTTGCGCACCGAACCGTCGTTGAAGCAGGCATAGCCGGCCACGTGGTCCAGCGCGTTGCCGGCCGACACCCGTGTCGCGGTCCGCCCGATGACCACGGCAAGCTCCGCCTCGAAGTCGAGCTTGTCCGACACCGGCGGACGCAGGATGGGCTGGCCATGCGCGACCAGGGACGTCGTGACGCGCATGAACACCGCCGGATAGTCCGGGATCGGGTTGCCGCCCTCCTTCGCATGGTCGCGGTAGTTCAGCCCGATGCAGATGATCTTGCCAGGGTTCGGGATCACGGGAAGCAGCCGCAGCCCGGCCATCGGGACCGCGGGGCCGGTCGGCTGCCTCGTCATGGCCCCCTGGAGCGTTTCTGGGCCGGAGAAGGTCCTCGCGACCTCGCCGTCGAGGATGCCGTGCCTCGGCTGGCCGTCCTGCAGGAAGCTGATGATCTTCAAGGCATCTCTCCGTTGGGCTGCGTTGCCGCTCAGCGTGCGCCGAACGCGCTGGCCTCGTCGAACCAGCGCTGCGGCGGGGCCTGCCAGCCGCCGATCTGGAAGTCCGGCGCCTGCCAGCGCAGCGGCTCGTCCTCGATGTCGATGGTCTGGTAGTGGCTCGGGAACAGCTCGACGCGATGGCCGTCCGGATCGCGCAGGTAGAGGAACCTGGCCAGCCCGGGGCTGAAATGGCGGGCCGGGCCGAACTCCACCTGGCCGCCGGAGCCGGCGCGCACGCACAGGTCCGCCGCCGTCATGAGGTTCTGCGTCTCCGGCACGGTGTAGGCCACGTGATGCAGGCGCGGACCCGGCCCCTTGGCGAACACCACGTCGTGCGGATTGCCCTTGCGTTGCAGGAACACCATCAGGGGACTTTCCGCCTCGTCGACGACATACTCGGAAAGCCGGAAGCCGATCGAGCCGTAGAAGTCGAGGCAGGACTGCACCTCCGGCGTGACCACCTGGACGTGGTCCAGCCTCTGGGCGCAGGCGCCCTTGTGCACCTCGAGGTGATGGAACAGCCGCGGCCTGGTCTCCATGACGGCGCAGAACTCGAGCGGGGTTCCGGCCGGATCAAGCGTGTGCAGGGTCTGTCCCTGGTGGGCGACCTCCACCCAGGCGGTGGGAAGCCCCGCCCTGGCGAAATGGTCCTGCGCCAGCTCGAGGTCCTCGCCGGTCAGCACGCGAAAGCCGACCCGCTCGCTGAGCGGGTCGCCGGCCTTCAGAACCAGGCTGTGATGGCAGCCCTCCTCCAGCCCGCGCAGCCAGAGCGTGTCGTGCTGCTCGTCGCTGACGACCAGGCCGACCAGGTCGACGTAGAAGGCCCTGGACGCCTCCAGGTCACGCACGCGATGGACGACGTGGCTGGCCCGGGTCACGTTGAACGCCGGCTTGTACACCGGGGCTGGCAGACGGATCGGCATGGGTCGCACCTCTCGATGATGCAGGTTCAGGGCTGGGTGAAGAGGTGGCCGTACTCGGTCCGCAGCAGCGCCTTCTGCACCTTGCCCATGGCGTTTCGCGGCAGTTCGTCGACGAGGATCACCGCCTTGGGGCGCTTGAAGGCGGCCAGCTGGCGCGACGTCGCCGCGCGGACCTCCGCCGGATCGACGACTGCGCCGGGTCTTGCGACGACGATCGCGACGACCCCCTCGCCGAAATCCGGATGCGGCACGCCGATCACCGCCGCCTCCGCGATCCCGGGGAGCGCGTCGATGACCAGCTCGACCTCCTTGGGATAGACGTTGAAGGCGCCGGAGATGATCATGTCCTTGTTGCGGCCGACGATGCTGATGAAGCCGTCCGCGTCGCGCCTGGCGATGTCGCCGCTGATGAAGTAGCAGTCGGCGGTGTGCTCCTCCGCGGTCTTCTCCGGGTTGCGCCAGTATCCGGAGAACAGGTTCGGGCCCTTCAGCTGCAGCAGCCCCGGCTCGTCGGCCAGGGCCTGCCGGCCGGCGTCGTCCACGATGCGGACGTCGACGCCCGGCAGGGCACGGCCGACTGTGCCGGGGCGGCGCGGGCCGTCATAGGGGTTCGAGGTCACCATGATCGCCTCGGTCATGCCGTAGCGCTCGAGGATCTCGTGTCCGGTCCGGTCGCGGAACGCCGCGAACGTGCTGTCGAGCAGGGGGGCCGAGCCGCTGATGAACACCCTGATCGACCGGCAGGTCGACCGGTCGAACCGCGCGTCGTCCAGTAGGCGCGTGTAGAAGGTCGGCACGCCCATGAACACCGTCGCGGACGGGAGATCGCGGATGACGGCGGCGGCGTCGAACTTCTCGTGGAAAATCACGGACGACCCGTTCAGGAGCGCGCCGTGCAGCGCGACGAACAGGCCGTGGGCGTGGTAGACGGGCAGGGCATGGAGGAGCACGTCGCCTTCCTGCCAGCGCCAGGCCTCGTGCAGCACGAGCATGTTCGAGCGAAGGTTCTCGTGCGTCAGCACGGCGCCCTTGGAGCGGCCCGTGGTTCCCGACGTGTAGAGGATCACGGCCGGGTCGTGCGGCCCGACGGGCGCCACGACCCGCGACGGCGCGCAATCACGCCAGGGCGCCTCGTCGAGGTCGCCGCCCAGGATCTCCCGCCGCCCGCCGAACGCCACCGAGGCCGCCGATGTCGCGGCGCCGGCGACAACCAGGGCGGGGTCGGCGTCGGCGAGGAAGTACTCGACCTCGTGCGGCATGTAGGCGGTGTTCAGCGGGATGAAGACGGCGCCGCTGCGGATGCAGCCGAGATACAGCGCCACTGCGGCCGGCGACTTGTCGAGCTGGACCAGGACCCGGTCCCCCGCCCCCACGCCATGCTGCTCCAGCCAGGCGGTGACCCGGGCCGCATCCGCAAGCATCCGGCCGAACGTGAAGGAGCGCCCGTCCGGCAGCAGCAGGAACGCCTGGTCCGTGCGGGCCGGCAATCCCCGCGCGAGGGTGGAGAAGAGGTTGTCGCCAGCCTGCGCCAGCATCACGCCTGCATGCGTGGACATGAGTTCCTGCCCCTATCCGGCGGTCTGTATGGACTGGCGATGCGACGCGATGGGCGTGACCATGTCGGCGACCAGGGCCTTGTGCAGCGGATGCGCCTGGTAGGCGTGCCAGGCAGCCTCGTCCTCGAGCGTGGCGACGAGCAGGTAGTCGGGGTTGCCGGGGCGCAGGCCGAGGTCGGGCCCGCCCTGGATCGAGATCAGGCCCGGGATCAGCCCGCGCATCGCGTGGAGGGCCGACGTGAGCTCCTCCACCTGCTGCGGCGTCACGCCGCTTTTCCAGGTGAACATGACGGCATGAAGAATCATGCCGCTGCCTGCCTGAACAAGGCCTTGTCCACCAGCGGTCCCAGCATGGCGGGAAGGGCGGCGACCTCGGACGGCTGGACGACCGCGGCCACATGGCCGTCAGGACGCACCAAGATCGCCTGTCCCGCGGACAGGTCCGCCAGCCGGTGCAGCGAGCCCTGCGGGTCGCTGAAGTCCACGCCCTCGATGACCACCTTGACGGGCATGTCCCGCGGCAGGGCGGCCTCTGCCAGCCCGCCCGCGTGATCCCTGCCAACCAGCAGGGTGAAGCGACGGTGGTCGAGCAGGTCCAGGAGCGGGATCACCGCCCCGTCCCGCTCCAGCCAGGCGTGGGGCATCCGGCCGCCGACCGTCAGCCGCGGCCTGAAGTCGGAAACGTCGGCGCAGTCGCCGTCCTGCGCGCCGTAGACGAAGCCGAGCTGCAGGGCGAGGCTGTCGAAATGCTCGCGCTGGTTGGCGACCTGCCGCTGGATGTCGGCCTGCATCACTGGATCGCGGAGCCGCAGCAGCAGCGCGCCGGCATCGTCCGTGTCCTCGGACTTGAGCGCCCTCTGCAGCTTGAGGATGCGCTGGGCGTTCTTGTAGCTCTGCGCCGAGTTGATCACCGCCACCGCGTGCCGCTCGGTGTGGTAGCTGTCGAGCAGACTGTCGGACGCCTGCCCCCGCTCCACGGCCGCGATCTTCCAGGCGAGGTTGTGGGCGTCCTGCAGGCCGGTGTTCAGGCCCAGGCCGCCCGTGGGCGGGAAGCGGTGCGCCGCATCGCCGACCAGGAACACCTGGCCCACGCGGTAGCGGTCGGCCACCTGGGACATCAGTGCCCAGGGAAGCACGTGCCTGATCTCGATCTCGTGGTCGCCGCCGCCGATCGCGTGGCGGAGGATCTGCCTGCACACCTCCGGCGTGAAGCTTTCGCGCGGCGTCACGGCCGGGTCGTGCGGGTAGAGCATGCACCAGCGGCTGCCGATGTCGTAGGCGATCAGGACGCCGGTGTGGGGCGGCTGCATGATCCAGTACAGGATGGCGGGCCGGCTGCCCGCCACGTCGCGCAGGTTGGCCGTGAAGTGGATCGTGATGAAGGCCTGCGACGCGCGGTCGCCGACCATCTCGACGCCGAGCTCGCGCCGCACCACGCTGCCCGCCCCATCGGCCCCGATCACGTGGCGGGCGACCACCCGGGACCGCTCCCGCGTGTCCACGTCCTCTATCAGCGACGTGACGGCGTCGCCGTCCTGCTCGCAGCCGATCCAGCTGAACCCGCGCCGCAGCTCGATCAGCGGGGAGCGCGCCACCTCCTCGAGCAGGAGGTCCTCGAACAGGGGCTGCGCCAGGTTGATCAGGGGCGTGGGCGTCATCTCCAGCACCTGCTCGTCCTGCCGCTCGTAGGGCAGGACGCCGATCTCCTCCCCGGCGAGGGTCGTGACGAAGCGAACCCAGCCGCCCTCCTCGGCCGGGGTGGCGCGCTGCTTCATCGCTTCCACGTCCAGGCCGATCGAGCGGCAGATCTCCATGGAGCGCGGGTTGAGCGCATGGGCCTTCGGCGCGCCGTGCCGGGTCCTGAACCGTTCGATGACCGTCGAGCGCAGGCCGTGCCGCGAGAGGAGGATTGCGGTCATCAGGCCGACCGGGCCTGCCCCAACAACCAACGCCGTCAATCGGCCGTCGGCATCTTCCGGCATTTCATGATCCGTTGATCGAGGACGATTTCCAGCACCGACGCTATCTCAATATGAGAGTATCGTCAACTTATGCAGGACACCTGCACCACCGGGATCTTCCGGGCAGCGACCCGGGGTTTCGCTGCCTGCCGTTCGCTCGCCGCCGGCCGGAACTTGCCGCGGGAGCCACCCTGGATGCCGGCAGCGGTTGCTGGCAGCTGCAGCTGCGAAAGGATTCGCACCCGGAACCGGTCCGGCGACACCTGAAGGCTGTGGCGGACCTGATGGTTCCGCTCCTGTTCGCCACGACGAGCAGGAAGCATGTTCTTTCTTGAAAGAAAGAACCAAAGAACTTTTGCCCACAAGGCTTCATGCCTGCCCCATGAAGTCCCGACCTTCCGCAGGCAGGGGCAGTTCGCGAGGGAGGCGAGGCGTGCTGGCCCCGCGAGCAGGCGCCTCCAGGCCGCCTTGATGTCGTCGCGCACCGCCGGCGCCGCAGCCATCGCCCCCTCCCCGCCAACCCGGACGGGCGCGAGTCACGCCACCGCCAAAACACCGCATCACGAGAAAGCCAGCAGTTCATGAAGCGGATCTCCCAACCGGCCGAGAGTCCATGATCTCATGGGCAAAGTCTTTTTTGCTTTTTTTTCTTCAGAAAAAGAAGAGTCTTGCCTTCCTCCGGAAACGCCCGTCTGCCGCCAGGTCCAGAGCAGCCCTCAATCCTTGAACTGACGGACCATGGCTGCCACGACGCCGATCAGGCCGGGGCTGGACAGGTTGAGCATGCACAGGTTCCGGTCCTGCTCGAACCGGATACGTTGCGCATTGAAGTAGCGGTCCATGGCCCGGCGGGCGGTCTTCGGTTCGCCCGACTCTATTCCCCTGAGTATCGCCACCCGATGAACCTGGAAATCCAGTGCACGGGCCCGCCAGAAATGTGGCCCGCGGCCTGTCAGGGACTTGACCTGCACCTCATGCAGCAGCGCCAGCAGGAACTCCTCCAGCGAATGCAGCAGGGAGCTGTGGGACGCGGCCGAGACGGCGCGCTGGAACGCCAGGATGCACGCGATCACTTCGTCCTCCCCTGCGTCGCCGAGACGATCGAAGCGCGAGCACGCCGATCCGATTGCCTCGAGATCCCTGGCGGTGGCATTGCTTGCGGCGGCCTCGATCGAACACCGCCCGAGCACCTGCCGTACGTCGAGGACTTCCATGATCCCGACGCTTTCGAGCTGCAGCAGCGTCTGGAGCGCGGATGCAAGGCCGTAGCCGCCCTGGCCGCGCACGAACGTGCCGTTCCCGTGGATGACGTCGACCAGTCCAAGCGTTTCCAGGGCGCGGATTGCCTCCCTGACCGTCGGCTGGCTGACCCCGAACCGGTCCGACAGCTCCTTCTCGCTGGGCAGGCGGTCGCCGTGCGACAATCGACGCGTGACGATGTCCTGTCGCAGCGACTCGATGATCTCGTCAACCACCTTGACCCTGCGGGGACGCGGCCTGCTGCTGCCTGGAACTGGCGGGTTGGTCTGCAATCGACAGGGGCCCGGTTCAGGGGGTGACTTGAGGCAGCCGCTTGTCGCAGCCTTCCTGCGGCTCAGCAACACCGTCGCATCGTCGGTCCGCGTTCGCCGCGGCCCAGGCCGGAACTGCGGGGGGCGGCGGCGCCCGAACGATGCGCCCGGCGTTCCGACCCCCGGGCCGCGGAGTGTCGCCGGATCGCCCTGCAGCCACGGGGCGCGCGCCCACGGGACCGCTGCAAGCGCGGCCCATGGGTCGCTGGACCGGCTCAGCCCCGCTGCTGTTCCTTGTGCCCGTGACCCGCACCGTTCCCGGGATCGGCCGCAGCGGACGAGAAGCTGCCGTAGCTGCCCTGGAAGAACAACAGGGGTGGATGGGCGTGCTGCGCGTCGAGGGCGTCGACGCGCCCGACGGCGATGTAGTGGTCTCCCGCCTCGTGGACCGCAAACAAACGGCAGTCGATCCAGGCTATGGTTCCGTCCGGGATCGGCAGCCCTGCCGGCGACATCCGGTAGGACACGGCCTCGAACTTGTTCTCGGCCTTCGAGGACAGGCTGCGGCAGACATGGCGCTGCCGCTCGGAGAGGACGTTCACGCAGAAACGGCCGGTCGCCTCGATCCGGGGCCAGGTGGTGGATTTCCGGTCGGGCATGAATGCGACGAGAGGCGGATCAAGGGAGACCGACGTGAACGAGCCCACGATCATCCCGACCGGCCCGTCCGGGCTCATGGCGGTGACCGCGCACACGCCGGTCGGGTAGTGCCCCAGGACCCGGCGAAACTCCTGGCCATCGGAAAGCGGCTGCTGCATCGTTCTCGCTGCTGAGGTGGCGTTGAACCGATCGCGGACGGCCTGGGCGCGGGCCGCCATGGCAGCCTGCCGCAACGTTGACCAGGCCGCACTTCGTTGCTAGCACAAGACACACTTACACGTCGATGTCGACCCGGATCGCTGGTCTGTCGGTGTGCCACGCCGCCACGAAAGAGAATGCCATGGAAATCGTGCGGTTTGTCGATGCGCCCGCCTACACGGCGGCCGGTCACGACGAGGTCACGGCGCGTCGGCTGCAGGGCGGCGAAGCAACCAGCGCCGATTTCGTGCTGGTCGGCCATTCACGGTTCCTTTCCGGCGCGACCGTGCCGATGGAGGCGGCGCCGATCGGCAAGATCTACGTCGTCGTGGAGGGAGCCATATCGATTGATCAGGCCGACGGTGTCCGGCACAGCCTTGTGCAGTGGGACAGCATATTCGTTCCCGCGGGCGAGGCACGCGGGGTGGTGAATGACAGCGGCGCGCCCGCGTCGATCATCGTGATCACGCCCGTGCCTGCGACACCGGACTAGCGGGTGTTGCCGACCTGACACCACCGATCTCCTGCAGCATGGCAGAAAGAAAGCACGTTCTTTCTTGAAAGAAAGAACCAAAGAACTTTGGCCCATTGGATCTCGGAACCACCTGCAAGCCCGGAATCTTGTGTGCAAAGTCTTTTTGCTTCTTTTTCTTCAGAAAAAGAAGAGCCTTGCCTTTCTGCCCGAAGCAGCGAGCTGATCGTCCCCCCGCCGGTGCGCGCCCTGGAGGTTGCTCCGACGCGGCGGTCCGCTGGCTCGTGACGGGTTGATCCGCACGCGGATTGCCTGGCCCGTCTGCCCGGGGTAGGGACGTCCATGTCGACACGCCCGCTCAACCTGCTGCAACAAGATGGCAAGCGCGGCCGCACGCGCGCGCGGCTGACGGATGCCGCGCTCAGGCTGATGTCCGAGCGGGGGATCAACGCCACGTCGGTCAGCGAGATCGCTGCCGCTGCCGAACTCGCGAACGGCACCTTCTACCTCTACTTCAAGGACAAGTCCGAGATCGTGGCCGCCGTGTGCCAGGCGGTGACGCTTGCCATGCACAACGAGATGAGCAGCACCCGCCTGTCGCTGGTCGACGGTGCCGCCCGGGTCGCGTTCGGAACGTTCCAGTTCATCGAGATCGCGGCCGCAGAACCGGTCTGGGGGCACCTGATCGTTTCGGCCTTCACCGAGTTCAAGCAAATCAAGGAGGACATTTCCCGCTACATGCGCCTCGACGTCGCGCTTGGGATCAAGCAGGGCCGTTTTTCCGAGCCGGTGGACGAGTTCGTGATCGACGCCCACCTGGCCATCCTTCGTGCGGGCATCACCGCGCGCCTCAAGGGAGCCGGGCGGGACATCGCGGCGCGGGCTGCGGAGTACCAGTTGCGCATCCTGGGGATGACGTCCGAGGAGGCACGGCAGGTCCTGCGCGCCAACGAGCAGAAGACGGACGGGCAGGAGGATGGGCAGACCAAGGCGTCGCCTCGCATCGGGAGAACCAGGCCGGCCGCTTCGGGATGACAGGCATCGCCGCCGCCACCGCGGGGGCGGATGCAGCCACAGCCGGCAGGAGCGACCGGGCGGGGTGGCGTGTCAGCCTGAAGCCGCCGCATGGAGGCCAGGCAGCAGGCAAGGCTAGGCTCTCCTCCGCTGCCTTCCCAACGACCCAGGCGGGTCGTCGGAACCTTTGGCAGCTACGCCCAGACCCAACAGGGGCGAGCCGCCCCTGGACCCGCTTCACTCAAGCACAGGTTTCCAAAGGCTCGGCCTTTGGCGGGGTCCAGGGGCAGAGCCCCTGGCCTTCCTGTCCTGACCGGCCGCAATGCGAGTGGACTCCAAAGGCAAGCCTCTGGTGGAGCTCGAGGCGGGGCCTCGACCTTGCTTCCCGCCTCCGTCAGGCTGCATGCAGCTCCCGGCACACTGGACCCATCACCCCCGGGCAAGCCTGCTTGACGGCCACCGGGGGTCAGACAAGACTTGTCGCAAGCACGGGGGAAGCGGTTTATGGCGTTTGACGCACCAGGTCCGTGCTCGCTTGAACAGACGATCGGCTGCACCATCCGGGTGATCGCCCTGCGTGCGCGGCAGAAGCGCCGGACAGCCTGGGCGGCCCGGCGGTGACAGAGGCGGCGTCGCCTGGCGCGGGTGCGTCGTTCCTGGACGGCCGCCCGTTCTCGGGCCTGCAGATCGGGACGCTGATCCTGTGCGCCGTCGTCGCGATGCTGGATGGCAACGACACGCAGGCCATCGGCATCGGCGCGCCCTCGATCGCGGCCGCGCTTCACGTCGCTCCAAGCGCGATGGGGTGGGCCATCTCCGGGTCCTGGGTCGGAGCCGCCATCGGTTCGGTGGTGCTCGGCGGAGTTGCTGACCGGGCAGGCCGGAAGCCCGTCATGATCGCGGCGGTGCTGCTGTTCGGCCTGTTCACGCTGCTGACGCCGTTCGCGCACACCCTGCCGACGCTGGTGGCCATTCGGGTGCTGGCCTGCATCGGCCTTGGCGGTGCCACGCCGTGCTTTCTTTCGCTCGCGTCCGAGTACACGCCCGTCCGCTGGCGCGCCACCGTTGTCAGCCTGGTCTACGCGGCGTTCCCGCTCGGGATTCTCCTCGGCGGCCTGGCGAACGGCTGGATCCTGAGCCGGTTTTCCTGGCAGTGCGTGTTCTACGTCGGCGGCGCGGCTCCGATCGCCATGGCGCTTGTCCTGCTGGCGTTCCTGCCGGAGTCCATCGGCCTGCTGCTGCTTCGCCGTCCCGCCGATCGGCGGACCGAGCGGATCGTCGCCGCGATTGCACCCGGACTGCGGCCACAAGCGGCGGCCAGGGTGGCGGCCGGTCCTTCCGCACCCGCGGGCCGTGCCGCCAGTCTCCTGGACCTGTTCCGGTCCGGCAGGGCCACGGCCACGCTGTCCCTCTGGCTGGTGCTGTTCGCCTGCTTCGGGACGACGGCCTCGACGGTCTGGCTGCCCACTGTCCTGCAGCAGAATGGCGTCTCGCTCGCGGGGGCGGCCGTCGCCGCCTCGTTCGTCGGCCTTGGCTCGTTGCTCGGCTTCGTCGCCGCCGGGCAGTTGATCGACCGCTTCGGGCTGGTGCGTGCCCTGGCCGGCCCGCTGGTGGCTGGCGGCGCCGCGACGGCGGCGCTGGGCATCTGGCCGGGCTCGGCCTTGGCCGAGTCGGTGTTCGTGGCGCTGGTCGGGGCTCTGGTCGGACTGGGTGTCTCGGGCGGCGTCTCGCTGGTGACGCTGGTGTACCCCACGACCATGCGCTCCACCGGGGCAGGCTGGGCGCTGGGCCTGGGGCGTGCCGGCCAGGTCACGATTCCCGGCTTGTTTGCAGTGCTGCTCCACGGTGGATGGAGTGCCCAAGGCATCTTCGGCGCGATTGGCGTGATGCCCCTGGTTGCGGCGGCAGCGGTGCTGCTGCTGGCCAGCGCGCTGCGCGCCAGGCAAGACCCGGTCACTCCACGGCCTGTCGTATTGGCGCCTCGTCCATCTCCTTGAACCGGCAGCCTCCCTGCCTTGACCCGCGAGGCAGGCAAGGCCGGGCTCTGCCTAGAGGGTGTTGTTGACCGGTCGTCTCCGATTTCTTGCAGCATGGCAGGAAGAAAGCGTGTTCTTTCTTGAAAGAAAGAACCAAAGAACTTTTGCCCATTGGGCTCCGGAGCCGCCCGCGCGCCCGGAGTCCCATGTGCAAAGTCCTTTTGCTTCTTTTTCTTCAGAAAAAGAAGAGTCTTGCTTCCCTACCTGAAGCAGCGAGCTGCTGCGAGGTCCATAACACTCTCTAA
>CAXSFU010000040.1:0-31738 GCA_964236695.1 uncultured Acetobacteraceae bacterium | reverse complement strand
CACGGCCGCCAGGTCAAAGCCGCCCTTGAAGGCATCGCGGACCAGGTGCACGCCCAGGTTCACGTCCGATCCCTTCTCCTCGGTCTTCCAGACACGGGCCACCTGGGGCGCGGCTCCGCTCGGCAGCGAAACCGGAGGACGGAACTCGGGCGGCGGCACCAGTCCCGCCCATTTCTGGCTGACAAGGAAATTTCCGTAATGGATCGAGACGGTCCGCAGGGTGGACAAGGCGCGCAGGTAGGCGTGCTGGCGGGCGGGCGCCTTCGGATCGGTCCGGCCGGACACGCGCGCCGTGTAGTAGTTCACCCGCTCGATCGTGCAGGTGGACGGCAGCGAGACACGGCTCATCGCCTCGACATCGAGCCACTTGTGAGGCGTGCCCTTCAGGGCGCGGTAGTAGAGGTTGAACCCGTCGATATAGACGAAGGTGCGCGTCACGGCTCCGCCCTGACATGCAGAAGGCCGCCCGGGCTTGCGCCCGGAACGGCCTCTGAGCCCACGGCACGCCGCAGGTGGGTTATGTAACCACTATGGTTACACCACCGGCCGGGATCAAGCGCCTTGTCGCTGGACAGCGGGTCGTTTGCCCAGGGTCGTCCCACGCCATGCGACGAGCAGGGGATGCAGGCAAGGCTGACCACGGACCGCCAAAGGCTCGCCTTTGGAAGGCAATCCTCAAGTCAAGCCGGGTCCAGGGGCGGCTTCGCTCCTGGCGGGTCTGGGCAGAGCCCAGCCTTGCTTTCTTCCGCACTCCCTGCCGCCGCCCTCACGCCACCAGGGCGTCCTGCAGGTCTTCGAGCAGCGTGTCCAGCCTGGGGCCGAACGCCTTGCGGGCGCCGAGCACGCCGCCGCGCCCGGCGAAGCTGTCCTGCAGGTCGGCGGGGGCGACCTCGACGTTGGCGGCGAGGTGGTCGCGGATCGCTTCCAGCCAGCCGAGCTGGGTGTCGTCGTAGCTGCGGCCGGCCTGCTTCTCGCGGCCGAGCCACAGGTTGAAGCGGCCGGCCATGTCGGAGGACAGCGGGGCGAGGGTGTCGGCCCGGCCGGTGGCGAAGCGGACGAGGGCGACGATGTCGGTGAGCGTCTTGGCGGGGTTGGCGCGGACGCGCTCGCCCTGCAGGCGGCGGTAGGCGCTCCACAGGGCGAGGGGCTGCAGCAGCCAGGGCGGCTGGAGCATGGCGTCGCGCAGCTCCTCCAGGCCGGCGTAGGTCAGGCGGCGGGTGGCGGCGGGCAGGCCGTAGAGGAGGCGCAGCGCCGTCAGGGTGTCGCGGTGCTGGTCGAGGAATCTGGAAAAATCGGCGGTCATGGCGGCGGCCTGCTGCGGGTCGTAGGCGGAGGAGATGACGACGTCGCGGCTGAGGTCGTCGATGACGATCTCGGACGCGGTGGCCAGCTCGACGAGGAGGCGGCGCAGGGCGGGGTCGTCCCAGGGGGCGAGGGCGGCCTCGCGTCGGGCGCCCGCGGTGGCGTCGAGCTGGGCGTCGGTGGGGTGGGGGCCGTGTTCGGCGCGGGCGGCGTCGAGCGTCAGGCCGGGGTCGATGGCGTCGACGAGGGCGCCGGCGAGGGCGGAGAGCGGGCGGCCGGCGGCGGCCTCGATGCGGGCGGCGGCGGGGGCGTCGAGGCGGCGGGCGAGGCGGGCGAGGCGGGCGGCCAGGGTGGCGGCGGCGGCCTCGTCGGTGCGGCCGCTGGCGATCTGCTCCAGGAGCCTGGGGAGGGAGGTGTGGCGCTCGCGTTCGAGGGGGGTTGTCTGGGCCTTGATGCTGTCGGTGACGCCGACGGCGTCGACGAGGACGAAGCGGTCCTTGGCGGCGGCGTCCGGGGTGACGGCGGCCAGCGCGTCGGGCTCGATGGTGCGCACGCCGCGGCCGCGCATCTGCTCGAAGTAGACCGAGGAGCGGACGTCGCGCAGGAAGAGGAGGACCTCGATGGCGCGCACGTCGGTGCCGGTGGCGATCATGTCGACGGTCACCGCGATGCGCGGGTTGTAGCTGTTGCGGAAGCGGCTGATGAGGTCCTCGGCGAACTTCGCGCCGACGCGGTAGGTGATCTTGGCGGCGAAGTCGTCGCCGCGGGCGAAGACCTCGCGGGCGAGGGTGACGATCTCCTCGGCGTGGTGGTCGTCCTTGGCGAAGACGAGGGTTTTCGGGACCTCCGCGCGGCCGGGGAACAGCTCTGTGGGCAGGGTGTCGCGCAGGGTTTCGAGGACGGTGCGGATCTGGTTGCGGGCGAGCACGCTGCGGTCGAGGTCGGCGGCGGTGTAGACGAGGTCGTCGTCGAGCAGGCGGTGGCGCTGGGCGCGGGTGTGGCGGTCGCGCACGGGCAGGGTGTAGCCGGCGTCGAGGCGGGCGCCGTGCTCGCCGATCTGGGTGCGGATGCGGAAGATCTCGAAGGGGACGTTGACGCCCTCGGCGACGGATTTCTCGTAGGGGTATTCGGCGACGAGGTTCTCGCCGAAGAAGGCCATGGCCTGGATCGTGGGCGTGGCGGTCAGGCCGATCGTGTGGGCGTCGAAGTAGTCGAGGAGCTGGCGCCAGGTGCCGAAGATGGAGCGGTGGCACTCGTCGACGACGACGATGTCGAAGGTCTCCGGCGGCAGGCCAGGGCTGTAGGCGACCTGCTTCGGGGTGGGGTCCGCCGCCCCGGCGAAGGCGCCGGCCTCCTCGTCCTCCTCGCTCAGCTCGGCGCCGGTGAGCTGGGCGAAGACGCGCTGGATGGTGGCGATGACGACCTTGGCGGAGGGGTCGAGGCCGCCGGCGCCGAGGCGCTGGACGTTGTACAGCTCGGTGAACAGGCGGCCGGTGCCCGGGGGGCGGTAGGCCTGGAACTCCTTGAGCGTCTGGCGGCCTAGGTTGTTGCGGTCGACGAGGAACAGGATGCGCCCGGCGCCGGCGTGGGCGAGGAGGCGGAAGGAGAGGGTCGCGGCGGTGAAGGTCTTGCCGGCGCCGGTGGCCATCTGGACGAAGGCGCGGGGGTGGTCGGCGCGCAGCGAGGCCTCCAGCTTCTCGATGGCGTCGACCTGGCACCTGCGCAGGCCGTCGTGGGCGAGGGCGGGCATGGTGCGCAGGCGCGCGCGCAGGGAGGAGTCGGCCTTCAGCCAGGCGTGCAGGGTTTCGGGGCGGTGGACGGCGAAGACGCGGCGCGAGCGCGGGTCGGGGTCGGCGCGGTCGGAGAACAGGGTTTCGGTCGACGAGGCCTGGTAGGCGAAGCGCAGGGGGTCGCTCCAGCGGGCGAGGGCTGCGGGCAGCGCGTCCTGGTAGGAGCGGGCCTGCTCGGCGACGCCGGAGAGGGTGGTGCCGGCGGGCTTGGCCTCGACGATGCCGCAGGCGCGGCCGGCGACGAGGAGGAGGTAGTCGCAGGGGCCGGCGGCGAGGGGGTATTCGCGGACGGCGACGCCGAGGGCCGCGTTCCGGCTCATGGCGGCGCGGTCCTGCACGGTCCAGCCCGCGGCGGCGAGCTGGGCGTCGATGGCGGTTCGGGCCCTGGCTTCGGGTGTGGTCACGGCGCGACGATGCCCCGGTGCGGCGGGTTTCGGCAATGCCGGCGAGGGGTGTTCCGGTTCGCGTGGCGGGCGCGCGGGTGGCGGCGTCGCGGGCGTGTGGTGCTACGAGTGGCGCGGGGCCTGTCGGCCGGGGAGGGTGCTCGCGTGGACAACGTGGAGATGGCGCAGGACAGCCTGGAGAAGGCGCACGGGCATGCGCATGGCGCGACCGGCGAGGGCGCCGCGCTGGCGAAGTGGGCCGCGGTGCTGGTGGCGGTGCTGGCGGCGGTGGCGGTGATCGTGGAGATGAGCGCCAACGACGCGCAGACCGCCTATCTCGCGGACCATGTGGCGGCGAGCGACCTGTGGACGCAGTACCAGGCGAAGTCGGTGCGGCGCACGGTGCTGCTGCAGAGCGCCGAGGTGCTGGACGGGCAGGCGGCCGGGGCGGAGCGGGCGGCGCACGCGCGGGCGGAGGCGGCGCGGATGCAGTCCGAGCCGGGGCACGACGGGATGGAGCAGCTCGCCGGGCGGGCGCACGAGCGGGAGCGGGGGCGCGAGCACGAGTTCGCGCTGTACGAGGGGTTCGAGCGCGGGGTGCGCGGGCTGCAGATCGCGATCGTGCTGTCGGGGCTGTTCCTGGTGACGCGGCTGGGGTGGCTGTTGGGGCTGGGGGTGGCGCTGGGGGCGGCGGGGGGAGTCTACGCGCTGCTGGTGGGGCTTGGCGTTCTGTAAGGAAGGCCAGGGCTCTGCCCTGGACCCGCAAAGGGCCGTGGGGCCCTTTGATCCCTTGACTTAAGGGAGGCGTTCCAAGGGCGCCAGCCTTTGGCGGGGTCCCCTCCTTCAGGCATGGGGGCAGAGCCCCTGGCCTTGCCTTCAGGCGCCGGCGAACAGGGCGTCGATCTGGGTGAGCAGGCGGGAGAAGTCGACCGGCTTGGCGTGGTAGTCGTCGCAGCCGGCCTCCAGCGCCTTCTCCTTGTCGCCGGACATGGCGTGGGCGGTGAGCGCGATGATCGGGATCGCGCGGGTGTCGTCGGACGCCTTGAGGGTGCGCGCCACGGTCCAGCCGTCCATGAGCGGCAGGTTCATGTCGAGCAGCATCACGTCGGGGTGTTCCGTCTGCGCCTTGAGCAGGCCGGCCTCGCCGTCGGTGGCGACGCTGACCTCGTAGCCGCGGCGGGTCAGGCGGCGGGACAGGAAGTCCCAGATCTCCTCGTGGTCCTCGACAAGCAGCAGGCGCATCGGGTCGGTCCTCTTCGTGGGCATGGGCTCAACCGCTGGCGGGCCGAAGGGTTCATCCGGCCGGCGGTGTCGCGAGGTGCAGGGCGGCGGCCGGCGGCGGGGCGTCGGGAGGGGCGATGGAGCGCAGCTCGCCGGCGAGGTCGGACAGGCTGGTCTCGCCCTTGCCGAGCACGCGCTCCGCGCTCTGCAGGCGCACGCGGTCCTCGCGGGTGAGGTCGCGGGCGCTGAGCACGACGACGGGGATGTCGGCGCAGCCTTCCAGCTCGCGCAGGTCGTGGAGGAAGGTGAAGCCGTCCATCACCGGCATGGTGAGGTCGAGCAGGATCAGGCGGGGGCGGGCGCGGCGCACGTGGTCGAGCGCCTCCTGGCCGTCGGCGGCCTCGGTGACGGTCCAGCCGTTGCGGGTGAGCAGGGTGCGCAGGCGGTCGCGGGCGGAGGCGTCGTCGTCGACCACGAGGACGGCGCCCTCGTGGTCGCGGAAGCGGTCCATCACGGTGCGCAGGTGGTCCCATTCCACCGGCTTGGGCACCAGGTCTGCGGCGCCGAGCGACTGGCCGAGCCCGGGCTCGCTGACGAAGGTCGACATCACCACGGGGATGGCGGCGAGGCCGGGGTCGGCCTTCAGCGCGCGCAGCACCGCCCAGCCGTCCATGTGCGGCATCATCACGTCGAGCAGGATGGCGCGGGGGTGCAGCACGCGGGCCAGCTCCAGGCCGGCGCGGCCGTCCGGGGCGCACTGCACGGCGAAGCCCTGGCGCTGCAGGAAGCGGGTGAGCAGGTCGCGCTGCGCGGGGTCGTCGTCGATCACCAGCACCAGCTCGCGGCTGGGGGCGGCGGCGGTGGCAGCGGGCGCGGTGGCGGGGGCGTCGTCGTCGTCGGGCTGGACGTTCTCGGGCATCTCGACGGGCAGGCGGATCGTGAAGCGGGTGCCCTGGCCCTCGGCGCTTTCCACGGTGACGTCGCCGCCGAGCAGGCGGCAGAAGGCGCGGGTGATGGCGAGACCGAGGCCGGTGCCGCCGAATTTGCGGGTGGTGGAGCTGTCGGCCTGGGCGAAGCGCTCGAACAGCTTGGCCAACTGCTCCGGGGTCATGCCGATGCCGGTGTCGGACACGCGCAGCATCATCCAGTCGCCGGTGGCCGCCGCGGCGGGGTCCGGGTCGGCGCCGGCGGGGGCGTCGGCTTCCGGGGCGTGCTCGCGCCGCGCGGACAGGGTGATGGTGCCGGCCTCGGTGAACTTGGACGCGTTGCTCAGCAGGTTGAACAGGCACTGGCGCAGCTTCACGGCGTCGGTGTGCATCGCGCCGAGCGTGGCGGCGGCGGCCTCTGCGTCCTCGCTGCCCAGGTCGAGGACGAGGGTGTTGTTCTTCTGGCGCACCAGGGAGTCCACGGTGGAGGCGACCTCGCGCACCAGGCCAGCCACGTCGAACGCCTCGGCGAAGGAGGTCATGCGGTTGGCCTCGATCTTGGACAGGTCGAGCACGTCGTTGATCAGGCTCAGCAGGTGGCGGGCGTTGGCGTTGATCTTCTTCAGGTCGTCGAGCAGCTGCACCTGGCCCAGCTCCTCGACCTCCTCCTCCAGCATCTCGGAGTAGCCGATCACGGCCGACAGCGGGGTGCGCAGTTCGTGGCTCATGTTGGCGATGAACTGGCTCTTGGCGCGGTTGGCGGCCTCCGCGGCGGTGCGGGCGGCGGCCAGCTCCGCCTCGTCGCGCTTCTTCTCGGTGACGTCGGTGTGGGTGCCGACCCATTCGCGCACGCTGGCGTCCTCCTCCAGCACCGGGATCGCGCGCACCAGCATGTCGCGCCACTCGCCGTCTGCGCGCAGAACGCGGTTCTCCGTGTCGAAGCGGGCGTGCGACGCCAGCGAGGCGGCCCAGGCCTCTGCGGTGGCGGTGCGGTCGTCGGGGTGGATCGTGGCGAGCCAGCCCCAGCCGCGCAGGGCGTCCCAGTCGCGGCCGGTGAACGCCGACCATTCCGGCTGAGGCTCGACGAACTCGCCGCCGGGCGAGGTGGTCCACACGATGGAGGCGACGGCCTGCGTCATGGTGCGGAAGCGCTCCTCGCTTTCGCGCAGGCGGCGCTCGACGCGCTTTCGCGTGGTGATGTCGGTGACCACCATGCCGGCGCCGTCGGCCGCCGACCCCGCCGCGGCGCCGTGGCGGGCCAGGGGGTAGAAGCTCATCTGGAACTCGCGGCGCTGCTCCGGGCGGGTGGTGCTGTCCGCGGCGACCTCGAGGTTGGGCACGGCGCGGCCGCCCTCGACCACCTGGCGCAGGCGCGGCTCCAGGCTGTCGCGCAGGTCGGGCAGCACGTCCCAGATCGAGCCGCCGACCGTGCCGCCGAGCGCCCTGTCGCTCATGGTGGCGAGTGCCCTGTTGATGTGGCGGATGCGCAGGCGGGCGTCGAGGATGCCCAGGCCGAGCGGGGCGTTCTCCAGCACCGCGTCGAGCAGGGTGCGGCCAGCCTGCTCCGCGCGGCGGCGGCGCACCACGATCAGCGCCAGCAGCGCGAAGGCGGCCAGGATGGAGGCGGCGGCGAGGGCGGTCAGCGCCGCGTCGCGCTGCGCGCCGGTGCGTCGCGCCTTGGCGGTGCGGCGCGCGGCGTCGGCCTGCAGCCGGTCGGTCTGCGCGCGCACCGCGTCCATGCTGGAGCGGCCCTCACCGGAGCGCACCACCGCCAGCGCCGCGTCGAAGCCCCGGGCGCGGAAGATGTCGATGCCGCGGATGGTCACCGCGCGCTTGACGGCCACCGCGTCCGGCAGGACGCCCAGGTCGAAGCCGAGGCCGCGCAGGGTGGCGAGCAGCGGGTCGATGCGGGCGAGGCCGAGGCGGAAGGGGGCGAGGTACTCGTCCTGGCCGGTGAGGATGTAGCCGCGCTGGCCGCGCTCGATGTCGCGCAGGGCGGCGAGCAGGCGCTCGGTGCCTTCGGCGAGGACGGCGTTGCGGTCGATGGCGCGCGCGGCGTGGCGGGCGGCCAGGGTGTTCCAGGCGGCGGCGCCGAGGCCGAGGCAGAGCAGCAGCACGCTGAGCCCGGCCAGCGAGGCCGCGGGGCGCAGCAGGGCAGCCAGCGTCGGGCGGGCGGGGGCGGGCGCGTCGTGCTCAGGCATGGGCGCCACGATGGCAGGACGGCGCGGCTTCGCCTACCGCGGATGCGTCGCGGGCCTGTCGGTTCAGGGAGGAAGGCAAGAGTCTTCTTTTTCTGAAGAAAAAGAAGCAAAAAGACTTTGCCCATGGGGTTCCGGGCTCGCGGGCGGCGGCGGAGCCAATGGGTAAAAGTTCTTTGGTTCTTTCTTTCAAGAAAGAACATGCTTTCTTCCTGCCTGGCCCTTGACGGCCGCTAGCCGGTTTCCTGCTCGATGGCGGCGAGGGACTGCACGCGAGAGGCGAGCAGGCTGCGGGCGAGGCCGATGGCGGCGCGGCTGTAACAGCTTGCGGCGTGCGGGCCGTCGAGGATGCGGGCGTGGGCGTCCAGGGTTTCGCGCAGCGCGGGGATGCCGGCGGGGTCGCGTTCGGCGACGTGGAGCAGGAGCGAGGCGGTCATGATCTGGCTGGCCATGGCGATGCCGAGGGCCTCGTCGAGGGCGAGCTGCTCGAACCGGGTCATGATGATCTGCCGCACCTTGGCTGGGCCGTCGCTGGCCGTTTCACACCTGGACCGGAGGTGGCGCGGGACGGCGGGAGCGCAAGGCTGGCCGCGGGGCGCGACGCGGCGCGGGCGGCGGGCCGGGCGCGGGGGGCTCAGGGCGCGCGGGCGGCGACGCAGTGGCGGACCATGCGGTCGCGCGCGGTGTCGGCGACGATGCCGGGCAGCTCGGAGGTGTCGCTGATCGCCTGGGCGCGGCAGGTCGCCTCGGCCTCGTCCGCGGCGGTCTGGCGGGCGCTGCAGGCGGGGAGGGACAGCAGGGCCGCGAGGAGTGTCGCGGGCAGGGCGGGGCGCATGGCTGCTCCGGGCGAAGGCGGGCTGGGAGGCGGGGCGACCCGACGCCGTGCCGGGGGCCAAAGCGGGATTCTTCCCGTTGCCGCAGGTGTCGACAGGCTGACGGGAGGATGGCGGACCCGAGACGATTCGAACGTCCGGCCTCTGCCTTCGGAGGGCAGCGCTCTATCCAGCTGAGCTACGGGTCCTTGCGATGTGATCTAGCGCGATCCGGAGGGCGGCGCCAGCCCTGGAGGACGCAAGGTTGAGGCTCTGCCTCAAGCTCCGCCAGGGGCAGCGCCCCTGGACCGGCCTCCCCTAAGTCAAGGGATCAAAGGGCCTCACGGCCCTTTGCGGGTCTGGGCAGAACCCAGCCTTGCTTGCTGTCAGGCCGGCGGATCGCTGCCGGCGAGGGCGTCGAGGCCGGCCGGCAGCCAGGGCGCGGGGCTGTCGTCCCAGTCGCGGCTTGCGGTCCAGGCCGCGGCGGCGGCGTCGGCGCCGGAGGGCAGCCAGCGGTCGGGGTCGTCGAGCCACGCGGCGATGTCGGCGGTGGGCAGGGCGCGGTCGCGGTCGCGCAGCAGCAGGTGGTAGCCGGAGGTGTAGAAGCCGCGCCGGGCGGAGGCGGGGAGTGCCGCCCAGGTGGCGGCAGTGGCGGCGGGCGGGACGATGCGGTCGCGGCCGCCGTCGAGGACCAGGACGCGGCCGCGGGCGCGGGGAGCGGCGCGGGCGGCGCGGTCCATGAGGTCGACGAGGCCGGCGAGCACGTCGAGGCGGGTGGCGTGGATCGTGAGCGGGTCGTGGATCAGGGCGAGCAGGGCGTCGCGGTTGTCGCTGGCGACCACGCGGAGCGGCAGCTCTCGGCCGGTGACCTGGTGGGCGGGGGCGATCGTGGCCGCGGCCCACAGCGCGGCGGTGAGCACCGGGCCGAGCTCGGCGCGGTCCCACACGGCGGGGGCGAGCAGGACCGTGGCGTCGACCGCCTCGTCCGGGGCGGGGGCGGGCGTGGCGGCGAGCAGGAGTGCGACGGCGCCGCCCATGCTCTCGCCCATCACGTCGACGGGCAGGCCGGGGAAGCGGGCGTGCAGCGCGCGCACGGAGGCGCGGGCGTCGGACACCAGGGCGTCGGCGCCGGGCCAGCGGCCGCGGGTGACGGTGGCGCCGAAGCCGCGCTGGTCGGGGGCGATGGTGGCGAAGCCCGCGGCGGCCAGGGCGGGGGCGGGGATCGCCCAGGCGTCGCGGCTGTCGTTGAAGCCGTGCAGGGCGAGGATCACCCGGCGGGTTGGGGTGCCGGGCGGGGGGAGCCAGGCGCGGGCGGGCAGCGCCGCGCCGTCGGGCATCGTGAGGGTGAGGTCGGGGGGCGGGAAGGCGGCGAGCGCGGCGGCTGCGATGGGGGTGCCGGGTGGCGTGGCACCGGACATCGGGGCGCCGGATGCCGGGGCGCGAGCGAGGGGGGTGTCGGGGCCAGCGGCGCAGGCGGCGAGCAGGAGCGTGGCGGCGAGGCAGAGGGCGCGTGGAAATGGGGCGCGCGAAAACGGGGCGCGCGAACGGGGCGGAGTTGTCAGCACGGCGTCCAGGCGTATCATCGCGGCACGGCCCCGACCAGGGTCCTCCCCAGCGAAAGACAGCGGCCCATGGCGTTCGGCGACCCCAGCCCGACCCCCGACGTCGGCACGACCGAGCAGTTCGTCGTGGACAGCCGCGTCGTCGCCTGCGACGGCGGCGTCGGGCCGCTCGGCCACCCGAGGGTGTGGCTGCGCATCGTGCACGAGCAGACGTTCTGCCCGTACTGCTCGCGGGTGTTCGTGCTGCAGGCGGGCGGGGTCGCGGGCGGGCACTGAGGTGGCGCGCAACGGCGACCTGTTCGCGCCGCGGGAGGCGGGGACGGGGCCTGAGGCGGGGGCGGACGGCACCGGGCCGGGGGCCGTGGCGCGGGACGCTGCGGAGGCGGGCGTCGGCATGGCGGGGGCCGATGTTGTTGCCGAGGTGGCTGCGGCGCCTGATGCGGCGGCGGCGGGCGGAGAGGCGGGAGACGGGGCGCCGGCGGGCGGCGCGGCGTTCCACCTGGTGGTGGTGGACGGGTCGGGGTTCATCTTTCGCGCGTTCCATGCGCTGCCGCCGATGAACCGGGCGGACGGGACGCCGGTGAACGCGGTGTACGGGTTCACCAACATGCTGGCGCGGATGATGCGCGACCATGTCGGCACCCATCTGGCGGTGGTCTTCGACGCGGGGCGGCTGACGTTCCGCAACCGTCTGTACAACCAGTACAAGGCGCAGCGGCCGGAGCCGCCGGACGAGCTGCGGCCGCAGTTCGCGCTGGTGCGCGAGGCGACGGCGGCGTTCGGGGTGCCGTCCGTCGAACTGGACGACTGGGAAGCGGACGACCTGATCGCGTCGTACGCGCGCGCCACCATGGAGGCGGGGGGGCGGATGACCATCGTGTCGTCGGACAAGGACCTGATGCAGCTGGTGGGGGATCGGGTGGAGATGCTCGACCCGATCAAGCAGAAGCCGATCGGGCCGGCGGAGGTGATGGAGCGCTTCGGGGTGCCGCCGTCCAGAGTGGTCGAGGTGCAGGCGCTGATGGGCGACAGCGTCGACAACGTGCCCGGCGTGCCGGGGATCGGGCCGAAAACGGCGGGGCAGCTTGTCGCCGAGTTCGGCGACCTGGAGGGGGTTCTGGCGGCGGCGCCGTCCATGAAGGCGTCGAAGCGGCGGGACGCGCTGATCGAGCACGCGGCGGCGGCGCGGCTGTCGCGCCAGCTTGTGCTGCTGTGCGACAGCGTGCCGCTGCCGCTGCCGCTCGACGCGCTGCGGTGCGTGCCGTTCGACCGGAACAGGCTGGCTGCGTATCTCGATGCGATGGGGTTCCGCACGATCTCGCAGCGGCTCGGGCTGGACAGTGGCGGGCCGGTGGGCGGGGCGTTCGGGGGCGGCGCGTTCTCGGGCGGCGGGTTCGGGGGCGGGTCCTCCGCGGGCGGAGGGCCGGGCGGCGATCCGGGCGCGGACGGGCCGGCGGCGGACGCGACGGGTGGCGCTGCGGATGTCGTGACGGTGCCGTACGCAGGCTACGCGCGGGTGGTGGACGCGGACGCGCTGTCGGGGTGGATCGCGGAGGCGCGTGCCGCGGGCGTCGTGGCGGTGGGGCTGGAGACGGACGGGCGGCCGCCGCTGCGGGCGACGCTGCTGGGGGTGTCGCTGGCGGTGGCGCCCGGGCGGGCGTGCTACGTGCCGCTGCGCCACGAGGCGGCGCCGGTGGTGGTTGCCAAGGTGGCGGCGGAGCCGAAGCGGCGGGGCAAGGCGGCCGATCCGCTGGTGGCGGAGGCGCTGGCGTCGGGCGCGGCGAGGGGCGGTGCGGGCGAGGATGTGGGTTTGGCGGCAGCAGCCGGGGCGGACGAGGCGGCGGGGCTGAACGCGGCGGGTCCGGGCCCGGCGGGCGACGGCTTGGCGGCTGGCGGCGAGGACGCGGCGGCGGCTGGCGGCGGGACGGCGGAAGGGGACGGACGGACGGACGCGGCGCAGGCGGACGCGGGGCGGATCGAGGCGGGGCAGCTCGGGGCGGAGGCGGTGTTCGCGCCGCTGGGCGGGCTGCTGGGCGATCCGTCTGTGCTCAAGGTGATGCACAACGCCAAGGCGGCGCTGCTGCTGCTGGCGCGCGAGGGGGTCGGCGGGGTCGCGGCGCTCGATGACGTGGCGCTGCTGTCCTACGCGCAGGACGCGGGGCGGCACGGGCACGGGCTCGAGGAGCTGTCGCGGCTGCACCTGGGGCATGCGACGATCCCGCTCGACGAGGTCACGGGGACGGGGCGGGGGCGGCTGCCGCTGTCGCAGTCGGCTCCGGACAAGGTCGCGGCGTATGCGGGGGAGGCGGCGGACGTGGCGCTGCGGCTGTGGCACGTGCTGCGGCCGGCGCTGCGGGTGCACAGGGCGCTGGCGCTGTACGAGCAGGTCGAGCGGCGCATGGTGCCGGTGCTGGCGCGCATGGAGGAGGCTGGCATCCGCGTCGACGGCGACGAGCTGCGGCGCATGTCGGTGGATTTCGGCGAGCGGATGGCGGCGCTGGAGGCGCAGGTGCACGCGCTGGCCGGGCGGGCGTTCAGCCTGGGGAGCCCGAAGCAGCTCGGGGAAATCCTGTTCGACGAGATGAAGCTGCCCGGGGGCAAGCGCACCGCGACCGGGGCGTGGAGCACGGACGTGGTGGCGCTGCAGGCGCTGGCCGAGCAGGGGCTGGAGCTGCCGACGCGGCTGCTGGAATGGCGCCAGATCGCCAAGCTGAAGTCGACGTATGCGGACGCGCTGGTGGCCGAGACGGATACGGAAACGGGGCGGGTCCACACCAGCTTCGCGATGACGGCGACGAGCACGGGGCGGCTGTCGTCCAACGACCCGAACCTGCAGAACATCCCGATCCGCACGGAGGAGGGCGGGCGCATCCGTCGCGCGTTCGTGGCCGCCGACGGGCACGTTCTGGTGAGCGCGGACTATTCCCAGATCGAACTGAGATTGTTGGCGCACGTGGCGGACATCCCGGCGCTGCGCGACGCGTTCGCGACCGGGCAGGACATCCATGCGCGCACCGCAAGCGAGGTGTTCGGGGTGCCGATGGCGCAGATGGACGCGGCCACGCGCAGACGGGCGAAGGCGATCAACTTCGGCATCATCTACGGGATCAGCGCGTTCGGGCTGGGGCGCCAGCTCGGCATCGATCCCGGGGAGGCGCGGGTCTACATCGCGGCGTATTTCGAGCGCTATCCGGGCATCCGCGACTACATGGAGCGGACCAAGGAGGAGGCGCGGCGGCTGGGCTACGTGGTCACGCCGTTCGGGCGGCGGTGCTGGGTGCAAGGGATCGCGGACCGCAACATGCAGCGGCGCTCGGGGGCGGAGCGGCAGGCGATCAACGCGCCGCTGCAGGGCGGTGCCGCGGACGTGATCAAGCGGGCGATGGTGCGGCTGCCGGCGGCGATGGCGGAGGCCGGCCTGCGCTCGCGGATGCTGCTGCAGGTGCACGACGAGCTGCTGTTCGAGTCGCCCGATGGCGAGGCGGAGGCGATGGCGGCAGTGGCGAAGCGGGTGATGGAGGCGGCGGTCGCGCTGTCGGTGCCGCTGGTGGTGGAGACCGGGCAGGGGCGGAGCTGGGCGGAGGCGCACTGAGGGCGCGGGGGAGGCTTCCCGCCGGGCGTGCGGCAGGAACCATTGGTCCGGTCGCGCGTGAGCTAGGCTGCTTGCCCGACCCCCGCACCGTGGAGGCTTCGCATGGACCAGCCCGCAGCGTCCTTCCCGCTTGACGATGGGGTGATGCGCCGAGGTTTCGACGCGAGGAGCGCGATGCTGGCCAGCAACTGGTGGGCGCTGGCGTTGCGCGGCGTGGTCGCCGTGCTGTTCGCGGCGGCGGCGTTCCTGCTGCCGTTCGCGGCGCTGACGTCGCTGGTGCTGCTGCTGTCGTTCTATCTCCTGGTCGACGGGGCGCTGGCGATCGTCTCCGGCGTGCGGGCGGCGGCCCACCACCGGCGGTGGGGACTGCCGATCCTGGAGGGAGTCGTGACCCTGCTCGCGGGCGTGGCGGCTTTCCTGGTGCCGGGCCTGACTCTGCTGCTGCTGGTGACGCTGCTGGGTGTCTGGTCTGTGGTGTCGGGGCTGCTGATGCTGGTGGCCGCGTTCCGGCTCCACGGCAGCCATGGCCGCTGGCTGCTGGCGCTGTCGGGCGCGGTGTCGATCGTCTGGGGGCTGCTGCTTTATGCGTCCCCGGTCGCCGGGACGCTGGTGCTGGGGTGGTGGCTCGGGGCGTATGCGCTGGTGTTCGGCATCGTGCTGCTGATGTTCGCCGCCCGCCTGCGGAGCCGCCACGTGTCGCCGTCGTATCCCGCCGGGGCCTGACGGCGGGTAGCTGGGGCGCTTGGCGAAGCAGGCAAGCAAGGCTGGGCTCTCCCTCCGGTGCCCATTCCGATGGCCCAAGCGGGCCATCGGAACCTTTGGGCACCTCCGCCCAGACCCGCCAGGGGCGAGCCGCCCCTGGACCCGGCCTCCCTTCAGTGAAGCCATTCAAGGGGCTCCCTTGGCGGGGTCCAGGGGCAGCGCCCCTGGCCTTCCTGTCCTGACCGGTCAGCACATCCGGCCGCCGGCATCACACCCGGGAGTCCCCGGTGCGGTGGCGTAGGAGGCTGGGCAGGGTGGCGGCGCGCCTGCCGGTGGTGCTGGCTGCGGCGTTTCTGGTGCTGGGCCTGGTGGCGGTCGTGGTGCTGGCGCGCCTCGTGCCGCCGTTCCAGAACCCGGACGAACTGTCGCACGTGCTGCGCGCCGAGCAGGTGGAGCAGGGGCAGTGGCTGGGGCGGCGGTTCTCCGACGCGGGGCGGGCGGCGGCGGGCGGGCTGCTCGATGGCGGGGCGCTGTCGGTGTACGGGGTGTTCGAGCCGCTGGTGTTCCAGCCGGGGCATCGCGCGACGGCGGAGATGTTCGAGCGCGCGGGCACGGTGCGCTGGGGCGGCACGCGGTGGTGGCAGGCGTTCGACAACACCGCAGTGTATCCGCCGTTCCTGTACCTGCCGGCAGTGGCGGGGATCGCGGCGGGGCGGCTGGGTGGGTGGCCTGTGGTGCGCACGCTGCACGTCGCGCGGCTGTGCTCGGGGCTGGCGGCGGTGGCGGTGGGCGTCGTCGCGGTGGCGGTGGCGGGCGGGGCGGCGCCGCTGGTCTTCTGCCTGTTGTCGCTGCCGATGGCGCTGTCGCTGATGGCGGCGGTGTCGCAGGACGCGCTGCTGCTGCCGGTGGCGGGGCTGGCGGGGGCGCTGCTGGTGCGGCTGCGGGCGTCGGGGGCGCCAGGAGCGGGGGTGCCAGGGGCGGGGGTGTTGGGGTTGGGGTCGCCAGGGTTGGTGGTGCCGGGGGCGGGCGTGGCGTTCTGGGGGATGTGCGGGGGCCTGGCGCTCGTGGGGATGGCGCGGCCGGTGTACCTGCCTGCGGCGGTGCTGCCGCTGCTGGCGTCGGGGGTGGCGTGGCGGGCGAGGGCGGCAGGGGCGGCGCTGGTGGCGGGAAGCGTGCTGGCGTGGGCGGCGGCGGCGGCGCACTGGGCGCTGGTCAACGGCAGCGACGGCGGGCTGGCCGATCCGGCGGCGCAGCTGGCGTGGCTGTGGGCGGAGCCGGGGCGGGCGTGGCTGGTGGCGGTGCGCACCGTGCAGGTGCACGGGGCGGCGCTGGCCGAGGGGTTCGTCGGGCGGCTGGGATGGCTCGACCTGGCGCTGCCGCACTGGGTGCGGCGGCTGGCGTGGGCGTCGCTGGGGCTCGGCGCGCTGACGTCGGCGGCGCCGGCGGCGGGGCGGCGGGCGGCGGGCGGCGGCGGGCGGGCGGCGGTGCTGGGCGTGGCGGTCGCGTCGGCGGGGGCGGTGTTCGCGGTGCAGTATCTGACGTGGACGCCGGTGGGGCTCGGGGTGGTGATGGGGGTGCAGGGGCGGTACTTCCTGCCGGTGGCGCTGCTGGCGGCGGCGGGGCTGCCGGGGCGCGCGGTGCTGCCGCGGGGGGCGGCGCTGCTGCTGCCGGCGATGGTGGCGGTGGCGCTGGGGGGCGTCGCGTGGGCGGTGGTGGGGCGGTACTACCTGCGGTGAGGCAGGCGGCGGCGGGATTGCCTCATGGTGACCGCCCTGATGATTGGCCGTCGCCCAGGTGCGTTCCGTGGCTGATCCGATGCCGGGCGCCGGTTGTCCTGACCGGAAAGGCAAGGAAGGCCAGGGGCTCTGCCCCTGGACCCCGCCAAAGGCGAGCCTTTGGAATCCACTTTCTAAGGGAGGCCGGGTCCAGGGGCGGCTCGCCCCTGGTGGGTCTGGGCGTAGCTGCCAAAGGTTCCGACGACCCTCTTGGGACGTTGGAATGGCAGCGGAGGGAGAGCCCGGCCTTGCTTCCTTCGACAGGCCAGGGCTCCCGGCCTTTGGCATCAGGGCCGGGTGGCGGTGAAGCGGAGGCGGACGTAGTCGGCGGTCCAGCGGCCCGTGTCGTCGCGCAGGATGGGGGCGAGCAGGGCCTCGGCGTCGGCGAGCAGGACGTCGGGGTCGGCGACGCCGCGCAGGAACGGGGCGGCGAAGGTCGCGAGCCAGCCGGCGATCCCGGTGGGCAGGGGTGTCGGGCGCGGCGTCAGGGTCACGGCGCCGGGGGCGAGGCCGTTGCGCGACAGGCGGGCGGCGTAGGCTTCTGCAGTGGGGAAGAACCAGCGGAAGGTGTCGGGGCGCAGAAGGCCGCGGGCGCGCAGGCCGGCGTGCAGGGCGGCGACGATGGCGGCGACGTTGCCGTGGCCGCCGAACTCGCCGACGACGCGGCCGCCAGGGCGCAGGACATGGCGCATGCCGCGGATCACGGCGTCCGCGTCGGGCATCCAGTGCAGGGCGGCGTTGGTCAGGATGGCGTCGAAGGGTGGCTCGCCGCAGAGGGCCTCGGGAAGGCGCTGTCCGTCGCCGAGGCGGGCGTCGAGGCCGAGCGCGCGGGCGGCGCAGAGGAGGGCGGGCGAGGCGTCCAGGCCGACCACGGTGGCGCCGGCGGCCGCGACGCGGGCGGTGAGCGCGCCGTCGCCGCAGCCGAGGTCGAGGATGCGCTCGCCGGGCTGGGCGTCGAGCAGGTCGAGCAGGGGCGCGCCCAGGTCGGCGACGAAGCGGGCGTTTGTGGCGTAGCCGGGGGCGGACCAGTCGCGGGTTGGCTGGTCGCGAACGAGGGGCACTGTCACCGGGCGCGCAGGTCGTGGAGCAGGCGCTCGGCGGTGTCGCGGTCGAGGCGCAGGACGCGGGCGGCGATGTCCTGGCTGAAGCCCGCGCGGGCGAAGCCTGCGAGAATGCGGCGGTGGCGGGCCTGGCGCGCGGCGGCGGCGGCGCGGGGGTCGGCGTCGCGAAGGTCGGCGGCGGGGGTGTCGTCGTCGGGGTCGGCGTCGTCGGGCGCGGCGTCGTCGGGGGCGGGGTCGTGCGGCCCCCCGGGGGTCGCGAACGGGCCGAGGCGGCGTCGCTTGGCGTGGGCGACGGCTGCGGCCAGCTCGGCGTCGGCGCCGTCGGGGATGGCGGCGCGGGCCAGTTCGGCGGGCACGCCGCGGGCGGCGAGGTGGGCGCCGATCGCGCGTCGGGAGTGGCCGGTGCGGCCGAGGCTGCGGGCGCGGCTTTCGGCAAAGGCGGCGTCGTTCACCACGCCGGACTTCGCGAGGCGGGCGACGACGTCGGCGGCGTCGGCGCGGGCGCGAGCGGCGGCGGCGCGGGTGGCGTCGGGATCGGCGCCCTCGTCGAGCACGGCGCGGACCCAGCGGTCGACGCGGCGGGCGAGCACGCGCAGCAGGCCGGCCTCGGTGGCGGCGTAGCGGGACAGGTGCAGCAGGGCGGCGTCGTGCAGGCGCGCGGCGGTGGGGGCGGGGCCGGCGGGGCGCCGGGCGGGACGGGTTTCGGACGAAGGGCGCGGCATGGGGGGAGTGTGGCATCGGCGGCGGCGGCGAGGCCAGGGCCCGGCGCCGCGGCGGGGCCTGCGCGCCTGGCGTTAGCCCGTCGTTAACCGCGCTGCTGGTAGATCGTGGGGACCCGGACGCATGCCCGAACCCGTCTTGTGCCGCGACCGGCTGGGAGGTCCTTTTTGTCCAGAACCGTCTGCCACCGGATCAGCGTCACCGTGGCGGGGACGCCGGCCATCGCGCTGCGCTTCCTGGCCACCCCCGAGGAGGCGGGGCTGCTCGGCAGCCGCATCCGCGCGCAGGTGGACCCGGCCGAGGTCGGCGTCGAGATTACCGTGGAGGATGACGCGGCGACCTCGGCGGCGGGCATGGTCGACGCCCTGCTCGCGTCCCTGCCGTCCGCCGACGTCAGCCTGGGGGAAAGCGTCGGGCGCGACCAGTTGGTCAACGTCGCCGGCAAGCTCGACTTCTGCGTGGCGATGGCGGGGGACGTGTTGGCGGGAGAGGTGCGCGACCAGGCGCCGCGGCTGGGCGAGGTCCTGGTCAGGTTCCAGCGCGTCGGCGCCGGCGCCGACGCGGGGGCGCAGTCGGACGGGCTCGACACCTGCCGCGTCGTCATGACCGACCCCGCCGCGGACCAGGACACCGACGCCCTGGTGGGCCTGTTCACCCGGGCGCTCGGCGACGTGCTGGTGACGCACGGCCATGCCACCCGGCTGTCCGTGACGCAGCGGCGGGCCGCCGATCTCGTGGGGTCGGCCGACGACGCGGTGGCCGCGCTGCTGCGCGCGCTGCATGCCGCCGGCCTGCCCATGCAGGCGGAGCTGATCCAGGCCGCCTTTCCCGAGGGCGAGGCCGCCGCGTCCGACGGGGACGCCCTGGCCGCCTGAGCGTCGGCGGGGCGCGGGCGCGGACGGGCGAGGCGATCCCGCGGCGCCCTGCGCCGACGGCCGCCCCGTGCTGCCGGCGATGCCGGAGTCGTGGCCGCCGTTCGCGTTGACTTCGCGCGAATCCGCACCGCAAGATCGCTGCCTGCCCCCGCGACCGGCCGCGGCTTCCCCGCTGCCGGGGTGACGGCCGGGGTGCTGCGTGGACTGGCGACGCGATCGTGACGATTTCCGCCCTGATGCCGACCTACAACCGTGCCGACCTCGTCTTCGAGCGGGGAGAGGGCGCGTGGCTGTTCTCGGCCGACGGGCGACGATTCCTCGATTTCGGGTCCGGCATCGCGACCAGCTCGCTCGGGCACGGGCATCCCGGCCTGGTGGCGGCGATCGCTGAGCAGGCGGGGCGGGTGATGCACGTCTCGAACCTGTACCGGGTGCCGGGTGCCGAGCGGCTGGCGGCGCGGTTCGTGGAAGCGTCGTTCGCGGACAGCGTGTTCTTCTGCAACTCCGGCGCCGAGGCCAACGAGGGCGCGGTGAAGATGATGCGACGCGCGATGGCGGCGACCGGGCGGCCGGAGCGGGTGCGCGTGATCTGCTTCGACGGCGCGTTCCACGGGCGCACGCTGGCGATGCTGTCGGCGACGGGCAACGAGAAGTACCTGGCGGGGTTCGGGCCGGCGGTGGACGGGTTCGACCACGTGCCGTTCGGCAACCTCAATGCGCTGCGCGACGCGATCGGGCCGGCGACGGCGGGCGTGCTGATGGAGCCGATCCAGGGCGAGGGCGGCATCCGGGTGGCGTCGCTGCGCTTCCTGCGCGAGGTGCGCGCGGCGTGCGACGAGTTCGGCATCCTCATGGGCCTCGACGAGGTGCAGTGCGGGATGGGGCGGACCGGAAAGCTGTTCGCGCACGAGTGGGCGGGGATCGAGCCGGATGTGCTGAGCGCCGCCAAGGGCATCGCCGGCGGCTTTCCGATGGGTGCGGTGCTGGCGAAGGAGGCGGTGGCGCGGCACCTCACGGCGGGGAGCCACGGCACGACGTTCGGCGGCAACCCGCTGGCGTGCGCGGCCGGCAACGCGGTGCTCGACGTGGTGCTGGCGCCGGGGTTCCTGGGCGAGGTGGCGCGCAAGGGCGAGTGGCTGTGGGGCGCACTCGGCGCGGTGGTGCGCGACTGCCCCGACATGTTCGAGGGCGTGCGCGGCGCGGGGCTGATGCTCGGGCTGAAGTGCCGGGTGGCGAACACCGCGGTGCAGCAGGCGTGCACGGCGGAAGGCCTGCTCGCGGTGGCGGCCGGCGACAACGTCCTGCGCCTGGTGCCGCCGCTGGTGATCACGGACGAGGACGCGGCGGCGGCGGTGGCGATGATCCGGCGCGCGGTGGCGCGGTGCGCGGGACTGGCCGGTGGCGAGGGCGCGGGGTTCGCCGATCCCAGGCCCGGCGGCGCGGATGCCGTGGGGCGCGGCGTCACGGAGCCGGCGCTGCTCGTTCCCCTGCTGGACCGGGCGTCGTGAGCGGGGCGTTGCGGCGTGCCGACGCCGAGGCCAGTGCTGTGGCGCCTCGGCATTTCCTCGACCTGTGCGACTTCGACGGCGCCACGCTGCGCCACATGCTGGAGGTGGCGGCGTCGCTGAAGCAGGCGCGGGCGGGATGGTCGGGGGCGCGCCCCGGGGCGGTGGCGGGGCTGGCGGCATCGCGTCTCGCCCTGGCCGGCCGGCCGCTGGAAGGGCGGACGCTGGCGCTGATCTTCGAGAAGCCGTCGACGCGGACGCGCGTGTCGTTCGAGGTGGCGATGCGCCAGCTCGGCGGCGACGTGATCGTGCTGTCCGGCGCGCAGATGCAGCTCGGCCGCGGCGAGAGCATCGCCGACACGGCGCGGGTGATGTCGCGCTACGTGGACGCGATCATGCTGCGCACCGACAGCCCGGCGAAGCTGCACGAGCTGGCGGCGCACGCCACGGTGCCGGTGATCAACGGGCTGACGGCGCAGTCCCACCCGTGCCAGATCATGGCGGACGTCCTGACGTTCGAGGAGCACCGCGGGCCGATCGCTGGGCAGGTGGTGGCGTGGGTCGGCTGCGGCAACAACGTGGCGCGGTCGTGGATCGAGGCGGCGGCGCGGTTCGGCTTCACGCTGCGGCTCGCGTGCCCGGACGCGCTGGCGCCGCCAGAGGCGGCGCTGGAGTGGGCGCGCGCGCAGGGGGCGCGGGTCGAGGTCACGTCGGACGCGGCGGCGGCGGTGCGCGGTGCGCGGGCGGTGGTGGCCGACACCTGGGTCAGCATGTCGGATGACCCGGCGGAAAGCCGGCACGCGCTGCTGGCGCCGTACCAGGTCACGGAGCGGCTGATGGGGCTGGCGGCGGAGGACGCGGTGTTCATGCACTGCCTGCCGGCGCACCGCGGCGAGGAGGTGGCGGCCGAGGTGATCGACGGGCCGCGCTCGGTGGTGTTCGACGAGGCGGAGAACCGGCTGCACGCGCAGAAGGGCGTGCTGGCTTGGGCGCTGGAGGCGGCCAGGTAAGGCAAGGCCAGGGCTCTGCCCTGGACCCGCCAGGGGCGAGCCGCCCCTGGACCCGGCCTTACTTAGGAGTGGATTCCAAAGGCTTGCCTTTGGCGGAGTTTGAGGCAGAGCCTCAACCTTGCTTTCTTTGGAGGCGGCGGATGGTCGAGATGAAGGCGTCCAACACCGAGGAAGGGCCGGTCGCCCCCGGCTGGGTGGACCAGGAGCTGGACGAGATCTTCGCGGGGCTGCCGGGCGTGTCGTCGGGGCACCAGGCGCAGTACGCGCAGTGCGTGGCCGGCAGCCGGGTCGGCGACGTGGAGGCGTCGCACGACCGGTGCCGGGTGCGGCTGCTGGAGCAGCTTCAGGCGGACGGGGTCGAGGACGGCGTGCGCGAGGGGCTGCGCGAGCGGCTGGAGGCGCTGGAAGCGGAGATCACCGCCCGGACATAGCGTCGGCGCTGGCGCAGCGTCGGGCGGGACCCCATCTTGGCGCGATGACAGACACCCCCGCTTTCCTGGACAGCGCCCGCCCCGACGTGCCCGACATCGTCGTGCCGCGCGGCATATACCCGTTCTTCCTGCCGAGCCGGCCGGTGCGCGGGCGTCTGATCCGCCTCGGCGCGCTGGCCGACGCCCTACTGACGCGCCACGACAATCATCCGGCGGTGACCGCGCTGGCCGGGCAGGCGCTGGCGCTGGCGGCGGGGCTGGCGTCGGCGCTGAAGTTCCGCGGCTCGTTCAGCCTGCAGGCCAAGGGCGACGGGCCGGTGCCGATGCTGCTCGCCGACTGCACCGAGGCCGGGGCGCTGCGCGGCTATGCGCGGGCGGACGACGAGCGGCTGGCGGCGCTGCTGGCGGAGGCGCCGGCGCCGAGCGCCGCGCAGCTTCTCGGCGGCGGCTACCTGGCATTCACCGTGGACCAGGGGGCGGATCTGGAGCGCCACCAGGGAATCGTGTCGATCGAGGGCGACAGCCTGTCGGACATGGCGCTGCACTACTTCGAGACCAGCGAGCAGATGAAGTGTGTCGTGCGGCTGGCGTGCGCGCGGGGCGAGGACGGGTGGCGGGCGGCGGCGCTGGTGCTGGAGCAGGTGGCGGGCGAGGGTGGCATCGACCCGCAGCTGAGCGAGGCGGCGCAGGAGGAGGCGTGGCGCACGGCGACCACGCTGGCGGCCACGCTGACGGACTGCGAGCTGCTGGACGAGGCGATCGAGCCGGAGGTGCTGCTCTACCGGCTGTTCGGGGCGGAGGGGGTGGCGGGCGACCTGCCGCGGGCGCTGGCGTACGGGTGCCGGTGCTCGCGCTCGCGGCTGGCGGGCATCCTGGAAGGGTTCCCGGCGGACGACCTGGACCACATGGCAGTGGGCAGCGACATCGTCATGACCTGCGAGTTCTGCAACTACGACTTCCGGTTCGCGCGCGACGGGGTCAGGGGGAGCGAGACGGCGGAGTAGTGCCGGCGGCTGGCTGTGCCGGATGGTCAGGACAGGAAGGCCAGGGGCTCTGCCCCTGGACCCCGCCAAAGGCAGGGCCCTTGGAACCCCTTGCTTGAGGAAGGTCGGGTCCAGGGGCGGCTCGCCCCTGGCGGGTCCAGGGCAGAGCCCTGGCCTTGCTCCCAGCTTGCCAGCGCTCCTGGCCGTTGCCACCTTGCGCGCCCGCCTGCCAGGAGCCTGCCATGACGCTGCGCCACCTCGTGCCGCTGGGCCTCGTGCTGATGGTGGCGGCGTGCGGCGGGGGCGAGGCGCCGCAGACGGTGTTCGCGCCGCTGAGCTACGACTACCTGCGGCCGATCCGGCTGAACGTGGCGACGCTGGACGTCGAGGACCACGCGGTGGCGCAGGGCGACGACGTGGCGGCGCAGGCGCCGGTGCCGCCGGCGCAGGCGCTGACGCAGATGGCGCACGACAGGATCTTTCCCGGGGGCTCGTCGGGGCGGGCGGTGTTCGTGATCCAGGACGCGTCGATCCACAGGCACGGCGACACGCTGGCGGGGAGCCTGGCGGTGCGGCTCGACATCGTGGGGCCGGGCGGGCGGCCGGACGCGTTCGCCGAAGCGCGCGTGGCGCGGTCCTCGACCACCGACGAGGGCGATCTGCGCATGCGCGAGTATGCGCTGACGAAGCGGATGATGGACGACATGAACGTGGAGCTCGAGTTCCAGGCGCGGCGCGCGCTGAAGGCCTGGCTGCAGCCGGAGGGGGACGTGCCGGGGGCGGTGTCGGCGCAGCCGCTGGGCGGGCAGGGGGGTGGTTCGGGGGGCGCGCCGGGCGGGACGTTGCCGGCGGTGGCGCCTGGGTATGGCGCCGCGGCGGCGGGGGCCTCCGGGCCGGTGCTGGACGCGGCGGGCGGGGGCGGGCGGGCGATGTCGCCGCCGCCGGGGAGCCTGGCGCTGCCGCCGGGGTCTGCGGGCGCGGCGGGCGCGACGTTGCCGGCCGCGTCGCCGTACTCCTCGGGGTATGCGCCGTCCGCCGTGCCGCCGTCCTCGTTCGGGGCGCCGCCGGCTGCGGCCTCGCCATACGACCCGCCGTCGTATGGACAGGCGCCGTATGCCGCGCCGCCATATTCTGCGGTTCCGTACTCGACGCCGCCGGGGCTGCAGTCGGGCCCGCTGCCACTCACGGAGTGACCGGCGTGTCTGGCCGCGGCGTGGCACCTGCCCGCATCGTGACTTCCCGCGGGCACGGCACGGGTTCATAGCGGCGGCATGGCGATGTCTTCCTCCTCGCGGGCGGTGGTCTGGCGTGCGCCCGTGCTGCATCTGGCGCGGGCGGCGGGCGTGTGCGTGGCGCTGGGCGCGGGCGCGGCGCAGGCGGCGGCCCCGGACACCGCCGGGCTGGGGTTCTCGCCGCAGCCTGGAACGTCGCTGCCGCTGGGGGCGAGCCTGCGCGAGGCGGACGGGCGCGTGGTCACGCTGGGGTCGCTGGCGGGCGCGCGGCCGGTGCTGCTGGCGCTGGGGTATTTCTCGTGCCCGGCGCTGTGCGGGGTGGTGCGCGACGACCTGTTCGCGGCGCTGGGCGGCAGCGGGCTGGTGGCGGGGCGGGACTACACGCTGCTGTTCGTCAGCATCGACCCGGCGGAAGGGCCGGCCGACGCGCAGAAGGCGCTGGAGGACGACCTGGCGCGCTACCCGTTGCCCGGCGCGGCGCAGGGGTGGCACTTCCTGACAGGGGACGCGGCGACGCTGTCGGCGGTCGAGGGCGCGATCGGGTATCGCAGCCGCTTCGACGCGTCGCTGAAGCAGTTCCTGCACCCGGCGGGGGTGGTGGTGGCGACGCCGGGGGGCGTGGTGTCTGGGGCGCTGATGGGGGTGGGCTACCAGGCGGGGGACCTGCGGGCGGCGGTGGTGCAGGCGCGCGACGGGGGGCTGGAGCAGGCGATCCAGCCGGTGCTGCTGCTGTGCTTCCACTACGACGCGGTGACCGGGCGCTACAGCCTGGAGGTGCTCAAGGTGCTCCGGCTGGGGGCGATCCTGACGATCGCGCTGATCACGGGGCTGTTCGGGCTGCTGCGGTGGCGGGAGCGGGCCTGAAGGAAGGCCAGGGGCTCTGCCCCTCGACCCCGCCAAAGGCAGGGCCCTTGGAACCCTTTCCTTGAGTCAAGCCGGTCCAGGGGCGGCTCGCCCCTGGCGGGTCTGGGCAGAGCCCAGCCTTGCTTCCTTCCGGCCCGCCAACCAACCCCGGCCGCCCGCGTTGTTCCGCAGTCCGTCCGGAGAGATATGCCCATGCGCCGCCGCACCCTGCTGCTGTCCGCCGCCGCCGTTGCCGCCTGCCCCGGGCTGGGCCGGGCCGCGGAGGAGGCGCTGGCGCGGGCGGTGCAGGCGCCCGGGCGCAGCGCGAAGTTCGTGGCGCGCGACGGGGCGCGGCATCCGCTGGAGGAGCTGGCGTTCTTCGGGGTGGGGCCGGAGTCGAGCGTGGTGGAGATCTGGCCGGGCGGCGGCTACTGGACGGAGATCCTGGCGCCGCTGCTGCACGACCGGGGCACCTACCGGCTGGCGATGGCGCCGGCGGATGGCGGGCCGATGGACGCGCATTTCGCCAAGGCGACGGCGCCGATGCGTGAGAAGCTGGCGGCGGACCCGGCGGTGTACGGGCGGGTGATGCTGACCGAGCTGGGGCAGGGGCACGACGCGCTGGCGCCGGCGGGGAGCGTGGACGTCGTGCTGACGTTCCGCAACCTGCACAACTGGATCGGGCAGGGGGACGCCGCGGAGATGCTGGCGGCGATCCATGCGGCGTTGAAGCCGGGGGGCGTGCTGGGGATCGAGGACCACCGCGGCAGCGCCGCGCGGCCGCAGGACCCGGAAGCGGCGAGCGGCTACGTGCGGCAGGACTACGCGGTGGCGCTGGTGGAGCGCGCGGGGTTCGTCCTCGCGGGGACGTCGGAGATGGCGGCGAACCCGAGAGACACGGCGGACTGGCCGAAGGGGGTGTGGACGCTGCCGCCGACGCTGGCGATGGGCGAGCAGGACCGGGCGAAGTACCTGGCGGTGGGGGAAGCCGACAACTTCGTGCTGAGGTTTCGCAAGCCGGGGTGAGGGACGGGGGCCCGCCGTCCGCATGCGGCGGCGGGGTTCTGCGCGGTCCCGGCAGATTGTGCAGCGGGAACGGCACAAGCTGCCGGGCTTCAGGCCCAGGTAACCTTTTCGTGTGCAGTGTCTCACATCATGAGACGCACCCCGGCTGACCTGTTCGCTGCCGTCGACGCCCGCCCCGCGGTGGCGTCGTGACCGGCACGGTGCTAACGGCCACGAGCAAGGTGCTGTTCCAGCAGGGGCATGCGGCGGTGCCGATCGAGTCGATCGCCAGCGGCATCGGGCCGGGCGAGCAGCCGGGGCTGAACATGGCGCTGTTCAGCCACACGGGCGTTGCCTACCCGCTGCAGGCGCTGACCTACGACCCATCTGGCGAGATGGGGATCACCGACGGGGCGGGCGCCACGGCGCTGGGGCTGGACGCGGACCATCCGGGCGGCACTGTGGTCGAGACGTCAGCGGACGGGTCGCAGGTGGGCGCGGTGATCAACACGCAGGACCTGACGGCGGGCGGCACGGTGCCGTTCGGGCCGATGGTGCTGCTGACGCAGTGGCAGGCGCCGGAGACGGTGGCGCCGTTCGCAGACCCGGCGAACGGGGCGCTGATGGCGCAGCTCGACCTCGCGGTGCCGTATTCGGAGTTCCCGGGCGGGCCGGGGGCGCAGACCTCGTCGAACCAAGTGGTGCTGTATCTCGGGCTGACGGACACCGTGAGCGGGCGGCAGATCGCCTACGGGTCGATCCTGTTCGACAGCCGCGGCAAGGCGTCGCCGTTCTTTGGCGCGGACAACGGCGTGGGCGGCACGGGGGCGGCGATCGTGGCGCAGGCGGCGGGTGCGGCGTCGCGCTACGACGTGGCGGTGCCGGGGGCGGCGTCGTTCCAGGGGGCGGCGTGGTCCGGATCCGAGCATTTCGCGCTGGAGATCACGCCGGCGACGCTGCGGGCGGCGATCACGGCGTTCAACAACAACGTCGGGCCGGCGACGCCGTTCTCCACCGACCTGTCGCGCTACATCCTGACCAACGTGTCGGTGGACGCGGAGGTCGAGTATTTCGGCCAGGCGAACAGCTTCAGCTACTCGGTGAGCAATCTCGCGGTGTCAGAGGAGGCGGCGCCGCTGGGCGCGGCGCAGGTGGCGGCGTCGTCGGTGGGCGAGGCGGTGGCGGCGCCGGTGTCCTCCGGCGCCGCGGCGACGGGCGGGACGGCGACGGGGGTGGCGGCGTCGCTGGCGTCGGTGTCCGGCGACGGCGCGGGCGGCGCGGCGGCCGGGCCGGTGACCAGCGTGACGGGCGGCGCGGGCGCGGAAACCATCGTGGCGTCGGCGGGCACCTCCTACGCGGTGCGGGGCGGCGCGGGGGCGCTGACGTTCCTGGGCTCGGATGCCGGCTCGACAGTGGTGGGCGGGGCGGGCGACCTCGACGCGAGCGGGGGCGCCGGGCGGCTGACGGCGTTCGCGGGGTCGGGGTCGTCGACGCTGGTGGGGGGTGCGGCCGGGGGCAACATCCTGGCGGGCGGGTCGGGCCATGCGACGCTGGTGGGGGCGTCGGGGGGGCCGGGCGACCTCCTGCTGGCAGGGAGCGGCGGTGCTGCGGTGTTCGCCGGCGGCGGGCACAGCACGGTGTTCGGCGGCGCGGGGGCGTCGATGCTGGTGTCGAGCGTGGGTGACGACCTGCTGGTCGCGGGGCACGGGTCGACGGTGGTCTACACTGGCTCCGGCAGCGATACGGTGTGGGGCAGCCCGTCGGCCGACGCGAGCACCGTGGTGGTGGCGGGCTCCGGGCTGGCGCTGGTGGCGGGCGGGGCGGGGGCGGACACGCTGTACGGCGGCGCCGGCTCGGCGACGCTGGCCGGGGGGTCGGGGGCGCAGCTGATGGTGGCCGGGTCGGGGGGCACGCTGGTGTTCGCGGGCAGCGGGGCGGACACGGTGTTCGGCGGGCCGGCGGGAGGGTCCGCCACCGTGGTGGGCGGGGCGACGGCGGCGCTGGTGGTGCTGGAGGCGGGGGCGGCGACGGTGCAGGCGGGCTCTGGCGGCGACACCGTGTTCGGCGGCACCGGGGGGAACGCGATCGACACCGGGGCCGGAGCGACGACGGTGGTGCTGTCGTCCGCCTCGGCACGGGCGGACGCGGTGACGTTCGGCCCCGGCAGCGCCACGGTGTGCGGCGGCGGGGCGGCGCACTCCTTCCTGTTCGGCGAGGCAGTCGGCGGGCTCGACGTGATCTCCGGGTTCCGCGCCGGGGTGGACCGGCTGGTGATGGCGGCGCCGCAGCAGGCGGCGGCACTGGCGGGGGCGCATGACGGGTCGGCGGGGCTGGTGCTGCCGCTGTCGGGCGGCGGCAGCGTGCTGCTGCAGGGGGTACACGCCGCGGCGTCGGTGTTCGGCTGAGGCCAGGGCGGCGCGTGGCGGAAATGTGGCGGGCGTCCCCTGTATTGCGCGTGCGCGTGCGCCTATATGTCACCTGTCTTTGTGCCGAGGTTGCCGTGGCGTTGTGTCGTGCGCGTCCGTTTCCGGTGCTCTTTCGGCACTGGGCAGCCCGAACCGCGCGGTGCGGGGCGGGGTGAAGCAGGGAAGCGATCATGGCGACTGGGACGGTTAAGTGGTTCAATGGCCAGAAGGGCTACGGGTTCATCCAGCCGGAGGATGGCTCGCAGGACGTGTTCGTGCACATCAGCGCGGTGGAGCGTTCTGGTCTGGGCGGGCTGAACGAGGGGCAGAAGCTCAGCTATGACCTCGAGCGGGGCCAGCAGGGCAAGACGTCTGCGGTGAACCTGCAGGCGGCCTGAGGCCTGCGTGCAGCCGGCGGCGCCGGGAATCCTCCCGGCGCCACCGGCTGCGCCATCCCGAAGGAGGGAGCGGACGTGGTTGAACACAGGTATGCGGTTGGCGACAACGTGGAGCTGCGCCGCAGGCCGTATGACAAGTCGGTGCTGGTCAGCGTCTACACCGTGGTTAGGCTGATGCCCAACGACTCGCCGGACCGGGAGTATCGGCTGCGCAACAGTCGGGATGGACACGAGCGCGTCGTCGTGGAAAGCGAGTTGATCGCCCGCTGATCCCGCCTGGCGAGAGGCGGGTGGGTTGGCCAGGGCCGGGCAATGGGGCGCGGCGCAGAAGGAGTGTTCGATGGCGTTCAAGGTAAACTACGGACTGCAGAAGGCGGAGCGGACCCGGGCCAAGCAGGCCAAGAAGGAGTCCAAGCTGCGCGAGCGCGAGGCCCAGGCGGCGTCGGGCGGGGCTGCGTCGGGCGAAGCCGCCGGCGAGGAGCCTGTCGCGGAGGCTGAAGCAGGGCAGGCAGAGCCGGCGCCGACGGAGTAGCCGGTCTTCCCCGGGAGGTGGCGCGGTGCGCCGTCCCTCCCGGCGGGGCGGAGAAAGGCCCGGTGGGCGCGAATTTCGGCCGGGCGTTGCGGGTCAGCGTGGGGCGGTGGTGTCCGGCGCCGGTTCGGGCAGGGCGAGGCGGCCGGCCTCGGTCAGGGCGTAGCGGCCGCGGGACTCTCGCCGGAACCAGCCATAGACGTTGCGGGCCAGCACGGTGCCCGGCTCCAGCCCCGCGGCACGCAGCTCGCGCAAGGTGAGGCTCGCGGGCGCCAGGGCGGCGGCGCAGCGCAGGGCGTGCTGGCGGTAGGCGGTCATCACCGGCAGGCGGGTCGAGCCGCCGAGGGCGGGGTCGCCGTCGCGGGCGGCGTGCTCGCGCAGCAACAGGGCGCGGCGCTTCCGGTCGGGGCGGGGGCGGAACGGCGCCGGTTCGGCGAGGATGGCCACGGCGCCGGCGGGCGTCACCGACAGCAGGCCGAAGCCGAGCAGGCGGCACAGGCGCACCACCCTGGACTGGCGGCGCCCGGTGTGACGCCCGGCCCGGCGCACGGTGCGGGTGGCGAGCCAGACCTCGTCGGCGAGCGTCATGCGGTCGACGCCCTGCAGCAGCAGCTCCAGCGAGAAGCCGAGCTTCAGTTCCGCGACCACCAGGCGGGTGGGGGCGCCGTCGCGCACGGCCACCACGTCGCAGCCGCGCACCTCGCCCTTCACGTCGTAGCCGCGCGCGGCGAGGAACGCCTTGACCGGGGCGTACAGCGCGGTCTCTGCCAGGGTGACGGCGGGCGCGGGGTCGGGCGGCGGGGCGGCGGGCAGTGGCGGGACGGGCGGTGCGCGGGTCCGGGCTGTGCGGGTCATGGCGGAAGGGCGTGTCGCCGCGCGGGCGCGGGGGCGTTGCAGGGGGACGGGCGATGGCGTGGACGACGGCGGACATTCCGGACGGGCGGGGGCGCACGGCGCTGGTCACCGGGGCGACGCGGGGGCTGGGGCTGCACGTGGCCGAGGCGCTGGCGCGCAGCGGGATGCGTGTGGTGCTGGCCGGGCGCGACCGGGCGGCCGGGGAGGCGGCGGTGGCCGGCATCCGGGCGCGGTGCCGGACGGGCGCGGCAGACGGGCCCGGGCGTGCGCAGGAAAGGCGGGCGTCCGAGGGGTGGGGCGAGGCGGCGGTGGCGTTCGCGCCGCTCGATCTGGGCAGCCTGGCGGATGTCGCGTCCTTCGCGGAAAGGCTGGCGGCGGAGTATCCGAGGCTGGACCTGCTGGTCAACAACGCGGGGGTGATGGCGATCCCGTCGCGCCACGCCACGCGCGACGGGTTCGAGCGCCAGCTCGGCATCAACCACCTCGGGCCTTTCGCGCTGACGGCGCGGCTGCTGCCGTCGCTGCGTCGCGGCGGGGCGGCGCGCGTGGTCAGCGTGGCCAGCCTGGCGCACCGGCGGGGCAGGATCGATTTTTCCGACCTGCAGTCCGGGCGGCGCTACCGGGCGTGGCCGGCCTACCAGCAGAGCAAGCTGGCGGTGCTGATGTTCGCGCGCGAGATGCAGCGGCGCAGCGTGGCGGCGGGGTGGGGCGTGGCGAGCCTGGCGGCGCATCCCGGGATCGCGCGCACCGCGCTGTTCGAGACCGGGCCGGGGATGGGGCGGGCGGGCGGCTGGTCGCCGGAGCGGCTGCTGATGCGCGTCGCCGGGCCGCTGTTCGCGCAGTCGGCGGAGCGGGGGGCGTTGCCGATCCTGTTCGCGGCGACGGCGGCGGAGGCGGAGCCGGGCGGCTACACCGGGCCGGACGGGTTCGCGGAGATGACGGGCGACCCGGCGCCGGCGCGGGTGTCAGCGGCGGCCTCGGACGCGGAGGCGGCGTCGCGGCTCTGGGTAGAGTCCGAGCGTTTGTGCGGGGTTCGCTTCGGGGACGCATGACGGCGCGGCGGCTCGCCGAGCGCACGGGTGGTTCCGGTCTGGCGGAGGAGGCATACGCGGCCGGTTCTCGGGCGGGTTGCGGGTCGGGGCGCGCTGCGTGCATGGGAGGCGCGGCCGGCCGGTCGTGGCCGGTCGCGGGCCGCAGGAGGGCGTGATGGAGCCGATGAAGCCGATGGAACCCATGAAACCGATGGAGCCCATGAAGGGTATGGAGCCGATGAAGCCCATGGAGCCGGTGCCGGACCATGGCTGGTGGCCGGACGGGCTCGGCGCGCCGTCGTCGAGCGGCTCGCAGAACGGCATGCGCTATGCGTTCTTCGGCGAGAAGCGGCGACTGGCGATCGAGACCGACGGCAGGGTCGTCGTCTATGACAGCGGCGAGCACAGGATCAACGGCGTGGCGCAGCAGGACGGCGGCACGCGCAACCTGGCATTCAGCAGCGACGACGGGCCGGTCCGGGTCGAGGACCTGCACGAGGCGAAGTGATATCAACGGCCGAAAGTCTTGACCTGTCGAGGGAAGCAAGGCTGGGCTCTGCCCAGACCCGCCAGGGGCGAGCCGCCCCTGGAC
>CAXSFU010000039.1:0-31929 GCA_964236695.1 uncultured Acetobacteraceae bacterium | reverse complement strand
CCGTCAGGTGGTCGAGGGTGGAGAGACGGCGCGCCAGCAGGTAGGGCGGCTCGTAGCTCAGCGACGAGGTGATGCCGAAGCCCAGGTGCTCCGTGGCCGCTGCCATCGCCGGCACCAGCAGCATCGGGTCGCCCAGCGGCACCTGGGCGGCGCGGCGCAGCGCCGCGTCCGGGCTGGCGCCGAACACGTCGTACGGGCCGAGCACGTCGGCGAGGAACAGCCCGTCCAGGCAGCCGCGCTCCAGCAGCCGCGCCAGCCCCGTCCAGTGCGCCAGGCTGTTGTAGTCGGTCGAGCGGTCGCGCGGGTGGGTCCACAGGCCGGGCGAGACGTGCCCGACCGTGTCCATGGCAAAGGCGTTCAGCCGCATCCGCCTGCTCCTGGGAGGCCCCGCCTTAAACTCGGCCAAAGGCGAGCCTTTGGAATCTGCGGCAATGTCTCGGTTTGAAGTCCGGAAAGGAAGGCCAGGGGCTCTGCCCCTGGACCCCGCCAAAGGCTAGCCTTTGGAATCCGATTCTTAAGTAAGGCCGGGTCCAGGGGCGGCTCGCCCCTGGCGGGTCCGGGCAGAGCCCGGCCTTGCTGGCTGCCGGCCTCACGCCGCCGGAGCCGACAGCAGGTCCGGGTGCTCGGAGCGCACCCAGTCGACGTAGCTGCCCGCCCCGGTGCGGAACGGGTCGTCGAACGCGGCCAGCAGGTCGGCGCGCCCGCGGAACAGCAGGCGCAGCGGCTTCGGGATCGGCCGGCCGTCGGCGAAGTGGCCGTAGTGCCAGGGCAGTGCGGCGCCCGGCCTGTCCGGGCCGGACGCGATCTGGCGACGGTACCATTCCCAGATCTCGAAGGCGGCGATGTTGGCGCCGGCGTAGCGCCTGACCATGACGTCGCCGGCGGTGCCGATCTTGGTGAAGTGGTAGAACTTCAGCGGCGAATCGTTGGCGGTGATGGCGCCGTCGCGGCCGATGCGCAGGGTGCGCCGGCTGAGGTTCCAGCTCGCGACGTTGCAGCCGGGGTCGCGGTGCACGTGGACGCGCTCGAACAGGGCGGGCACCAGGTCGCAGTACTTCTGGTCGGTGAAGATGCCGCTCCCGACCTCGTCGTAGCAGGCGCGGTGCAGCTGCGCGGCCCACCAGGCGGCGAAGCGGCGGCCCTCGGGATCGGAGCGCACCGCGAGGAAGCCGAGATTGAACACGCCGAAGCGCAGCGAGGTCAGCTCGTTGTCGGCGATCGCGACCGGGGCCTCGTTGGCGTCGAGCTGGTGCGGCGTGAGCACGACGGAGTGCCGGTCCAGCAGGGCGTCGAGGTCGTCGAGCGGGTGGAACAGCGCGATGTCGGGGTCGAAGTACACCACCTTGTCGTGGCGCTCCAGCAGGTGGAGCAGGGCGTGGCCCTTCACCGCGGTGCAGGCCTCGACGACGTCGTGCTTGAACAGCCAGGCGCGCAGCCTGGGAATGCCGAGGTCGGCGAGCGCGATCACGCCGTCGAAGCAGGCGAGCGCCTCCGCAGGGTCGACGCCGGGCGGCGGCTCGTCGACCACCACGGCGTGGATCGGCCACTCCGGGTGGGCACGGCGCAGGCTGTCGCACAGCACGCGGGCGCGCGACAGGTAGGCGTAGGTGAAGCTCGTGTAGCAGCAGGTCCTGGTCACGCGCGGCCGGCCCCGGCCACGGACAGCAGCGGCGGCCCGGCGGCCGGCTCCCGGGCGGCGGCCTCGGCAGGGCCGGCGGCGGGCGCCAGGGTGGCGGTGGTGCCGCAGTGCACGAGGCGGCCGACCTGGCTGCCCTGCGCGATGCAGAGCCGCACGTAGTCGACGGCGCGGCCGGACACCAGGAAGTCGGTGCAGGCGGACGCGTCATCGAGCACCACGCCGCGGCCGGAGCGCATCACCTCGGCGGCGACGTTGCCGCCGTCGGCCAGGGCGAGCACGTCGGCGCCCGACGCGATCGCCTCGTGGGCGACATAGGAGAAGGTCTCCGGCCACGGCGCGGGCATCACGACCAAGTCGATCGCGTGCGCCTCCAGCGCCTCGCGGGTGGCGTCGCGCCGGTCGGGCGCGACCTGCACGGCGACGTGGCGGATCCAGGCGGGCGCCTGCGGCGCCGGCGCGTCGGAGAAGTGGAAGAACCGGTAGGCGCCGTCCGCGCCGCACTCGCCCGCCATGTCAAGGAAGGCGGGCCAGCCCTTGTGCGCGCCGGGGTGGCCGACGAAGGCGACGCGCACCGGATGCGCCGGGGTGCCGCGCCGCTCCGGGGGCACCAGGCTGCGCCGGGTGGCGGTGAACTCGATGCGGGCGTGGGGATGGACGCGCGTGGAGCGCGCGGGCAGCGCGGGCCGGTCCGAAGCGGGCGTGGTCGCGACGGCGGGGGCGTGGTCGCTTCCCGGAGCGCCGCCGGGCGCCGTGCCGGGCGCGGTGCCGTCTGGGCCGGCCTGTCCGTCCAGCCAGACCCGCAGCGCCGCGCGCGAAGGGGCCACCACGTCGGGCGAGACCGCGGCGAACAGCGCCTGCATCCGCGCGAGATGGGCCGCGCGGGCGGGCCCGTGGATGCACACGCGGCAGGCCTGGCTGCCGGGCGGCGGCGCGCCGCAGAAGGTCGTGTCGTTGCGCAGCAGGTTGAAGCCCTCGCACAGCGTCGAGTAGTCGTGCAGCCACAGCACCGTGCTCGCGGGGCGCAGCGCCGCGTGCAGAAGCGCGACGTCGTCGGTGGCATGGCCGAGCAGGCAGTGCAGCACCAGCAGGCGCCGTGCCGGCAGCCCGGGCGCCAGCGCGCGCAGGGCGGCGGCGAGGCCGGCCGCGTCGAGGTGGCCGATCTCCTCGCCGTCCAGGGTGAGGCGCAGGAACAGCGGGCCGTCGGCGGCGGTGGCGAGCCGCAGCCGCGGCACCACCGGCGACAGGTGCAGGTAGACGCCGCCGGCGGCACGGAATCGCGCCTCCTCGTCGGCGATGAAGATCTGGGTGCCGCCGACCACGCGCCGGTACGGGTCGTGGCTGATCGACAGCACGAGGGCGGTGGCGCCCGCCTGGTCCGGGCCGCCGGCGGCTGCGAGTCTGCGGCGCAGCAGGGCGAGAAGGGCGGCGGCGTCGAGCACGCTCAGCGAGTCGCAAACCTGGTAGTCGCGTGTGCGCTCGTCGGCGGTGCGCAGCGCGCCGAGCAGGGTGCGCTGGAAGCCGGTGCGGTCGACGGGGTGGCGGCCTTCGCGCTGGCCGAGCACGGCGTAGTGCCACAGCGGGTTGATGTCGCGCGCCGCCACCTCCGGGTTGGTTTCCAGGTAGTGTCGGGTGTGGAACGAGCGCGACGGGTTGCGGCCCTCGCGCCAGCCGTAGCGGCAGTAGTGCAGCAGCGGGTCGTCGCCGCTCGCGAGCACGTCGGGGTAGGTGGAAAGGTAGTGCGCGCGGTCGACGAGCGGCGCCACGCGGGCCAGCTCGGCGGGCGCGCGCTCCAGGGCGGAGCCGAATGGCGGGCGCAGCGGGTCGACCGGCAGCCGGCCCTCGGCGCGGCCGGCGAGCACGTAGTGCCACAGCGGGTTGATGCCCTCGCGCGCCACGTCGGGATGGGCGGCCAGGTAGAACCGGGTGTCGAACGACAGGCCGGGGCTGCGGCCTTCGCGCCAGCCGTGGCGCAGGAAATGCGCGAGCGCCTCCGCCTTCGCGGGCGCGGCGGCCGGGTTGGCGAAGCCGGCGAGGTAGTGGTCCGCCTCGAAGAACGGCGCCGCCGCGCGCCGTTCCTGGTCGGACGCGCCGCCGGCAGCGTCCAGGCCGGCGTCGCCAGGCTCGCGTGCGGCAAGCTCGGGAAGGGTGCGCGCGGGGGCGGGCAGCCACGCGGTCCAGCCGGGCCGGGTGGAGCGGCCGCGGACGTGGGTGGCGGGCGCGGGCTGCGCCGGCCCGGGCGCGCCGGGCCGCTCGGCCGAGACCGTCGGGTGCTGCCAGCCGCGCGGCACGACCCGGACCGGCACCCCGCGGCGCTGCGCCGCGGACGCCGACGCTGCCGGGGGCGGCGTCTCGCGACCGGGCAACGCATCCGCGGCGAAGACCTCGCCATCGGCGGCCGCGGGACCGTCAAGCCGGGCCGGACCGGAGCCGGCACGCTCGGATTCCTCGGTCATGGCACGCGGTCCCGGCCGGGTGCCGGCCATCGCACCCGTCCGCGACGTCCGGCAAGGTACGGCTGCAGAGACATCAGGACCGCTCCCGTTCCGGCTGCGATATCGGGAAAATTGACCACCATCGGTAACATCTCCCGTCTATCATGCTCGCGCGGAAGGCATAACCGCCATCGCAACGCCGCAGGGTATGTCTCCTGGCGGTTATGCAACCCATGCTTGTGTTGACCATTCATCCATGTTAGCCGGGTTGAGAGGCATTCAGATACCTTCCTGACCCGTGGGGCGCACGATGGCCGGTAATCCGCTGACAGTCACCGGCGGTGCGGACCATCCCGCCGTCAGCCTGGATTTCGACGCAGCCGACCGCGCCAGGCTGCTGGGCGAGGCGCTCGCCAGCATGATCGACGAACAGTATTCCGCAACCCAGGCGTCCGTGTACGGTGCCGGCGGCAACCCCGCCTCCGGCTACGTCATTGTGCCGTCCGGCACCGCGGGCCCGGTGGACGTGACCGGCGCCGGCGCGGTGGCGGTGCAGGACACGGCGCCGCTCACCGTGACGGGCGGCAGCGCCACGGGACAGACGGTGCTCGCCGGCGACGGCGGGCTGGCCTTCTCCGCGGCCGCGGGCAGCACCACGGTGGTCGCGGGCGGCGGCGCCAACTCCGTGTCCTTCGCCGGCTCCATCGGCAGCAACGCGGCCTACCTGAGCACCGGCAACGACACGGTGGCCGGCGGCGACGGCGCCAGCACCATCGACGCCGGCGGCGGCGCCAACCTGGTGCGCACCGGTGCCGGCACCAGCAGCGTGATCGTCGAGGGCGGCGACCGGGTCGAGCTGGGCAGCGGCGCGGCCACGGTGGGCGTGATCGGCTCCGGCAGCGCCACGGTCAGCGGCGGCCAGGGCGGCTCGCTCGACTTCCAGGGCGGCTATGCCGCCAGCACCGTGGAAGGCGGCGGCACCTCGGGCGACCGCATCGAGGGCCGCGACGGCGGCGGCCTGCTGGTCGGCGGCAGCGGCGGGGCCAACACCATCATAGGCGGCACGGGTGCCGCCACCATCACCGGCGGCGGCGGCGGCGACTACCTGGAAGGCAGCTCCGGCCACGACCTGGTCACTGCGGGCGACGGCCGCGAGACAGTGGCGGCGATGGCCGGCGGCGACACGCTGGTCGGCGGCAGCGGGCAGACCACGTTCCTGCTGCAGAACGCGGACGCCGTCACCACGCAGGTGGCGCTGGGCTCCGGCACCGCGACGGTCGCGGTGCTCGGCGGCGGCGCGGCCTCGGTCAGCGGCGGCCCGAGCGGCTCGCTCGACTTCCAGGGCGGCGCCGCCGCCAGCACCGTGGAAGGCGGCGGCACCACAGGCGACCGCATCGAGGGCCGCGACGGCGGCGGCCTGCTGGTCGGCGGCAGCGGCGGGGCCAACACCATCATCGGCGGCACGGGTGCCGTCACCATCGTGGGCGGCGGCGACGGCGACTACCTCGAAGGCAACTCCGGCCACGACCTGATCACCGCGGGCGACGGCCGAGAGACGGTGGCGGCGATGGCGGGCGGCGACACGCTGGTCGGCGGCACCGGCTCCACCACCTTCGTGGTCGACACCACGCTGGGCAGCACGCAGATCGACCTGGGCGCCGGCACCGCGAACGTGGTGGTCGCGGGCAGCGGCGGCGCGGTGGTGCAGAGCAGCGGCACCGGCGGCGGCACGCTGACCTTCACCGGGGGCGGCGCGCCCTCCATCGTGCTCGGCGGCAGCACCGGCGGCGACCGGATCGAGGGCCGGGCCGGCGGCGGCGTCCTCGCCGCGGGCAGCGGCGGCGGCAGCACGGTGCTCGGCGGCAGCGGCTCGGCCACCATCGACGGCGGCGGCAGCGGCGACTACCTGGAAGGCAACTCCGGGCACGACCTGATCACCGCCGGCTCCGGCAGCGAGCAACTGGTGGCGCGCGTCGGCGGCGACACGCTGCAGGGCGGCACGGACGCCAGCGCCACCACGGTGTTCGTGGTCAACGGCGCGGACAGCGTGGCGCTGGGCGCCGGGCATTCGGTGGTCGTGGTGGGCGCGGTGCCGGCGAGCGCCACCGACCCGAACCCGGCCGACGTCGGCTCGGCGGCGGTGACCGGCAGCACGGTGGCCGGCGCCACGCTGCTGTTCGAGGGCGGGGCGAACGCCAGCACGGTGCAGGCCGGCACCGCGGGCGCCACGATCTACGCCGGCGCGGGCGGCGGCGTGTTCACCGGCGGCTCGGGTGGCGGCAACGTGCTGATCGGCCAGGGCGGCAACGTGTCGCTGACCGGCGCGGTGTCCGGCGACTACCTGGAGGGCGGCACCGGCAGCAACCTGCTCACCGCCGGCGCGGGCAACGAGACGCTGGTCGCAGGCACCGGCAGCGACACGCTGGCCGTGGGCGGCGGCGACGACGTGCTGTCGTTCGTCAAGGAAAGCGCGGCGCAGGGCGCGCAGGCCTACACCGTCAGCCAGTTCGGCGCGGGCGACGTGCTCTACTTCAAGGACTCCGCGACCGCGGACTACGCGATCACCCACCAGAGCGTGTCGGGCGGCTCCACCACGATCACGCTCGCCGACCAGACGAGGATCGTCATCCAGGGCGCCACGGCCACCATCGGCGGCGGCAGCTTCAGCCACGGCTGAGGCGGGGGCGCGGCCGGCAAGGAAGCAAGGTTGAGGCTCTGCCTCAAACTCCGCCAAAGGCGAGCCTTTGGAATCCATCCCTTAGGAAGGGCATTCCAAAGGCCCAGCCTTTGGCGGGTCTGGGCAGAGCCCAGCCTTGCTTCCTTCCGGACCGGCGCACCGTGACGCAGAGATCGGCGCACGACGCCGTCGAGCGGGGCCGGGCGGCGCTGCGGGCCGGCGACCGGCCGGAGGCGTTGCGCTGGCTCGACCGCGCTCACCGGCTCGCGCCGCGCGACCGCTCCGTGGCGCTGCTGCTGGCGTCGGCGTTCACCGGGGTCGACGACACGCACGCGCGCGCGCTGCTGCGCGGCCTGGTCGCCGCGGCGCCGGAGATGCGCGACGCGCGGGTGGCGCTGGTGCTGGCGGAGCGTCGCCTGGGCGCGGCGGAGGCGGCGGCGCGCCAGCTCGGGCGACTGCTCCTGGCCATGGCGCCGCCTCCCGGCGCGGCGTTCGCGCGCCTCGCCGGCGACGTGGCGCGCGCGGCCGCGGCGCCGGGCTGGATCGGAGCCGACAGCCGCGGGCGGCTGCTGGTCTGCGCGCACCCCGGCGCCGGCGAGGCCGTGCCCCCGGCGCCGGCCGGGATGCGCGCGGGCAGGGTCGAGCTCGCCGTGGACGGGCTGCCGGCCGGCGTCGTCGCCGCGGACGATACGCCGCGGGGAAAAATGCTCGCGCCCGGACGGGGGGGCGTGGTGACGGCGACCTGCGGCGGACGGGCGCTGCTGGGCAGCGGGGTCGACCTGACGGCGGTGCGGCGCACCCGCGGCGCGGCCTGGCTGGCGTCGGACGGGTCGCTGACCGGATGGGCCTGGCTGCCGGGCGACCCGGACCGCGCGCCGGTCCTGGAGGTGCGCGTGCGCGACGGGGCGGGCGGGACGCGCGTGATCCGGCTCAGGGCGACGGCGGAGCACGGCGACGGCGACGGGGCGGAGCGGCGACGCGGGTTCCGCGTGGCGGCGCGGCTCCTGGCGGGGGCGGACACGATCAGGGTCGCGGGGGCGGACAGCACGGAGCTGGCCGGCAGCCCGCTCGCGGCAGGACCGGAACGGCGGGCCGGGCCGTGGATGCCGGCAGGCGGCGCCGTCCCGGGCGCCGGCGCGCCGGGCGGCGCTGCCGCGTCGGCGCGCGCGGTGCCGGCGCGGCGCGCGGTCGACGTCGTGATGCCGGTGCACCGGGGCGAGGCGGACTTCACCGCCTGCCTGGCGAGCCTGCTGCGCGACCGCGCGTCCGGTCCGCGCCCGCCGGACGGGCGGATCGTGGTGGTCGACGACGCCTCCCCCGACCCGGCGCTGCGCGGCGCGCTGGCGGCGGCGGCGGGGCGCGGCGACATCGTGCTGCTGCGCCACGCGGGGAACCGGGGCTTCCCGGCGGCGGCGAACACCGGGCTGCGCCACGCCGCCGGGGACGGGCCGCGCGACGTCGTGCTGCTCAACCCGGACACCCTGCTGCCGCCGGGATGGCTCGGGCGGCTGGCGGCGGCGGCGTACGGTGCGGCCGACATCGGCAGCGCCACGCCGATGACCGACGACGGCTCGATCCTGTCCTACGCGGCCGGCGACGCCGCGGGCGCCGGCGACGCGGACCGGCCGGGGGCGGGCCCGGCCGGGGATGTCGCGCGGGTGGAGCGGCTCGACGCGCTGTTCCGGGCGGCGAACGGCTCTGGAACGGTGGCGCTGCCGACCGGGGTCGGCTTCTGCATGATGCTGCGCCACGACTGCCTGGCCGAGGCCGGGCTGCTGCGCGAGGACGTCTTCGCGCAGGGCTACGGCGAGGAGAACGACTTCTCCCTACGCGCGGCGGCCCTGGGATGGCGCCACGTGGCGGCGACGGGCGTGTTCGTGGCCCATCGCGGCGGACGCTCGTTCGGGCCGGCGCGCGCCCATCTGATGGCGCGCAACATGGCGCTGCTGAACCGGCTGCACCCCGGCTACGACGCGCTGGTGGCGCGGTTCGAGGCGTCGGACCCGCTGGCGCCGGCGCGGCGCAGGGTGGACCGGCTGCGCTGGGCGGCGGGGCGGCGTCAGGGCGCGGTGGTGCTGGTGACGCACGGGCTCGGCGGCGGCGTCGAGCGCCACCTGCGCGAGCGGGTGGCGGCGATCCGGGGCGACGGGCTGCGTGCTGTGGTGCTGCGTCCCGCCGCGCCGGGACGGGCACGGGCGGCGGCGACCCGGGGCGGCCCGGACGGGGCCGGCGCGGACGCACACCGGACGGACGCGCACCGAACGGACGCTCACCGGGCGGACCCGGACCGTGCGCGCAGGAGCGGCCCGCGCAACGAGGCCGCACGGCACGACGCGGCGGCGCCGGGGGCGGGCGGCGGCGCGGCGTGCAGCGTGTCGGACGGGGCGGACGACCGCTTCGCCGACCTGGACTTCGCGATGCCCGCGGGGATGGCGGCGCTGGCGCGGCTGCTCGGCGGCGACCGGGTGCGGCGGGTGGAGCTGCACCACCTGCTGGGGCACGCGCCCGAGGTCGCGGGGCTCGCGGAGCGGCTGGGCGTGCCGTGCGACGTGGTGGTGCACGACTACGCGGCCTGGTGCCCGCGGGTGTCGCTGTGCGGCGCGGACCGTCGCTACTGCGGCGAACCGGTGGACGAGCTGGTGTGCGAGGACTGCGTGGCCGACCTCGGCAGCCGGCTCGACGAGCGCATCGCGGTGGCGGCGCTGCGGGAACGCTCGGGGCGGATGCTGCGCGCGGCGCGTCGGGTGGTGGTCCCCTCGGCCGACACGGCGCAGCGCATCGCGCGGCAGTTCCCGGGCGTGGCCGCGGTGGTGGCGCCCTGGGAGGACGACGCGGGGCCGCCGCGCGCGGCCGCCCCGAGCCGGGAGGACGGGATGCAGGCGGGCGCGCGAGGCGGGGCGCCGATGGGAGCCGCGGGCGTGCGGGTCCTGGTGATGGGGGCGATCGGGGTGGAGAAGGGCTACGACGTGCTGCTGGGCTGCGTGCGCGACGCCGGGCGGCGCGGCCTGCCGCTGAGCTTCGTGGTGGCGGGCCACACCATGGACGACGCGCGGCTGCTGGACGCCGGCCCGGCGTTCGTCACCGGCCGCTACGAGGAGCACGAGGCCGCCGCCCTGGCGCGCCGGCAGCGGGCGCAGCTCGGCTTCGTGCCGTCGGTGTGGCCGGAAACCTGGTGCTACGCGCTGTCGGAGCTGTGGCGGGCGGGGCTGCAGGTGGCCGCGTTCGCCCTGGGCGCGCAGGCCGAGCGCATCCGCCGCGCCGGGCACGGGCTGCTGCTGCCGCCGGGGCTGCCTGTGGCGCGGGTCAACGACGCGCTGCTGCGCGCGGCGCTGGACGCCGGCCACGCGCCGCGCCGGATGGCCGGGACGGGCTGAGCGGGGCATGGACATGGCACAGGACGGGTCGCGGGCGCGCGGGCCCCGGAACGGAACCGCCCGGCCAGACGGGCCGCGGCACGGCGACGCCGCGGCGGGCGGGCCAGGGGTGGATCGCGCGGTGGCGGATGTGCCGGCGCAGGCTCCGGCAGCCGCCCCCGGCGCACGCCCGGTGCGGGACGCGGAGGCAGGGCTGGAGGTGACGGGGCAGTTCCTGGCGTTCGAGCCCGGGCTGTACGCGGTGGACGTGGTGTCGGCCCGCTCCGCGGCCACGGACGTGGGCCTGCGCCTGCCCTGCGTGCGGCTGGAGCCGCTGCCGGCGTCGGCGGGCGCCGGCCAGGCGTTCGTGTCCGGGGCGGCCGAGGGCGGCTGGCTGGCCGGGGGCGCCACGGCCTTCGTGCTCGTGGTGGGCGGGCGCACGCGGGTAATGCTGACGGTCTACAGGGCGGCCGGCGGCATGGCGTCGCCGGAGCTGCGGGTCCGCCCGCTGGGCACGGCCGCGGGCCTGGCGGAGGCGCAGGGGGCGGCGGCGGCAGGGCAGGCGGCGGGCGCACCGGGACGGACCGCGCCCGGACCCGCCGCCCGGGAGGTCGCGCCCACGCCGGCCGCCGCCATGCCGGCGGCGGGCCCGGCGCCGGTCGCAGCCGTGGCGCCGAAGCCAGCGCCCGCCCCGCCCCGCCCCGCCCCGGCGGCCGGCACCGGCGTGGTGCTGCTGGCGCACGTGCAGGGGGTGGGCGACCTGTTCGCCGATGCCCAGGGCTGGGCGGGACGCGCGGGCAGCGGGGCGCCGGTGGAAGGCTTCTCGGTGACGGCGGACGGCGTGGCGGCGGAAGAGATCGAGTACCAGGCGATCCTCGGCGACCAGTGGAACACGCCGTGGACCAGGGGCGGCGGATTCTGCGGCAGCCGCGGCATGGCGCTGCCGATCCTGGGCTTCCGGGTGCGCCTGGTGGCCGCGGCGGCGGAGCGCCTCGACTGCCGCTACTGGGGGGCGTTCGTCGGCCGCGGCGAGGTCGGACCGCTGGGCGACGGTGCCGCCTGCCAGGCAGGGCCGGCGTTCCTGGAAGCCCTGCGGATCGTGGTCGCGCCCCGTGCGCCGGCAGCGCCGGTGGAAGCGCCACCCGCGACGGCGGAGGCGGTCCGGACGAAGGCGCCGCGTGGCCGACGCTAGCTCCGTGGCCGCGGGGGCAGCCGCCAGGAAGGAAGGCCAGGGGCTCTGCCCCCCATGCCTTGAAGCGGGGACCCCGCCAAAGGCGAGCCTTTGGAGTCCGCTTCTTAAGTCCAGAGTTTCCAAAGGGCTAGGCCCTTTGGCGGGTTCGGGCTGGGCCCGACCTTGCCTGTCTGTCTCAGAAGCTCCCGGCGAACCGTTCCGGGATGCGCCAGAACTCCTCGGCGACGAGGCCGAGGTCGAGCCGGTAGAACTCCGCCCCCCGCGCGTGCTGCTCGTGCTCGATCCGCTGCAGCCACCCGCACAGCGGCGACTCCGACGGGTCGAGGCTGACGTCGGTGCGCGACGGCAGGTGGCCGACGCCGTACAGGAAGTCGTTGGTGAACTGCTCGTCGCCGATCGCCTGGTGCTCGTTGACGCCGGGGTGGGCGCGGGCCATGGCGCGGGTCTTGGCCAGCCGACGCAGGCCGTGCTGCAGGTCGTGGCGGCGCAGGTGGAAGTTGAACAGCCGGTCGAAGCGTATCTCCGCGTCCGCGCTGTGGAAGCCGGGCTGCCAGCGCACGGGGCGGCGGATCATCACCGGCTTGCACATCGGGCTGACGAAGCGGACCCAGCCGCGCTGCAGGCTGATCGGGCGCGAGGCGTCGATGTCCGGCTCGGAGCGCGGCGCGTGGTTCACGTCCAGGCCGATCGCCGTGACCACCGGCAGCGTGCAGCGCACGCAGAACTCCGCAAGGCCGCTGGCCACCAGCGGGTCGGCGACCAGCAGCTCGTCGACGTCGGTGTGGAACACCACGTCGTAGTAGGCCAGCAGCCCGGCGGCGACGTGGCTCACGCAGTCCGCGCGCCTGGTCTCGTCGAGCGGGGTGCGCGGCATGCGGATCCGGCTGGCCTCGCCGAGCTGGTCGGTGCTGCCGTCGTCCGAGCCGTGGTCGATCACGAAGCAGTTCGCGGCGCCGAGCTGGCGGGCGTAGTGGCGCAGCCAGATCGGCAGAAAGTACGCCTCGTTCCAGGTCATCGTCAGGGCGGCGATCCGCACGCTGCATCCTCCGGTTGCGCGGCGAGCCTATGCACTGAGAGGAGGTGCGGCAATGGCGGGTGACCCCGGCGAACCGGGCGGGCAGGCAGGCCGGCAGGCCTCCCCCGCCCGGCAGGACGGCGCCCCGGCGCCCCGGCGCCCTTATACCAACGGCCGAAGGTCTTGACCTGTCTAGGGAAGCAAGGCTGGGCTCTGCCCAGACCCGCCAGGGGCGAGCCGCCCCTGGACCGGCTTGACTTAAGTACTGGATTCCAAAGGCTCGGCCTTTGGCGGGGTCCAGGGGCAGAGCCCCTGGCCTTCCTGTCCCGACCGGTCAGGGCAATCAGCCGTTGGTGTTTAGCCACCCACAGGTCGCGGCAGAGCCCGGCCCCGCTCGCCTGCCTGGCGGCTGGGAGCCTCCTGCTGCTGGCCGGCGCGGCGGGCGGCACGGACGTGGCCACGGTCGACGCGGGGCGCCTCGGCCTGGTGTGCGACGGAGCCACCGACAACGCCGCGGCGCTGGGCGCGATCGCGGCCGCGGCGACGGCGGGGCAGGTCGTGGAGTTCCCGCCGGCGCCGCGGCCGTGCCTGACCTCGCGGGCGCTGGTGGCGCGCTCCGGCGTCACCTACCGCGCCCGGCCCGGCAGCATGACGCTGCGGCCGGTGGCGGGCAGCACGGCGAATCCGCTGCTGTTCTCGGCGTCCGGGGTGTCGGACGTGCTGGTGCAGGGGTTGGGCTTCGACGGCGGGCTTGCGGCGCCGGGATCGGCGGCCAGCGTGGCCACGGTGTACGACTCCGCCGGCGTGGTGTTCGACACGGTGTCGGTGGCCGGCACGTGCGGCATCGGCCTGATGTTCTCCCGCACCAGCCGCAGCGGCGTGCGCGGCTCGCGCCTCGCCGACGTGGGCGTCGCCTACCGTGCCAGCGGGCACGGCGCGGACCAGCACCAGGCGGTCGCGTTCTGCTGCGGGCTGGAGGCGCACGTGGCGGCGGCGCAACCCGCGGCGGGCGCCGAGGTCGCGCTCGACAGCGTCGCTGGGATGGCGGCGGGCGACCTGGTGTCGGGCGACGCCCTGGCGACCGGCACGGTGGTGCGTGCCCTGTCGCCGGGTCGGCTGACGCTGGACCGGGCCAGCCTGGCGCCGCTGCGCGCGGGGGCACGGCTCACGGTGTCGCGCAACAGGGGCAACTTCGCCACCGGCAACCTGTTCGTCCGCTCCGGACTGGACGCGCTCTCGTTCAGCAACCAGTCCGATTTCAGGGCGGACGACAACCGCTGCGAGTCGGCGGGCGGCCCTGGCGACGCCCGCGGCGTGGCGGGCGCCTGCCTCTACGGCGCGTCCAGCCAGGGCGTCGAGGTCGCGAACAACGTCGCGCTGGGCAGCGCCGGCAACGGAATCGACCTGTATCGGGTCGGCGACGCGACGGTGCGCGGCAACAGGGTGCGCGGCTCCGGCGGCAGCGGCGTCTCGTTCGCGTCCGGCGCGGGGGCGGAGATCGTCGGCAACACCCTGCTCGACAACCACCGCAACGGGCTGCGGCCGGAGGGCGCGTCGCAGGCCGGCCTGTTCCTGGCCGGCGGGCGCACCGCGCGGACCGGCGACCCGCCGGTCTCGGACGTGGTGGTGCGCGACAACGTGGCGGGCGATGACCAGGCCACGCCGACGCAGACCTTTGGGGTGCAGCTGCAGCCGGGGTCGGAGGCGCATGGCGTGAGGATCGACGCGAGCAACCGGATGTCGGGCAACGCAAGGGGCGCGCTCGGCGGGCTGGCGGGGCACGAGGCAGCACAGCCGCAGGCAGGCGGGGTCGAGGCCCTGCCCCGGGCTTCGCCGGCAACCAGCCGCGGCAAGCCCTGACCCCGGCGCGCCCCCGGCCGTGCGTGTCCTGCCTCATACCAACAGCCGGTTGCTCTGACCGATCAGGATAGGAAGGCCAGGGGCTCTGCCCCTGGACCCCGCCAAGGGCGGGGCCCTTGGAACCCCTTGCTCAAGTCAAGCCGGTCCAGGGGCGGCTTCCTGCGGTGGCCTTTCCAACGATCAAAGCGGATCGTCGGAACCTTTGGCCACCTCCGCCTGGCGGGTCTGGGCAGAGCCCAGCCTTGCTCGCTTCGACAGGTCAGGATTTTCGGCCGTTGGCATCAGCGCGCGGGCAAAGCCTCGAGCAGGGAGGACAGGGTGAACACCCGGCAGCAACGGCATCGGGGAGTGGCAGCCTGGACGGGCGAACCCGCCCGCCCAGGGCCGACCTGCAGCATGGGTCTGCCACGCCAGCGGCCTGCCGGCAGCATGCCACAACTTCTGGTTGCAGGAAACCGTCAGTCCGGCAGGTGCGCGCTGTCGCCGCCGGTGACGTCGAGCGAGGTGCCCGTGACCATGCGCGCCGCCGCAGAGGCGAGGAACACATAGGCGGGGGCGACGTCCTGCGGCCGCACCCAGGGCACGCCGAGCGGGGTGCTCGCGGACTTGGCCTGCTCGACCTGCTGCTCCAGGTCGCCGTCTGGCACCTTGCCCTTCGCCTCCCTGAGCGCCTGGGCATAGCGCGAGCGGTGGCGGGTGAGCGGCGTGTCGATCAGGCCGGGCACCACGGCGTTCACGGTGATGCCGAACTCGCCCAGTTCCAGCGCCGCGGACTTCATCAGCCCGAACAGGCCCCACTTCGACGCGGAGTAGGCGCTGCCGTCGCGCATGCCGTGGCGGCCCTGGGTGGACGAGGTGACGATGATCCGCCCTGCCCTGCGCCCGGCCATCAGCGGCGCCACCGCGCGCAGGGTGTTGGCGGTGCCGGTCAGGTTGACGTCGATCTGGTCGTGCCAGTCGGCGTCCTCCATCTCCAGCAACGGCCGGAAGGTCTGGATGCCGGCGACAGCGGCGAGCACCGCGATCGGGCCCAGCTCTCGCTCGGTGCGCGCGCAGGCCTCGCGCAGGGCCGGCAGGTCGCGCAGGTCGGCCACGAGCGGCAGGAAGCGCGCGCCCTCTGCCTCGACCAGCCGGCCCGTCTCCGCCAGGTCGTCGCGCGTCGGCAGCGCGTAGTCCTGCGCCGGGCTGGCGCGGCCGGCCAGGTCGAGGCCGGCGACGTGCGCGCCCTCGAGGGCGAAGGCAAGCGCGACCTCGCGGCCGATGCCGCGCGCGGCGCCGGTCACCAGGACCACCTGGCCGTCGAAGCTCCTGCTGGTCATGAACCGACTCCTGTGCGTGGGGGGCAGGACCAGGACCCTGCCCCAAACCCGCCGCGGGCCGAGACGCCGGCGGACCTGCGGGCAAGGGCCACTGGTCCCGGCGAGGGTTCCCGGAGGCGGGCGCCTGGCGGAAGCCGGGAGCAGAGCTCCGGGGTCCTGCCTGCCGTCGTAGCGCCCGCCGCGCGCCTGCGTTCCGTCGCGATCGGGTGATCAGGGCGCGTCGAGGAAGAAGCGGTGGAACCAGGCGAGGGTGCGGCGGCGCAGGTCGTCGCGGTCCGCCTCGCGGCGCAGGGCGTGGCCCTCGTCGCGGTACACGACCAGCGTGGTGGGCACGCCCAGCGCCTGCAGCGCGGTGTGGAACTCCTGGCTCTGCGGCAGCGGGCACTCGACGTCGCGGTCGCCGACCGCGAGCAGCACCGGGGTGGACACGCCGGGCATGTGGGTGATCGGCGAGGCGCGCAGGTACGGCTCTGGATTGTCGTACACCGAGCCGCCGAAGCTGACCGGGTCCGAGCCGGCCTGCGGCGCCTCGCCCTCGATCGACAGCCAGTCCGACACGCCGGCGACCGCGACCGCCGCGGCGAAGCGCCGGGTCTGTGTCACCGCCCACATCGCCATGTAGCCGCCGTAGGAGCCGCCGGTGATGCCGATCCGGTGCGCGTCGATCGGGGTGGCGCGCGCCGCGGCGTCGATCGACGAGAGCACGTCGCGCCAGTCGCCGCCGCCGAGATCGCCGATGCTGGCCGTGGCGAAGGCCTCGCCGCCGCCGAAGCTGCCGCGGTAGTTCGGCTCGATCACCGCCCAGCCCTGGTCGAGCAGGGCGCGCAGCGTGCCGCGCGTGGACGCGAACAGGGGCAGCGCCGCCGCCTGCGGGCCGCCATGCACGTCGACGACGAGCGGCCGGGGCGGCGGGGCGGGCGGGGCGGAGGCCGCCGCGCCCTTCGCGGCGGTCTGTGCGTCGGGGACGGCAGGCTCCAGCAGCCAGCCCTGCACGTCGAGGCCGTCGCTGCGCCAGGTGATTGAGCGCGCGGTGCCGGCCGGGGCGAGGCCCTGGTTGGCGCGGGTCAGGGTGCGCCACGCGCCGATCGGGCCGGCGACCAGCTCCGGCGGGTCGGCGAAGCTCTGTGCGACGGCGGCCGAGCCGTGCGGGCCGCACGACAGCGAGGGGTTCCAGCCGCCGGCGGACAGCACGCGCTTGCCGGACCACAGGGTGCGCGGCGCCTGGCCGGGCGACAGCGCCGCCACCTCCGTGGTGCCGCCGGCGAGCATCACCGCGGTCAGGCCGTCGCCGCAGCGCCAGTCGATCGCCGTGACGCTGGCGTGCAGGTCCGGCGTGAGGTCCACCGGCGCGGGCGTCGCCGGCGCGGAGGCGCCGGACGCGGGAGGAACGGGTGCGGGAGTTCCGGACGCGAGGGTTCCGGGCGCGGGGTTCTCGGGTACGGGGGTCTCGGGCGCGTCGGCGCCTGGCGTGGCGCTGCCGGGCGTGGGGGCTCCCGCCGCGGCGGGGCCGGGCCGTGGTGGGTCGGGCAGCGCGAGCAGGAAGGCGTCGCCGCCGGTGGACCCGAAGTCGCTCATCCAGCCGCCGATGAAGGCGACGCTGCGCCCGTCGGGCGAGACCTTGGGCGAGGCGAGCTGCTCGCGCGGGCCGGGGGCGAACAGCACGCGCGCCGCGCCGGACGGATCGAACGCCCAGAGCCGGGCGACCCACCACTGGCTGTCGCCGTCGCCCGGCGCCGCGGTGGCCACGAAGCCGCCGTCCGGGCGCCAGTCGAACTCGTAGACGTAGAGGCCCGGCGGCGAGACGAGGCGCAGGACACCGTGCTCGACCACGGCGATGCGCTGCTCGTCCGGGTCGGCGCCGACCTCGCCTTCCAGGGGGGCGGCCGCCTCGGTGGCGCCGGCGCGCTTGTGGGCGTGCGGGGTGGCGAGCACGGCGAGGCGGTCGCCCGGGCCGTGCCGCAGGCCGGAGAGCGGTCCTGGGAAGGCGAGCACCTGGCGCGGCGTGCCGCCCCCGGGGGCGACGACCTCGATCGCGGTGGCGGCCCCGCCCGGCTGCTCCAGCAGGAAGGCGAGCTCGCGCCCGTCGGCACTCCAGCTCGGCGACGAGGGCACGCAGCCGTCGCGGCCGGCGCAGGGCAGCCGGACGGTCGCGGCGGCGCCGTCGAGGTCGCGGATCAGCAGCCGCACCGGCGGACGGGTCTCTGCGGGCAAATCGTCGGTCTCGATCGAGGCGATGTGGCGCCCGTCCGGGGACAGGGCGAGCGTGCCGAACACGTGCAGCGGCCGGGCCGGCGACGACGCAGGCGACGCGGGCGGCGGCGCGGCGCGGGCAAAGGCCGCCGTGGCGGCGACGAGAAGGAGCGGGACGAGGGCGGGGGCGAGGCGCACGGGCGATCTCCTGGCGGCGCCGTCGGATCGGCCGCGGCACCCCGACATGCCACGGCCCGGCACTTCGGCCCAGGCGTACCTCGGCCGAAGTGCGGCGGGCGACGTGCCGCGCGGGGCGCAGGTCCGGCGCCTTCCGGCGGCCCGGGCGCGGGCGTGATGTCCTGCGCGGCAGGACAGTTGCGGCGCGGCGGCCCCGAATCGTCTCGCCGGACAGGACATTGCGGACCCTTTTCGTCCTGCGCCGCGGGACGGGCGGGCGTGGCAGGGACGGAAGGGCGGCATGGGTCGGCCCGTTCTGCGGCTGTGTGGTGGCCGGGCGAGGCGGGTCATGCGGCGCGCGGCGCGTCCGGCGCGCGGTCGGGGTCCGCGTCCGCAGGCATCGCGTCGGCCCGGCCTTGCACCCAGCGCCAGGTCGGGTGCGCGGGGTCGAGCGCTGTCGCCGCCGCCGCGAAACGCCGGGCGATGCGGCGGTCCTGCAGCTCGATCGCGGCCATGGCGACGCAGGCCTGGATCTCCGCGTTGCCGGGCGAGGTGGCGGCGCGTTCCAGCAGCCAGCCGATCACCTCCCAGCCGAGGCCCTGCAGCGCGAGCAGGCGCGCGATCAGCCACCAGCTCTCGCGCGGGCTCGCGTCGCGCTGCGCGCGGAAGATGCGCAGCGTCGCGGCGGGGCGGCGGGCGTGCGAGGCGTGGCACAGCGTGTAGGCGCGGCTGGGCGAGCGGCGCCGGGCGGCGACGCAGATCGCGCGCATCGCCGCGACGTCGCGGCGCAGCGCGGCCTCGATCAGCGGCCGCATGGTGGCGGTGTTGGCGAACGGCACCGCCGAGGAATGCCCGACGAACGGCAGCGCGAACGCCACGATCGCCATGCGCGCGCCGATCAGTGCGACATGGCGGGCGTCCAGGTCGTTGCGCGGATCGTGGATGACATAGGCGGGGATCGGCCAGGGCTTGGCGCCGGCCCGGCCCTCGTCGGGGGCATCGGAGGGGATCATGTCGCGGTGCAGCGCCGGGTCGAAGTAGCGCAGGAAGCGGTCGTCGACGATGTCGGCGGGGTTGATCGAAGCCTGCGGCGAGAAGGCCAGCACGACCGTGGCGCCCAGCTCGCGGCGGAAGCGGAGCGCCGCGCTGGCGCCCTGGCTGAGGCCGTAGGCGACGCGCTCGGGAAAGCGGCCGGCGACATGCGGCCGCAGCGCCGCGACGGCGCGAAGCGTGTCCGCGGCGGGGAACCAGTTCGGCCGGCGCGACACGAAGCCGGCCACGCTCAGGCCCAGGCGCTCGGCAAGGGTGTCGGCCCAGAACCGCCTGCCGTCGGCGCGCAGCCCCATCTCGTTGAAGGTCAGCAGCAGCCGCTCGCCGCCGCGGTCCACGAAGTGCAGCTCCATGTGCTCGGAGTCGTGGAGAAGCATCGGTTCCGGCCCCGCCCGGGGCTATGCCGGGCCGGCGAGGCCGAGCACGCTGTCCCTGATGTGCACGAAACGCTCGTCCTCCGGCTGCAGGCGCAGGGCGGCCAGGATCGCCGTGCGGGCCTCGTCGGGGGCATCGGCGCGGGCGGCGACCAGGGCGAGCGAGGCGAGCAGCTCGGCGTTGCCGGGGTCCGCGGCGGCGATCGCGCCGAGCCAGCCCAGCACCTTCCCGGCCAGGCCCGCCTGCGCCAGGCGGTAGCAGACGTGGCGCCATTCCGTGCCGGGCGGGGCGTCGCGGTGACGCACGAACAGCGCGTGGGCGGTGGCGGGGCGGCGTTCCGCCAGCCAGAGCGCCATCAGGTAGGCGCGCATCGGATGGGCCCGCGCCTGCGCCGCCGCGTGGCGCAGGGCGGCCGCGTCGCCGGACCGGCAGGCGTCGAGCATGGCGAGCACCGTGCCGGGACGCGCCAGGAGATGGCCCGCGCCATGGCCGGAGAAGGGGAGAGGCAGCAGGACCGGCGAGGCGTGGGCCGTCGCAAGGGCCTCGCGCAGCAGCGCGGCCTGCCCCGGGTCGTCGGCGTCGCACGGGTCGAACACCACGGCGACCCGGCCGGCGACGTCGCCCGGCGCCACGTGCATCCCCGAGTTCAGCGCAGGGCGGTAGCGCGGGGAGAACCGGCTGTCGCGGAACAGCACCGGGTCGATCGAGTAGGCGGGCGAGAACGCCAGCACCGCCGTCGCCGCAAGCGCCGCGCCGTGGCGGATCGCGGCGTGGCCGCCCTGGCTCGCGCCCACCAGCAGGCGCGTGGGAAAGCGAGCGCCGAGCACGGCCCGGGCCGTCTCCAGGCATTCGCGCATGTCCTCCTCCGGGAACCAGTTCGGGCTGCTGGTCTCGAAACCGAGGCTGCTGAGGCCGGCCACGCGGCCGAGGTTCTCGCCCCAGCGGGTGGGCCGGTCGGGGTCGCTGCCCCATTGCGCGAAGGTCGCGAGCAGCGTGTCGCCGCCACGGTCGACGAACCAGCAGGACACGTGCTCGGTCTGCACGAGGAAGCCGGCCGCGCGCTGCGCCTCGCCCAGCGGCAGCGCGATCGAGCGGCTGGGCCGGGGCGGGCCCGGGTCGCGCTGCCGCTTGGCGAGCCTCAGCGCTGCCTCCCGGTGGCTGCGCACCTGCTCCACCCGGGCCGCCAGGTCGTCGAGGTCGGGCCAGCGCATCAGCACCACGCCCTTGTCGAGCGCGGTGTCGAGCCTGTCCTGCGCGGGATCGGTCCCGGACAGCACCAGCATCGTGACGTGGTGCGCAGCCGCGAGCTGCGGCAGGCGCGCCAGCAGGGAATGGCTCGGGCCGCCGGGGCTGAGGCAGACCCCGAACAGGCCCATGTCCCCGTGTCGGGCGAACAGCGCGATGTCGCGGTCGTACTTGCGGGCGACCTCCCACCCTTGGCGGCGGAAGTGGCGGGCGACGGCGCCCTCCGTCAGCGGCGGCGCGTCGCCGAAGCGCCACGCCGCCAGCCGGTCGGCCAGCGGCTGCAGGATCGTCACGGCGCGCCCTCCCGCGCCGACGGGCGGCAAGCGAGGCGCGTCAGCACGGATCGTGGGCGTGCGTGCGCAGGCAGTCGGCGGCCCTGCGCGGGTCGAAGTCGCCCCGCCTGCGCAGCACCGCCAGGGTCCCGGCGGCGCAGATCGGGCGGGCGAAGCCGAGCACGGGGTCGTACTCCGGCCGCACCCCGAAGTCGTGGATCGCCACCAACGCGTCCGCAGAGGCCTCCAGCAGCACGCGCAGCACGCAGGCGACGCGGAACCGGCCGTCCACCAGGAACAGGTCGGCGTCACGCGCGCGCGTCCTGTTCCACACCGTCTCGTGGTAGGCGGGCCAGAGCGCGCGCGAGCCGGCGCCGGCGGGGTGGCCCCATTCCGCCGTGGGGCCGATCGCGGCATGCACCAGCTCCGGCACCACCGGGGTCGCCGCGTCGCGGCAGGCGTCGCGCACCCGGTCGAGCCAGGCTGGGTCGGAGTCGGTGGCGATGACGTGGCGCCCGACGAGCGTTGCGGCCAGCACGGTGCTGCCGCCCGCGCCGAACTCGACGTAGCGGTCGCAGGAGGACAGGAAGGCGCGGAGCAGGACCACCTCCTCGGCGCTCATCGCGGGCTGCAGCATCTTGCCTCCGCGCTCGCGACTGCTGTTGACCTGCCAGCCTCGATGTTCTGGGCCACGGCAGGAAGGAAGCATGTTCTTTCTTGAAAGAAAGAACCAAAGAACTTTTGCCCATTGGGCTCGGGAGCCGCCTGCGCGTCCGGAACCCCATGGGCAAAGTCTTTTTGCTTCTTTTTCTCCAGAAAAAGAAGAGTCTTGCCTTCTCGCACGAAGCGGCGACCTGCTGCGAGGTTCATAACACCCTCTATGAGCCACGACCCGGCGGCGATCCGTTGCGCTCGCAGATCGGCACCGCGCGCGCGAGGGCGTCGGACCACAGCGTCATGCAGCGCTCCCAGGTGAAGTTCTCCACCGCCCAGCGCCGCGCGCAGCGGCTCAGCGCCGCGAAGTCGTCGAGGCCGGCGCGCATCAGGGCGGCGAGCGCGGCCGCGTCGTCGTAGTCGCGGAAGTGCAGGGCGCTGGCGCCGGGCTGCAGCAGCTCGGGGATGGTGTTGCGCGGGTGGCCGACGATCACCGCGCCCGACATCTGCGCCTCGATGTTCTGCACCTCGTAGATCGCGCGCGCCGACCAGCCGCCGGGGTGCAGCTGCTGCACCGGCGCGGTGACGTGCACCGGGGAGCGCGCGTAGTCCATGATGAGGTAGAGCCAGATCTCGTTGAAGAAGTTCTCGTAGATCGTGTCGAAGCGGCCGAAATGGAGGTGCTCGGACTCGATCTCAGGATGCGGGGCGGAGCCGAGCGTGAGCACGCGCAGCTCCGGCACCATGGCGCGCAGGCGTCGGATCGGCTCGACGTAGAAGCCGATCGCGGCGCGGCCGTCGGCGGTGAAGGGGATCTCCAGGCCGATCGTGGGCCGCGCCCCCGGCTTGCGGCCGGGATGGAGCATCACGGGATCGGCGCCGCGCGGCACGTAGGCGACCTGGGCGCCGTGGGTGTCCCAGAAGCGGGCACTGGTTTGCAGCTCGACGACGTCGTCGCGCAGCGCGCAGGCCACCACGTCGAAGGTGCGGAACGAGGACACCACGGTCTCGTGGAAGGCGTTGCGCGCGGAGGGCACGAACTTGGGGAAGTTCTTGGTGAGGATGCGCGCCGCCTGGCGCAGGACCGGGAAGTAGGCGGGGAAGTCGGCGGCCTCGTACGACTGGTAGATGATGGCGTCGTAGCGGCGCTCCAGCGCCTGGCCGGTGAACAGGGGGCGGACCTGGAAGCAGCCGTTGTACTGCTCCAGCCGGTCGAGCCCGGCGAGGCGGTGGGTGTGCAGGAACGACGCGAGCGCGGCCGGGTCGGGGAACGGCAGCAGTAGCTCGACCTCGTGGCCCTGGCGGGACAGGTAGATCGCCTCGAACAGCGACATCACGCCCATGAACCCGGGCTGCGGGATAGGATGGCGTCCGAAGATCCCCACCAGCATGCCGTTCTCCCGGGTAGGCGGCCGTCCCGGCCGTTTGAACGATGGTTGCGCGGCGCCTGTCTTCTGCAACCTTGGCATGCCGGATGGGAGGCGGCTAGAGGCTGTTATGAACCTCGTGGCAGCTCGTTGCCTCAGACAAGAAGACAAGAATCTTCTTTCTCTGTAGAAAAAGAAATAAAAATACTTTATCCATGAAGATCCGTGCGTGCGGGTGGTTCCGTTGTCCAAAGAGCAAAAGTTCTTTGGTTCTTTCTTTCAAGAAAGAACATGCTTGCTTCCTGCTATGCTGCAAGAAATCGGGGATGTCAGGTCAATGACACCCTCTGGAGGCGCGAGTGTCCGCCGTCGGCAGCAGATCGCGGGCAGCGGGCGGGGCTGGAAGGTTCGCCCGCCCGGGGCGTCGATGCCCGCCCTACCGGCCGGCCCAGCGTCGGCGGAAGCGATCCCTGGCGGCCGCGGCGCCTGGTGCGGGCGACGCCGGCGGGGCCTCGGCCTCCGTCCAGCCCAGCACCGCATGCCCGGCGGCGACGGCGCGAAGGGCGAAGTCGAGGAACGGCAGGTCGACGCCGTCCTCCAGAAGCGGGTCGAGACCGTCCAGTCCGGCGAACAGCGCGCGCGGGACGAGCAGCGCCAGCCCGGTGCGCGAGGACGTGCTCCTTGCCGCGGGCGCTGCGGAAAACGGCAGCTCCAGGCCGGCCCGGCGTGCCGCGGACAGCACGGGCTGTCCGGCCAGGACGCAGCATGCTCCCGCTGCCGAGGGAGGGACGGCCGGCGCCGCAGGGTCGTGGGGGACAGCGGCGTGGCGCAGCAGGTCGGCCAGCGCGGAAGGGCAGAGCCCGCCGGGCGCGTCGGGGCGGAGAAACACCAGGGTGTGGCCCCGCGCGCGGCCTGCCGCATGGTTGGCGCGTGTCGCAGCGCTTTCCCCGGCCGCGCACAGGGTCGCGCCGTCGAGCGCGGCCATCGTCGCGGCGTGGGGGCCGCAGCCATCGTGGCTGACGACAAGCTCCGCCGCGTGATGGCGGAGCAGCATCGCGCACGCCGGCACTGCGGCGGGGCCGTGGCGACCGGTGGCGTCGAGCAGCAGGCTCAGCGCGGGAGATGCGACGCAGGCCAGCCGCGGCACGGGGGCGGGACCGGGGCGGGACCGAGGCGCCAGCGCGTCGCCCAGCGCTGCCAGGGGCGCATGGAGGCGACCGACCGGACCGGGCCCGAGCCGGCCGTGCAGTTCGGACAGCAGGGCCGACACCGCGTCCGACCGGGCGTTCCATGCGCCGACGTCGGCGGGCGCATCGAGCAGGATGCGGCCGAACACCGCGCCGCTGGCCAGCTCGCGCGCCTCGATCCGGGTGGCCGCGGGCATCGGCGAGGGCAGCGGCAGGGAGAAGCCGTGGTAGCCGTCGCGCACCCCCTCGCGCAGCAGGTCGAGCCGCAGCCGCGCGGCCACGGTGGCGGCGACCACGACGCCATCCACCAGCAGCGCCACACGAAGCCGCTCGCGCGGCCGCGCCGGCGACCAGCACCAGCCGACGGCCATCTCGCCGTCGCGGTGCAACTCGCCCACCACGGGGAACGCGGGGTCCGTGCCGATCCCGGCCGCAGCGTCGCCAACCGGTCGCGGCATCGGCGCGGCGTCGGACCGCGGCGAGCCGGCAGAGATCACGGGGGAGACGCGACAGGCAGGCCGAGGGCGGCCAGGATCAGGCGGAGATCGCGGACGAAACCGTTCGCGGCCGAGTCCGGCGTGGAACCGCGCGCGACACGCGGAATGGCGCGGCTGTGGCCGATCCCGGGCCGGCGGTCCGGTTCGGCCGCAGGCGCGGACCCGGCGGCACCGGCGTCAGGATCGCGGCCCGGCGGACGGGCGGCGCGCAGGCGGGGCACGCGCAGGCCGGCGGCACCGGCGCGCGTGCGGGCGAGCACGTGGTCGGCGTCGGCCACCGTCGCGAGCAGCCGGGCGCGAGCCGCCCCGGCCGACGGGTCGGCGGCGAGACGGTCGGACGCGGCGTCGAGCAGCAGCACCAGCTTCGCGCCTGGTGCGAGGGCCCGGACGCGCCCGGGCGGCAGCGCGGCCGCGGCGGCCGGGGTCGCCAGAATCAGCGCGTATCCTGGGTCGGCGGCGAGGGCGGCGGACACGGATTGCTGGAACGGCGCGCGCAGCACCGTCGCGCCGAGACGTCGCAGGTCCGCGTCGTGGGGCTGCGCGCCGTCCAGCGCGCCGATGGTGGCGGCTGCGACGTCGTAGCCGCAGGCCAGGAGCGCCGCGGCGATGACGGGGGGCGGCACGGGGCGAAGGGCCGGGTCGTCGGGGTCGGGTGGCGAAGGCTCCGGATCGCCCGCCGGGGCGTCCAGCAGCAGCGCCCGGCCGAGCGGACGCGGCCAGCCCCGGCGCGCCAGGGTGGGCCAACGCTCGGCGAGGAGCCGTGCCGCGGCCGGGTCGAGCCCGCGCGCGGCCTCGACCTGGCCTGCGGGGTCGTGCCAGGCGAGCGCGGCGGCGGGCTGGTAGAGCACGGTGCGGCCGGCCTGCCAGCAGCGGAAGCACAGGTCGACGCAGGCGGCGCCCGCATCGGCGAAACCGGTGTCGAAGCCGCCGAGCGAGGCGAACACGTCGCCGCGCACCACCATGGCAAGCTCGCGCACGGCGGCCACCGGCGCCAGCCTGTCGCAGTGCGGCGCAAGCTCGTGCTCGGCATGGGCGAAGTCAGCGAGGCGGCCGTGGCGGTCCGGCAGCAGGCCCGCGGCCTGGATCGTGCCGTCCGGCCGGACCAGCTTGGCGCCGAGCACCGCGCAGTCCGGGCGCTGCCGGAACGTGTCGAGCGCGTGGACCAGCCAGTCCGCCCCAGGCGCCGCGCCGGCGGACAGGAACGCCGCATGGGGCCGGCCGGCGGCCAGCACCGCGCGGTTGCGCGCCTCGGCCAGCGACTGTCCGGGGAGCAGCCGCCACAGGCGCAGGTTCTGCACCAGGCTCGGCAGCAGGCAGGCCGCCTCGGTGGCGCCGTCGTCGATCAGCACCAGCTCGGCGATCCGGTCGAGCCCGGCCATGTGGACGGCGTGCAGGCAGGCATGGATCTGCGCGGCGCTGCCGGCGGCGTCCACGCACAGCGTCACCGCTGGATCGGCGGCAACGGCGAGGCTGAACGGGGCGAGGCTGGCGGCGGTGCTGTCCAGCAGCCCGGCGAGGCTGGGCACCAGGGCGAACGGCACGGCGTCCGGCGGGGTCTCGGCGAGCCTGGAAAAGAACGCGCCCACCGTGGCGAGCATGCCGCGCGTCGCCGCCGCGTCCTGGCCCGCGCGCGTCTCCGCATCCCCGAGGCGGGCGGCGAGCAGGCGCACCTGGCGCTCCAGCTCGCGCAGCCGCTCCTCGACCGGCAGCACCGCCTGGCGCCGGAACACCGCCGAGGCGTGCAGCGTGGCGCCGGTGTCGGCGTCGGCCACCCCGACATGGGCCAGCGAGCGGCTGGCCACGACCTCCCAGGGCAGCAGGAAGGAGAAGGCGTGCGTCCCGTCGCCGATGCCGGCGTCGCGCAGGTCGCCGCGGAACGCGTCGGCGGTGGCGGTGCCCACCGGCTCGCCGTCCACCCTCACCTCGAGCCGCACGCGCCGCGCCGGCTGCGCGGGGTCCCAGCACCAGCCGCTGACCAGCCCCTCCTCGCCGACGTGGTCGAGGTAGGCGCGCAGCACGGGACCGGCGGAAGGCCGCGAGGCCGGATAGCTGAACAGCACGGGTGCGCCGACGAACTGCGCGGTGTCGATGTCCTGCAGCCGGATCGCGACGGCACCGGCCTCCGCGGGGAACAGGTCGCGCGGGATGCGGGTGCGGAACGCGTGGCGGCCGTCGCCGACGCCTGCGGCGACCAGGGCGTCGAGCGGCTGGTCGCACAGTGCGGTGGCGACCCGCTCGTTGTTGGCGAGCAGGGCGACGGCGCGGCGCAGCGCCGGCTGCGCCGGGCTCCAGCACCAGCCGCTCGCGGTGCCGTCCGCAGCCACCGGATGCAGCAGGCCCACGGCCGGGACGGCAGGGTGGACAGGACCGGCGCCGAGGGCGTTCGCGGCCGGGGCGGCCGCAGGCCAGGTGGTCGCGGGCGCGTCGCGAAGCACCGGTTCGCTCACCGCGAAGCCAGGAAGATCATGTTGAACGGTCCCAGGTAGCCCAGCTCCTCGGACCAGTAGCAGTGCGCGGCGCAGTCGACGAAGCCGGCGCCGCGCAGCCGTTCCAGGATGTCCCAGCCGGTCTTGTGCACCGGCTCGGCGGAGAACGCCGGCAGCGCGCCGGCGCGACGCGGCAGGCACGCGAGGTCGGTCACGGTGGCGTCGGCGTCGGCATGGAACGGCACGGTGAACAGCAGCGTGCCCCCTGGCGAGAGCACGCGCGCCGCCTCGGCCAGCGCCGCGTCGAGGTCGGGGACGTGGTGCAGGTGGTCCGGGCACAGCAGCATGTGCAGCGCCGCGTCCGGCGCCGGCAGGCGCGGCGCCGCAGGCCCCGGCACCGCGGCATGCGCCGCCACGAGCCGGGGCCAGAGCGCCACGTGGTCGAGCCGTGCCGCCAGGGCACGGCCAAGCCCGCCGGACTCGCCGAGCACGGCCGCGCGGAACCAGTTCGGGTCGCCGAAGCGCAGGGCGGCCAGGTGCAGCAGGGCGCGCTCGCGGCAGCAGAGGCGGTGCGCACAGCCGCAGCACTGCTGCTCGCGCCAGTTGGGCACCCGCCTGCCGTCCGGCGTGGTCTCACCGGCGACGGTTGCCGAGCCGAAGCGGGTCACGGCGAGGCAGAGGCCGCAGGTGCCGTCGATCCGCAGCGAATCCTCGCGCGACCCGAGCGCCTGCTCGCGCGCGTAGCGGGTGTCCAGGCGGTCGGCCTCGGCGTCGCGGAAGACACGGAACTCCTCGGCGGAGCGGAACACCCGGGACGGAAAGCGCATGGATCCGACGCCATGCCGCGCTGCCGAAGCGCTGGACGCGACGTCGGCGCTCACCCCTGCCCGTTCTCGGTGATCGTGAGGGTGCGGAAGCAGAAGCCCAGCTCGCGGGTGTCGGTGCCCTGCCCCAGCAAGACCGGACGCACGCTGTGCGGCAGGTGCCATATGCAGCGCGCGACCGCGGCGCCGTCGCGCTCGAACAGCTGTTCCGGCTCGATCGTCGCGGCGAGGCGGTAGGTGCGCGGCTCGGTCAGGCGCCAGAAGCCGATGCGGAACCCGTTGAGGTAGAGGACCAGATCCTGGCGGGCGCAGCCCTGGCCGAGGAACGGCTCGCCCTCGAAGGCCAGGGTGCACGGCGCGCGGGGCCGGCCGGTCCGCAGGCGCAGCACCGCCTCGGGGCCGTCGTTCCAGACGTGACCCTCTTCCGGTGCCGCCCAGCCGGACAGCAGGCCGTGCCGGCCCAGGTCGCCGTCGCCGAACAGCCGGGTGACGCCCGGTTCGCACGTCACCTCGTCCGTCATCTGCAGCATGCCGTCATCCTCTTCCGCGGTGTGTTGTTGCGCCGCCGTGCGACCGCCGGGGGTGCCGATGCCCCGTGTGCGGGCAGCCGGGTTGCGGGTCGTGCGCACGCATGCCTCCTTCCGACGCGACCGGTGCCACGGCACCGCGCGGCCTGGTGCCGGCCGCGACAATTCGGGCAGGGCGCAGCCTGCCGGCCGAGGTGGGCGACCAGGCTGCGTGCCCCTCCTCGCGACGCGCGCTGGGACAGGGCGGATGCCGCCCTCCCGTCCTGAGAGCGGTAGAGAATTACCGTGCCGCACCGGAGTCAACCTCCGCGTGCAGGCCACGCCGGTGGGCATGCCCACGCCGGATCGCGTCGGAAAGGCAGCGGCGGCCGCCTGCCACGGAGAACTCGGCGCGGACGATGTCCTGGCCGTTGCGCGACAGCAGGCTCCACTCCGCCTCGTCGTGGTAGAGCGCCAGGGTGCGGCGGGCGAACTCCTCGTCGGTGCGGGCGACCGCGACGTGGCGGCCTTCCTCCAGCCCGGCGCCCTCGATGCCGATCGGGGTGGAGACGACGGGCACGCCATAGGACAGCGCGGACATCACCTTGCCCTTCACGCCGGCCCCGACGCGCAGCGGGCAGACGAACACGCGCGCGGCATCGAACAGGTCTCGCAGATCGTCCACCAGCCCCAGGACCCTGATGCCCTCGCCCGCCAGCGCCAGCACCTCCGGGCCGGGATTGGCGCCAGCGACGAGGAAGCGGATCTGCGGATCGACGGCGCGGATCAGCGGCAGGATGGCCGCCGCGAAGTGACGCACGGCATCAATGTTGGGCGGATGGCGGTAGCCGCCGAGGAAACAGATGTCACGCCGATCCGCGAACGGCACGGCGGTGCCGGCGAATTCGGTCATCAGCGGCCAGACGACGACGGGAGCGGCCGGCACCGCGTCGTGCAGGATCGCGGCCTCGACGGGGGAATGGGTGATGGTGCAGTCCGCGGCCGCGACCATCGCCAGCTCGCGGCCGCGGATGATCTCCGCCTCGCGCAGGCCGGCGGTGTCGCCTTCCAGCTCCGCCTCGCGCCTGCGTCGGAGAAAGTGCAGGTCGGCGACGTGGAACAGCAGGCAGGCCTGAGGAGCGTGGGCGCGCACGAGGTCGACCACCCGTTCCATCACGCCCATCCGGTAGACCAGGACGGTGTCGAATTGTGCGCCGTAGCGGCGGATGTATGTGCCGAAGCCGATGTCGTAGGGGGCGTAGGCGCACTCGACGCCCGCCTGCAGCAGCGCCGTGGTGTGCCCGGGCTGGAACAGCCAGTTGTCCTCGGCGACGAAATGCGCCTTGTGGCCGGCCTCGCGGCAGACCTGCAGCGCCAGCACGGTCTGCACGGAGCCAGCGTCCTGCTTCGGCGTCGGGGCGGAGACGTCGACCACGAGAATGCGGCGGCGCACCCCGCGCTCGCGCTCCAGGTAGGGCGCCTCGGCATTGCGGCGGTGGCCCTCCAGCCGCTCGCGCCAGCGCAGGTAGAGTCGGTGGTTGTTGACGATCTGGTGGGACTTGACGCCACGCGCGGTGTCGGTGCCCGAGGTCTTGCCCTCGTAGTGCACGACCCGGCTCTGCGGCTGCATCCAGACCTCGCGGCCCGCAGCGGCAACGCGCAGACAGAGGTCGGCGTCCTCGCAGTACGCGGGAGCATAGTGCGTGTCGAAGCCGGCCATTTCCCGCCACAGCGCGGCCGGCATCGCGATCGAGCAGCCGGACACGTAGTCGACCTGGCGGGCGTGGGCGTACTGCGGACGGTTCGGGTCGTCGTTGCGCCCGTAGTTCCAGCACGAGCCGTCACGCCAGATGATGCCGCCGGCCTCCTGCAGGCTGCCATCCGGGTAGCACATCTTGGAGCCGACCAGGCCGGCTGCGGGAAACATCTCGAAGCTGTCGAGCAGCGCGTCGAGCCAGCCCTGCACGACGCGGGTGTCGTTGTTGAGCATCAGCACGAAACGGCCGCGTGCCAGCGCGGCGCCGGCGTTGCAGCTCGCGATGAAGCCGCCGTTGACGGTCTGGCGCACGTGGCGGATGGCGGAGACCATCGGCAGGATCTCGCCGCTGCGGTCCTGGGAGCAATCGTCGACCACGATAATCTCGACGTCGTGGCGCGAGGTGTGCGACAGCAGGCTGTCGAGGCAGTTGAGGGTGTAGCCAAGCTGCCCATACACCGGGATGACGATCGACACCTCGGGCGGGAGTCCTGCATTGCAGGCCACGACCTTCAGGATTCGCCCGGCCGCGTTCAACGCCTCCACGGCACCGGCAAGGTCGGGATCGGACGTCGCCAGCGCGAAGCGGCCGAGAAACTGCTCGCCCACGCGACCTTCCAGCACCACGGGGTCGTCCACCCGGCGATCATAGCGGTCCAGCCCGGACTCGTGGCGACCCGGTTGCTCGGCAAGAGGCCAGGAATGACTGGTGCGGGGCACACCGAACCCTTCTGTGCCCACCACCACGCCGGCGGCCCCTTCGAACTCGCGCCGCAACCTGGCCAGTTCGGATCGCAGCGCTATGGTGCGGTCCTCGACGTCGAGCAACCGGTCTCCAAGAGCAACGATCCGGGTGTCGACGGCATGTGCGGCATGTCCCGACACATCCGCATTGCCAATCGGCGCGTGATGCAGCATCGCGAGCCAGGCAGCATCCATACGGAGAGTCGGGCATACGGCGACACCCGGCTCTGCGCGCGTGTCACCCGGAGACAGGAGAAGCCTCAAGCGACAGCCCGCATGACACGCGAGGCAGACATGCCGCGCACCATGCACGATTCACATCGATCAGCCAGCAAGTCCATAAGGTTGCGTTTTTTGTTGGCATTTCGTGCCTGGGTTGAGTCGGCCCGACAATACACACTGCACTGGCACGCCGTCGAGATGGTTCGTCGGCCTCATGAAACGTTCGAGCTTGACTCGGCGTCAGACGTAGGCCTTGCGCCTGTCTTTTCCCCGGAACGGCGCCATGCACCTGGCCCATCGGCCAAGCAGGATACAGGAACACCGGCTGCAGGAAGCATGGCAAAGACGGCAAGCCCGGGCCGGAATGCCGGATAATCCTTGAGTGCCTACGCCACTCGTTTTTTATCGACTAGACGAGAAAACCCATCAAGAGCACGTACCATAGACAATCAAGAAACAGATATCAAATCCAGTCAGTGCTCCTACCGTCAATCAGAAGAGGTTAGACACCATGCGGAGGTTGGTCGAATACTGCCTGCTAGATACTCACCGATAGAAATAGCCAGGATCGGTATGCCTGCTTAGACAAAATATTGAAACCACCCGTCAAATCTGTTGTGCAAGCGCCGGCTTAATAAAGACGATCAAGCCGCCTTCATTACCAGTTACCATGACTATATCGCCAGATGACACAAGATTACGAGCGTCATCAAAGAAATCAAGGTCAGACACAGCTGTCAGATGCTCGGTTCCTGCGCTGTAGTGCCACAAGGTAAAGCCATTTGCATAAGCAAGTACCGTAAGATTGCACGATGAGAAGGCCATTCTGGCTCCGTGTGCTTGCCTTCGGCCGCAGCGGCCGGCGATCCAGCGTCTTCCAGCAGCATGAAATTGCATGCCTGAAAGTTTATATACCTATGGTTGCAGGAAGGGTCAAGGATTTAATTCCT
>CAXSFU010000038.1:0-32421 GCA_964236695.1 uncultured Acetobacteraceae bacterium | reverse complement strand
CATCCCGAGATGCCCGGTGATCCGTATCACCACACCCCGGGACTAAACACCTAGAAAGCAAGGTTGAGGCTCTGCCTCAAACTCCGCCAAAGGCGAGCCTTTGGAATCCAATTCTTAAGTTGTGCCGGGTCCAGGGGCGGCTCGCCCCTGGCGGGTCTGGGCAGAGCCCAGGCTTCCTTTCTTCCGTCGCGCCGTCACCCCACCCGCCGCACCACCATCGACATGCCGTCCAGCGCGATCGGCACGCTCGTGTGGATGGTGGCGCCCACCCGGGCGCCTGCGTCGAAGCGGTCGTAGATCGTGGCGGCGATCGTGGTCCTGTGCACGCCGGAGTTGCCCCACTTGATGGTGCGGCCGACGCCGAGCCCGACCTGCGAGACCGGCGGCGTGCCCTCGGCCGTGTCCACGTCGACGTGGAACTCGTAGTACCCGGTCGCGGGAACCGTGTAGGCGTGCGTGGCGACGTCGAACGCGCGGCCGGGGTTGGCGGGCGCCTCGGTGAAGGGGAGCGGCGTGGCCCGCCCCGCCGTGGTCACGAAGCCGCCGCCCGCGAGGACGTGGGTGAGCGCGGACGGGATGAAGGCCTGCCCCCCGGCCCCGGTCAGGGTGCCGCTGACCTCGAGGTTGTTGATCACGCGCCGGCCGGGGGTCTCCGACTTCGGCATGTCGTAGCTGACGACGTTGCCGGTGCCGTGGTCGACGACGGCGGGCATGCTGTCGTTGCGCGGGCCGTCGCCGATCAGGGCGGTGCAGCCGCTGGAGTTGCAGAAGTACGTCTTGTCGTCGAACTCGATCCAGCCGGCGCGGCAGGCGACGTCGTGGACGTGGTTCTGGTTGCCGCCGCCGGCCTGCCCGGTGACGTGCACCGCGATCGAGGTGCGGCCGCGAACCGGGTCGCCCTGCACCACGAAGCAGTCGAGCAGCCTGGTCTCCTCGCAGTCCTCCAGGATCACGACCGGCCGCGGCGTGGCGCCGGGGCGCCAGTCGGTTTCCAGGTGGCAGCCGGAGATGAAGGTGCGGAACGCCTGGTGGACGTGGATCGCGGTGTCGAGGCAGACGACCTCGCCGGCGTTGATGATGTTCACCTCGTCGCCGGAGCCGCCCTTGATGCCGAGCGGCACGAAGTCCTTCGTGCCGGAGTTGGGCGAGCGCCACAGGTGGTCGACGTTGGTCGCCTGCGGGCGGTTGACCGTGATGCCCTCCCAATACGACGTGGGGGCAACGGCGATGTGGAAGTTCTCCAGGTCGGGCGACTCGATGCGCACGGCGCGGGTGTAGCCGCCCAGCTCGATGCCGTAGGTGTCGGGCACGCCGCCCGGGTTCGCGGTGGCGACGAAGTCGTCGATCAGGCAGGCGGTGGCGCCGTACAGCCGCAGCGCCGTCCTGAAGCTCGCGGCGGCGGAGCGGCCGTCCTGGCTGCTCAGCACCTTGACGCGGCGCAGCATCACCCCGGGCTTGGCCTGCTGCGTGGAATCCGAGGCGCTCCGCCCCGTGGGCGAGGACGCGCCGTCGCGGGCGAAGCCGCGGTTGCCCTCGTGGTCGGTGACGATGGCGGCGTCGACCGGGTACTTGACGTCGATGCCGAAGCGCGTGGGCGTGGGCGCCGCGCTGCGGACCGAGAAGTCCTCGCCGAACAGCACGCCGAGCAGGTTGTCGGCGGCCGGCCGGTGGGCGATCACCGCGTCGGTGCTGGTGCCGATGAAGCCGCTGACGTCGGCGCCGTCGCCGTGGATGAACACGCTGTAGTCGCCGGTCAGGATCGGCGAGGCCACCAGGTAGAACTGGTCGCCGATGTCGAGCCGGCCGCGGCCGCCGTTCAGCGCGGCCAGCGCCTGGGCGATCCAGGGCGAGCAGTCCACGGCGGCGGTATCGGCCACGCCCGCGGGGATGAAGGCGCGCAGGTCGAGCCGGTGGCCGAACTCCTCGCGGATGCGGCGCGAGACCGCCTGCGGCATCTGCGCGGCGGCGAGGCTGGCGGACGGGCCGGCCGGCGCCGCGCCGGCGCGGCCGGGCACGGCGGCCTCGGCGCCGGCGGCACCGAGCAGGAGGCCGCCCCCGGTGGTGACGCCGGCGTGCAGCAGGCCGCGTCGAGTGGTGTGGCTGCCGCTCATGGCGGGTCTCCTGGTCGTGCCGGCGCGAGGCCGCGCGGGCGGGCGTCGCTCCGCCCGGGTGCATGGCCCGCACCATCCCGCGCCGGACGCCGGCGAGGCAAGATGCCGGCGGCCGGAAGCCCTGGACCTGTCGAAGGCAAGCAAGGCTGGGCTCTCCCTCCGCTGCCATTCCAACGACCCAGGAGGGTCGCCGGACCCTTTGGCAGCCACGCCCAGACCCGCCAGGGGCGAACCGCCCCTGAACCCGCCTCCCTTCAGTGAAGCCATCCAAGGGGCTCCCTTGGCGGGGTCCAGGGGCAGAGCCCCTGGCCTTCTTCCGGCCGGTCAGAGCAACCGGCCACCGGGCCCCTGCAGCGCCGGCACCCTCGCCGGCGTCAGGGCGCTGACGCCTGCGAGCACGGCGACGTTGAGCGCCATGGCGACGATGCCGACGTTGAGGTCCTGGACCGCGCCGGGCAGGCCGGGGAGCAGGCCGCCCAGGGTGAGGTGCCAGGCGGTCATCACCGCCACGGCGGCGACGCCGGCCACGATGCCGGCGATGGCGCCCTGCGCGGTGGCGGGATTGCGCGGCGCCAGGCTGAGGATCAGGGCGGGGAACAGCTGGGTGACGAAGGCGTAGCCCATGAGCAGCAGGGCGACGATGGTGTCGCCGCCGTTCAGCGTGAACCAGACGCAGACCAGGGCGAGCACCGGCACCATCAGCCGCGCGACCCGCGACACCTCCGCCTCGCCGGCGGTGCGCCGTGCCGGGCGATACAGGTTGTTGGCGACCAGGGTGGCGCCGGCCATCAGGATCATCGAGCCGGGCACCAGCGCGGTCAGCACGCCGGTCGCGCCGATCACGCCGACGAACCAGGGCGGGAAGGACTGGATCGCGACACGGAACAGCGACAGGTCGACGGCCGCGCCGGACAGGCCCGGCACCTGCAGGATGGCGGCGAAGCCCACGAAGAACACGAACAGGTTGATGAGCTGGTAGATCGGCAGGATCACCGCGTTGCGGCGGAACACGCTCTCCTCGCGCGCGGTGTAGAGCGAGGCGAAGGTGTGCGGCCACATGTAGAAGCCGAACGCGGTGAGCAGCACGGTGGAGCCGAACCAGGCCGGGCTCTGCCCCCGCTCCGGCAGCGCCAGGAACCCGGGCTGGGCGGCGTCGATGGCGGAAAACATCGACCCGTAGCCGCCGTAGAGGTGCACCGGCAGGTAGATGCCGAGGAACACGACGACGCCCAGGATCATCGCGTCCTTGAGCACCGAGGTCCAGGCGGAGCCGCGCACGCCGGAGACCATGACGTAGACGGTGACGGCCGCGACGCCGATCCACACCGCCGCCGTCGACGGGATGGTGCCGTACGATGCGGTGGCGACGATGATGCCCAGGCCCTTGAGCTGCAGCACCATGTAGGGGACCAGGGCGATCAGCCCGACGACGGCGACCACCACGCCGAGCGCCGGGCTGCCGTACTTGCGGGCGAAGAAGTCGGGCTGCGAGTACAGCCGGTGCTCGGTGGCGAAGCGCCAGATCGGCGGCAGCATCCAATACGAGAGGACGTAGGCCAGCGTCGAGTAGCACAGGATGTAGTACGCCGGCCCGCCCTTGCCGTACGCCCAGCCGCTGCCGCCCAGGAAGGTGAAGGTCGTGTAGATCTCGCCAGCCATCAGCAGGAACACCAGCGCGGTGCCGAAGCCGCGGCCGCCGACCGCCCACTGCTCCAGGCTCATCTCCCGCCCCGATCGCGCGCGCAGGCCGAGCGCCAGCGCCACCACCACTGAGCCCGCAATGATGAGCAGCGCGGCGTTCACGACCGTGGCCCCGCGTCCGGGCGGGGCGCGTCCGCCCGGTTCGCCGGGTCGCACAGGTAGATCACCGCCATGATCGCCGAGGTGAGCACCACGCACAGCACCAGCCAGGCCAGCAGCAGGGGCAGGCCAAGGACCAGCGGCGTGGTGCGGTTCAGCACGAACGCGCCACCCAGCACGCCCGCGAAGGGCAGCAGGGCGAGCCATTTCACGAGGTGCATCGGGCGGTCCTGCGGTTGCGGCCTGGGACGGGCAGTGCAAGTCCGGTGCCAGGAAAGCGGCAAGCAAGGTCGGGCTCTGCCCGAACCCGCCAGGGGCGAGCCGCCCCTGGACCCGGCCTCACTTCAGAAAGGGGTTCCAAGGGCCCTGCCTTTGGCGGGGTCCAGGGGCAGAGCCCCTGGCCTTCCTTTCCTTGGCCGGCAAAGGCAACCGACCGCCGGCATCAATCCTCCGGTGGCCCCCCGTGCGGCGGCGCAGGGTGCCACTGCAGGTGCTGCCCGCCGTCGAGCGCCAGCATCTGCCCGGTGACCGACGGCAGCGACAGCAGCGCGAGCGCGGCGCGCGCCACCTCGCCCGGGCTGGTGCCGCGGCCGAGCGGGACGGAGGCGCACTGGCGGGCGAACTGCTTGGGGGTCTGCCGGTCGCTGGGCAGGGTCGGGCCAGGGCCGATGGCGTTGACCCGGATGCGCGGCGCCAGCGCCAGGGCGAGCGACTGGGTCAGCGCCCACAGCCCGGCCTTGGACACCGTGTAGGACACGAAGTGCGGGGTCAGCGACCAGACCCGCTGGTCGGCGAGGTTGAGGATCATGCCCTCCGTGCCGGGCGGCAGCGCGTGGGCAAAGGCTTGGCTCAGCACGAACGGCGCGCGCAGGTTCGGCTCCAGATGGGCGTCCCAGCCGTCGCGCCCGGCGTCGTGCCACTCGTCGCGGACGAAATGGCTGGCGTTGTTGACCAGCAGCCCCAGCGGGCCGAGGGCGGCGAGCGCACGCGGCACCAGCGAAGCCACCTGCGCCTCGTCCGAAAGGTCGGCCTGCAGCAGGTGCACGCGCCGCCCCAGGGCCGCCACGTCCCTGGCGGTTGCCTCGGCCTCGCCGCGGCTGCTGCGGAAATGCAGGGCGATGTCGAAGCCGGCCTCCGCGAGGGCCAAGGCGAGGGCGCGCCCGAGACGCCTGGCGCCGCCGGTGACCATGGCCACCGGCGGCATGTCGGGAGGCATTACGCGCTGCCCCGACGCCACGGCGACCCTCGCGTCAGTGGGTCGCGGGCGAGCCTGCGGGGGTCTGGTTCTGCACGGCGTTGGACAGGCTGGTCTGCGCGCCGGTGGTGTTGCCGGGGCCGGTCCCGGTGTTGGTGCTGCCGGAGGAGGAGCTGGCGCCCTGGCCGGTGGGGGCGTTCATGGACGACCCGCTGGCCTGGTTGTGCACCGCGTTCGGCACGCTGGTCTGCAGGCCTGTGCTGTCGCTGGCGCTGGTGCCGGTGCCCATGCTGCCGGCGGACTGGGCGAAGGCGGGTACGGCGGACAGGACAAGCGCAAGCGCCAGGAACGGACGGATCATGGAACGCTTCCTCGGTTTCTTCTGCGGGCAAGACGGCCGAACCCGACGATAGTTGCCCTCCTGCAATAGCCACGCGCTCCGGACGGGGCAACGACGGTGGCGGCATGGCGTCACGCGAACGCCCGCCGCACCGCCCGGCCGCCCTCTGCGAGCGCCTGCCGGCCCTTCGGCATCATCGGGTAGAAGTTCACGAAGCCGTGGATGGTGCCGGGATAGCAGTGGTGGCGCGCCTGGACGCCGACGCCGTTCAGCAGGGCTGCGTACTGGCGGCCCTCGTCGTGCAGCGGGTCGAACTCCGCGGTGACGACAAGGGCGGGCGGCAGGCCGCGCAGGTCGCCCAGCGCCGGGGCGAAGGCGGGGTCGTCGTGGTGTCGCTCGTCGTGGAGGTACTGGTCGCGATACCATTCCATCAGCTGCGCCGTGAGGAAGTAGCCGCTGGCGTAGGCGGTGCGCGACGGCACGTCCTCGATGCCGTGGGTGGCGGGGTAGAAGAGAAGCTGGAAGCGCAGGGACGGCAGGCCGAGGGTGCGCGCGGACTGGCAGGTGACCGCGGCCAGGTTGCCGCCGGCGCTGTCGCCGCCCACCGCGACCAGTGGCTGGCCGTCCGCGTCGCGGCCGCCGAGCGTGTCGACGTAGCGCAGCACCCAGCGCAGGGCGGCGAGGCAGTCGTCGGGCGCGGCCGGGAACGGGTTCTCCGGCGCCAGTCGATACGACGGCGCCACCACGACGCAGCCCGCGGCCCGCGCCAGGCGGCAGCACACGCCGTCGTGGCTGTCCAGGCCGCAGTGCACGAAGCCGCCGCCGTGCAGGTAGAGCAGGGTGCCGCGCACCGCGCCGCGCGGGGTGTAGACCCGTGCGGCCAGCGGCCCGGCCGGCCCGGGGATGGCGATCTCGCGCACCGAGGCGAGCGGCAGGCGCGACAGCCAGATCGGCGACATCGGCGCGTTGGTCATGGCCCGCAGCGGCGCCAGGTCGACCGGCATCTGCCCGCCGTGGGTCTTCTTCTCCAGCAGGCGCAGCATGACCCGGCTGGGCAGGTCGGGGCGCACGGACGGCGCGGGGCCGCTGGCGCGACCGGGCGGGACGGCGTCGCGCGAGGACAGGCGGGGGCGGGACTGGCTCATGCGCGTCGACGCCCCCGCTTCACCTTGGCCGGGTCGTAGCCGCCGCCACCTGGCCCCAGCGGTTCCGGGGTGCGGTCCTTCTTCGCGCGCAACTGCGCCGGCGTCGGCGGCGCGGGCAGGCCCAGCTCCAGCGCCTCCAGCCGCTTGATCTCGTCGCGCAGCCGCGCCGCGGTCTCGAACTCCAGGTCCGCGGCCGCCGCGCGCATCCGCTTCTCCAGCTCCGCCAGCGAGGACTTGAGGTCGCGGCCCACCATGTCGGTGATGCCCGCGTCCTTGACCGGGGCGACGGTGACGTAGTCCTGCTCGAACACAGAGTTCAGCGCCTCGCCGATATGCTTGCGCACCGACTGCGGCGTGATGCCCTGCGCCGTGTTCCAGGCTGCCTGCTTCTCGCGCCGCCGCGCGGTTTCCTCGATGGCGGCGCGCAGCGAGCGGGTCATCACGTCGGCGTACAGCACCACGCGCCCGTCCACGTTGCGCGCTGCCCGCCCGATGGTCTGGATCAGCGAGGTCTGCGAGCGCAGGAACCCTTCCTTGTCCGCATCCAGGATGGCGACCAGCATGCACTCCGGGATGTCGAGTCCCTCGCGCAGCAGGTTGATGCCGATCAGCACGTCGAACACGCCGAGGCGCAGGTCGCGGATGATCTCGATGCGCTCCAGCGTGTCCACGTCGGAGTGCAGGTAGCGGACCTTGACGCCGTTCTCGGTGAGATAGTCGGTGAGGTCCTCGCTCATCCGCTTGGTCAGCGTGGTCACCAGCACGCGCCCCGACCGCTGGGTGGTCAGGCGGATCTCGGCCAGCAGGTCGTCAACCTGGTGCTCCACGGGACGGATCTCGGTGATCGGGTCGATCAGCCCGGTCGGCCGGATCACCTGCTCGGCGAAGCTGCCGCCGGTGCGCTCCATCTCCCATGGCCCCGGCGTCGCGCTGACGAACACCGTCTGCGGCCGGAAGCGCTCCCACTCCTCGAACTTGAGCGGCCGGTTGTCGATGCACGACGGCAGGCGGAAGCCGAACTCGGCGAGCACCGATTTGCGCGCGTAGTCGCCGCGCTCCATGCCGCCGATCTGCGGCACGGTGACGTGGCTCTCGTCGACGATCAGCAGGGCGTTCTCCGGCAGGTACTCGAACAGCGTCGGCGGCGGGTCGCCCTGCGCGCGCCCGGACAGGTAGCGCGAGTAGTTCTCGATCGACTTGCAGGAGCCGGTGGTCTCCATCATCTCGATGTCGAAGGTGCAGCGCTGCTGCAGCCGCTCCGCCTCCAGCAGCTTGCCCTCCGCCACCAGCTGGTCGAGCCGGACCCGCAGCTCGTCCTTGATGCCGACGATCGCCTGGTTGAGCGTGGGCCGCGCGGTGACGTAGTGGCTGTTGGCGTAGACGCTGATCTCGGCCATGTCCGCGGTCTTGGTGCCGGTCAGCGGGTCGAACTCCGCGATCGCCTCGATCTCGTCGCCGAACAGGGTGATGCGCCAGGCGCGGTCCTCGTACTGCACCGGGAACACGTCCACCGTCTCGCCGCGCAGCCGGAAGGTGCCGCGCTGGAACGCCGCGTCGTTGCGCCGGTACTGCAGCTCGACGAACGCCTTTGCGAGAGTGTCGCGGTCGATGCGCCCGCCGACCTCCAGCCGCACCACCATGCGCGAGTACGTTTCCACCGAGCCGATGCCGTAGATGCACGACACCGAGGCCACGATGATGACGTCGTTGCGCTCCAGCAGCGCCTGGGTGGCGGCGTGGCGCATGCGGTCGATCTGCTCGTTGATCTGGCTGTCCTTCTCCACGTACGTGTCGGTGCGCGGGACGTAGGCCTCCGGCTGGTAGTAGTCGTAGTAGCTGACGAAATACTCCACCGCGTTGTCCGGGAAGAAGCCGCGCATCTCCGCGAACAGCTGCGCCGCCAGCGTCTTGTTCGGCGCCAGGATCAGCGCCGGCCGCTGGGCGCGCTCGATCACCTTGGCCATCGTGAAGGTCTTGCCGGAGCCGGTGACGCCGAGCAGCACCTGGTCGCGCTCGCCGTCCACCACGCCCGCGGTCAACAGCTCGATCGCCGCGGGCTGGTCGCCGGCGGGCTCGTAGTCGGACTTCACCACGAAGCGGCGCGTCGCCGGCTTGACCGGCTGGCGCAGCGGCATGAAGGCGACGGGGCCGGGGACGCTGAGGGCAATGGACATCGGGCGGAGGGGCTCCTGTCGGCCCGGGCGGGCTCGCCGGGATGTGGCGTGCCCGGCGATGGATACCACAGGGCGGGGTGCCGGAAGACAGCAGGCAAGGCTGGGCTCTGCCCAGACCCGCAAAGGGCCGTGAGGCCCTTTGATCCCTTGACTCAAGGAGGGCGATCCAAGGGCCCAGCCCTTGGCGAGGTCCAGTGGCAGAGCCCCTGGCCTTTCCTTTCCTGCCGCCGCCCGGTGTTGCAGTCCCTATATCCCGGGAGCAACGTCCGCCCGTTCGCGAATCTCCCTGGGAAAGCCCCGATGACACTGCGCCTCCACGTTCTCGCCTCCCTGCTGGCGGCCCTTCCCGCGGCGGCGCTGGCCCAGCCCGCCCCGGTGCAGGCCAGCGGCGCCTGGGTCCGCGCGACCGCGCCGCACCAGGACGAAGCCGCCGCCTACATGACCCTGACCAGCCCCGCCGCCGACCGCCTCACCGCCATCACCACGCCGCAGGCCGGGATGGCAATGCTGCACACCACGTCGCACGAAGCGGGCGTGATGCGGATGCGCGACGCCGACGGACTCGACCTGCCGGCAGGCCAGCCCGTGGTGCTGGCCCCCGGCGGCACGCACGTGATGCTCGGCGGGCTGCAAGGGCCGCTGAAGGCCGGGCAGACGGTGGTGCTGTCGCTCAGCTTCGCGCATGCCCCGCCACTGGAGGTGCGCGCCGCGGTGCTGCCGATCGGCGCGCGCGGCCCGGCGGCCACGCCGTGAGCCGCGCTGGCGAGGACAGGCCCGACGGGGGCAGGCCGGGCGGGACGGGGCCGGGCAGGGACGTTCCGGGCGGGAACAGTGCGGGCAGGGGCAGGATGGGCAGGAAGGTCGCGGCCGGCGGGCTGCTCGGCCTGCTGGGGCTCGCCGTGCTGCTGCTGGTGGCCGGGCCGCGCCTGCTGGAGCGGGGCGGGGCGGAGCCGCCGGTGGCGATCGGCGGGCCGTTCACCCTGGAGGACGGCGCCGGCGCGCCGGTGAGCGACTCTGCGTTCCGCGGCCGCTGGATGCTGGTGTACTTCGGCTACACGCACTGCCCCGACGCCTGCCCGACCGCGCTCAACGACATGGCCAACGCGCTCGACCTGCTCGGCCCGGAGCGCCGCCGCGTGGCGCCGCTGTTCATCACCGTGGACCCCGAGCGCGACACCCCCTCGGTGATGCGCGACTACGTGCAGGCCTTCAGCACCCAAATCGAGCCGCTGACCGGCACGCCGACCCAGGTGGAGGCGGCGGAGAAGGAGTACCGGGTCTATGCCGCCAAGCACCCGAACAAGGCCGGCGGCTACGACATGGACCACAGCTCGATCATCTACCTGATGGACCCCGCCGGGAAGTTCGTGGCGATCTTCGGCGACGGCACCAGCCCGCAGCAGATGGCTGAGAAGATGCGCGCGCTGATCTGACGGCGCAGCCAGCCCGCAGACCGGCTCCGGATTTCCCTGCCCGGGTCACGGGCTTCCGGAAGCCTGCCAGTCCCTCGGCTGGTCTGGACGGGGCTATCCAGGGGTTCCAACGATCCACCCGGATCGACGGAATGGCAGCGGGGAAGAGCCCGGCCCTGCCCGCCCCGGGCCAGCCGCCGCACCGTGCGCCGCCCGGAGCACGCCTTACTTGTGGCGCATCTGGCCGAGCGGGCCTTCCAGTTCCTCCGCGACCTCCAGGCCCGCCACCGCCAGCGACGCCTTCGGATTGGCCTCGCAGTAGTGCTGCACCAGCTTGATCGCGTCGAGGTTGCCGGTGCCGCCCAGGTAGTCCGAGCCGGCGAACGCGCCGCCCCCGGACAGGAAGCCGAGCAGCCACTGGTTGACGATGTCGCCAGCGCCGGCCTTCTGCAGGGCGGCGTAGGCGTCGCAGGACAGCAGCCCCAGGCCGAGCACGGTGACCTTCTTCTGGGCCGCGACGTTGCCGGGCGCCGTGGTGACCGGCGCCCCGGCCCCGGCGGCGGGGGGTGCCGCCGCCGTCTGCGCGCGCAGCGGCCCCGCCGGCGGCACGGCGGCAGCCACCAGGACGGCCAGGGCCGCGGAACGCGCGCCGCGACGGGCGGTGGTTCGGAAGAGTTGTGCCATGGCGGGCAGCCTAGACCGGAACCGCCCCGGCTGGCACCCGGCGGCGGGCAGTGTCTCGGTTCTAGATCCAGGAAGGAAGGCCAGGGGCTCTGCCCCTGGACCCCGCCAAAGGCAGGGCCCTTGGGACCCGTTGCTTAAGTGAGGCCGGGTCCATGTGTGGACGGCCCCTGGCGGGTCCAGGGCAGAGCCCTGGCCTTCCAGACCGAGGCCCTGCCCGGTACTGGCGGCTCTTGCCGGCGCCGGCCGCGCCGTGCAGACCCGCATCGACCGCCCGCGCCCCGGGCCTGCCCGGCGAGAGAGGGAGCCGCCCGCAATGCCGAACCCCCTGCGCCGCGCCTCCGACGATGGAGCCGCCGGCGTGCGCGGCAGGATCGTCGCGATCTGCGTCGTGCTCGTGCTGGCCAACCTGTCCGCCTGGGTCTGGGCGCTGGTCGCGTTCCGCCAGGCCCCGGTCCTGCTGGGCACGGCGCTGCTGGCGTACGGTCTCGGCCTGCGCCACGCCGTCGACGCCGACCACATCGCCGCGATCGACAACGTGACCCGCAAGCTGATGCAGGATGGCGGGCGTCCGGTGGCCGTCGGCCTGTTCTTCTCCCTGGGCCACTCCACGGTCGTCGTGCTGGCCACGGTGGCGATCGCGCTGACGGCCACGGGGTTCGGGAGCCGGTTCGACGCGATCCGGAGCGTCGGCGGCGTGCTGGGCACCCTGGTCTCGGCCGCCTTCCTGTTCACGATCGCGGCCATGAACATCGCGGTGCTGCGCGCCGCCTGGGGCACCTTCCGGCGGGTCAGGGCGGGCGGCCGGCTCGCCGAGGCGGACATGGGCCACCTGCCCGCAGGCGGCGGCATCCTGTCGCGGCTGTTCCGCCCGCTGTTCGCGACCATCGGCCGCTCCTGGCACATGTTCCCGCTCGGCCTGCTGTTCGGCCTGGGCTTCGACACCGCGACCGAGGTCGGCCTGCTGGGCATCTCCGCCACCCAGGCGAGCGGCGGCCTGCCGGTCTGGTCGATCCTGGTGTTTCCCGCGCTGTTCACCGCCGGCATGTCGCTGGTCGACACCGTCGACGGCATCCTGATGCTGGGCACCTACGGCTGGGCGTTCCTCCGGCCGATCCGCAGGGTCTACTACAACCTGACGGTCACCACGGTCTCGATCGTGGTCGCCCTGCTGGTCGGGAGCGTCGAGTCGCTGGGACTGATCGGCGACCGGCTCGCGCTGAAGGGCGGCTTCTGGGACGGGGTCGGCGCGCTCAACGACCATTTCGGCAGCATAGGCTTCGTCATCGTCGGCATCTTCGCCGCGAGCTGGATCCTGGCCGCGGTGATCTACCGGATGAAGGGCTACGACCGGCCCGGCCTCGACGCCTGATGCGCGCGGCCGGCGGCGCGGCACGCCGGCGCGGGTTGGGCCGCGACGCCGGGCCGTGCTCTGCTGGCGGCATGTCGGCTCGGGTGGCGCCGCGGCAGCGGCTCGGTTTGAGACTCAGGAAGGAAGGCCAGGGGCTCTGCCCCTGGACCCCGCCAAAGGCAAGCCTTTGGAATCCGATTTCAAGGAAGGCTGGGGCCAGGGCGGAGCCCTGGCCTTCCCAACCTGAGACACTGCCGGCGCCGCTGGCCGCCGGTGCGTCGACGCAGGCAGCGCCGCCGATGCGGGGAGGGAACGGGATGGACAAGCCGCGACACGACGCAGAGCCGGCCGGGAGCGCCAGCCTTTCGGTGCTGGAGCAGCAGGCCAGGAGCCCGGCGGGCCGTCTGAGCGTGTGGTTCTCGGTCGTGACCCTGGCGCTGCTGCTGGGCGCGGGAGGCTGGCTGCTGCTGCGCGCGTTCGAGGCGGCGCGGCACCGCCCACCCACCGGGCTGCTCGACCTGTTCAGCTGGATCATCGGGGGCTAGGCAGGGCTGGCGCCCCGCCGGCAGCAGAAACCCTGGGGCAGTCGCCCGTCGCCCCGGTCACGCCCAGGGCCGCCGTCACGACCGCCACAGGCACCTCTCGCAGTCCCTCGTCGGAACACCGCCCACCACGCCGTCCCACCGCGTGGAACAAATCACGTCATGCCGCGCAGGACAGCGGCCCCTCGAACCCCCTGAAAAGTCTCGTCGCGCAGGACGGGTCTGTCCTGCCGCGCAGGACGCGTGCGCCACCTCCGCACCACCCGGGTGGTGTCCCGGTCTGAAAAACCACCGAAGGGAGCCACCTGTGGACCCGGCTTTGCTTAAGTAAAGCCATCCAAGGGGCTCCCTTGGCGGGGTCCAGGGGCAGAGCCCCTGGCCTTCCTCCTGGATTTCAGACCGCGTCACTGCCGCCGCCCTCGGAGTCCTGCCGCCCGGAGATGCCGCAGCCGCCGGTCAGGCGAGGAGCCTGGTCCCCACGAGCAGGAGCACGGCCGAAAGGGCAGGGCGCAGCAGCCGCTCCGGCACGTGGGTGGCGATCAGGCTGCCCAGGACGATGCCGGGTATCGAGCCGACGATCAGGGAGCCGAACAGCGGCCAGTCGACCGAGCCGATGAACCAGTGCCCGAGCCCCGCGACCAGGGTGAGCGGCACGGCATGGGCCAGGTCGGAGCCGACGATGCGTGCGGTCGGCAGCTTCGGGTAGAGCAGCACCAGCGCCGTCACCCCGAGCGCGCCGGCGCCGACCGAGGAGATCGACACCAGCACCCCCAGCACGAAGCCGGTGAGCACGGTCAGCCGACGGGTGCGCGACGGCGACAGGACGACGTCGCGCGAGGCCGCCCAGTCCAGGATGCGCGCGTGGAACAGCAGGCTGACCGCGGTGAGCAGCAGGGCCAGGCCCAGCATCACCGAGATCAGCCGCGACACCGTCTCGCTCGGCGCGCCGAGGTGCACCAGGGCGGCCAGGGTGACGACGGTGGCGGGCAGGCTGCCTGCGGCGAGCAGGCCGACGATGGGCCACTGCACGCTGCCCCGGAGCCCGTGCACCACTGTGCCGACGGACTTTGTGCAGGCGGCGTAGAGCAGGTCGGTGCCCACGGCAGTGGCCGGGTGGATGCCGAACAGCAGCACCAGCAGCGGCGTCATCAGCGAGCCGCCGCCCACGCCGGTGATGCCGACCAGCAGGCCGACGAGCAGACCCGACAAGGAATACAGCGGGTTGATGTGGCCGAGCAGCGTCAAGAGCGGTTCTCCGCTGGGAGCGTGAGTGAACCATTACCGCAGGGCTGTGTCCAACCCGCTGTGGATTCTACTGTATCACATACAGAATCTGTGCAACCCCGGAAGCTCAGCGGTCCGTGAGCCTGAGCTCGATGCGCCGGTTGCGCGCGTACGCGTCCGGGGTGCTGCCCGCTTCCAGAGGCTGGAAATCCGCGAAGCCGGTGGCGGCCAGGTGCTCGGCGGGAATCCCGCTGGTGATCAGCAGCTTGACCACGGTGATGGCGCGCTGGCTCGACAGCTCCCAGTTGGAGGCGAACGGGCCGCCGGTGATCGGATCGTGGTCGGCGTGGCCGTCGACGCGCAGCAGCCAGGCTATGTCGGCGGGGATTTCCGGGACGATGCTCTTCAACGTGGTGGCGAGCGTGCGGACCTGCTCCTCGCCGGCGGGCGAAAGGGTGGCGCTGCCGCCGGGGAACAGCACCTCGCTCTGGAACACGAAGCGGTCGCCGACGACCTGGATGCCGGGGCGGTCGGCGAGCACGGCGCGCAGGCGGCCGAAGAACTCGCTGCGGTAGCGCTGCAGCTCCTCGACCTTGGACGCGAGTGCCACGTTCAGCTTCTGGCCGAGGGCGGCGATCTGGGCGTCCTTGTCGCGGCCCTGCGCGGCCTGCAGGTCGAGCGCCGCGGCAGTCTGCTGCATCTGGACGCGGAGCTGCTCCAGCTGATGGTTGAGCAGGGCGATCTGGGCACGGGCGCCGTCGGAGTAGGCCTGCTCCTCGGTGAGCCGCGCCGCGGCCGCTGTGCCCTGCTGCTCGGCGGCGGCGGAGCGGGCGGTGGTCTCGGCGACCTGGCGCTGCAGGTCGTCGCGCAGGGCGCCAAGGGCCGCGACCTGCTGCGCCAGGGTGGCCCCGCGGGCGGCGGCGGCGTCCAGGCTGCCCTGCAGTTGCGCCGCGCGGGCGGCGCTGTCGCCGGCCTGCGTTTCCGCATCGGCCAGGCTGGCGGCGAGCGAGGCCTGGGCGTTCTGCGCGGCGGACAGGTTGCGTCCGAGGGTGGCGTTGCTGCTTTCCAGGTCGCGTGCGCGGCCGCGTTCGAGGGACAGCATGTCGGACAGCTCGGCGACCTGGCGGCCCAGCTTGTCGAGCGCGCGGTCCTTGCCGGTGAGCGCCACCGACAGGAAGGCCTGGCCAAGCACGAACACCAGCAGCACGAAGATGATGACCATGAGCAGCGTGGACAGCGCGTCCACGTAGCCGGGCCAGGCGTCGAGCCCGTTGTTGGCGCCGCCGCGGCGGCGATTGCTCAGGGACACGGGCTGGAAAGGGAAGGAAGGCCAGGGGCGCTGCCCCTGGGCCCCGCCAAAGGCCGAGCCTTTGGAAACCTGGGATTGGGTTCGGGGCACGGTGGCCGGTGGTGCGCGGTCCTGGCGTCGTGCGGGCCCGCGCGTCCGGGACATGGGGCGGAGGTCTGGCCCCGCTTCCTCACGGGGCGCCTTCGGCCGCGACGGCCGCGGCGATGGTGCGGGTCAGGATGCGGATGTCGCTGCGCAGCTCGGCGGTGGACTGGGCGCGACCCTGCTCCGCCTCCGAGACCAGGCGGTTCAGCGCGGCCTCGATGTTGCGCAGGTGGCCGCGGGCCGCGCCGTCGCCTTCGGGCCGGCTGTCCGAAAGGCGCTGCAGCACGGGGGCGAGGGCGGCCTGGCCCTCGGCGACGCGGAGCATGAGCTGCTGGTTGGCGCGGTTGGAATCGGCGAGCTGGCCGAGGCGCTCGGTCAGCGAGAGCACGGCGGCATTGGACTGCGCGCGGCCTTCCTCGCCGCGGGCCAGGATGCGCTGCAGGTTCTCCATGTTCTCGGCGGTGGTTTCCAGCAGCGCCTGGACGTAGGCAGGCACGGAGCCTCCCTCGCCGTCGCCGCCGAGCACCCCGGAAGACAGGCGGGTCAGGCCGGCGAGCCACTCCTCCAGCTCGTTGAAGAAGCGGTTCTGCGCCTGGCCGGCGGTGAGGTCGAGGAAGCCCAGCACCAGGGCGCCGGCGAGGCCGAGCATGGAGGAGGAGAAGGCGGTGCCCATGCCGTGCAGCGGCCGCGACAGGCCGGACTTCAGCTGGTCGAACAGCAGGTTGACGTCGCCGTTGCCGACGGACATCGCGTTGATGACGTCGGCCACAGAACCGATGGTGAGCAGCAGGCCCCAGAAGGTGCCGAGCAGGCCGAGGAAGATCAGCAGCCCGGTCATGTAGCGCGACAGCTCGCGGCTCTCGTCCAGCCGCGAGGCCAGGCTGTCGAGCAGGGAGCGCATCGCCGGCGCGGACAGGGTGAAGCGGTCCTCGCCGTCGCGGTTGCGGCCGCGCGAGGCCAGCATGCTGGCCATCGGCGCGAGCAGCTTCGGCGGCGGCAGGGCGGCGAGGCGGGGACGGGACTGCTGGAAGGTTTCCAGCCAGCGGACCTCGGGCGACAGGCGCAGCACCTGGCGCAGGTTCCACGACACGCCGAGCAGCAGGACCACGACGATCAGGCCGTTCAGCACCGGGTTGTTGGCGAAGGCGACCAGCAGCACCGGCGACAGCACCGCGGCGGCGACGAGCACCGCGGCAAGGAACAGCACCATCCGGACCAGGAAGGTGGTCGGGCGGGTCATCGCTTCCTGGCGGTGGTCGGGGCGGAGGCGGGCGCCACGGGCTTGGCGCCGGTGGCCTGGACTGGCGGGCTGGCCGGCGCCGGGGTTGCAGCCGCCGGGGCCGCAGGTGGCACGGCCGGGGCGGTGCGTGTGACCTCGGCGCGGTCGGGCGGGTCGCCGCCGTCCGAGCCCAGGGCGCGCACGTAGATGCGCGGCGAGGCGATGCCCTCGCTGATCAGCACCGCGCGCACGGCCAGCGCGCGGGCCAGCGACAGGCGCCTGGGCGTGGATGGGTCATCCGCGGTGCCGGCGGACCAGGCGTTGACGTCCAGCGTGGCGGAGCCGTCCGCCTTCAGCGGGGCGGCGAGGGTGCGCAGCGCCGCCACCGCGGCGGGATTGAGGTCGGAGCGGCCGGCGCCGAAGCCGATGCGCAGGCCGCCCGGCACTGTGCTCACGGTGTCGGGGGCGTCGGCCGTGACCGGGACCGGGGGCGGGGGGGTCGGGCGCGTCGGCACCGTCGGCTCGGCCGGGGGCAGCGCGGCCCTGGGCGGCGGCGCCACCGGGATGGCGGGCGGGCGTGCCGGCGCCGTCTTCGGCTTCGCAGGGGAACGCGGGGCGTCGCGGTGCGGCGCGGCCGGGCGGGCCACAGGGCGGGGCGCCTTGGCGGGTGGCCGGGCGGCGGGTGCGGCCGGGCTGCCGAGGCTGTCGAGCGCGCCCTGGTCCACGCTGACCTGCGCCGAGGCCGGGGGGAGGCGGCACAGCACGCACAGGGCTGCGGCCGCAAGCAGGCACGCTTGACGCATTCGGGAGATGGACGGGCGCATGGTGGCCGAACCGTGGCGCAACGCCGGGGCGGACGCAAGCGAAGTGGCCGGACGTGCGGGGATGCAGGCAGGGAGGCCAGGGCTCTGCCCTGGACCCGCCAGGGGCGGCGCCCCTGGACCGGCGCACATGAGAGGTTCGGGTGAGGGGGGCGTGTTCAGGCGGGGCGCTGCTCCGAGGCGCTGACGCCGTCGGCGACCATCTCCAGGAGCTGGGCGTGCAGGTGGGGGTTGGCGGCGACCACGTTGTTGGGGGCGTCGTCGAGCAGCGTGGCCTCGGCGCCGGCGGGGTCGGTGGTGAAGCCGCCGGCCTCGCGCACGATCAGCAGGCCGGCGGCGCAGTCCCACGGCTTGAGGCCCAGCTCCCAGTAGCCGTCGTAGCGGCCGGCGGCGACCCAGGCGAGGTCCAGCGCGGCGGCGCCGAAGCGTCGGACGCCGGCGACCGTGGGCATCATGGTGCCCAGCGTGCGGGCGAAGGCGAGGCGGTGCTGGGCGCGCACGGCGGCGAACGGGATGCCCGTGGCGAACAGCGCCTCTCGGATGTCGCGTCGCGCGGACACCCTCAGTCGGCGCTCGTTGAGGTAGGCGCCGACGCCCTTCTCGGCCCAGAACATCTCGTCTGCGGCGGGGCTGTACACCAGGCCGGCGCTGACCTCCGTGCCGCCGTCGGGCAGGCGGCGCTGCAGCGCGATGCTGATCGCCCAGTGCGGGATGCCGTGCAGGAAGTTGGTGGTGCCGTCGAGCGGGTCGACCACCCAGCGCCAGGTCCAGTTCTCCGAGCCGCTGGCGCCGCTTTCCTCCATGAGGAAGGCGTAGCCGGGGCGGGCGCGGGTCAGCTCGTCGCGGATGGTGGCCTCGGAGCGGATGTCGGCCTGCGACACGAAGTCGGACGGACCCTTGATGCTGACCTGGAGCTGCTCGACCTCGGTGAAGTCGCGCAGCAGGCGCTTGGCGGCCTTCTGCGCGGTGTTCTGCATCACCGTCATGTGGGGGGACAGGCGGAGGGCCATGGCGGGGACTTTCAGGAAGGAAGGCCAGGGCGCCGCCCTGGACCCGCTGGGGGCAGGCGCCCCCGGACCCGCACACATGGGCTTCATTGCGCCGGTCCAGGGCGGCTCGCCCTGGCGGGTCCAGGGCAGGGCCCTGGCCTTGCTAGTTCTTGGCGCGCTCGACGTAGGTGGCGTCCTCGGTGCGGATCACCACGCGCTCGCCGGCCTCGATGAACGGCGGCACGGAGGTCTTGACGCCGTTGGACAGGCGGGCGGGCTTGTACGACGAGGAGGCGGTCTGGCCTTTGACGACCGGGTCGGCCTCGACGATCTCCAGGGTGACCATGGCGGGCAGGTGGATGCCGACAGGGTCGCCCTCGACCAGGTCGACGACCACGACCATGTTGTCCTGCAGGAAGGCGGTGCCGTCGCCGAGGATGGCGGCGGGGATCATCGCCTGCTCGAAGGTCTCGGGGTCCATCAGGACCAGGTTGGTGCCGTCGGTGTAGGAGTAGGTGTACTCCTTGTTGTCGGTCATCAGGCGCTCGACGGTGTCGGCGGTGCGCCAGCGCTCGTTGGTCTTGTTGCCGGTCCTGAGGTCGCGCATCTCGACCTGGATGAAGGCGCCGCCCTTGCCGGGGGTGATGATCTGCTGCTTGAGCACGGTCCAGCGTCGGCCGTCATGCTCGATGACCTGGCCGGCGCGGATCAGGTTCGCCTGCTGCTTCATGGGGAGGTGCTCTGTGTTCTCGGTCGCGGTGGCGGGTGTCTAGACCGTGGGGGGCGGGGCGGCAAGGAAGGGGGCGACACCCGGGAAACGGGCAGGGCCGCGCTCAGCCCTATGGCCTGGAGGCCGGTGCTGCGGCCGTGCCGGGCTTGGCGGGCTTGAACAGGATCACCCAGCGACTCGAGCCCTTCGGGCTGGGGAAGGCGGCGATCGCGTCCACGATGCCATCGCGGCGGGCGTCGTCGGAGTTGAGCACGACGGTCCTGTGCAGGTATGTCTGCGCCTCGGAGGCGGTCAGCCTGGTTCGCGCCTTCAGCGTCGCGCCGACGATCCGCTCGTAGGCCTCCAGCTTGTCCGCCTGCTCGCGCAGCCGTTCCGCGCTGACCGGGCCGTTCGAAACCATCCCGGCGGCGTGGAACAGGAACACGCCGCGCTCGACCGAATAGCGGTTCTGGGCGTTGAGGAACAGGAACGTCGCCGCGGACGACACCAAGCCGACGTTGTAGGCCTTAAAGGTGATGCCGTCGTGCTCGTGCAGACGGTTCATGTAGTCGACGATGCCCTGCGCCGCGTCGATGTCGCCGCCCGGCGAGTTCAGGGCGAGGTCGATCTCGCGGGCGCCTGCGGCGCGGAACTTGTCCACGTCGGCGATGAACAGGTCGCGGCTCGCAGGGAGGATCGGCGCGTTGAACAGGAGGTAGCCGACTCCCTCGAAGGGGACGGGGTCGGGCATGGCGGCTTGAGGCGGGGCGGCCTGGGGCGGGGCGGCGGGCGGCTCGCAGCCGGCGAGCAGGCACAGGGACAGTGCCGCCGCGAGGGCGCGATGCGGGGAGGGCAGCCTCATGCGCGAAACTCCTGCCTGCGCCGCCCGGGCGGCGCGCGTGGCGGCTGCCGCGACCGGCGCGACAGCCGGCATAGCGGCAGCCTGTCAGGGCGTCACCAGGGATTCGGGCGTCCGGCCTGGCGCAAGGCTGTGCCGTCTGCCCTGCGGGTCCGTGACGATCTCCTCCCCTGATGCGCGGTCGAGCCAATCCGGGCCGATCGGGACCTTGCCGTGGCCGCCGGGGATGTCGAGCACATAGGTCGGCCAGGCGAGGCCAGTGACGCGACCGCGCAGGCCGGCGAGCAGCGCCTGGCCCTCGGCGATGGGGACATGGAAGCGCGCGGTGCCGGGCGCGGGGTCTAGGTGGTGCAGGTAGTAGGGCTTGATCCGGGCGGCGACGAGGGCGCGAAGCAGGGCTTCGAGGGCGTCGGGCGTGTCGTTGACGCCGCGCAGCAGCACGGACTGGCCGAGCACGGGGATCGCCTCTGCCTGGATCAGGCGGATCGCGTCGCGGGCGGCGGGGGTCAGCTCGCGGGCGTGGTTGGCATGCAGCACGACGAACATGGCGCGATCCGTGCGCAGCGCCGCGGCGAGGGCGTCGGTGACGCGGGCCGGGTCGGCGGTGGGGACGCGGGTGTGGACGCGGATCGTGGCGACGTGGGGGATCGCGGTGAGCGCCGCGACGATGGCGGCGAGGCGGCGCGGCGAGAGCATCAGCGGGTCGCCGCCGGTGAGGATGACCTCGGTGATCGCGGGCCGCGCCGCGAGCCAGGCGTAGGCGGCGGCCAGCTCGGCCTCGGTGAGCAGGCCGCCGTCCGGGCCGACGTGCTCGCGTCGGAAGCAGAAGCGGCAGTAGGTCGGGCAGACCAGCAGCGGCTTGAGCAGGGCGCGGTCGGGGTAGCGGTGCACGATGCCGCGCACCGGCGAGAGGGCATCGTCGCCGATCGGGTCGGGGCGCTCGTGGGCGGCGGTGCGCAGCTCGTCGGGGTGGGGGATGAACTGCCGGCCGATCGGGTCGTCGGGGTGGGCGATCAGGGCGCGCAGCGCGGGGGGGATGGCGACGGCGTAGCGGGCCTCGACGGCGGCCAGGGCGTCGCGCTGCTGCGGGGCGGCGAGGTGGGCTGCGACAAGGGCGTCGGCGTCGCGCAGGGTGGTGCGGGGCATGGCGTGGGTTTAGCGTCCCCCCGTCATGGCGGCGAGGGCCGGCGGCGTGCCGCCGGGGCGCCGGACCGTGGCGGGCGCCACCCGGGTCCGGGATCGGCCCGTGCCTCCTGCAGGGATGTTGCGACGATGCGCGAGACCGCCTGGTGCCAGGAGCAGGACCGGTGCTGAAGGTCGGGCAGGGCGCAGCGGCGCCACCGTTCCTGGCGATGGACGTGATCGCGGCGGCGAACCGGCGGCAGGCGGCGCTGCCGGCGGGTGCGCCGCGGGTGATCCGCATGGAGGTCGGGCAGCCCGGGACGGGCGCGCCGGCAGGCGCGGTGGCGGCGGCGCGCGCGGCGCTCGGGTCGGGGCGTGCGCTCGGCTACACGGAGGCGCTGGGGATGCGCTCGCTGCGCGAGGCGATCGCCCGGCACTGCGCGGCCTGGTACGGGGCGGAGGTGTCGCCCGGCCGGGTGGCGGTGACGACCGGGGCGTCGGCAGCGTTCCCGCTGGCGTTCCTGGCGGCGTTCGACCGCGGCGACCAGGTGGCGCTGGCGGCGCCGTTCTACCCGCCCTACGTCAACATCCTTGTGGCGCTGGGGCTGGTGCCGGTGGTGCTGGAGGCGGGGGCGGACACGCGGTTCCAGCCGACGGTGGCGATGCTGGAGGCCCTGGCGCGGGCGCCTGGCGGGTTGCCGGACGGGCTGATCGTGGCGAGTCCGGGCAATCCAGCCGGCACCATGCTGCGGCCCGGCGAGCTGCAGGCGATCGCGGAGTGGTGCCACGGGCGCGGCGTGCGGCTGGTGTCGGACGAGATCTACCACGGGCTGCAGTACGGGGTGCCGGTGGCGACCGCGGCCGCGTTCAGCCCGAGCGCCATCGTGATCAACAGCTTCTCCAAGTATTTCTCGATGACCGGGTGGCGCGTGGGCTGGATGGTGCTGCCCGAGGCGCTGGTGCGGCCGGTGGAGTGCCTGGCGCAGAACCTGGCCATCAGCGCGCCGCACCTGTCGCAGGTGGCGGCGGAGGCGGCGCTGGAGTGCGGGCCGGAGCTGGACGCCAACGTGGCGGCGTATCGGCGGTCGCGGGCGCTGCTGCTGCGCGAGATGCCGGGGGCGGGGTTTGCCCGGCTCAGCCCTGCGGAGGGGGCGTTCTACCTGTACGCCGACGTGTCGGAACGGACCGCGGACAGCGTGGCGTTCTGCGCGAGGATGCTGGAGCAGGCCGGGGTGGCGGCGACGCCGGGCGTGGATTTCGATCGCGTGCGCGGCGGGCGGTTCGTGCGGTTCAGCTATTGCGGGGCGGAGGCGGACGTGGTGGAGGCGATCGAACGGCTGCGGGGGTTCGCGTGAGGAAGGCAGGAAGCAAGGCCAGGGGCTCTGCCCCTGGACCTCGCCAAAGGCAGGCCTTTGGAATCCGATTCTTGAGTCGAGGGTTTCCAAAAGGTTCGGCCTTTTGGCGGGTCTGGGCAGAGCCCAGCCTTGCTTCGGCGGCGTCGTGAGCATCGCGGGGCTGTCGCTGCGAGACCTCGAGTACGTGGTCGCGGTGGCCGAGCTGGGCAGCTTTCGCAGGGCGGCGGAGCGCTGCGTGGTGAGCCAGCCGTCGCTGTCGGCGCAGGTGCGCAAGCTGGAGGACTGGTTCGGGGCGCGGCTGTTCGAGCGGACCACGCGGCGGGTGATGGTGACGCCGCGCGGCCAGACGCTGATCGACCAGGCGCGCCGGGTGCTGGCGGAGGCGAGGCTGCTCGACGACCTGGCGCGGCGCAGCTCGGCGGTGTTCGGCGGCGCGCTGCGGCTGGCAGCGATCGCGACGCTCGGGCCCTACCTGTTCCCGCGCGTGCTGCCGGCGCTGCGGCTGCGGTATCCGGAGGTGGCGCTGACGCTGAGCGAGGGGCGGACGGAGACGCTGCTGGCCCAGCTCACGGCGACGGACCTGGACGCGGTGCTGGTGGCGCTGCCGCTGCACGGCGACCTGGTGTCGAGTGAGGCGCTGTTCCTCGAGCCGTTCGTGCTGGCGTGCCCGGCAGGGCATCCGGCGGCACTGGAAGGCGGGCCGGGCTGGGGCGAACTGGACCAGGGCGAGCGGCTGCTGATCGAGGACGGGCACTGCCTGCACGAGCACGCGCTGGCGGCGTGCGCGGTCGCCGGCAGCCGCAACCGGCACGGCACCAGCGTGGAGACGCTGAAGTACATGGTCGCGGCGGGGGAGGGCTGCACGCTGGTGCCGGCGCTGGCGGCGGTGGACGATGCCGGCGGGCTGCTGCGCTACCGAAGGATGGCCGGCGAGGCGTATGGCCGCACCATTGGTCTCGGCTGGCGGCGCAGCGACCCGCGGACGGCGGAATTCCAGGCACTGGCCTCGGTGCTGCGGCGGATCGCGGCCGAGGTGTGCCCGGAAACGGTGGTGCCGCGCTAGAGAGTGTTGCCGACCTGCAAACCCCGATCTCTTGCGCCGCGGCAAGAAGAAAGCGCGTTCTTTCTTGAAAGAAAGAACCAAAGAACTTCTGCCCATTGGGCTCCGGAGCCGTCCGCCTATCCGGAACTCAATGAGTAAAGTCTTTTTGCTTCTTTTTCTTCAGAAAAAGAAGAATCTTGTCTTCCTGTCTCAAGCAGCAGACCGCCACGAGATCCATGACAGCCTTCAGGCCTGGGTCGGGCTGCAGGAGCCTCGCGGCTCGCTGCAGACCGGTGCCATCAGGGTGAGACCCGCTGCGCGACGCGTCAGGCCAGGGTCAGCGGCTCCACCAGCCGCGACGTTTCGCCGCGACCGGCTCGGCGGGCAGGGCGAGCTCGGGCTGCTCCGCGGCCTCGTGGGCAGGCTCAGGACGCTGTTCGGGAACTTCGGACGCGGCCTCATGCGGCTCCGGGGTCGCTGGCTGTCCGGCCTCGACGGAAGCGGCCACGAGGGTCGGCGGCTCCGGCGCGGGCAGCTCCAGGTCGAGGACAGGCTCGGTCGGCATGTCCGTGGGCGCCTCGACCTCGGGTATGCCGGTGGCTTCCCGGTCGGCGGGCGCGTCGGGCGATTCCGCCGGGATGGGGTCAGGGCGGACGACGGGGGCAGGCGAGGAGGCGGACCTCAGTGCGAGCTGTGCCTCGCGTTCCTCCGCCAGCTCCATCACGTCGAAGATGTCGATGCCGGACGCGTAGGGATTGGCTGGCGTCGGGCCGGCGTAGGGCGTGGGCACCACGAGGGTTGCGGGCGGCGCGGTCTGCTCGTCCTCGTCGCGACGGCGACGCCGGCCGCCGCGGCGGCCGCGGCGGCGGGGCTTGTCCGAGTCCTCGCCCGCGTCGGGGTCGGTCGGCGGCTGCTCGCCGTCCACCGCGTCAGCGGCCGCCTCTGCGGACGGCGGGACGGGCTCCTCGTCGCCTGCATTTGGCAGGCCGAGGCCCTGCGGGGCGCCCGGGGCCATGCTGTCGAGGGGAGGAAGCTCCGGCTGCTCCGCGTCGGGCTGCGGCACGGCGGCCTCGCCGGCTTCCAGGGTGGCATCGGTCCCGTCCTTGCGACGACCGCCGCGACGGCGACGGCGGCGCTTGCGGCGGGCCTCGCCCTCCTCGGCGGTCTCGCCCTCCGGGGCCTCGTCGTCGCCTGTGGCGGCGGCGGCGGGTGCCAGGGCGACGGGCTCCTCGCGCCCCTGCTCGATGTCGGGCTCCTCGAACAGGTCCGGCTCCTCGGGCTCCGGCTCGGCGGACAGAAGGGGCGTGGCGCGAGGATCGGACGGGGCGGGCGGAAGCTCGTTGGGCGCCAGGGCACGCACCCGTGCGATGCGGGTCTGGGCGGGCAGCAGGCTCTCGTCGGCCCCGAAACAGACGCGCATCTCGTAGCGCGACTCGATCTCGGCGACGCGGCTGCGCTTGTGGTTGAGCAGGTAGATCGCGGTGGGCGAGGCGACGTGGACCTGGATCTCGTCGCCGCGATGCCTGGCGCCGGCCTCCTCGACCGCGCGCAGCACGTGTAGGCTGGCGTTCTCGGTGGAGCGGACGTGGCCGGTGCCGTCGCAGTGCGGGCAGGGAACGAAGCTGGTCTCGGCGAGCGAGGGGCGCAGGCGCTGGCGGCTCATCTCGAACAGGCCGAAGCCGCTGATGGAGCCGAGCTGGATGCGGGCGCGGTCGTCCTTCAGCGCCTCCTTGATGCGCTTCTCGACGGCGGCGTTGTTGCGCCGCGACTCCATGTCGATGAAGTCGACGACGATCAGCCCGGCGAGGTCGCGCAGGCGGAGCTGGCGGGCCATCTCGTCTGCGGCCTCCAGGTTGGTGCGCAGCGCCGTCTCCTCGATGCCGCGCTCCTTGGTGGAGCGGCCGGAGTTGACGTCGATCGCGACCAGGGCCTCCGTCTGGTTTATGACCAGGTAGCCGCCGGACTTGAGCTGCACGGTGGGCGAGAGCATGGCGTCGAGCTGGGCCTCGACCCGCTCGCTGGCGAACAGCGGCTGACCGGACGGGTTCTGCCAGAGCTGCACCTTGCGGGCGTGGGCGGGCATCAGCAGGCGCATGTAGTCGCGTGCCGCCTTCCAGCCTTCCTCGCCGTCGACCAGGATGTCGTCCACGTCGCGCGAGTAGACGTCGCGGATGGAGCGCTTGATGAGGCTGGCTTCCTCGTGGATCAGCGCGGGTGCCATCGAGCGCATCGTGGTGTCGCGGATGTCGTCCCACAGGCGCAGCAGGTAGTCGCAGTCGCGGATGATCTCCGGCTTGGGGCGGGCGGCGCCGGCGGTGCGGATGATCATGCCCATGCCGCGTGGCAGGTCGAGCTCGGCGGTGACCTCCTTGAGGCGGCGGCGGTCGGCGGTGGACGTGATCTTGCGCGACACGCCGCCGCCGCGCGGCGAGTTCGGCATCAGCACGGAGAAGCGGCCGGCGAGCGAGATGAAGGTGGTGAGCGCGGCACCCTTCGAGCCGCGCTCTTCCTTGACCACCTGGATCAGCAGGATCTGGCGGCGGCGAATGACGTCCTGGATCTTGTAGTGGCGCAGGTAGCGGGGCTGCGGGCGCTCGTCGCGATCCTCGCGGGACTCCGTCCGGCTGCCGGCAGCGGCACCACGCGTGGCGTGCTCGCCCTCCGATGCGGGCGGGCGGACGTCGCCGTGTGTGGCATCGACGGTCTCGTCCTGCGTGGACTCGGCGCCGGGATGGCGGGCGGCCTGGTCGTGGAGGGAGGCGACGGCCTGCTCGGACTGGTCGGCGTCACCGGCCGGAGCGGCGTGAGCCGGGGGTGCCTCGGTGTTCGGCGCCGCGTCGGAGAGGGCGTGACGCCGGTCCGGATCGGAGGAAAACGCCTGTGCGGCAGGCTGGTCCCCGCCGTCCGGCAGGGCGGACAGGATGTGCGGGGCTTCCTCGGCCGGGTTGGCATCGTTGTGGCCGCCCTCGGAGGGCTCGCGGTCCTGGCGGCCGAAATCGGGCAGGGCGGGGCGCTCGCCGCGGCCGCCCTCGGAGGCCTGGGCGGCGGCGTCGTCGGCGGCCACCTCGGCGCGGGCTTCCTCCTCCTGCATCGCAATGATGCGCTGCCGGTCCGCGGCGGGAATCTGGTAGTAGTCGGGGTGGATCTCGCCGAAGGCCAGGAAGCCGTGGCGGTTGCCGCCGTACTCGACGAAGGCGGCCTGGAGGCTGGGCTCCACGCGGACGATCTTGGCGAGGTAGATGTTGCCCTTGAGCTGTCGCTTGGCGGCCGTCTCGACGTCGAAGTCTTCGAGGCGGCTACCGTCGAGAACCACCACGCGGGTTTCTTCCGCGTGGCTCGCGTCGATCAGCATGCGTTTGGTCATAGAGGATAGGTCTCCGGTGCGCCCGCGCGCCAGCATCCCGTGGGAGTGCGGCGCTGCGCTGGCTCGATGTCGTGGGTGCGTATGGGGCCGGGACCGCCGCCGATGCGCGCACGGCACCGTTCGGACGAAGCGCCCGGTTCGGTGCGGTTTTGCTCGTGGTGCGCATGGGCGAGGGCGGGGTCCCCGTCAGGGTGGCCCGGCGCCTGCGCGCCGCGACCGGATGGGATCGGGTGCGCGGAGAACTCCGGCGGCACCGCAGCGTGGTCGTCAGTTCCGGCGGAGCCTCGCACGAGACGGCCGCCGCTTCTCCCGCCACCAAAGCCGCCGTTGTGCCGGCGGGGTCCTGGGGGCGCATCCGGTTCCTGAACGCAACAGGTGCGCTGAGGATGCCGCGCGTGAACGCGCGAAGCCGGTCGCGACAGTGCAGGTTGGCTCGTCGCCTGTGCCGTTCGTCCTGGCGCAGGTCTGATTGCCGGCCTGCATGTTGCAGGAGCAGATGGACAATGGCGCAACCCCGCGGCGTCCGCAAGTCCGGGCGCGGCGGCACGGGCGGGCGTGCCGGCAACAGGTCTGGCGGCGCCCCGCCTGATCCTGCGGGGACCTTTCCGGTCCTGCCTTCCGAACGTCGGGACGACCGTGATCCGCAGTGCTGTCGCACACCGGCCGGATCAGGGTAGAGTACGGCTTTCCTTGGCAGGGGTTTGGCATGGCGGGGCTGCCTCTCACGCGTCGGATGCTGGTCGGCGGCATCGGGGTCCTCGGGCTGCCCGGCGCCGCGCGGGCGGTGCTGCGTGGCGGCTTCCCTGTCCCGCAGGCCGGGCCGGGATCGGCGCACGAGGGTGCCCATGCGGCGGCGCGTGGCGGGTCACGGGCGGCGGCGCCTGGCGGACCACGGCGGGTGTTGCCGCTGCTGATGCTGGACCCGGGGCATGGCGGCAAGGATCCCGGCGCGATCGGGGTGTCCGGCACCTTCGAGAAGCACGTGGCGTTCGCGGCGGCGGGTGAGCTGAAGCGGCAGCTGGAGCTGGACGGCCGGTGCCGGGTGGCGCTGACGCGGGGGCGCGACGTGTTCATCCCGCTCGAGGACCGCGTGGCGGAAGCGCAGGCCAGGGGGGCGGCGCTGTTCGTCTCGATGCACGCCGACGCGATCGGCGACCCTTCGGTGCGTGGCGCCAGCGTCTACACCCTGTCCGACTCCGCTTCGGACGCGCAGAGTGCCGCTCTGGCGGTGCGGGAGAACTCCGCGGACCGGTTCGCGGGGCGGGCGTTCCGCGACATGCCGCCGCAGGTGGCGCAGATCCTGGGCAGCCTGGTGCGGCGCGAGACCAGGGCAGGGTCGACGCACCTGCAGCATGCGCTGGTGGGATCGCTGGACCGGGCGCTGCCGATGCTCGACAACCCGGCGCGGCATGCGCATTTCGTGGTGCTGAAGGCGGCCGACATCCCCAGCGTCCTGGTGGAGATGGGGTTCATGTCGAACGTGGCGGACGAGGCGGCGCTGCGCCAGGCGTCGCATCGCGTCCGGGTGGCGGCCGCGATGCGCCTGGCGCTGGACGGGTGGCTGGCCCAGGCCGGGACCCAGGCCGGCTGACGGCTGCCCGGGCCGGGGTTGCCAGGGAAGTCCTGGATGGGTGGTCGCGCCGCGGCGGCTGGCGGGTTGCCGTGGGCTTCAGACGTGCCGCGACTCCGCAGGCGGCAGGGAGTAGAGAGCGCGGCATGAGCGATAACATCTCTGCGCGCGAGCGCATGGTTCCGGGCGGCCCGAGACCTTCCGGCCGCAGGCCCCGCGCGCCGTCCCCGCAGCGGCCCGGGCTCGGGTTCGTGCGCAGGGTGGCGGGTGCGCTGCTGGGGCTGGCGATGCTGGGCGGCGTGGTGGCCGGCATCGTGGGCTGGAGCCTGTACTCGCGGTTCTCGGCGGACCTGCCGACGCTGGACGGGCTGCGCCACTACCAGCCGCGGGTGATGAGCCGGGTGTACTCGGACGACGACCGGCTGATGATCGAGTTCGCCACAGAGCGTCGCATCTTCGTGCCGTATACGGCGATCCCGGACCTGGTGAAGCAGGCGTTCCTTTCGGCGGAGGACCAGAACTTCTGGTCGCACCGCGGCGTGGATCCGCTCGCGATCGCCAGGGCGGCGTTCACCGACCTGATGCGGGTGGGGGCGAACCGGCGGCCGGTGGGGGCGTCGACGATCACCCAGCAGGTCGCGAAGAACATGCTGGTGGGCAACGAGGTCAGCCTGGCGCGCAAGGCCCGCGAGGCGATCCTAGCGCTGCGCATCGAGGGCACGCTCAGCAAGGAGCGCATCCTCGAGCTGTACCTGAACGAGATCTACCTGGGCGAGAAGGCGTATGGCGTGGCGGCGGCCGCGCAGGTGTATTTCAACAAGTCGCTGGACCAGCTCGACGTGGCGGAGGCGGCGATGCTGGCGGCACTGCCCAAGGCGCCGAACAACTACGATCCGTTCCGGGCGCGCGACGCGGCGCGCGGGCGGCGGGACTGGGTGCTCGACCGGATGGTGGACACGCGGGCGATCACGGCGGGCGTGGCGGCGGCCGCCAAGGCGGAGCCGCTGGTGCCGGCGGGCGCCCGGCGGCCGGACGTGGTGCCTGGGGCGGAGTGGTTCACCGACGAGGTCAGGCGCCAGCTCGTGGAGCGGTTCGGGGCGGACCAGACCGCTCAGGGCGGGCTGGCGGTGCACACCAGCCTCGATCCGGCGCTGCAGCTGGCGGCGGACGGGGCGCTGCGCGAGGGGCTGCTGGCCTACGACCGGGCGCATGGCGGGTGGCGGGGGGCGGTGACGCGGCTCGGCGGCGGGCGCACCGGGTGGCAGGCGGCATTGGCGGCGGTGCCGCGCACGCCCGGGATGCTGCCGGGTTGGGTGCTGGCGGCGGTGCTCGAGGTGGGTGGCGACCATGCCGCGGTCGGCTGGCTCGACGGTACCGGGGCGGCGCAGCAGGAGCGGACCGGGGTGGTGGCGCTGTCCGACCTGGGCTGGGCGCGTCCGGTGCGCAACGGCGTGGCGGGGGCGGCACCGCGGCGGGTCGCGGACGTGCTGCAGGTCGGCGACGTGGTGATGGTGGAGCCGGGCAGGGCGGGCGGCGACGAGGCGGCCGGCGGCGCGGCCAGGGTGCGCGCGGAGCGGGTGAGCCTGCGGCAGATCCCGCTAGTGCAGGGCGCGCTGGTGTCGCTCGATCCGACGACCGGGCGGGTTCTGGCACTGTCGGGGGGCTGGAGCTACGAGGCGAGCCAGTTCAACCGGGCGACGCAGGCGCAGCGACAGCCTGGCAGCTCGTTCAAGCCCTTCGTCTATCTGACGGCGATGGAGCAGGACATCTCGCCAAGCCAGCGTTTTCTGGACGCGCCGTTCGTGCAGGGCGACTGGCGGCCGAACAACTACGAGATGGATTTCGGCGGGCCGACGCCGCTGCACACCGCGCTGGTGAAGTCGCTCAACCTGGTGACCGTGCGTCTGGCAAGCCGGATCGGCATGGACTCGGTGGCGGAGACGGCGGTTGCGTTCCACGAGGTGGAGTCCATGCCCCACGTGCTGCCGGCCGCGCTCGGTGCGGTGGACACTACGGTGCTGCGCGAGGCCGGGGCGTATGCGTCGCTCGACGAGGGTGGGCGCGAGGTGCTGCCGAGCCTGATCGACAGCGTGCAGGACCGCGACGGGCATACCGTGTGGCGTGCGCCGATGGGCCTGTCGTGCGACGCGTGCGGCGACGCCGGGCGGATGCCGGTGCTCAGCGACGGGCGCAAGCAGGTTGCCGATGCGGCGAGCACGTTCCAGGTGGTCGAGATGATGCGCGACGTGGTGGAGCACGGCACGGGAGTCCCGGCGCGCAAGGGGCTGGATCGCCCGATCGCGGGGAAAACCGGGACCAGCCAGGACTTCAACGACGCCTGGTTCGCGGGCTTCACGCCGGGGATGGTCACCGTGGTGTGGGTGGGGTTCGACGCGCCGGCCAGCCTTGGCGACGACGAGACGGGGGGCGCGGTGGCGGCGCCGATCTGGAACCGCTACATGGCGGCGGCGATGCATGGCCGGCCGGCGCTGGAGTTCCGGGTGCCGGACGGGGTGACGCTGGAGCGGTGGTCCAGCGGCAACGGCAGCGTGGTCGACGCCTTCAAGCCGGGCCAGGTGCCGGGCGTGAGCGCGGGCGGCGGGGAGACGGTGTCCGCCAGCAGCGGCGATGCCGTGCGCGGCCCCGCGGCCAGCGGCACCGGCGTGGACAGCGGGATGGGCGGGTTGTATTGACCGCGGCCCTGCCGGCAGGCTGCACTGGGCCGTGGTCTTCCTGGTCGACGTCGTGCCTGCCAGGCGCCGAGCAACGAGCTGGTGGTTGAGAGATGTCCGCGGAATCCGAAGAGCTGAACCTCCAGATCAGGCAGTCGGTGGCGCTGCTGAGGAGGCATCTTTGACTGGGATGTCGCGATCGCGCGGCTGGCGGAGCTGAACGCGCGCGCCGAGGAACCGGCGCTGTGGGATGACGCCGAGGCGGCGCAGAAGGTGATGCGCGAGCGCAACCGGCTGGCTTCGCAGACGGAGGGTTTGACGAAGCTGGTCGCCGACGTCGCGGACACGGTCGAGCTGGTGGAGATGGCGGAGCTGGAGGGTGACGCCGCGATGGTGGCCGATGGCCTGGCGACGCTGCGCGGCTTTGCCGGCGAGGTGAAGCGTCGCGAGATCGAGAGCCTGCTCTCCGGGGAGGCGGACGGATTCGACTGCTATGTCGAGGTCAACGCCGGTGCGGGTGGCACCGAGGCGCAGGACTGGGCCGAGATGCTGTCGCGCATGTACACGCGCTGGGCCGAGCAGCACGGCTACAAGGTCGAATTGCTGGAAAGCAGCGAGGGCGAGCAGGCCGGGATCAAGTCGGCGACGCTGCAGGTCACCGGGCCGGCGGCGTATGGCTGGCTGAAGACCGAGGCCGGCGTGCATCGGCTGGTGCGGATCAGCCCGTTCGATGCTGCGGCGCGGCGGCAGACGTCGTTCGCGAGCGTCTGGGTGTATCCGGTGATCGACGATTCGATCGTGATCGAGATCGATCCGTCCGACCTCAAGGTGGACACGTTCCGCGCGTCCGGCGCCGGGGGGCAGCACGTGAACAAGACGGAAAGCGCGATCCGGATCACGCACGTGCCGACCGGGATCGTCGTGGCCTGCCAGACGGACCGCAGTCAGCATCGCAACCGGGCCAAGGCGATGGAGATGCTGCGCGCGCGGATGTACGAGGCGGAGCTGCGCAAGCGCGAGGCGGCCAGTGCGGCGACGGAAGCCGCGAAGACCGACATTGGCTGGGGTCATCAGATCCGGTCGTATGTGCTGGCGCCCTACCAGCTGGTCAAGGACCTGCGCACGGGGGTGGAGACAGGCAACCCCGATGCGGTGCTGGATGGGGAGCTGGACGGGTTCATGGCAGCCTCGCTGGCCCAGCGTGTCGGCGCGACCCGAAGCGAGGCAAGCGCCAGCGCGGAGTAGCGCGCCGTGGAAGATGCGGCGTCGTCTTAGTTGTTTAGTCCCGGGGTGTGGTGATACGGATCACCGGGCATCTCGGGATGAGATAT
>CAXSFU010000037.1:0-32791 GCA_964236695.1 uncultured Acetobacteraceae bacterium | reverse complement strand
GGGTGGACCAGGCCGCCGCGGCGGTGGCCGGCGTCCTGCGCGACTGAGCATGGTCCCCGAAGGTTCGGGCTGCCCGGGCCATGGACCGCTTCCACGGTCTACCTGCCGCCAACGCGCCGACGCCATCCTGTCCGCGTGGACACCCGATCCGACCTCGCCGACCTGATCGAAGCGATGCCTCGTTGAACCCGGCCCTCATGCGGCGGCGAAAGGCATCGAGGTCGTCGAGGAGATCTGCCGAGCGGCCCGACCTCAAGCTGTCGAACGCCAGACCGAAAGCGGGAACGAGAAGGCTGTCCGGCACCGCCACGCCATCGTCATCGGCCGCGAACACACCGGCGACGCCGAACCGCGCGGCCTTCGACACCTTCCTGGTGCCCTGGTCCTGCTCTGCGGTCGTCGACAGCGCGCGGATGATGTCTGCCTGGTATCGCGCCCGGTCGAAGATGCCGAAGCGGACGAAGTGCCTGTGGCGTCGGTCGGGGTGGCCGAACGTCCTGTCGCGCCAAGGGAAGTCGCGATCCGGGACGTGGCGGGCCTCGAACGTACCCTTCGCGTTTGTGTCGCGGTCCCCCTTCACGTCGGGCGCCGTCAGGGCCTCGACGTTCATCCATCGGACAGAAAGGCAAGGCTCTTCTTTTTCTGAAGAAAAAGAAGCAAAAAGACTTTGCCCATGGGGCTCCGAACTCGCGGGCAACGCCGGAGCCCAACGAGCAAAAGTTCTTTGGTTCTTTCTTTCAAGAAAGAACATGCTTCCTTCTTGCCACGCCGCACGAGACCGCGCCGGCAGGCGCACGCCCCCCTAGCGGATGAGCCCCCCCGCCGGGCTCGACGCCTCCCCGCCCGCCCGCCGCGGCATCCGCCCCGCCAGGAACGCGTGCCGCCCCGCCTCCACGCCCGCCCGCATCGCCCGCGCCATGCGCACCGGATCGCGCGCGTGGGCGATCGCCGAGTTCAGCAGCACCGCGTCGCAGCCCAGCTCCATCGCCAGCGCCGCGTCCGACGCCGTGCCGACGCCCGCGTCCACCAGCACCGGCACCCTGGCCTGCCCGATCAGCAGCGACAGCATCGCCGGGTTCTGCAGGCCCAGCCCCGACCCGATCGGCGCGCCCAGCGGCATGATCGCCACACAGCCCATCTCCTCCAGCCGCTTGGCCGCGACCGGGTCGTCCGCGCAGTACACCATGACCTCGAACCCGTCGCGGATCAGCGCGGCGGCCGCCTCGAAGGTCGCCGCCATGTCCGGGTACAGGTGCGGCGGCGGCCCGAGCACCTCCAGCTTCACCAGGTTCCACCCCCCCGCCTCGCGCGCGAGGCGCAGCGTGCGCACCGCGTCGTCCGCGGTGAAGCAGCCCGCGGTGTTGGGCAGGTAGGTGTAGCGCTTCGGGTCGACGTGGTCCTGCAGCATCGGCGCCCCCGGGTCGGACAGGTTCACCCGGCGCACCGCCACCGTGACCATCTCCGCCCCCGACGCCTCGATCGCCGCCGCCGTCTCCTCCAGGCTCCTGTACTTGCCGGTGCCCACCACCAGCCGCGACGCGAACCTGCGCCCCGCCACCACCCAGCCCTCGTCGGCCCCCGCCTCGGCCACGCCCGTCCCGTACGCCCCGTCCATGCCGCTAGCCCCCCCCGATGAAATGCACGATCTCGAGCCGGTCGCCCTGCCCCAGCTCCGTCGCCTCGTAGCGGCCGCGCGGCACGATCTCGAGGTTGCGCTCGACCGCGACCTTGCGCCCATCCAGCGCCAGCTCGCGCACCAGGCCGGCCACGGTGAGCGGCCCCGCCAGGGCGCGAGGCTCCCCGTTCAGGGTGATGGTGATCCGCATCGGTCCAGTCCCTCCGCCGGCATGATCCGGATCAGGTCAAGGGTCGCCGCCGCTCGGCCTCTCAGCCCGCCCCGGCCGCCCCCGTCTCGCGAGGGCCGCCGGCGCCGGGCTCCCCTCGGACCGCGGCAGGATCGAACCCGGCGGCGGGGGTGTCAAATCACGCGGCCAGCAGGGCGTGCTTCGGCCAGGAAGGCCAGGGCTGTGCCCTGGAGCCGCCAGGCGGAGCTGGCCAAAGATGCCGACGCCCTGCCTGGGCCGCCGAAAGGGCCACCGGAGGAAGCGTCCCCGCCCCCTTTGCAAGCCTCGAACCGCGACACCGCCGGCCAGCATCGGACCCGCCGCACGCAGAACCAAGGCCCCGCCTCGCACCCCGCCAACACCATACACCCACGCTTTCCGCCGCTCCGGCCGCGCCGCCAGCCAGGCTGCGGCATCAAAACCACAGCCGGCGGCAAACGGGACACAGATCGCCCGGCGTCGCTTGACCCCCGCCGGGGTTCCCGCGACGGTGCGCCCACAAGAAACGATCCCGGACGTCACCGCGCAGTCCTGTCGCAAGGCAGCGAAGGCCCGGCGGCGAACCCGGATCGACGCAGCACACGGGGGGAATGCGACGCCAATGGCACGAGAACTGTCGAAGAAGCTGCGGCTCGCCGGGGTCCTGTCGGTCGGAACCGGGCTCCTGCTGGGCACCGCGCCGGCCCGCGCCGACGACTACACCGACCTGCTCGGGCTGCTGCGCGCCAAGGGCAGCCTGACCCAGGGCGAATACGCCAGCCTGCTCAGCAAGCACGTCGGCAACAGCGCCCGCGCCACCGAAGGCCGCCGCGGCAGCCGTACCGCCGAGGGCCGCCGCGGGCGCGCCAACACCGGCACCGCTTCCATGACCACCGACGACGCCGTCGCCCAGGCCCAGGCCGCCGCCGCTGCCGCCTCGGCCAGCGCCGCCGCCGCCCAGGAAGCCGCGCAGTCCGCCAAGATCGAGCTGGCGTCCCCCGACATCGTGCACGCCGCCCCCTACGTCCCCGGCAAGGGCGTCGACATCCGCGTCGGCAACATCGACCTGAACTTCTCTGGCTTCGTCAACGGCTTCTACACCTACAGCTCCGCCGCCCACTCGGCCAACACCGTGGCCGGCGGCCTGGCCGACAACTCCGGCTTCGACAGCTCGGCGATCCGCAACGGCCTGCTCCCCGCCGGCCTGATCTTCAAGGCCAGCACCACCCAGGACGGCATCGACCTCGCCGCGGAGTTCGGCGTCTACCCCGGCATCGACAGCGCCAACCAGGGCACCGCGTTCAACGCCAACGGCGGCGGCTCCTCCGTCGGCCTCGGCACCGCCGGCGTCGACTTCCGCCAGATCTTCGTCACCGCCGGCACCAAGCAGTTCGGCACCGTCAAGGTCGGCCGCGACATCGGCATCTTCGGCTCCGACGCCATCCTGTCCGACGCCACCCTGCTCAGCGTCGGCGCCACCGGCGGCAACGCCAACCCGGCCAACACCTCGCTCGGCCGCATCGGCATCGGCTACATCTACACCGACTTCATGCCGCAGATCACCTACTCCTCGCCGATCATCGCCGGCATCCAGGCCACCGTCGGCGTGTTCCAGCCGCTCAGCGAGGTCAACTTCGCCGGCGGCGGCCTGTCCGCCGTCGCCACGCAGCACAGCGCGCCAATGGTCCAGGGCAAGCTCACCTACGACTACAAGGCCGGCGCCACCGCCGCGCGCGCCTGGATCGGCGGCCTCGTGCAGCAGCAGCAGGACGTCGGCGGCGGCGCCTACAACGTCGCCCGCCCCGGCGACGAGGTCGTCGGCGCCGGCGAGATCGGCGCCAAGATCGACTCCGGCCCGTTCGGTGCCGTCGGCTATTTCTACCGCGCCCGCGGCGTCGGCACGACCGGCCTGATGTTCGACGGCCTCAGCCCCACCGGCGCGCTGCGCAACTCCGAAGGCTTCTACGCCCAGGGCAGCTTCAAGCCGGTCAAGAAGCTCAAGCTCGTCGCCTCCTACGGCGAAAGCAGCCTGTTCCAGGCCCCCGGCGAGATCAGCCCCAGCCTCGTGCGCCGCAACGCCGCCACCATCGGCGCCGGCTACTACAGCCTGACCGACTGGATCACCCTGGTCGCCGAATACGCCCACGTCCAGGCGCACAACAACGCCGGCGACGGCGTCGACCAGAACGTGTTCACCGCGGGCACCATCCTGTTCTTCTAGGCACGCCACGCCACCGGGACCCGCGTGTCCCGGCCCCACGCACGAAGGGGCACGGTCCGCAAGGACCGTGCCCCTTTGTCGTAGCGCCAAGCAGGCAGGCAAGGCTGGGCTCTGCCCAGACCCGCCAGGCGAAGGTGGCCAAAGGTTCCGACGATCCTCTTGGATCGTCGGAAAGGCCACCGGAGGGAGCCGCCCCTGGACCGGCGCTTGAAAGAAGAACCTGGATCGAGGTTTCCAAAGGCTCGCCTTTGGCGGGGTCCAGGGGCAGAGCCCCTGGCCTTCCTGTCGTCCCGGCCCGCCCGCTCAGCGCGTGGCGTTCGGCGCCTGATTGCTGACCGCGCCCGGCAGGCTGGTCTGCGCCCCGGAGGTGTCGCGCGAGCTGGTGCCGGTGCCGGCGCTGCCGCTCAGGTCCGGGCGGCCCGACATGCCCTCCGACGCCATGGCGTGGTGGTGGCGGTGGTGGTGGCGGCGATGGCGGTGGTGGCGCGCGTGGTGCGCATGGGCGGGCATTGCCGTGGCGGTGTCCTCGGTCTGCGCCTGCGCGGCGGGCGCGGCCAGCAGCGGCAGGCCGAGCGAAAGGCTGGCCAGGGTGGCGATCAGGATGCGTCGCATGGGTGTGTCCTCGGGGTTTCTTGCAAGAAGTGCGGCGCCGGCACGGCCGGACGCACGGCGCCGCCCGGCCGCCACGGCGGCAGGACGTCGTGCCGTGCTGACGCCGCGCCGGCGTCACGCCAGCCCGACCATCCACGGGCGGCGGGCGCGTCGCAAGATGGTGGTGTGCATTCTGCAACAGTCCAGTGCAATGCAGCCACACCTCGCTCCAGGCAACAGGCCAGTCCAGGGCCAAGCCTTGCCCACTCCGCATGATGTCTCGGTTAGAAAGGCCAGGGCTCTGCCCTTGGACCCGTCAGGCGGAGGTGGCCAAAGGTTCCGACGATCCTCTTGGATCGTCGGAAAGGCCACCGGAGGAAGCCGCCCCTGGACCCGGCATTCGAAAGAAGAACCTGAAGTCGAGGTTTCTAAAGGCTCGGCCTTTGGCGGGGTCCAGGGGCAGAGCCCCTGGCCTTCCTGTGCGCACCCCGAACCGCCCGCCCCAGGTTGGACGCCGCCGGACGCGCGTGCTACGCGCCCGCATCATGCCCCTGCCGCTGATCGCCGTGCTGAACGGCCCGAACCTCAACATGCTCGGCCTGCGCCAGCCCGCGATCTACGGCGCCGCGACCCTGGACGACGTGGAGGCCCTGTGCGCGGAAACCGCAGAGGCGCTCGACCTCGCCATCGACTTCCGCCAGACAAACTCGGAGGGCGAGCTGGTCACCTGGGTGCAGGACTGCCGCCCGGCGCCGGGCCGCCCGGGCGCCGCCGCCATCCTGATCAACCCCGCCGGCCTGTCGCACACCTCCGTCGCCCTGCTCGACGCGCTGCTGGCCGCAGAGCGCCCGACCGTCGAGGTCCACCTGAGCAACATCCACCGGCGCGAGGACTTCCGCCATCACTCCTATGTCTCGCGTGCCGCCGTGGGCGTGATCTGCGGCCTTGGCATCCGCGGCTATGCGCTGGGCCTGACCGCGCTGGCCGAGATCCTGCTCGACCCGCCCGGCCCGGACGCGTCCGGCCCCGACCCGCGCGGCCAGGCACGCCCGGCCGACGGCGGAACCGCGCGATGAGCCAGCTTCCCGTCGACGAGGAGGCGATCCGCACCCTGGCGCGCATCCTCGCCGAGACCGGCCTCACCGAGATCGAGGTCGCGTCCGGCGACAGCCGCGTCCGCGTCGCCCGCATGCCCGCCCCGGCGCCCGCCGCGGCTGCGCCCGCCGCCCTGCCCGCCGCCGCCCTGGCCGCCGCCGCACCGCCCGCCCCGCCCACCGCCGAGGACGACGCCGCCCACCCCGGCGCCGTGACCAGCCCGATGGTCGGCATCGCCTTCCTTTCCCCCGAGCCCGGCTCCCCCCCCTACGTCACCCAGGGCCAGCAGGTGCAGGCCGGCCAGACCCTGCTGCTGATCGAGGCGATGAAGACCTTCAACCAGATCAAGGCGCCCAGGGCCGGCACCGTGGGCCGCATCCTGGTCGGCTCCGGCAGCCCGGTCGAGTACGGCGAGGCCCTGATGATCGTCGAGGCCTGAGCCCCGGTGCCCGCAGCTCCCGACGCCTCCGTCCCCGACGCGCCTGCGCCCGCCGCGCCTGCTTCCGCCACGCCCCCGCCTGCCGCGCCTGTGCCCCCCGCCGCCCCGCTCGCCGCTGCGAGCCCGCGCCCCGCCACCCCGCCCGCCCCCGTCCGCCCGCTGTTCGGCAAGATCCTGATCGCCAACCGCGGCGAGATCGCGCTCCGCATCCAGCGCGCCTGCCGCGAGCTGGGCATCCCCACCGTCGCCGTGCACTCCACCGCCGACGCCGACGCCATGCACGTCCGCCTCGCCGACGAGAGCGTGTGCATCGGCCCGCCCGCCGCCCGCGACAGCTACCTCAACCAGGTCGCGCTGCTGTCCGCCGCCGCCGTCACCGGTGCCGACGCCATCCACCCCGGCTACGGCTTCCTGTCCGAGAACCCCGACTTCGCCGAGATGGTGGAGGCGCACGGCCTCGCCTTCATCGGCCCCACCGCTGCCCACATCCGCATGATGGGCGACAAGATCACCGCCAAGGACGCCATGCGCCGCCTCGGCGTCCCCCTCGTCCCCGGCTCCGACGGCGCGCTCGCCGACCTCGACGAAGCCCGCGCCGTCGCCGCGCGCATCGGCTACCCCGTGCTCATCAAGGCCGCCGCCGGCGGCGGCGGACGCGGCATGAAGGTCGCAGCCGACGCCTCGGAGATCGAGGACGCCTGGCGCATCGCCCGCACCGAGGCCCGCACCGCCTTTGGCAACGACGAGGTCTACCTGGAGAAGTACCTCGACCGCCCCCGCCACATCGAGCTGCAGATCCTCGCCGACAGCCACGGCCACGTCGTCCACCTCGGCGAGCGCGACTGCTCCCTGCAGCGCCGCCACCAGAAGCTCGTGGAGGAAGCCGGCTCCCCCGCGCTCACCGCCCCCGAGCGCGACGCCATCGGCCGCGTCGCCACCGACGCGCTCGCCCAGCTCGGCTACCGCAACGCCGGCACCCTGGAGTTCCTCTACCAGGACGGGCAGTTCGCCTTCATCGAGATGAACACCCGACTGCAGGTCGAGCACCCCGTCACCGAGATGGTCACCGGCATCGACCTGGTGCGCGAGCAGATCCGCATCGCCGCCGGCCACCCCCTCGGCTTCACCCAGGGTGAGGTCCGCTTCGAGGGCCACGCCATCGAGTGCCGCATCAACGCCGAGGACCCGCAGACCTTCCTGCCCACCCCGGGTCGCGTGTCCGTGTTCCACGCGCCGGGCGGCCTCGGCGTGCGCGTCGACTCCGCGCTCTACGCCGGCTACGTCGTCCCCCCCTACTACGACAGCATGGTCGCCAAGCTCATCGTCCACGCCGCCACCCGCCCGGAGGCCATCGCCCGCATGAGCCGCGCGCTGCGCGAGTTCGCCGTCGTCGGCATCAAGACCACCCTGCCGCTGCACCAGCGCATCATGGCCGACCCCGGGTTCGCCGCCGGCGACTACACCATCCACTGGCTGGAGGGCTTCGTCGCCCGCCAGCCATGACGCCGGCCGCCGACCCCCTCGCCCTCGGCGGCTACGCCCTCGTCGCCCTCGCCGCCGGCTTCGTCGACACGCTGGCCGGCGGCGGCGGCCTGGTCACCATCCCCGCCCTGCTGCTCGGCGGCCTGCCCCCGCTCCTGGCGCTCGGCACCAACAAGCTGCAGGGCACCGTCGGCGTGCTCACCGCCTCCCTCAGCCTCCTGCGCCAGAGCCGCCTCGACGCCCGCTCCCTCGCCGCCCCCTTCGCCCTCGTGCTCGCCGGCGCAGCCCTCGGCGCCACCCTGGTGCAGGCCGTCGACCCGCGCGACCTCGACGTCCTGGTCCCCGTCGTGCTGTCCGCCATCGCGCTCTACTTCATCGCCGCCCCCCGCGCCGGCGAGGTCGAGCGCCAGCCCCGCCTCGGCGCCCGCCCATACGCCGCCCTCGTGCTGCCCGCGATCGGCTTCTACGACGGCTTCTTCGGCCCCGGCGCCGGCTCGTTCTTCGCCCTCTCCGGCGTCGCCCTGCGCGGCTGGGACCTGGTCCGCGCCACCGCCAGCGCCAAGGTCTTCAACCTCGCCTCCAACCTCGCGGCCCTCGGCATCTTCGTCTGGCACGGCAGGATCGCCTGGGCGATCGGCCTGGCCATGGCCCTGGGCCAGCTCTGCGGCGCCCGCCTCGGCGCCTCCGTCGTCACCCGACGCGGCGCCCGCCTGATCCGCCCGACCATCGTGGTCGTCAGCGTCACCATGCTGTGCCGCTACGCCTGGCAGAAGGGGCTGCTCGGCTAGAGGACGTCGTTGACCTGCCATCCCCGATCTCTTGCAGCATGGCAGAAAGAAAGCGTGTTCTTTCTCGAAAGAAAGAACCAAAGAACTTTTTCAAATTGGACTCCTGAGCCAACCGCGCGCCCGGAACTCCATGGGCAAAGTCTTTTTGCTTCTTCTTCAGAAAAAGAAGACCCTTGCCTTCCTGTCCGAAGCAGCGAGCTCCTACGAGGTCCATGACAGCCTCCAGGAAAGCAAGCAAGGCCGGGCTCTGCCCAGACCCGCCAGGTGGAGGTGGCCACAGGTTCCGGCGATCCGCCTGGATCGCTGGAAAGGCCACCGGAGGGAGCCGCCCCTGGACCTGCCTGACTGAAGGAGAGGTTTCCAAAGGCGAGCCTTTGGCGGAGCTTGAGGCAGCGCCTCAACCTTGCCTCCGCAGGAGCCCCCCATGCCCGAAGGCGTGCTCACCCTCGGCACCCGCCGCTACTCGTCGTGGTCCATGCGCGGCTGGCTCGCCGTCCGCCTCGCCGGCCTCGACGTCGCCGACCGCGTCCTGCCGCTCGGCGCGCTTCCACCCGACACCCCCAGCGGCCTGGTCCCCTCGCTCGTCCACCAGGGCACCGAGACCTGGGACAGCCTCGCGATCTGCGAGTACTGCGCAGAGCACGCCCCCGCCCTGTGGCCCGCCGACCGGCCCGCCCGCGCCCACGCCCGCTCGATCTCCGCCGAGATGCACGCCGGCTTCCGCGCGCTCCGCGTGGCGATGCCCATGAACCTCGGCCGCCCGGACTACGCGGCCCTCGGCCCCCGCCTCGCCGCCGACCCCGCCACCGGCCGCGACCTGTCCCGCCTTTGCGCGATCTGGCGCGACACCCGCGCCCGCTTCGGCGGCGGCGGCCCGTTCCTGTTCGGCCCCGCGTTCGGCGCGGCCGACGCCATGTTCGCCCCCGTCGCCGCCCGCCTGCTGACCTACCGCCCCCCGCTGCCCGACGACGCCGCCACTTATTGCGATGCGGTCCGCGCCCACCCCCTGGTCGACGAATGGTACGCCCTGGCCGCCCAGGAACCAGCGGACTGGCTGCTCGCGCGCTACGAAACGCTCGCGTAATGCCAACGGCCTGTTGCCCTGACCGGTCGGGACAGGAAGGCCAGGGGCGCTGCCCCCATGCTTGAAGGCGGGGACCCCGCCAAAGGCCGAGCCTTTGGAATCCAATACTTAACTCAAGCCGGTCCAGGGGCGGCTCCCTCCGGTGGCCTTTCCGACGATCCAGGCGGATCGTCGGAACCTTTGGCCACCTACGCCTGGCGGGTCCGGGCAGAGCCCGGCCTTGCTTCCTCACGACACGGCGGGAGGCCACCGCCCCCCGCCCCCTTGCCCGGCCTAGTGCTTCACGAGGTCCGGCAGGAACGGCACCCCCAGCCCGGTGACGTCGTCGTACCCGGGCGTGACCACGTTGAACACGTCGTTGAGCCCCTCGCACACCGCCAGCCCGCACACCTGGATCGGGTACGGCGTGGTCTCGGCCAGCGTCGACACCGAGTTCACCGTCACCACCCGCACCCGCGTCAGGTCGTTGGCGTAGCCGCGCAGCAGCGAGACCGGCGTCGCCGGCGGCACCACCTGGTTGATCGGGCCGCCCTTCAGCGAGGCCGCAGTGCCGACCCTGAGCGAGTACAGCAGCGGGTTGGCGAAGCCGACCAGCGCCTTGCCGCGGGCGAGCCGCGCCTGGTTCATCACCGCGATCGCGCCCGCCATCAGCGGCGAGGCCAGGCTGGTGCCGCCGATCGACTCCTCGCAGTACTCCGTGGTGCCGGTGAGCGGCGTGCAGCCGTTGTCGCTGACCGGGTCGCCGGCGATGGTCTGCGTCTCGCCGTACAGGTAGCCGGTGTACGGGTCGGCCACCATCGAGATGTCCGGGCTGACGCGGTGCGCGGACAGCGCCACCGTGTTGCCGCTCGCCTCGAACAGCGTGGTCGCCAGCGCGTCCGGCACCACCCCCGCCTGGTAGTCCGGCTGCGCTTCCAGCAGGCTCAGCCCGCCGCCGGCCCCGGCATAGAACGCGAAGGCGTCCTGGGTGACGCCCGCGACCGTGGCCTGCGTCAGCCCGCTGGTGGTGATCGACGTGCCGCCGTTGACCTTGGTGCCCGCCAGATACGCGCGATACGTGCCCCAGCCGTACTCGACCTTCGCCCCCGCCGCGGTCCTCACCCCGAGCGAGGTGCCGCCGACGCCGGTGACATACGCGCTGGTGGCCTCCCACGACCCGCCGGCCACCCCGTTGAGCTGCGACAGGTCGCCGTCGTCGCCCGAGCTGAACAGCACGGTGATGCCCATCGCGGCGGCCGCCATGAACGCCTGGTCCTCCGCCGCCACGTCCGCGGCCGGCACCGACTCGCCGTTGTAGCCGTAGCTGTTGGTGATGACGTCGGCCTGGCGGTTGTAGATCGCGTTCATCAGCGCGACCGTCAGCGAGGTGCCGTTGTCGGTCGATCCGATGTAGACGATGGCGGCGCCGGGCGCGGAGCCGTGCACGGCGGCGAGGTCGAGCGACTCCTCGCCCCACCAGCCGTACGCGTTGGTGACCTGGGCCGCCGGCACAGTGTAGATGCCCTTGGGGATGATCTGGGTGAAGTTGTCCGCCGTGAGCGGCGGCAGCCCGTGGTTGGCGGCATAGCGGTTGCCGTCCTCCAGCAGCGTCGGCGAGGCGAAGGCGTCGATGATCGCGACCGTCACCCCGGTGCCGTCATACGCCACCTTGTCGAAGCCGTATGCCGCCTGCACCTGCTGCGGCGTGTAGCCGCACACCAGCCACGGCTCCGTTTTTGGATACGCGCCGGGTTTCGTGCTCAGCGTCGCCTTGAGGTCGCCGAAGAAAGTGTCGCAGAACGGCGACGGCAGGTTCGCGGCCACCGGCGGCGGCGTCACCACGGCGACCGGAGCCTTCTTGTCGCTCGTCAGCCCGGACGCGGACGCCCCGCCCGCGGCGGAGGCCGGCGCCACCGCCGCGCCGGCCGTGGCCGAGACGTGCTGCGGCTGCTTGAGCAGCGTCGTGTCGTCGAGCCCCTCGATGGCCACCACCTTGCCGGCCAGCGACGGCGGCAGCGTCGGCGCCTCGGCGTTGGCGCGCATCGTGCCCGCGCCCGCGCGATACATCCGCTGGCTCACCTTGAACGCCGTGCGCAGCTGCGCCACCGTCGCGGTCGCCGACACCGTGGCGCCCGCGGCGCCCACCGTGATGTCGCCCATCCCCGCCGCCGCCAGCATCGCCTGCACCGCATCCACGTCGGCCTGCGCCGGCGCAAAGGTCGAGCGGAATGTTGCCGCGGACAGGTAGTGCCCGTACGACGCGCTGCCCGGCCGCGACACGTCCGAGGCGACCTGCTTCAGGTCGTCGGCGTGCTGCAGCGCCATGTGCACCACGATGGACACGCGCTGCGCCGCCGGCGCCTCGCCGACCGCGCTGGCCGTGCCGACCCACGGCGCCACGTTGCCGGCGATCGTGCTCGCCGCCGCCGCCGCGCGCACCGGCGAGAGCGCAGAGCTGGACGCAAGCATTGCAACCGCAGGTAGAATGTATTTCACTTGTAGTAACAAACGCGTGTCCTTGCTTCTGAGGAACAACCGGCCAACTCGCCGGACGGCATTGTGCCGCAGAAACGATTAGCAACACTCGTGCCACCGCTGCAACAACCTCGCCGTGCGCGGGACCGGTGCGTGGATGCCTGGGGTGGAAGCAGCCAGCACCGGATCGCTGCCCCGAACCCCGCCAGCGACCGCCGCCGCAACCCGCAGCGCCCCGCCGCGCAAGCCCCGGCCGCGCCCGTCCCGGACACGGATCTCGGACACGGATCTCAGGCGCGGACCACCGACGCCGCGAAGCTGGTCAGCGCGTCGCCCGCGATGCTCCCCGCCGCGAACACCTCCATGTCGCCGCGCCCTGCCTCGCCGCGCCAGCGCTCCCACGCGAGCCGGCACGCGATGCCCGCTGCCACCGCCCACCCCGCCAGCGGCGAGTTCAGCAGCAGCCCGGTCGCGAACATGATGCCGATCTGCCGACGCGACCCGCCGAGCGCCTGCAGCAGCCCCCCCGGGATCGCCCACAGCACCAGCGCATGTGCCACCGCCGGGCTGCTGCCGGCCTTGATCGCGGCCACGAACACGCGGTCCACCGGCGCCACCTGGCCGCGCGCGAAATACCCGGGGTACAGCACCAGCACAGTGAGCGCCGCCACCACGAGGGCGAACATCGCCGCGAAGTACTGCTGCCGCCGCCCGTCGCGCTCGTAGTCCGCGTTCCCGCCCTCGCCGCGGAGCAGAAAACCGGCCTTGAGGTCGCAGCCCATGTCGGCGAACGCCGGCCCGGTGGACGCGGTGAAGCCCACCAGCAGCGCCAGCGCCGGCGCCGGAAAGCCGATCAGGATGCCCACCGCGAGCGAGACCACGGCGACCGCGAACGCCGGGAACCACCCCGAATGCATCCCCGCCAGTCCGATGATCAGCTCGTGCAGCAGCGCCGCGAACGCCGCGTACACCACGAACAGCGCCAGCATCCCCGCCGACATCCCGCCCGCCAGCCCGCCCAGCGCCGCGATCCCCGCCGCGATCCCCAGATACACCACCGCCCCGACCCCCAGCGTCGCCCGCAGCTGCGCCGGCGTCGGCCCGGCCGCGGAGCCGTGCGCCACGCCGCCCCCCGCCTCCTCGCCTCCCGTCGCACCGCGCCCCGTGCCCCCGCGGCCACCCCGCGCGCCCTGCGCTTCGCCGGACCCGCCCTCCTTCGCCGGCCGCCGCAGGATCGTCGCCACCACCTGCGCCAGCGCCACCAGCCCCGCCCCCAGCATCATCCCCTGCGCGACATGCGCCCCGTCGATGTCGCCGCCGGGCACCGCCCACGCGAACACGGGATGGTCGAGCAGCACGTGCTCGTAGCCCCGCAGCAGCAGCCCTGCGCCGAACACCCCGAGCGCCCAGGCGTTGCCGATGAACGCCACCCCGAATCCCGACATCGGCACGCCCAGCAGCGAGCCGACCACGCCCACGCCCAGCCCCACGCCGAGCACCACCGCCTTGCGCCCGCCCTCGTCGCCGGCGCGGATCGCCTCGGCCGCCGCCACCCCGGGCGGCCACGCCCCGCGCGCCGGGAACACCTCGGAGTCGAACATCCGGTACAGCATCGTGGCATCGAGCAGCATCGCCGCCACCGCCCCCGCCAGCATCGCCGGCACCAGGTCCGGCCGCCCCAGCAGGAACGGGATGCCGATCGGCAGCAGCAGGCTGTTGGCCGCCCCGAAGGTCGCCGCCGAGATGGCGCTCTGCGCCAGGTTCTGCACGTGGATGTCGCGGTAGCGCCGCAGCGCCGTCACCGGCAGCCGCCCCAGCCCCATCGCCGCCAGCGCTCCGATCAGCGCCGTGTTGGTGGTCACCCCGAGCCGCACCAGCACCTGCATCCCCACCACCGAGCCCAGCACGCACAGCGGGGTGATCAGCAGCAGGCTGGACCACGAGAAGAACCTGGGATGGCGCGCCTGCACCGTGCCGCCGTCCGCCATCCAGATCACCCCCGCCTGCCCGCCGAGTCATAGGCGGCGGACGGGGACAGGGAAAGCGCAGGCCGGACGCCCCGCCGCCGCCACGACGCGGCAGCCCGGCCCGCAGCCCGCCACCGCCCCGCTGCCCGCAGGGAAGGCCCTCGGGGCAGCCTTGCTCCGCCCTCCCCGGGGCGGCAGGATCAGGACGCCGGGCCCGGCACCGCCGGATGCAACCCCGGCGCGACCCGGCGGCCCTGCCGCGGCACCGGGCAGCCGCCGGAACCGCCCCACGCCCCGCCCCGCCCGGGCAGCGAGAACGAACGGACCCCCGAGTGAGCGCGACAGCACCGACCCCCAAGGCCCGCCCCGGCCTCGCCGCCAGGCGACTCGACAGCCGGCAGCCGTTCAGGACCGCGATCCCCTGCAAGATCTGCGGCGACAAGGCATTCGGCTTCGATGTCGTCGACTTCAACAAGTATTGCTCACAGGAGGACTTCTACTCGTTCGGCTTCTCCGGCATCAACGTCGAGTACCACCGCTGCCGGCTGTGCAAGGCGATCTTCACCGACTTCTTCGACGAGTGGACGACGGCCGACTTCTCCAGGCACGTCTACAACGAGGACTACATCAAGGTGGACAGCGAGTATGTCGAGGTGCGGCCCCGCTTCGTCGCCCGCGACATGGTCGGCCGCTGGGGGGACTGCCGCAAGGCGCGGGTGCTGGACTACGGCTCTGGCGCCGGTGTGTTCGCCGACGAGCTGCGCCGCCAGGGCTACGCCGACGTCGAGGCCTACGACCCGTTCTCCAGCCCGGCCAAGCCCACCGGGGTGTTCGACATCGTGACCTGCTTCGAGGTCATCGAGCACACCCCCTCGCCCGTGGCCACGGTCAGGGACATGTGCAGCTACCTCAAGCCGGACGGCTGCATCATCGTCAGCCAGACGCTGCAGCCCGACAACATCGACCAGCTGCGCGGCAACTGGTGGTACATCGGGCCGCGCAACGGCCACGTCTGCACCTACACCGCCGACACCATGGCGCTGCTCGCGCAGAGCTGCGGCCTCACGTTCCACAACGGCGGGGGACCCTACGGCTTCAGCCGCCCGGAGATGTCGCCCTTCGCGCGCCGCGCCCTGGCCACCATGGGCCGGCCGCACTACTTCGCCCCCCTGCTGGCGCCGGCGGCGCAGGCCAGCGCGCGCGACGTGGACAGGCGGTGCTGGGACAAGGCGGAGCGCACCGAGTCCGGCAGCTTCCGCTGGAGCATCGCACGGCGGCTGGACTGGCCGGCCCCCGCGATGCCCCACACCCCCGCCACCCTGCGCGCGGTCATCCCGTTCTCCGACCGCATCACCCCGGGGTTCCTCGACGACATCTACATCGCCAGGGGCTGGAGCAGGACCCAGTTCCGCGTCGAAGGCGCCACCCTGGTCGCCGACCTCGATCTCAAGGCCCCGCTCGACGCGATCAGGGTGACCACGCCCAGGCCCATCACCCCGCGGCAGCTCAAGGGCGAGAACGACGACCGGCCGCTCGGCCTCGCGGTCCTCTCGCAGCCGTAGGGCGGGGCGTCGCTCCAGGCAGGAAGGCAAGACTCTTCTTTTTCTGAAGAAAAAGAAGCAAAAAGACTTTGCAAATAAGATCCCGGGCACGCCGGCGGCCCCGGACCCCAACTGGCAAAAGTTCTTTGGTTCTTTCTTTCAAGAAAGAACACGCTTGCTTCCTGCCTGCGCCCGGGCCGTCGCGGCCCGCCTCCTACCCCGCCAGCGACGCCGCGATGTTGACGCCCAGCGCGATGATCGCCGTGTTGAACAGGTACGCCACCATCGAGTGCGCCAGCACCAGCGTGCGCATCGACGCCGTCTGCGTGGACACGTCGCTGACCTGGCTCGCCACCGCGATGCAGAACGAGAAGTACAGGAACTCGGAATAGTTCGGGCGCGCGTTGCCAGGGAACGCCAGGCCCCCGGCCTCGCGCGCGCCCCCGTCCGGCGCCCCGGCGTCGGCCCCGCCGCCGCGCCAGAACTCGTGCGCGTAGTGCGTCGCGAACACCGTGTGGATGAAGAACCACGACAGCACCACCGTGGCGCCGGCCAGCGCCCCCGCCCAGCCGGCGTGCGGCGTGCCGTGCACCCGCGCCAGCTCCGCCACGATCGCGCCGAGCGAGGCCACCGCCGCCAGCACCGTGACGCCGAGCATCCCCCAGCGCCCCTCGTCGAGCAGCGCCGCCACCCGGCGCAGCCCGTCCGTCGTGGTGCGGCGCATCACCCACAGGAACGTCGCCCCGTAGCACACCACCCCGCAGTCCCAGCCGACCAGCAGGGCGCGCACCGCCTGCACCCCCGACGCCGCCTCCGCGGCGGTGACGAGCACCGCCACGGCGAGGCCCGCCATCAGGGAAGGTCGGTGGCGGAGGTGGCGGAGGATGCGGACCATCGCCGCCTTCTAGGCGAGCCGCCGCCAGATGGCGAGCCGCCCCGCCCGCCCCGGCGGCGCCATCCGTTGCGACACTGCAACGTGTCCGAAGTGTCATGGCCGCCCCGTCCCGCCCCGCATACCAAGGCGCCGGCCGCACCGCCGCGGCCCCCCACCCAGCACCCAGGACGCCGCCGCCCATGACCGACTCCCCCGCCGCCGCCACCGGAACCCTCGCCTTCACCCCCGGCGACCTGGTGGTCAGCATCTACGGCGACGGCGACGGCAGCGGCGCCTACGCCGACAACCAGGCCTCGCCGATCACCCTGGAGCAGGTCACCACGACCGGCACCGCCGCCGGCCGGCTCGTGCTGCCGCAGACCACGACCGTATCGAACGGCGCGACGAACTCGGTGATCTCCGGGGAATACGGCTCCTCCTCCGAGGGCTCGCTGGAGCGCTCCGCCGACGGCCACTCCCTGGTCATCGCCGGCTACGGCGTCAACGCCGCCACCTTCAACGCCGCCCCGCCCGCCACCTACGGCACCGCCGCACTCGCCCAGACCACCAGCCTCCTGGGCGGCACCTACACCGCCGTGTCCCGCGTGATCGCCGACATCCGCGTCGACGGCAGCGTCGACACCTCGACCGCGCTCTACGGCGTGGCCAACACCAACAACCCCCGCTCCGCCGCCACCGTCGACGGCGCCTCGTTCTACCTGTCCGGCCAGGGCGTGAAGGGCGACGCCACCCAGGGCGTGTTCCTCGCCGCCGACGGCGCCACGACCGCCACCGCGATCGACACCTCCACCGACACCCGCACCGTCGAGATCAGCAACGGCACGCTCACCGTCTCGCGCGACAGCAAGCAGGGCACCGGCGGCACCAGCAACATCGACAGCTACGCCGGCCTGCCCACCGCCGCCACCACCCCCGCCACCCTGCCCGGCATCAGCCAGACCGTGACGCTCACCGCCGCCACCGCCAACACCGTCAACGCCGCCGCGATCGGCACCGCCGTCCACCTGTCCCCCGAGAACTTCTTCTTCGCGAACGCCACCACCCTCTACGTCGCCGACGGCGGCAACCCCAAGCAGGGCGGCCCCGGCGACGGCGGCCTGCAGAAGTGGAGCCTCGCCAACGGCGCCTGGTCCCTCGACTACACCCTGTCCGCCGGCCTGACCCTCGTGCCCGACACCGCGGCCGCCGGCACCACCGGCCTGATCGGCCTCGCCGGCACCGTCGGCGGCGACACCGTCCAGCTCTACGCCACCAGCGCCACGCTCGGCGACACCGACCCTACCGCGCTCTACGCCATCACCGACAGCCTGTCCGCCACCACCGGCGCCGGCGAGAGCTTCACCACCCTGCTCACCGCCGCCGCCGACACCAACATCCGCGGCGTGGCGCTCGCTCCCACCGCGCCCTGCTACGCCGCCGGCACCCGCCTGCGCACCGCCCTCGGCGAGCGCCGCGTCGAGGACGTCCGCGCCGGCGACACCCTGCTCACCGCCGCCGGCCGCCACGCCCCGGTGCGCTGGGTCGGCCACCGCCGCGTGCGCTGCCATGGCCACCCCGCGCCGGACACCGTCAACCCCGTGCGCATCCACGCCGGCGCCTTCGGCCCCGGCCTGCCCGCCCGCGACCTCCTGCTCAGCCCCGAGCACGCCCTGTTCCTCGGCGGCGCCCTGGTTCCCGCCGGCGTCCTGGTCGACAACCACGCCGTCACCCGCGACACCCCCGCCGCCGTCACCTACTTCCACGTCGAACTGGACCGCCACGACATCCTGCTCGCCGAAGGCCTGCCCGCGGAAAGCTTCCTCGACACCGGCAACCGCGCGCAGTTCGCCAACGCCCCGCTCGCCACGCTGCACCCCGTCTTCGGCCCCGGCCCCGATGCCGCCGAGCCCTGCGCCCCCCTCGCCCTCCACGGCCCCGCCGTCGACCAGGCCCGCGCCACGCTGGCCCGCTACGTCCCGGTTCGCCGCGCGGTCGCCTAGGCAAGCAGGCAAGGTTGAGGCTCTGCCTCAAACTCCGCCAAAGGCCGAGCTTTTGGAAACCACCACGAGGTATTTCCAAAGGCTTGCCGGGTTCGTGCCGGGGAGCGGACCTCGCAGAAACGGCAGGCGCCGGACCGGGCGCGGCGGCGGCGGCCGGGGCGGTTCGCTCAGGCGTCGCCGCCCGGCGCGAGCACCCGCTCCAGCGCCGCCAGGTCCCGCCCCAGCGCCTCGCGCGCCACGGCCTCCATCGTGCGGAAGCGCAGCACGAGCTCCGCCCCGAACGGCGTCAGGCTGGCCCCGCCCCCGCCCGCCCCGCCGCCCCGCGTCTCGACCACCGGCAGCCGGAACGTCCGGTTCAGCGCGCTGACCAGCACCCAGGCCCGGCGGTAGCTCATGTCCATCGCCCGCCCCGCCGCAGAGATCGACCCCGTCTCCGCCACCAGCTCGAGCAGCCGGATCTTGCCGGGCCCGAGCGCCCGGTCGCCGTCGAAGTCGATGCGCAGCCGGAGCCTGGACATCCCCCGACCCTAGCACGCGCCCGCCCCCGCTCCACCGCGTCCTGCCGCGCAGGACAGCGACCCCCCGCAAGGCCGAATCCGTCACGCCTCCCGTGACGGACACGTCACTCGCCGCGTGACGCCTCCCCACGCCCCGAAATCCGCCGCCGGAACAGAACCCCGAACCGAACTCTCAAGGCTCGCCTTGAGCGGAGCCCAGAGGCAGAGCCTCTGGCCTTGCCTCTCAGCCCCTCACCGCGCCGCCACCGGCGGCGGCAGCCCCGCCTGCGCCAGGATCGCCTGCCCCCGCCCGGACACCATGAGCAGCGCCAGCCTCGCCGCCTCCGGCCGGCCCGACAGCACCGCGAGCCCGGTTGCCGGTTGCTCCGGCCGGTCAAGGAAGGAAGGCCAGGGGCTCTGCCCCTGGACCCCGCCAAAGGCCGAGCCTTTGGAATCCAATACTTAAGTCAAGCCGGTCCAGGGGCGGCTCGCCCCTGGCGGGTCTGGGCGTAGCTGCCAAAGGTTCCGACGACCCTCTTGGGTCGTTGGAATGGCAGCGGAGGGAGAGCCCAGCCTTGCTCGCCTTGACAGCTCAAGGCGTTCCGCCATCGACAAGACCAACCCCCGGCAACGCCGCCTGTCCGGAACCTCCCCCGCCTCACGCCCCCAGCCGCACCACCCGCGTCTCGCCGAACCCCAGCGTGTCGAACTCCACCACCCCGAGCGCCGCCAGCGCCCGCTCCGGCGCGCCGATCGCCTCGTCGGTGAGCTGGAACGTCCCGAAGTGCATCCCCACCGACCGTTGCGCGCCCAGCGCCCGGTGCGCGTCCACCGCCTCGGCCGGGTCCATGTGCACCGGCGCCATGAACCAGCGCGGCTCGTACGCCCCGATCGGCAGCAGCGCCAGGTCCGGCGCCCCCAGCCGCGCCCGGATCTCCCCCCACTGCGGCCCCGCTCCGGAATCCCCCGCGAACAGCACCCGCCCGCCCGCCCCGCCGTCCGGCACCTCCAGCATGAACCCCGCCCACAGCGACCGGTTGGCATCGCCGAACCCCCGCCGGCTGAAGTGGCGCGCCGGCGTCGCCACCGCCCGCACGCCCCCCTCCGCGCCGACCCAGGCGGCGTCCCACCAGTCCAGCGCGTCCACCCGCTCGAACCCGCACGCCCGCAGCGCCGTCGCGTTGCCCAGCGTGGTGATCGCGCGCCGCGTCCCCCGCGCCGCCAGCGCCCGCAGCGACGGCAGGTCCATGTGGTCGTAGTGGTTGTGCGACAGCAGCACCGCGTCCACCGGCGGCAGCGCATCCAGTGCCAGCCCGGGCGGCCGCACCCGCCGCGGCCCCGCCCACGACACCGGCGAGCACCGCTCGGAGAACATCGGGTCCGTCAGCACCACCGCGTCCGGCCCGCCGCCCGCGCCCGCGAACCGCAGCAGGAATGTCGCGTGCCCCACGAAGCTCAACGCCACATGCCCGGCCGCAACCGTTCCGGGCGGCGGCGGATACGCCGGCCCCGGCGGCGGCACCGCCCAGCGCGGACCCCGCTCCAACATCTGCCAGCGCACCACCTGCCGCAGGCCGCGGCGGCCGGGGGCCTGGCCCGGGTTGAAGAACCGCTCGCCGTCGAAATGGTCGGACACGGGGTGGGTCAAGGCAGGAAGCAAGGTTGAGGCTCTGCCTCAAACTCCGCCAAGGGCTGGGCCCCTGGATCGCCTCTCCCAGGGAAGGCAGTCCAGAGGCCCGGCCTCTGGCGGGTCCGGGCAGAACCCGGCCTTGCTTTCTTTCTCATCCCCCGATCCCCTCCGCCGCCAGCACCCCCGGGATCGCCGCCTTCACCTGGAAGAACCCCTTCGTCGCCCTCGGCCACACCGCGTCGTCCCATCCCCGCCGCACCCGCACGCACCCCGGCAGCACCGCAGCCGACGGCCCGACCGGCGCCCACGCCGCCACCCCCGGCAGCCCGCCCGACCACCCCTCGCCCACCGCTTCCCCCGCAGCCTCGTCCACCAACGCCGCATCGCACCCGAAATGCGCCCCCGCCCGCGCCAGCGCGTCCGCCATCGCCTCGCGGTCCGCCGCGCGCACCCGCGCCACGGCCCCCTCCGCATGTGCCACCACGCCCCGCACCCGCACCACCCGCGCCCCGCCCAGTTCCAGGCTCTCCGGGTGCAGGTCGTCCAGGTGCAGCAGCAGCGCCACCTCGCCCGCCGGCGCCGCCCCCGCCCGCGGCAGCGCCACCGGCGGCACGTCGCGCGCCTCCTCCAGCGCCACCGGGTCCTCGTCCAGCCCGCGCGGGTCGAACCGCCCGTCCGTGTAGCGGCGGATGTTCTCCGCCCGCGCCGCATACGCCTTGCCCTTGGTGTGCAGCCCCGCCACCCAGCGCCACGACAGCGTGTTGCTCGCAGGGTCCCCGTCGATGAGGTGGCGCATAAAGAAATCCGCCCCCAGCGCCCACGGCAGCCGCAGGGTGAAGATCCAGATCGAGGCGAACCACATCCGCGCGTGGTTGTGCAGCCAGTTGTGCTCCACCAGTTCGCGCGCCCAGTCGTCGAACCCGTCGATCCCCGTCCGCCCGGCCACCGCGTCCTCGTGCACCCGCCGCAGCCCCGACTCCGCCGCCAGCCGGTCCCGTCCCTGCCGCGCCAGCGCCAGATACCCGTCCCACAGCGCCGGCCGCGTCTCCAGGTGCCCCTTGAAGTAGGAGCGCCAGAACACCTCCTGCACGAACCGGTCGACCATCCCGGGCGCTCCCGGCACCGCCAGCGCCGCCGCCACCGCCTCGCGCTCCGTCACCAGGCGACGCCGCAGGAACGGCGACAGCGCCGACGTCGCCCCCTCCGCGTCCGGCCCGAAATCCGTGTTGCGCCCGCCGGCATACGACGCCCCGGCATGCGGCGCGAACCCGGCGAGGCGGTCGAGGCCGGCGGCGCGGGTCATCAGGGGATGCTTGTCCATTCCGCGCATGTGGGCCGCGCGGGCGGACGCGCCAGGAAGGCAGCAAGGCCAGGGCCCTGCCCTGGACCCGCCAGGGGCGAGCCGCCCCTGGACCTGCCTTACTTAAGTAGTGGACTCCAAAGGCAAGCCTCTGGCGGAACCTGGGGCACAGCCTCAACCTTGCTTCCTTCCCGCCCCCGTCACCCGATCGTGTCCGCCACGCCCTTGCGACCCCGCCCGCTTCGGAGCGTTTCTGCGCCGACACGCTCCGGCGCCGCCGCCCCCTCCCGGAAGGACCTCCCCGATGCCCGACCATCCCTCCGTCACCACCGCGCCGCACCGCGTCGCCCTCAGCCTCACCGTGAACGGCCGCACCCACGCGCTGCAGGTGGAGCCCTGGACCACGCTCCTCGACCTGCTGCGCCACGAGCTGGCCCTGACCGGCTCCAAGAAGGGCTGCGACCACGGCCAGTGCGGCGCCTGCACCGTCCTCGTCGACGGGCAGCGCATGAACGCCTGCCTGTGCCTCGCCGTGATGCAGGACGGCGCCCAGGTCACCACCGTGGAGGGCCTCGCCGCCGGCGACGGCACCCTCTCGCCGATCCAGCAGGCGTTCATCGACCACGACGCCTTCCAGTGCGGCTACTGCACCCCAGGCCAGCTCTGCTCCGCCACCGCACTTCTCGCCGAGGGCCAGGCGCACACGAGCGCCGAGATCCGCGAGCTGATGAGCGGCAACATCTGCCGCTGCGGCGCCTACCCCAACATCGTCGCCGCCATCGAGCAGGTCCAGCAACAGCAGCCCCTGCAGGAGGCCGCGCAGTGAACCGCTTCTCCTACGCTCGCCCCACCGACGTCGCCGAGGCAATCCGCGAGATCGGCCTGGAGCCCGGCGCCCGCTTCATCGCCGGCGGCACCAACCTCGTCGACCTGATGAAATACGACGTCGAGCGTCCGACCCGCCTGGTCGACATCACCCGCCTGCCCAGCCTCGACCGCATCGAGCCCCTGCCCGGCGGCGGCCTGCGCATCGGCGCGCTGGCGAAGAACACCGACATCACCCGCGACGCGCGCGTGACCAGCGACTACCCGCTGCTCGCCGACACGATCCTCGCCGGCGCCTCGCCGCAGTTGCGCAACGCCGCGTCCACCGGCGGCAACCTGCTGCAGCGCACCCGCTGCTACTATTTCTACGACACCGCCACGCCCTGCAACAAGCGCGAGCCCGGTTCCGGCTGCCCCGCGATCGGCGGCCTCAACCGCCTGCACGCCATCCTCGGCGCCAGCGCGTCCTGCATCGCCACCCACCCGTCGGACATGTGCGTGGCCCTCGCCGCCCTCGAAGCCACCGTCCAGGTCTCCGGCCCGCAGGGCGGGCGCACGATCGCCTTCGCCGACTTCCACCTGCTCCCCGGCGAGCACCCCGAGCGCGACACCGCCCTGGAGCGCGACGAGATCATCACCTCCGTCGACCTCCCCGCGCCCCGCTTCGCCCGCCACTACACCTACCTCAAGCTGCGCGACCGCGCCTCCTACGCCTTCGCCCTGGTCTCGGTCGCCGCCGCCCTGGAGTTCGACGGCGACCGCGTCGCCACCGCCCGCATCGCCCTGGGCGGCGTCGCCCACAAGCCCTGGCGCGACCCCTCCGCCGAGGCGATACTCGCCGGCAAGCTGCCCACCGCGCCGAACTTCGGCGCCGCCGCCGACCGCATCCTCGCCGACGCCAGGGGCCACGAGCACAACGCCTTCAAGATCGAGCTGGCCCGGCGCGCGATCGTGCGCGCCCTGCAGCAGGCGACCGACGCCACGCCGCAGCACGCCTCGGAAAAGCGCATCCAGTAAGGCAAGGCCAGGGCTCTGCCCTGGACCCGCCAGGGGCGAGCCGCCCCTGGACCCGGCCTCACTTAAGCAAGGCCATCCAAGGGGCTCCCTTGGCGGGGTCCAGGGGCAGAGCCCCTGGCCTTCCTTTCTTCGCCCCCAGACAAAGGACGCAGCCCATGTCCGCCACCATCGAGCCTTTCGTCGGCCAGCCCGCCAGCCGCGTCGACGGCCGCGCCAAGGTCACCGGCGCCGCCCGCTACGCCGGCGAGTTCGAGGCCCCCGGCCTGCTGCACGGCGTCGTCGTGTCCGGCGCCATCGCCCGCGGCCGCATCGCCCGCCTCGACACCGCGGCTGCGAAGTCGGTGCCCGGCGTGGTCGAGGTGCTCACCCACCAGAACCGCATGCGCACCGCCTGGCGCGACGCCTCGTTTCGCGACGAGGTCGCCCCGCCCGGCGCGCCGTTCCGCGCACTGCACGACGACCGCATCGTCTACAGCGGCCAGCCGATCGCCCTCGTCGTCGCCGACACCTTCGAGGCCGCGCGCCACGCCGCCACCCTGGTCTTTGCCACCTACGAGGCCGAGGAGTCCCACACCGACCTGTTCGCCGCCCGCGGCTCGGCCTACGTGCCGCCGAAGAAGCGCTCCGGCATCACGCCCCCGCCCAAGCCGCGCGGCGATGCCCCCGGCGTGCTCGGCGAGAGCCCGATCCGCGTGGAAGGCGAGTACTACCAGCCCGCCGAGTTCCACAACCCGATGGAGCCGCACGCCACCACCGTCGTCTGGGAAGGCGACGGCAGGATCACCGTGCACGACAAGATCCAGGGCGTGACCAACACCCAGGCCTACATCACCAGCGTGTTCGGCCTGTCCAAGTCCGACGTGCGCGTTGTCACGCCCTATGTCGGCGGCGGCTTCGGCTCCGGCCTGCGCCCGCAGTACCAGCTCACCCTCGCCGTGCTCGCCGCCCTGCAGCTCAAGCGCTCGGTGCGCGTGGTGCTGACCCGCGACCAGATGTTCACCTTCGGCCACCGCCCCGAGACCATCCAGACCGTGGAGCTGGGCGCGCGGCAGGACGGCGTGCTCAACGCCATCCGCCACGAGGCCATCGCCGAGACCTCGACCTTCGAGGACTACCAGGAGGTCGTGGTCAACTGGACCGGCCTGACCGCGCAGTGCGACAACGTCGAGCTGGACTACAAGCTGGTCAAGCTCGACCGCTACACGCCCGCCGACATGCGCGCCCCGGGCGCGCCCACCGGCCAGTTCGCCTTCGAGAGCGCGCTCGACGAGCTGGCCCACCGCCTCCACGTCGACCCGCTGGAGCTGCGCCTGCGCAACTACTCGGAGGCCGACCAGAACGAGGGCAAGCCCTACACCAGCAAGGCGCTGCGCGAAGGCTACCGCCTCGCCGCCGAGCGCTTCGGCTGGGCACGCCGCACCCCGGAGCCGCGCTCCATGGCGGAGGGCCGCGAGCTGATCGGCTGGGGCATGGCCAGCGGCGTCTGGGACGCCAAGGTGATGAAGACCTCCGCCTCCGCCACCCTCACCCCCGACGGCCGCCTGGTCGTCGCCTCCGCCACCGCCGACATCGGCACCGGCACCTACACCATCCTGACGCAGATCGCCGCGGACAGCCTCGGCCTCGGCATGGACGCCGTCACCGTGAGGCTCGGCGACACCACCCTGCCCTTCGCGCCCCTGGAAGGCGGCTCCTGGACCGCCGCCTCCTCCGGCGCCGCCGTGCAGGCCGCCTGCTTCGCCGTGCGCGAGACCCTGCTCAAGCACGCCGCAAAGGCGCCCGGCGGTCGCTTCGCCCGCGCCGGCCTCGACGACGTCGTGTTCGAGGGCGGCCACATCGCGCTCGCCGCCGACCGCGCCGTGCGCCTGCGCTTCGCCGACGCCATGGAAGCCGCCGGCGCCGACAAGGTGCACGCGGAGGAGACCGTCAAGCCGGACACCCACGTCTCCAAGCTCTACTCGTCCTACACGCACTCCGCCGTGTTCGCCGAGGTCCGCGTCGACGAGACCCTCGGCCAGCTCCGCGTCACCCGCATCGTCGACGCCATCTGCGCCGGCCGCATCCTCAACCCCAAGACCGCGCGCAGCCAGATCATCGGCGGCGTCGTGTTCGGCATCGGCATGGCCACCCACGAGGAGGCGCTGAACGATCCCAACCTCGGCCGCTTCATGAACCACAACCTCGCCGAGTACCACGTGCCCGTCTGCGCCGACATCACCGACATCGACGTGATCTTCGTCGACGAGCCGGACAGCAAGACCAGCCCGCTCGGCGTCAAGGGCCTCGGCGAGATCGGCATCTGCGGCACCGCGGCCGCCATCGCCAACGCGGTGTTCCACGCCACCGGCAAGCGGGTCCGCGACCTGCCGATCACGCTCGACAAGCTGCTGTAGGGAGCAAGGCCAGGGCTCTGCCCTGGACCCGCCAGGGGCGAGCCGCCCCTGGACCCGGCCTCCCTTAAGAATCGGATTCCAAAGGCTCGGCCTTTGGCGGGGTCCAGGGGCAGAGCCCCTGGCCTTGCTTCACTCAGGAGCCCCCATGACCGCGACGACCTTCATCCGCTACCAGGACTCCCTGGAGCATGTCCCCCCCGGCGAGCAGGAGGCGATCGACGGCATCATCGCCTCCATGACCCACGAGAGCGAGATCACCGCCGACCGCCACCGGCACGCCGTGCGCGCCTCGCACGCGAAAAGCCACGGCCTGCTCAAGGGCACCCTGGAGATCCTGCCGAACCTGCCAGAGCCGTACCGGCAGGGCCTGTTCGCCACCCCCGGCACGCACGAGGTCGTCGTCCGCCTCGCCACCGGCCCCGGCGAGGTCCTGCCGGACAGCGTCGCCACCCACCGCGGCATGGCGATCAAGGTGCTCGGCGTCGACGGCGCCATGCTCCCCGGCCACGACGCGCGCACCCAGGACTTCGTGCTCGCCTCCGGCCCCGCCTTCCCGCAGCCCGACGCCGCCGGCTTCCTCAAGAGCATGAAGCAGCTCGAGGCCGCGACCCCGCTGCCCGGCGCCGTCAAGGCCGCCGTGTCGACCGCCGCGCGCGCCGCCAGCGCCGTCCTCGGCGCGGTGGGCGCGTCCAGCAACACGCTCGACTTCTTCGGCCACCCGCCGATCCACCCGCTCGCCGAGACCTACCACAGCCAGGCCCCCCTGCGCTTCGGCGACTACGTGGCCAAGATCGCCGCCGCCCCGGCGTCCCCGGACCAGCTCGCGATGGCCAAGACCTCGCTCGACGTCGCCTCCGACCCCGACGCGCTGCGCCACGCCACGATCGGCTTCCTGCGCGACCACGGCGCCACCTACGAGCTGCGCGCCCAGCTGTGCAGCGACCTCGCCGCCATGCCGATCGAGGACGCCACGGTGGCATGGCCGGAGTCCGAGAGCCCCTACGTCACCGTCGCCCGCATCACCCTGCCCGCCCAGGACGCCTACGCCCCCGCGCGCCAAGCCTTCATGGACGACGCAATGTCGTTCCGCCCGGCGCACAGCCTGGCCGCGCACCGCCCGCTCGGCTCGCTGATGCGCGCGCGCCTGCAGACCTACGCGGCGCTGTCCGCTTTCCGCCACGCCCGCAACAACGTCCCCCTGCGGGAACCCGGAACCCTCGCCGACGTGCCGGACTGAGACAAGGCCAGGGCCCCGCCCTGGACCCGCCAAAGGGCGAGCCCTTTGGAAACCCTTCCCTTCAGGCCGGCGGCACCCCCCCTCGCGTCCCGTGCCGCCGGCCCCATCCCATGCCGGTCCAGGCCGGCTCGCCCTGGCGGGTCCAGGGCAGAGCCCTGGCCTTCCTTTCCCTTCCGAAAGCCCCCCATGCGCCCCCTCCTCGCCGCCCTCCTCCTCGCCGCCGCCCCCGCCCTGGCCGCCCCGCCCCCCCTGCAGCAGGTCCATGCCTTCGACGGCCAGGTCACCGGCGTCGCCGTCGCGAAGGACGGCCGCACCTTCGTGAACTTCCCTCGCTGGGAGAAGGACGTGCCGGTCTCCGTCGCCGAGGTGATGAAGGACGGCACGCTCAAGCCGTATCCCGACGCCGCCTGGAACAGCTGGAGCAACCTCCATCCCCTGTCCGCGGGCGACCACTTCGTGTGCGTGCAGAGCGTGACCGTCGACCCGCAGGGCTTCCTGTGGGTGGTCGACCCTGCCGCGCCCGGCAACGAGTTCATCAAGCCCGGCGGCCCCAAGCTGGTGAAGATCGACCTCTCGACGAACAGGGTCGTCAAGGTGATCGGCTTCGACGAGAGCGTGGCGCCGCAGGGCTCCTACATGAACGACGTGCGCGTCAGCCCCGACGGCGCCCACGCCTTTCTCACCGACTCCGGGCAGAAGGGCGCGCTGATCGTGGTCGACGTCGCCGCCGGCACCGCGCGCCGCGTGCTCGACGGCGACCCGCGCACCCAGCCGCAGCCCGGCGTCGTCCCGCACGTCGACGGCCACGAGCTGCGAAAGCCCGACCACCGCATCCCCGCCTTCGCCGCCGACGGCATCGCGCTCGACGCCAAGGGCGAGACCCTCTACTGGCAGGACCTGGTCGGCACGACGCTCTACCGCGTGCCCACGGCGGCCCTGCTGTCGCCCGCCGCCGACGTGGCCGCGCGCGTGGAAACGCTCGGCACCACCAATGTTGCGGACGGGCTGTGGATGAACGCCGCCGGCCAGATGTTCATCACCGACCCGGCGAACAACGCGGTGCGGATGCGCGCGCCCGACGGCACCCTGACCACGGTGGCCACCGACCCGCGCCTGCGCTGGCCCGACAGCATGGCGGAGGGCGCCGACGGCGCGATCTACGTCACCGCCTCGCACATCCAGGACATGGCGCAGTTCCACGAGCACGGCAGCACGCAGAAGGGGCCGTGGGGGCTGTTCCGGTTCATGCCGCCGAAGGCGAAGTAAGGCAGAAAGCAAGGCTGGGCTCTGCCCAGACCCGCCAGGGGCGAGCCGCCCCTGGACCGGCTTTACTTAGAAGTGGATTCCAAAGGCTTGCCTTTGGCGGGGTCCAGGGGCAGAGCCCCTGGCCTTCCCTTCCTACGGCTTGGTGAACCGCGCCTTGTACGGCACCGCCTCGAACTCGCTGTGCGGTGTCTCGCGCAGGAAGTCGTCCACCGCGTCGCGCACGGTCGGCCAAACCTTGCCCTCTGGATCGTAGTCGTCGGCGATCAGCACGCCGCCCGGTGCCAGCAGCTTCCACCAGCGCTGCAGGTCCGCCGTCACCGCCTCGTAGTCGTGGCCGGCGTCGATGTGCACGACCTGCGGCCGCAGCCCGCGGTACAGCGCCACGAACGCGGCGTTCGCCGAGTCCTGCGGCAGCGGCAGCACGTGGCCCTCGACCCCGGCGGCCGCCACGTTGGCGAGGAAGGTGTAGTACATGCTCGGGTAGCCGTTCTGGCACAGCAGGCTCGGGAACCACTCGTCCTCCTGCCAGTGCTCCCAGCTCCCCAGCCAGGTGTCCACGGCCAGCACCACCCCGTCGATGCCCGCGTCGCGCAGCACCGAGGCCATGTGGATCGTCGAGCCGCCCTTCCACACGCCGATCTCGACCACGAGCTTCGGCCTGACCCTGCGCAGAGTGTCGGCCAGGAACGGGTGGTCCGAGTTCCAGCCCTGCGCGTCCGGCCTGAACCGCCCGGCAACGAACCCATCGTAGGGACTCCTGCCCCGCCACAGCGCCTGGACGACGGTGTCGAATTCGGCCATGCGGTGTCCAGTCCGGCGAGGGTCAAGCGGCGCCGGACCCTCGCACCTGCAACACGACGCCGCAAGCCTGCGCCAGGCAGGGCCGAAACCCCGCGCGCCCCGCCACTTGCCGCCCCCGCTTGCCGCCCTGGCGCCACCGCCGCATCCTGCCGCCATGTCCGAGCCGCCGCCCGCCTACACGCCGCAGCAGATCGCCGCCCTGTTCCTCGCCACCCTGCGCGAGGGCGACGTGGCGCTGGCCGGGCAGATGCTCGACGCCGGCATCGACCGCGACGCCCCCGACCCGCGCGGCTTCCCGCCGCTGGTGATCGCCGCCTACGCCGGCCAGGAGGGCTCCGTCGCCCTGCTGCTCGACCGCGGCGCGCCGGTCGACGCGCGCGACGCGCGCGGCAGCACCGCCCTGCTCGGCGTGGCGTTCAAGGGCCACGAGGCCGTCGCCCGCCAGCTCCTCGCCGCCGGCGCCGCGGTCGACGCCGCCAACGAGTCCGGGCAGACCGCGCTCATGGTCGCCGCCGCCTTCGGCCGGAGCGCGATCGTCGACCTGCTGCTGGAAGCCGGCGCCAGCACCGCGCTGCGCGACGACCGCGGCGACACCGCCGCCGCCCTGGCCCGCGGCATGGGCGGCAACGCCGCGCTCGCCGACCGCCTGGCCTGACGCGCCGTCCCCGCCCGACGTGCCGCTGCCGAACGCACGCCGGTCCAGGGCAGCGCCCCGGCCTTCCCCGCCCGCCCGCGAACTCCCGCCCTTCCCCGCCGTTCTGCGTCCGACGCCCCGCCCCGCGCCGGACGGGGGATGTCGCCCGGGCCGCCGGGACCGGGGCGGATGGCCGCCCCGCCAGGCCCATCGCGAGGCCCCATGACTTCAGCCCCGAACACCGGCTCCGCACAGGCCCAGCCCAGCGCGCCGCCGGCTGCGGCGCACCCGGACGCGCCCGCCACCGCCCCGGCCGCCGCCCACGCCGCGCCGCCCTGCACCATGGTGATCTTCGGCGCCCACGGCGACCTGACCAAGCGCCTGCTGATGCCCGCGCTCTACAACCTCGCTTCCGAGAAGCTCCTCGACGACGGCTTCCGCATCGTCGGCGTCGACCGCACTGACGGCAACGACGACGCCTGGCGCAAGGAGCTGTCCGACACGATGCAGGAGTTCACCCAGGACCCCAACGCCGAGTTCTACGTCCCCGAGATCGACCAGGCGGCCTGGGGCTGGGTCACGCAGCGCCTGAGCTACTTCCAGGGCGACTTCACCAAGCCCGAGGACATCAAGAAGCTTGGCAACGAACTGAAGGGCTCGGTGCTGTTCTATCTCGCGATCGCCGCGCGCTTCTTCGGCGGCGTGGTGGAGCAGCTCGGCGATGCCGGCCTGCTGAAGCAGGAAGGCGACGACTTCCGCCGCGTGGTGATCGAGAAGCCGTTCGGCTCCGACCTCGCCTCCGCCAAGGTGCTGAACACGCAGATCCTCACCCACGGCGACGAGAGCCAGTTCTACCGGATCGACCATTTCCTCGGCAAGGAGACGATCCAGAACATCATGGCGCTTCGTTTCGCCAACGGCATCTTCGAGCCGCTGTGGACGCGCGAGCACATCGACCACGTGCAGATCACCGCCGCCGAGACCGTGGGCGTGGAGCAGAGGGGTGCGTTCTACGAGCCCACCGGCGCGCTGCGCGACATGGTGCCCAACCACCTGTTCCAGATGCTCGGCATGATCGCCATGGAGCCGCCCAACAGCTTCGATGCCGAGGACGTGCGCGACGAGAAGGCCAAAGTGATCCGCGCCATCTCCCCGGTGAAGCCGGAGAACGTCGTGCGCGGCCAGTACACCGCCGGAGAGATCGCGGGCAAGCCGATGGCCGCCTACCGCGACGAGCCCGGCGTCGCCAAGGACAGCCGCACCGAGACCTACGTCGCCCTGCAGTTCGAGATCGACAACTGGCGCTGGGCCGGCGTCCCCTTCTACGTGCGCACCGGCAAGCGCCTCGGCGGCCGCGCTACCGAGATCGTCGTGCACTTCCGCCAGGCGCCCTACGCCCTGTTCCGCGACACCCCCGTCGACAAGCTCTCGCCCAACATGATGGTCTTCTCCATCCAGCCGACCGAGGGCCTGTCCCTGTCCATCAGCGCTAAGCACCCCGGCCCCACCATGGTGCTGGCCGGCGTCGATCTCGCCTTCCGCTACCAGGACGCCTTCAAGGTCGAGCCCAACGTCGGCTACGAGACCCTGCTGTTCGACTGCCTGCACGGCGACCCCACCCTGTTCCAGCGCGCCGACAACATCGAGGCGGGCTGGGCCGCCGTGGAACCGGCCCTCAAGGCCGCGGCCGACGGCTCGGCCAGCGTCGAGGACTACCCGGCAGGCTCCTACGGGCCGAAGGGCGCGGACGAGCTGCTGGCGCGCACCGGGCGGCACTGGCACTCGCTGGTGCACCACGAGGCAGGGTAGGCAGCAAGGCCAGGGCTCTGCCCTGGACCCGCCAGGGCGAGCCGCCCTGGACTGGCCTTACTTGGGGAAGGGGGATCCAAGGGCCCCTGGCCCTTGGCGGGTCCGGGCAGACCCCGGCCTTGCCTCCTTGCGCCGATGACCTGGGACGCCGCCATGCGCGCCGGCCGCTTCGCCGACGCCTGGGCCCTCGCCGACGCCGCCCTCGTTGCCCGCGACCCCGCGACCCGCGACGACCCTGCGCTGCCCTACCACGAACGCTGGCTCTGGGACGGCACTCCTCCGGACGGCCTGCACGTCCTGGTGCGCTGCTACCACGGCCTCGGCGACACACTGCAGTTCGCCCGCTACCTTCCCCTGCTCCAGGCCCGCTGCGCCCGCCTGACGGTGGAAGCGCAGCCCGCCCTGCTGCCCTTCCTCGCCCGCCTCCCCGACCTGTCCTGCGCCTGGCACCCGTTCGACCCCGCGCGCCCCCTGCCGCCGTCGGCCTGCGACATCGAGGTCATGGAGCTGGCCCACGTCCTGCGCCGCGTGCCCCCGCCCCTCGCCCCGATCCTGCCCGCGCCGCCCGCCCGCGCGCCCGGCCAGGCGGAGGGGCGCCGTGTCGGCCTGTGCTGGCGGGCCGGCGACTGGGACCCGGCGCGCTCGGTGCCGCTCGACTGGCTGCTGGCCCGCCCGGAGTGCCGCGGCGCCACCCCCGTCAGCCTGCAGCGCGGCCCCGCCAGCGCCGAGGCCGGCGCGGGCTTCGCCAACCCCGGCGACGACAGCCGCGACGTGCTCGCCACCGCGGCGCTGGTCGCGTCCTGCGACGCGGTGCTCACCGTGGACACCATGGTCGCCCACCTCGCCGCCACCCTGGGCGCCCCCACCACGGTGGTGCTCCCGGCCCACGCGGACTGGCGCTGGATGCAGGGCGCGCGCACCGCCTGGTACCCGCAGGCGCGGCTGCTGCGCAGGACGCAGGGCCGAGGCTCCGCCAACGATCCGCCTCCGGAACCCATTCCTTAAGTACAGGGTTACCAAAGG
>CAXSFU010000036.1:0-32901 GCA_964236695.1 uncultured Acetobacteraceae bacterium | reverse complement strand
TCTGCCTCCAAGGCGTGGTAATCGGGCCGTGACCGTCCGGGATGGGTCGAAACCAGCCATCCCCCCACCAACCAGGGACAAGCTCCAACAAAGGCCGGCCCAGGGCAACTCGCCCTGGCGGGTCCGGGCAGAGCCCGGCTTTCCCGTCACGCCCATGTCCCCCCGCCATGCCGCGCCAGCAGCTCCGCCACCACGCGCCGCACCGCCCCGTCGCTCCCCGGAACGAGCACCACGCCCCCGAACCCCTCCAGCAGCGCAAGGTCCTTCCCCCGCCGCGCCCGCCGCCACCCGACCGCGTAACGGAGAAACGCCGGATCGAGCCGCTCCCGGCACCCAGGCGCCTGCTCCCGCCCCACGACCGCGCCGACCAGCGCCCGCCGCACCACGCGCGGCAGGGTCACCCGAGGTGCCAGGTCGAGGAACACGACCGCATCCGCCCGCGCCAGGCGTGGCGCCAGCGTGCCCCCGTAGTGGCCGTCGATCACCCACGCGGGCAGGGCCGCGATCCGCTCCACCTCGGCGCGGAACGCTTCCGCCGGCGCCGGCACCCATCCCGGCCGCCAGAAGGCGTGGTCGAGGTGGAACACGGGCAGCCCGCACCCCTCGCCGAGCACCTGGGCGAGCGTGGACTTCCCGCTGCCGGGTGGACCCATGACGACGACGCGGCGCATGGTGGCAGGCTGCCACGCGCTCCCACGACGCCCAAGGCGCGAACGCCACGGCCGCGGCATTTCGTCCCGCCCCGCCCCGAACGCCCCACGGCGTCTCGCGCCGCCGGACACCGGCCCCCGAAACCCCCCGATCCGTCTCGCGCGGCAGTACGCCCGGCGTCTCGCCCGGCAGGACGCCCGCCGAGGGCCAGGAAACCACCCCCGCCCCGGCCTTCCCCACGCTCCGCCCTTGCGGCCCGCCCCGCCTTCGGTTCTCCTCCGCCCCGCAGGCGAGGAGGGCCGAACCCATGAGGCTGTGCACGGCGACCCTGGTGGCCCTGGCGATCTCCGCGCTCCCGTCGCGCGCCGCGGAGCTGCGCAGTTGCCTGGCCTCGGCCGGCTTCGAGCGCTCCTCGACGCTCGCGGTGCAGTGCGCCGCGGTGATCCACTCCGGCACCATCTGCCGCCTGGAGCAGCCCTGCGACGAGGTGGTGCTCGGCATCCGCCAGGGCTGCGCGGCGCTCGCCAACAACGACCCCCTCAGCCTGCCCCCGTTCTGCGGCGACTTCCTGCCCGCCCGCTGAAGCCTGTCATGGACCTGCCAGACTCGACAGTGCGCGCCGCCGCAAGAAAGAAGCGTGTTCTTTCTTGAAAGAAAGAACCAAAGAATTTTTGCCCATGGATCTCCGGAGCCGCCCGCGCGCCCGGAACTCCATGAACAAAGTCTTTTTGCTTCTTTTTCTTCAGAAAAAGAAGGATCTTGCTGCCCTGTCTGAAGCAGCGAGCTGCTGCAAGGCTCACAACGGCCTCTAGCCCGCACGCCCGACGCCCGCGCCTCCCCCCGGCCCGCCAACCCGGACTCCGCACAATCGCGCCGCCCGCGCCCACAGACACGGTTGCGTCAGGCGCCGCCGCCCGCCGTCCGCCGTCTTCGCACAACGCAATACCGCCCTTTCCTGCGCCCGGCCGATCCGCTAAAGCGGAGGGCACGCTGACCGATCGGTCAGGTGACGAAGGCGGACGTTTCCCGTGCTGGGTCGTGTCCGCGCCCAGTGGGAGCTTCCGCGATGGACAGACAGCAGGGCGACGACGCGCGCGAGCACGATGAGCGCCAGTCCGTGGCGCGCCAATCCCCGGCGGACGACAGGCCCGACCGGGAGCAGGCCGACGCTCCCCGGTCCCCGCCGGCGCCGCCCCGCAACGACGCCGACCGCCCCGCCCGCCACCCCCCCGAGAAGCAGGACGACGACCAGGACTCAGACGACGACAGCGACGACGGCGACAAGGATCGCAGCGGCAAGTCGAAGAAGAACGGCGACGACAAGAAATCGAAGTCGGACGACGACAAGAAGGACGACGACGACGAAGAAGAGCAGGAAAGACGCCGCAAGAAGGCGCGGCCGTTCGTGCGCGCCGGCATCGTCCTGGTGCTTCTGGTCCTGATCGCCGGCGGTTTCTATTACTGGTGGTCGAACAAGGACCTGGAGGACACCGACGACGCCTACACCGACGGGCGCGCCGTCACCATCGCGCCGCACGTCGCGGGCTACGTCACCCGGCTCGCGGTCAACGACAACGAGTTCGTCCACCAGGGCCAGGTGCTGATCGAGATCGACCAGCGCGACTACATCGCCGCCCGCGACCAGGCGCAGGCCCAGCTCGACACCGCCGAGGCCCAGGTCCGCTCCCAGCAGCAGGCCACCGAGGTGGCCAAGGTCACCTTCCCCGCGCGGCTGCAGCAGGCGCGCGCCAACCTCGACTCCGCCAAGGCCGCCCAGTTCAAGGCGCAGACCGACTTCAACCGCCAGCACCGCATCGACCGCGCCGCCACCACCCAGGCCGACGTGGACGCCAGCACCGCCGCCCTCGGCCAGGCCAACGCCCAGGTCGAGCAGGCCCAGGCCGCCGTCACCCAGGCCACCCCGGTCACCCCCAACATCGGCCAGCAGACCGCCACCGTGAAGCAGCGCGAGGCCTCCGTCGCCCAGGCCAAGGCGGCGCTGGCCACCGCGGAGCTGAACCTGTCCTGGACCCGCGTCACCGCGCCGCAGGACGGCTGGGTCACCCACCGCAACGTCAACCAGGGCGACTACGTGCAGCAGGCGCAGCAGATCCTGTCCGTGGTCTCCCCCGAGGTCTGGATCACCGCCAACTTCAAGGAAACCCAGCTCGCCCGCATGCGCACCGGCCAGCACGTCAACATCAGCGTCGACGCCTACCCCACGCTGAAGCTGCACGGCCACGTCGACGGCATCCAGCTCGGCTCCGGCTCGAAGTTCACCGCCTTCCCGCCGGAGAACGCCACCGGCAACTTCGTCAAGATCGTCCAGCGCGTCCCGGTCAAGATCGTGATCGACAGCGGCCTGGACCCGACCCTGCCGCTGCCGCTCGGCCTGTCCGTCGAGCCCACCGTGGCGCTGAAATGAGCGGCAAGGGCGGCGACAAGCAGAACCGGGCCGCCGCCAACCGCGGCGGCGACTCCGGCGACAAGGCCGAGCAGCACAAGAACTGGAACCCCAGCTACAACCCCTGGCTGATCGCCGTCGTGGTGACGCTGGCCGCCTTCATGGAGGTGCTCGACACCACCATCGTCAACGTCTCGCTGCCCCACATCGCCGGCTCGCTGTCGTCCTCCTACGACGACGCGACCTGGGCGCTGACCTCCTACCTGGTGGCCAACGGCATCGTGCTGACGATCTCGGGCTGGCTGTCGGACACCTTCGGCCGCAAGCGCTACTTCGTCACCTGCATCTTCATGTTCACCGTGTTCTCGTTCCTGTGCGGAGTCTCGACCAACCTTGGCGAGCTGGTGGTGTTCCGCCTGCTGCAGGGCTTCTTCGGCGGCGGGCTGCAGCCCAGCCAGCAGTCCATCATCCTCGACACCTTCCCCCCGGCGCAGCGCGGCAAGGCGTTCGGCCTGACCGCGATCGCCACCATCGTCGCCCCGGTGATCGGCCCGACGCTGGGCGGCTACCTCACCGACACCTACTCCTGGCGCTGGGTGTTCTTCATCAACATCCCGGTCGGCCTGGCCACCGTGGCCGCCGTGCTCGCCGTGCTCGAGGACCCGCCCTGGGCCGGCAAGAAGAACCGCAAGATCGACGTGATCGGCCTGTCGCTGATCACCATCGGCCTGGGCTGCATGCAGGTGGCGCTCGACCGCGGCGAGGACGACGACTGGTTCGGCTCGTCGTTCATCCGCGTGCTCACGCTGCTGGCGGCGCTGGGCATCCTCGGCGCGATCGGCTGGCTGCTGGTCGCGAAGAAGCCGGTGGTCAACATCTACGTGTTCGGCAACCGCAACTTCGCGGTGGGCGCGACCATGGTCGGCGTCATGGGGCTGCTGCTGTACTCGAGCGCGGTGCTGATCCCGCAGCTGGCCCAGCAGGTGCTGGGCTACACCGCGACCCTGGCCGGGCTGGTGCTGACGCCCGGCGGGCTGGTGATCATCGCGCTGATCCCGCTCGTGGGCTGGCTGATGGGCAGGATGGCGATACGCTACGTGATCGCCATCGGCTTCACGCTGATGGGCTTCGCCATGGCGTACTCCAGCCACCTTGTGCCCTACATCGACTTCTTCACCCTGGTGAAGATGCGCGGATTCCAGACCGCGGCGCTGGCGTTCCTGTTCGTGCCGATCAGCACCGTGGCCTACGCCACCCTGCCGCGCTCGATGAACAACGACGCCGCCGCGCTGTTCTCCATGGCGCGCAACGTGTGCGGCTCGATCGGCATCTCGCTCGCCACCGCCCTGGTCACCCAGCGCACCCAGATCGAGATGGCGCACATGTCGCGCAACATGACGCCGCTCAGCCAGGGCTTCGTCGCCACGCGCCAGCAGATCGAGGCGGGACTGCTGTCGACCGGCCACCTGGCCTCCTCGCTGGAAAGCACGGCCACCGGGCGCATCTACCAGACCTTCCGCACGCAGTCCTCCGTGCTGGCCTACGGCGACATCTTCACCTACTGCGCGATGGGGGCGTTCGCGGTGGTGCCGCTGGCGTTCCTGCTGTCCAAGACCAAGAAGGGCGGCGACGACGCCCCGGCCGCGCACTGAGGCAGGGCCAAGGCCCCGCCTCGAACTCCGCCAGGGGCGGAGACAACCGGGAGTCCGGACAATCCACCCCTGCACCTGCCCGCCTTGAGACCGGTGGCCGGTCAGGAAGGTCAGGGGCTCTGCCCCTGGACCCCGCCAAGGGCAGGGCCCTTGGAACCCATTCCCTGAGTGAGGCCGGGTCCAGGGGCGGCTCCCTCCGGTGGCCTTTCCAACGATCCAGGCGGATCGTCGGAACCTTTGGCCACCTACGCCTGGCGGGTCCAGGGTAGAGCCCTGGCCTTGCTGCCTGCCTACCGCGCCGCAAACTCCGCGAACGAATGCGCCAGCACCTCGTAGATCGCGCGCCGGAACGCCACAGACAGCTCCGGCAGCTCCTCCAGCCGCGCCCAGCGCCAGGCGTCGAACTCCGGGTGCGGGTCGAGGTCGAGCCGGATGTCGCTGTCCTCCCCGGTGAAGCGCAGCGCGAACCAGCGCTGCCGCTGCCCGCGGAACCTGCCGCCCAGCGCCCGGCCGAGCAGCTCCGGCGGCAGGTCGTAGCTCAGCCACTCCGGGTGCTCGCCGATGATCTCGGCGCGTCCGGTGCCGATCTCCTCGGCCAGCTCGCGCAGCACGGCGGCGCGCGGGTCCTCGTCGCCGTCGATGCCGCCCTGCGGCAGCTGCCAGCCGCCCGCCGCGCCCTCCGCGTTGGGCAGGTCGGCGCGCCGTGCGACGAACACCAGGCCGTCGCGGTTGAACAGCACGGCGCCCACGTTGGGGCGGTAGGGAAGATCGCTCACGGGGCTCTCCTGGACAGCGGGTCGCCGACGCGGCCGGACGGCGCCCCAGACACCGGAACGTCGGCCGGGGCGACGGCGGCATCCGCCCCGGACGGCGCGGCCTGTCCGGTCCGAACGAGCGCGCTGGCCGGGGCGAGCACCAGGCCGCGCGCCGCGAGCCCCTTCGCCCAGAGCGCGATCCGCGCCACCGTGACCGGGCGCGGCGGCCCGGCCAGGCCCAGCGCCGTGCCGTTTTCCTGCGCCATCGCTTCCAGCCGCGCCAGCCTGGCGTCCAGGACCGCGGCGCCTTCCGGCTCGTCCACCACCAGGTCCACGCCACGCGACGCCAGCTCCGGCGGCAGGCGCGCCCCCGCGGCATCGACATACAGCAAACCGCGCGCCGCGAGGTCGCGCGCCACCTCGGCGAACGGCCGCCCGCTCAGGGCGAAACGCTCGCCGCGCTGCCCGTCCGAGCCGCCGGTGGCCCCGGCGTAGCCCTGGATTCGCCCGAGCACGCGGTCGAGCCCGGCCGCGTTGGCCACGTCGGTGGCGTCGGTGGTCAGCGCCCGGCCGCCCTCGTCGTTCAGCGGCGACCCCGCGGGCTCCATCGGGATCGAGGCGAGCAGCTCGTGCCCCTTCAGCCGCGCCTGGCGCAGCAGCGCGTCGGGATGCGCGGCGTACGGCGAGACGGCGAGATCGACCGCGCCGGGCAGGGCGTTGATCGCGGCCAGGCTGTCCGCCTCGGACAGGCCGACGCCGTCGAGCACGACCGACACCAGCTTCGCGCCCGGCGGGGCGGAGAACGGCCGCGCGTACGCCTGCATCGGCGCCAGCCCGTCCGCACCCACCTGCGGCAGCGACAGCCCGTCCGGCCCCGGCCCCAGCAGCGCGGCCAGCGGCGCCGCGATGACCACCGGCCCGGCCCGTGCCTGTGCGGGCAGGCCGGCAGGACGCCGGGCCGGCGCGGCGTCCCCGCCGCGCACGGCGGCCAGGCCTGCCACGGCTCCCGGCTCTGCCCCGGGCAGCGCGGGGGCCGCCCCGGCCGCCACCGTCGCGCCAGCCACGTCCCCGGACGCGGCACCCTGCGCCGCCGGCCCGCCGCCGGACCCCGAAGCCGGCGCGGGCCCCGGCAGGTCGCGGCGATCCGGGCCGCCGGAAGGACGCAGCAGAGCCGGCCCGGTCGGCGCCGTCACCACAGCGCTTGCGAGGTCATGCGGCGCGGCAGGCTGCGCAACGTCGGGTGGGGAGATGCCGGCCGTCGAGGTGCCTTTTGGGGAAACGCCGGTCGGGGAAGACTCGCCCTGGAGCACCGCGCCCCGGGGCGCAACCGCTTCGCGGGCGCCGGCCCCGGTCCCGGCGTCGTCCCGGAAGGCGGCCACACCCGTGCCGGCCGACGGACCCGCGGAGGCCGCCGACACCGGGACGCCGGCCGGTTCCTGCGGCGCCCCCAGCCATTGCAGCACGCCGGCGCCGCCCCCCGCCAGCACCGCCAGCGCCGCCCAGGCGCCCCCCAGCCGCCGCCAGGTCAGCCGGTCACGCAGCGACGCCGGCCCCCGCGATGGCGCCACGTCGGCCCGAGGCACGCCGAGGTCCCGCCCCGCCGCCCGCGCTCAGCGCGCCGAGGCGTGGCGCTGCTGCTCCATCGCCCGCACCAGGGTCAGGCCCTGCTGCAACTGGAAGTCGGTGTCCGGCTTGGTCGGGTCGAACTTGGCGAAGTTCTCCGGCGGCATCTTCGGGATCGACGCCGCCACCTCCGGCAGGTCCGAGCGCGGCGCCGGCGGCGTGGTCGGGCTCGACGCCCCCTCGTTCTTCAGCGCGTGGTTCAGGTCCGCCTCGTGGTCGGGCAGGAACCGCGTCTCCTCGTCGCGGCTCTCCGCCACCGGCACGTCCGGCGCGATGCCCAGCCCCTGGATCGAACGGCCGGACGGCGTGTAGTAGCGCGCCGTGGTCAGCCGGATCGCCCCGTCGCCCGGCTTCATCGGGATCACGGTCTGCACCGAGCCCTTGCCGAACGAGCGCGTGCCCTCGATCACCGCGCGCTGGTGGTCCTGCAGCGCGCCCGCCACGATCTCGGACGCCGACGCCGAGCCGCCGTTGATCAGCACCACCATCGGCACCCCGGCCACGAGGTCGGTGCCGCGCGCGTTCCAGCGCTGGCTGTCCTCGGAATGCCGCGCCCGGGTGGACACGATCTCCCCGTCGGGGATGAAGTCGTCGCACACGTCCACCGCCTGGTCGAGCAGCCCGCCCGGGTTGTTGCGCAGGTCGAGGATGAAGCCCTTCAGCGAGCCGCCGGCCTGCGCCTTGAGCTTGGTGATCGCCGAGCGCAGCCCCGGGTCGGTCTGCTCGTTGAACGACGCCAGCCGCACGTAGCCCACCCCGTCGTACAGCGCCGACTTGACCACCTGCACCTTGATGATCTCGCGCTGCATCGACACGTCGATCGGCTTCTCGATCCCTTCGCGCTTGATCAGCAGCTTGATGGTCGAGCCGGGCGGCCCGCGCATCCGGTCCACCGCGTCGTTCAGCGACAGCCCCTGCACGCTGGTGTTGTCCAGGCTGAGGATCAGGTCGCCCGACTTCATCCCCGCGCGCGCGGCCGGGGTGTCGTCGATCGGCGTGATCACCTTGATGATCCCGTTGTCCTGCGTGACCTCCAGCCCCAGCCCGCCGAACTCGCCGCGCGTCTGCACCTGCATGTCGCGGAACTGCTTGGCGGTCATGTACGAGCTGTGCGGATCGAGCCCGGTCAGCATGCCGTTGAGCGAGTTGTCGATCAGGTCGCGGTCGGTCACCGGCTCGACGTAGTCCGCGCGCACCCGCTCGAACACGTCGCCGAACAGGGTCAGCAGCTTGTAGGTGTCCGCGCGCGAGGTCTCCTGCGCCCAGGCCGGCGGGAAGCCGAAATGCCCCGCGAGGACTCCGGAAGCGGGCAGCGCCGCGACGCCGGCTGCAAAGGCGGCGCCGGCCAGAAGGCCGCTGCGGATGTTCATAAACCAAACTCTCCCTGTGTGCCGCGCCGCCGGAAGGCAGCAGCCTCGTCGTCGCCGCCGGACCCGGCGGCCGGCAGATGTAGGTCTGCCTGGATGACGCGAGGTCAACGGGCGGATTACAATCCAACACGCGGCGCGGCGAAAGGGGCCTCGTGCAACGCCGCAAAGCAGGACCGGAATCCCCCCCCCGTGCGCCGGTCCGGGGACGCCCCCTCCGGTGACCTTTCCAGCGATCCAGGCGGATGGTCGGGATCTTCGGCCACCTCCGCCCTGGCGGATTCCTTCTTTCGAGACATGGGGCAGAGCCGTGGCCTTGCCGTCACCCCCGCCCGCGCAGGAACGGCCCGGGGTCCACCGGCTGTCCCCCCCGCCGCAGCTCCAGCGACAGCGTCGGCGCCGTGCCCGCCTCCCCCGGATCCCACTCGCCCATCACGCCGAGGGGCTCGCCCCGCTGCACCGCCCGCCCCGGCGAGACGTCCAGCCGCCCGAGCCCGGACAGCACCGCATGGAAGCCCGCGCCGCAGTCCACGATCGCGAGCTTGCCGTACGAGCGGAACGGTGCCGCGAACACCACCCGCCCCGCGCACGGCGACACCACGCGCGCCCCCGGCGGCGGGCGATACGACAGCCCGGTCGCCGGGCCGGCATCGGTCGCAGCCCCCCAGCCCTGCACCACGCTGCCGGCCACCGGCACCACCAGGGCACCGCCGGACACGCCGCCCTCCTGCGGGCCGGCCGCCGTCAGCCCGGGACCCGCCGGCCGGGCCAGCGCGGCCTGGCGCCGGTGCGCCTCCTCGGCCTCCGCGTCGCGCCGCTCGCGCTCGTCGCGCCGCGCGTCCTCGCGCGCCCTGGCCTCCGCGGCGCGGCGCTCCGCCTCGATGCGGGCCAGCGCCTCGCGCAGCGTGGCGGCGTGCGCCGCGTCGGCGGCGGCGTCGCGCGTGGCCTGCGCCCCGGCGTCCTCCGCGGCCCGCTCCGCATCGCGCGCGCCGGCGATCTCGCGGTCCAGCGCCGCCGCCTGCCCGACCTGGGCGGCGCGCGCCGCGTCGAGGCGCACGGTCTCGTCGCGCTGCCCCGCCGCCAGCGCCGCGACCTCGGCCTGCTCTGCCCGCAGCGCCGCCGCCTGGCGCTGCAGCTCCGCCGCCAGCCCGCGCACCACCAGCAGCCCGGTGAGCGCCCGCTCCGGCGGCGCCGGCGCGGCCAGCAGCGTTTCCGCCGGATACAGCGACAGCCGCTCGATCAGCGGCAGCAGCGGCGCCAGGTCCGCGGCCCTGGCGCGCAGCCGCGCCTCCGCCGCCGCCCGCCGCCCGGCCAGCGCCGACACCCGCGCGGCGGCCTCCGCGGCGGCCTCCTCGGTGGCGCGGAGCTGCGCTGCGGCGGCGGCGCGCGCCTGGCCCAGCCTGGCCTGCACGGCCGCCGCCGCCTCCGCCCGCGCGGCGGCCTCGCGCCCGGCGGCGAGGCGCTCGGCACGGTGGCGCTCGACGCCGCCCAGATCGCCCGGCGGCGGCGCGGCGGCGGCCAGCAGGAAGGCCAGGAAGAAAGCAAGGCCGGGCTCTGCCCGGACCCGCCAGGCGGAGGTGGCCGAAGGTTCCGACGATCCGCCTGGATCGTTGGAAAGGCCACCGGAGGGAGCCGCCCCTGGACCGGCTTTACTGAAGAAATGGATTCCAAAGGCTTGCCTTTGGCGGAGTTTGAGGCAGAGCCTCAACCTTGCTTCCTTTCCTGACCGCCGGCCCCCGGTCAGCCCCGCAGCAGCGAGCGGCCGGTCATCTCCTCCGGCCGCGCCAGACCCATCAGGTCGAGCAGCGTCGGCGCCAGGTCGGCCAGCCGCCCGTCGCGCATCCCCACGCGCCGCGCCAGCTCGCCCTCCACCGGGCCGTCCGGCAGCGGCCCGAACGCCGCCAGCACCACCGGCACCGGGTTCGTGGTGTGCGCCGTATACGGCCCGCCGCTTTCGGGATCGCGCATGGTCTCCGCGTTGCCGTGGTCCGCGGTGACCAGCAACGCCCCGCCGCGCCGCTCGATCGCGTCCGCGATGCGGCCGAGCCCCGCGTCCACCGCCTCGATCGCGCGCACGGTGGCCGAAAGGTTGCCGGTGTGCCCCACCATGTCGGGGTTGGCGAAGTTCAGCACGATCAGGTCGTGCGCCCCGCCGTCGATCGCCGCCACCGCGCGCTCGGCCAGTTCCGGCGCCGACATCTCCGGCTGCAGGTCGTAGGTCGCGACCCGGGGCGAGGGCACCATGATCCGCTCCTCGCCCTCGAGCGGCAGCTCGACGCCGCCGTTGAGGAAGTAGGTGACGTGCGGATACTTCTCCGTCTCCGCCATGCGCAGCTGCCGCCGCCCCGCCGCCGCCACCACCTGGCCCAGCAGGTTGCTCATCCCCTGCGGCGGGAACACCGCGTCGAGCTGCGCGGCAAGGTCGTCGCTGTAGCGCGTCATCCCGGCCGCCGCCGCCAGCACCGGCGGCCGCGGGTCGCGGCGGAATCCCTCGAAATACGGGTCCACGATCGCGGCCAGCAGCTCGCGCACCCGGTCGGCGCGGAAGTTGAAGCACAGCACCCCGTCGCCGTCGCGCATCCCCGCATAGCCGCCCACCACCGCCGGCACCACGAACTCGTCGCCGACGCCCGCGGCATAGGCGGCGTCGATCACCGACAGCGCGTCGGCAAAGCGCGGCCCCTTGCCGCCGACGATCGCGTCGTACGCCTTGGCCACCCGGTCCCAGCGCCGGTCGCGGTCCAGCGCGAAGTAGCGCCCGACGACGCTGGCCACCGCCACCTGCGCCGGCAGGTCGCGCAGCAGCGCGGCCAGGAACCCCCGCCCGCTGTCCGGCGCCGTGTCGCGCCCGTCGGAGAACGCGTGCAGCACCGCCGGCACCCCGGCCGCCGCCAGGATGCGCGCCAGCGCCACAGCGTGCGCCTGGTGCGCGTGCACGCCCCCCTCCGACACCAGCCCCATCAGGTGGCACGTGCCGCCCGACGCACGCAGCCGCTCGATCAGGGCGCGCATCGCCGGCGCCGCCTCCAGGCTGCCGTCCGCGATCGCCGCCGAGATGCGCGGCAGCTCCTGCCTCACCACCCGCCCGGCGCCGATGTTGAGGTGCCCGACCTCGGAATTGCCCATCTGCCCGTCCGGCAGCCCGACGTCCGCGCCGCTGGTGCGCAGGAACGCCCGCGGCCCGTGCGCCCACAGCCTGTCGAACACCGGGGTGTGCGCCTGGCGCACCGCGTTGTCTGCCTCCCCCTCCCGCCAGCCGAAGCCGTCGAGGATGACCAGCATGACGGGGCGTCGCGGTTCAGGGGCCATGAAGCCGGAGTAGCGCGAAGCCGCCGCCGGCACCACCCGGACGCCGCTGCCCGCCCGGCGGCCGGTCAGGTCTTCGACGCGGTCTCGGAGTCCTGGCGGCCGCTGTCGGGCAGCCCGCTGGGGTCCTGGTCGCCCTCCTGCTCGCCATGCGGCACGCCGGAAACGTCGTCCTCGCGCTCGTCCTCGAAGCCGGTCTGCGTGTGCTTGCCGGACATGGCGGGCCTCCCTGGTTGCCGGGGCCGAACGGGGCGGGGGCGGGCGGAGTTGCGCGACCGGGAAGCAAGCAAGGCCAGGGCTCTGCCCTGGACCCGCCAGGGGCAGCGCCCCTGGACCGGCCTCATGGAAGACAGGCTTTCTTTCGGAGGCCGGGTCCAGGGGCGGCTCGCCCCTGGCGGGTCCGGGCAGAGCCCGGCCTTGCTTTCTACCCCAGCGCCGCCGCCACCGCGTCGCACACCCGCCCCGCTGCCGCTTCCCCCAGGTCCGGGTGGATCGGCAGCGCCAGGATGCGCGTCGCCAGCGCCTCCGACACCGGCAGCGCCCCGCCGCCCGCCGCCGCGTGGGCATCGCGGTACGCCGGCTGGTGGTGCAGCGGCCGCGGATAGTAGATCGCCGTCGGCACCCCCGCCTCGCGCAGCGCCGCCTGCACCCGGTCGCGCACCGCCGCGTCGGGCAGCAGCACGGCATACACCGCCCACGCGCTCGCGCTGTCCGGCACGCGGGCGGGCACCTGCACCAGGCCCGCGAGCCTGTGGTCGTACACCCGCGCCACCGCCTCGCGCGCGGCCAGCTCGTCCTCGAACACGTCGAGCTTGGCCAGCAGCACCGCGGCCTGCAGCGTGTCGAGCCGCCCGTTCATCCCGGTGCGCAGCACCTCGTAGCGCTGCGCCCCCTCGCCGTGGGTGCGCAGCGAGCGATACAGCGCCGCCCGGTCAGCGTCGTCGGTGAGCAGCGCGCCGCCGTCGCCGTACGCTCCCAACGGCTTGGACGGGAAGAAGCTGATCGCCGTCGCCGCCGCCTCGCGGCCCAGCTTGCGGCCCGCGAGCGAGGCGCCGAACGCCTGCGCGCAGTCGTCGAGCAGGAACAGCCCGTGCCGCTCCGCCAGCGCGCGCAGCGCCGGCCAGTCCGCCGGCTGCCCGAACAGGTCGACGCCGACGATGGCGCGCGGCCGCAGCACCCCCGCGCCGCGCACCGCCTCGATGCGGCGCGAAAGGTCGGCGACGTCGATCTGGAACGTCGCGGGATCGACGTCGACGAACACCGGCGTGGCGCCGAGCACCAGCGGCACCTCCGCGGTCGCGGTGTAGGTGAACGCCGGCAGGAACACCGCGTCGCCGCGCCCGATCCCTTCCGCCATCATCGCGATCTGCAGCGCGTCGGTGCCGGAGCTGACGCCCACGCAGTGCGCAGCACCACAGTACGACGCGAGCCGCCCTTCCAGCTCCGCGACCTCCGGGCCGAGCACGAAGCCGCAGTGCGCGATCACCGCGTCGATGCGCCGGCGCAGCCCGTCGCCGAGGCGGGCCTGCTGCGCGGGCAGGTCGAGGAAGCGGATCGGGCCGTCGGTCATGGGTCGCTCCTGCGCGGCGCCGCCGCGCCCGGCTGGGTCGTGGGGAAGGGCAGGGCGGTCACGCCCGGCCGGATCGGCGTGGGGCGCGACGGCTGCGCGCCGAGCGGGTCGTGGGTGTATTCCGGCACCAGCCGCGACAGCAGCAGCAGCGCCTGCGCCACCTGGCCGCCATGGCACGCCGCCGCGATCGCGTCCAGCGCGCGCGCCATCGCCGCCGGGTCCGCGGTGCGCGGCGCCGCCATCAGCAGGCCGGGCTGCCCGGTCGGCACCGGCGGCTCGCGGCCGTGGAACAGCTCCTCGTAGAGCTTCTCGCCCGGCCGCAGCCCGGTGTAGCGGATCGCGATGTCCTCGCCCTCGTGCAGCCCGGCGAGGCGGATCATCTGCCGCGCCAGCTCGACGATGCGCACCGGCTCGCCCATGTCGAGTACGTAAATTCCGCCCACGCCCGCATCCGGCGCAGCGCCGGGCGCCAGAGTGCCGGCCGGAACCGTGGCGGCAAGGCTCGGGCTCACCGCCCGCCCGCCCGCGCCGCCGGACCCCGCGCCGCCCGCCGCCGCCCCGCCCAACCCCGCCCCGCGCGCCGGCACCGCCCGGGCGGTGCCGGCATCGCCGGCCTCGCGCGCGGCCCCCAGCACGCTGGCCTGCAGCACCAGCCCCACCGCCTCGCGCACCGTCATGAAGTAGCGCTGCATGTCCGGGTGGGTCACGGTGAGCGGCCCGCCGCGCTCGAGCTGGCGGCGGAACAGCGGCACCACGGAGCCGGTCGAGCCCAGCACGTTGCCGAACCGCACCGTGACCAGGCGCATGCCGCCGCCGGCGCGCGCCGCGATGTCGAGCGCCTGGCAGTACATCTCCGCCAGCCGCTTGGAAGCGCCCATCATGCTGGTCGGGTTGACCGCCTTGTCCGTGGAGATCAGCACCATCGCCGAGGCCCCTACCGCGCGCGCCGCGTCCGCCACGTGCCGCGTGCCCACCGCGTTGGTCAGCAGTCCTTCCAGCGGGTTGGCTTCCACCATCGGCACGTGCTTCAGCGCCGCCGCGTGGAACACCAGCTCCGGCTCGTGCGCGGAGAAGGCGGCCCGGATTCGCGTCGCGTCGCGCACGTCGGCGATCACCACCCGGCGCGTCACCCCGGGCGCGATCTCCGCCAGCTCCGTGTCGATCTGCCACAGCGCGTACTCGCCGTTGTCGAGCAGCACCAGCTCCGCCGGCTCCAGCCCCGCGAGCTGTCGCGCCAGCTCCGAGCCGATGGACCCGCCCGCGCCCGTCACCAGCACCCGCCGCCCGCGCACCAGGAGCGCGATCGCGTCGCGATCCAGCGGCACCTGCGGCCGGTTCAGCAGGTCCTCGATCGCCACCGGCCGCAGCTCGATCCGCGACGCCTCCCCGGTGCGCCCGGCCGACAGCAGCGCGGTGGGGCGCGGCGCGCGTCGCACCGGGATGCCCGCCGCATCCGCCGTGGCCATCAGGGCTGCCAGCGGCGCGCCGGCGAACTCCGGCTCCGTCAGCACCAGTGCCGAGGGCGTGCGCCCACGCCTGCGCAGCCGGTCGAGCACGCCTTCCAGCTCGTCCAGCCCGCCCAGGATGGTGTGGCCGCGCAGCCTGCGCCCGGTCTGCCGCCGCCCGAGCGAGATCAGCCCCGCGACGCGCAGCGCGGCACCTCGGTCCTGCGCCGCCGCGCGCAGGAACAGGTCCGCCGCCTCGTCCGCGCCGATCAGCAGCACCGGCGGCGACTGCGCCTCGCCCCGCCCGCGCCCGTGGTACAGCCGGTACACCAGGCGCGGCGCCGACAGGAACGCCATCAGCGTCAGCGCGTGGATCACCGGAAAGGTCGCCGACGGCAGGCTGTATCCGGTCAGGACGAGCCCCACGGAGAACAGCGCCGCCGACGCCCCCGAGGCGATCGCCACGCCGAGCAGGTCGCCCAGCCCGGAGAAGCGCCAGTACTGCTGCGGCAGCCGCGCCGGCACCCCGGACAGCAGCAGCGTGATCGCGCCGCCGGCCACGAACCAGATCGGGTGCAGCAGCCCGTCCGCCGGTGCCGCCAGATAGCGCGCGACCGGCGCCGCGGCAGCCGCGAGCGCGCCGTCCGTGAGCAGGTTGACCAGGATCCGGTTGAGCGAGCGCGGGGCCATCGCGCCACCTCATAGACCGGGCGGCGCGGCATGGCGACAGGCGGCGGCCCGCCGCCCCGGGCCGCCAGGGCCGGCCAGGCCGGCGGGGCGCCGGGCTGGCCCGCTTGATCGCGCCCGCCCGCCCGCCTATCTGCGTGGCTGCGCAGCAGGACGCGGGAGCCCACAATGAGTGCCAACACCGTCGCCGTGACCGACGAGTCCTTCGCCAGGGACGTGCTCCAGGCGCCCGGCCCGGTGCTGGTGGACTTCTGGGCGGAATGGTGCGGCCCGTGCAAGCAGATCGCCCCGGCGCTGGAGGAGATCGGCGCCGAGATGCAGGGCCGCGTCACCGTCGCCAAGGTCAACATCGACGAGAACCCGCAGTCGCCGAACAACTACGGCGTGCGCGGCATCCCGACCCTGATCCTGTTCAAGGACGGCAAGCCCGCCGCGACCCAGGTCGGCGCCGTGCCACGCTCGCAGCTGAAGAAGTGGGTCGAAGGCGCGCTCTGACCCGAACCAGACGGCGGTCGCAGGCAGCGACCTGACAGGAAGCAGGACCAAGCCCTGTCCGAACCCGTGAAGGGCTGAGAAACCTCCTACTCCCTCGCCTCAAGGGAAGGCGGTCCGGGGGGCTTCTCCTTGGCGGGTCCAGGGCAGCGGCCCTGGCCTTCCTTCGTGGCCCCATCAGTCCCCGGTGCGCCCCGCCCTGTCCCCGCGCCGCATGTCGGCGATCGCCTTGGCCGAAAGCACCGCCATGCTGCCGAGCGCGCTCCCGGACAGGAAGTGCACCAGCGCCAGAAACGGCAGGTAGATCAGCGTCACGGCCGGCGCTCCCCGGCCGGACGAACGGCGCCACGCAGTGCAAGGGCCGCGCACATGGCCGCCGCCCCGAACGCAACGCCGCCCGCGACCGAAGCCGCGACGACAAGGCTCGTGAGCAGGGCGGGGCGGGGCAGCAGGCGGATCATGGGTCGCATTCTCCTGCGGGGCTGCCCGGAGATGGCCCCACGGCGCGGGCGGTCAAGCGGCCGGCCGGAAAGGCAAGGCCAGGGCTCTGCCCTGGACCCGACCTGACCCAAGAAAGGCCGGTCCAGGGGGGCTCCCCCTGGCGGGGTCCAGGGGCAGAGCCCCTGGCCTTCCTTGCCCCTACGCCAGCGCCGCCAGCAGCACCGCCGCCGCCTGCGCCACGTTGAGGCTCTGCACCCGCCCCGACCCCGGGATCCGCACCCGGCGCCGGCACACCTCCAGCGCCTCGTGCGACACCCCGCGCTCCTCGCCGCCCAGCACCAGCGCCAGCGGCCGGTCGCGCGGCAGCTCCGACGGCGCCACCGTCTCGCCTTCCAGCGTCGCCGCCACCACCCGGTAGTGCGGCGCCAGCGCCAGCAGCGCCTTGCGCAGGTTGCGCGTGCGATACAGGTCGAGCCACTCCAGCCCGCCCTCCGCCGTGCGGTGCGCCGCCGGCGACGGCATCGCCTGCAGCGGCGTCTCGTGCAGCAGCATCGCGCCGACCCCGAAGAACGCCGCCGACCGCGCAATCGCGCCCAGGTTGTGCGGGTTGCCGACGCTGTCCAGCACCAGCAGCAGCCCCACCTTCGGCGGCCGCACGAAGTCGATCAGCCCGATCGGCCGCGGCTTGGCGATCACCACCACGCCGCCGTGCCGCTCCGTGCCGGCCGCCCGCGCCAGCTCGTCCTCCTGCAGCATCCGGTACGGCGCGCGCCGCTGCGCCAGCACGGCGCACAGCGGGCCGGCGCGCTCCTTCTGCGCGTCCGCGTAGAACAGCCGCACCACGTCGTCGGGGCGGCGCGCGAACACTGCCTCGGCGGCACGCAGGCCGCAGATGGTCTCTGTCTCCATCGCGCTCCTGTCCGCCGCGCGTGGCGGCGTGTCAAATCGCGACAGAGAAGCCAGCAAGGTCGGGCTCTGCCCGAACCCGCCAAAGGGCCGAGCCCTTTGGAAACCCTCTACTTAAGAAATGGATTCCAAAGGCTCGCCTTTGGCGGGGTCCAGGGGCAGAGCCCCTGGCCTTCCTTTCCTCCTCCAGGGTGCGATGCTGCCCCCATGCCCCCCATCCTGTTCCAGGACCGGCGTTTCGTCGTGCTCGACAAGCCCGCCGGCCTCCCCGTGCACCCCGGCCCGCGCGGCGGCCCGAGCGTGGAGGACTGGTTCCCCGCGCTCGGCCGGCGCCGCGACGGCCCGTGGCTGGCGCACCGCCTGGATGCCGACACCGCCGGCTGCCTGGTGGTGGCGCTGCGCAAGGCCGCGCTGCTGGAGGCGCAGGCCTGCTTCTCGTCCGGCCGGGCGGGCAAGGTATACTGGGCCGTGGTCGCCGGCAGCCCCGCGAAGGCGCAGGGCACGGTGACAGGCGGGCTGCTGAAACGCAGCACGCCGACCGGCTGGCACATGGTAGCGGACCCGTCGGGCGCCGTGTCGCGCACAGCATGGCGGGTGATGCGCCGGGGCGAAGGCTGGAGCTGGCTGGAGTTGCGCCCCGCAACCGGCCGCACCCACCAGGTCAGAGTACACTGCGCCGTCCTGGGCTGCCCGATCCTCGGCGACCCGGTCTACGGAGCGGGAGAAGGCCGACTGCAGCTCCTGGCCCGCGCGATCCGCCTGCCGCTCGACCCGCCCCTGGACGCCGTCGCGCCCGTGCCGGCCCACATGGCCCGCATTGCTCCGGACCAGCACGACGAGACAACCGACAAGCCGACCCCAACCATGGCGGACCCGAAGCACTGAACCTCGGGCAACCCGCCCGGCCGGGGTTCACTGGTGGCCGCGCCGCTCCGGAGACCGGAGCGACGCGCCGGTAGCTCAGCGCAGGGTGAGCTGGATGCCGTCCGCGCTGCCGGTGAGGCGGGCGCCCTTGCTCACGTCGTCGATGCGGATCTGCACGCCGTTGCCGTTGGTCAGGAACTCGCCGCCGATGCCGTTGCCCAGCGTGGCCTCGCCGTTGGCGCCGCCGTAGGTGCCGCTGAACTGGCTCAGATGGTCCATCTTGTAGACGCGGCCGTGGCCGACGATGCGCGAGAAGCCGACGTCGGCGACGCTGATGCCCTTGACCGAGAAATGATACGTGTGGTGGCGGTAGTGGAGCGTGCCGCTCCCCCAGGTGTAGCCGACACCCAGGGCTGCCGCCTTCGCGACGATCGTGACCGTGCCGACGACGGGGCCGGGGCCGGGGCCGTCCGCGGCCTGAGCTGCCAGCGGCAGCGCGGCGACGATCGCGCCAAGGGCGCAGGCGGTGGTCAGGGAAGACAGGCGCATGACAGGATCCTCGAGGACAGGGAACATCCCGCCCAACGCGGCGGGGATGGTTTTGTTCGCGCCGCGCAACCGGCCATGTCGCGCCGGCCGCAAACGCAGGCCAGCCGGCAGGGACGCGGCGTCCTGGCCGCGGTCCCGCCGGCTGGCGCGCCGCTCAGCTGTGCGCGGCGCGGCGCGGCGTGTCGGACACCGCGCCGCTGGCGGCCTTCTTCGGCGCCGCGGACGCCTCGCTCATCGTCGAGCGCAGGTCGCGCAGGAACGCGGCCCCCTTGAGGGTGCGCTGCACCAGCACGCTGCGCCGGTCCGTCGGGTCGACCTTGCGGCGCGCCAGCTCCAGCTCGCTGAGCCGGTCGAGCGCGCGGGTGATCGCCGGCTTGGACACGTTCAGCTCCGCGGCCAGGCCGCGCACGGTGTGCGCGCCGTCCTGCAGGTAGCAGGTCAGGAACACCCCGAGCTGGCGCGCCGACAGGTCGGCCCCGTCACGGCGCACCAGGGCGACGATGGTGTCGCGCAGCACGCCGACGAGCTGGTCGGAGGAGGGATTGGCCATTGGGGTATCCTTTCGTCTGGAGCCCGGGTGGCAGGACACCACACCCGACGTTACTCCAATGACAATCATATCGGCGCCATCCAAGGCCGCGTAACCCCGCCAAGCCCCTGGACAGTCCCGGTTTCGGTCCCAATGACGTTACTTTGCTGTTCCGGTCGTGGCGCGCCCGTGAACAAAGGTTGAGATCGCGGAGAACGCCGCCCGCAGCGTCTGCGCCTCGCCGCCCTCCGGCCGCCCGGGCCGCGCCGCGTCGTTCCACGCATACACGTCCAGGTGCGCCCAGCGGACACCCTCGGCCACGAACCTCTGCAGGAACAGAGCGGCGGTGATCGCCCCGGCGAACGGCTTGCTCGACACGTTGCCGAGGTCCGCGACCTGGCTCGACAGCCAGCCGTCGTAGCCAGGCCACAGCGGTAGCCGCCACACCGGGTCGTGGCACGCCACCCCGGCGCGCAGGAAGGCCTCCGCCATCGCATCGTCGTTGCTGAACAGCGCGGGAAGGTCCGGCCCCGTCGCCACCCGCGCCGCCCCGGTCAGCGTCGCCGCGTCGATCAGCCAGTCCGGCGCCCGCTCGCACGCCTCCGCCAGCAGGTCGCACAGCACCAGCCGCCCTTCCGCGTCGGTGTTGCCCACCTCCACGCTCAGTCCCTTGCGCGTGCGCAGCACGTCGAGCGGCCGCATCGCCCGCCCCGACACGCTGTTCTCCACGCAGCCCAGCCGCAGCTCCAGCCGCAACGGCAGGTCCGCCGCCATGACCAGGCGCGACAGCCCGAGCAGGATCGCCGCACCCCCCATGTCCTTCTTCATCCGCAGCATGCCCGCCGACGGCTTGAGGTCGAGCCCGCCGGTGTCGAACACCACCCCCTTGCCGCACAGACTGACCAGCGGCGAGTCGTTCCCCGCCCCGCTGCCCCGCCACTCCAGCACCGCCACCACCGGCGCGCGCTCCGACCCCGCGCCCACCGCCGCGATCGCCGGATACCCCGCCGCCAGCGCCTCGCCCTCGACGCGCACGAACCGCGCCCCGAACGCCTCCGCCACCTCGCGCGCCGCCTCGGCCAGCTCGTGCGGCCCCAGCAGGTTCGCCGGCGCATTGACCAGGTCGCGCGCCAGCCACACCGAGCGCGCCGCCTCGCACGCCGCCCCCGCCCCGTCCGGCACCACCAGCCGCGCCGGCCCGCGCCCCGCCGTCGTGCGCAGCCCCGCGAACCGGTACGCGCCCAGGCAGAAGCCCAGCACCGCCTCCGCCGCGTCCGGCACGCCTCCCGCGCCCGACTCCTCCAGCCGCCACGCCGAGCCTTCCGGCAGCGCGAACGCCAGCGCGCCGTACGCCCAGAATCCCGGCTCCGCGCCGAGCCCGAGCACCGCGGCCGCCACGCCGTCCCCGCCCGGCAGCAGGGTGACGCGCCCCGCCGCCCCCGCCTCGCCCGAGTCGCGCAGGAACCCCGCCTGTGCCGGCGGCAGCCGCGCCAGCAGCGCCTCGAGCCCGGCAGGGCGCACCGCATGGACCGGACGCGCCACGTCGTCGGGTCCGGCCAGGCAGTCGAGGTCGTGCGCGATCATCCATGCCATCCTTGAGCCGACAACCCCGTCCTGCACGCGCCGCCCGCCTGCGGCAAGGTCCGGCTTCGTTCCGCAACGACCGAAGCAAGGCCAGGGCTCTGCCCTGGACCCGCTGGGGGCGAGCGCCCCCAGACCCGCACACACAAGGAAGAGCAAGGAGTGCCACAGACCCAGGTCGAGGTTTCCAAAGGCGAGCCTTTGGCGGGGTCCAGGGGCAGGGCCCCTGGCCTTGCCTGCCTTCTGCGCCTTGCAATCCGCCGCTCCCGGCCCGAATCATGCGGGCATGTCCGGATTCGCGCCCCGCGTCAAAGCCGTCCTGGGCCCCACCAACACCGGCAAGACGCACCTCGCGATCGAGCGGATGCTGGCCCACACCTCCGGCATCATCGGCTTCCCGCTGCGCCTGCTCGCCCGCGAGAACTACGACCGCATGGTCGCCCGCAAGGGGGCCAAGCTCGTCGCGCTGATCACCGGCGAGGAGAAGATCGTCCCCCCCGACGCGCGCTGGTTCTCCTGCACCGTGGAGGCCATGCCGCTCGACCGCCACGTCGAGTTCCTCGCCGTCGACGAGATCCAGCTCTGCGCCGACCCCGACCGCGGCCACGTGTTCACCGACCGCCTGCTGCACGCCCGCGGCCTCGTGGAAACCATGTTCCTCGGCGCCGAGACCATCCGCCCCCTGCTGCGCGCCCTGGTCCCGCAGGCGGAGATCGAGACCCGCCCCCGCCTGTCGTCGCTGACCTACGCCGGCCCCGCCAAGCTCACGAAGCTGCCGCCCCGCTCCGCCGTGGTCGCCTTCAGCGCCGGCGAGGTCTACGCCATCGCCGAGCTGATCCGCCGCCGCCGCGGCGGCTGCGCCGTGGTGATGGGCCGCCTGTCGCCGCGCACCCGCAACGCCCAGGTCGCCCTCTACCAGGACAAGGAGGTCGACTTCCTGGTCGCCACCGACGCGATTGGCATGGGCCTGAACATGGACGTCGACCACGTCGCCTTCGCCCGCCTGACCAAGTTCGACGGCCACCGCCCCCGCCGCCTGCTGCCCTCCGAGATCGCCCAGATCGCCGGCCGCGCCGGCCGCGGCATGAGGGACGGCACCTTCGGCACCACCGGCATGTGCGCCCCGCTCGACGACACCATGATCCAGGCCGTCGAGGGCCACGACTTCGACCCGCTGGAGCAATTGTTCTGGCGCAACGCCACCCTCGACCTGTCCAGCGTCGACTCCCTGCTCGACAGCCTCAACGCCCCGCCGCCGCGCGCCGGCCTGGTGCGCGGCCGCGACGCCACCGACCTGGAAACCCTGTCCGCCCTGGCCCGCGAGTCCGGCGTGCGCGAGCGCGCCCGCTCCCGCCGCCAAGTCCGCCTGCTGTGGGACGCCTGCCAGATCCCAGACTTCCGCAAGCTCGCCGACGACAGCCACCTGCGCCTGTGCGCCCGCGTGTTCGACCACCTCGCCGGCGGCGCCACCCTGCCCACCGACTGGATCGACGCGCAGATCGCCTCCCTCGCCCGCCCCGAGGGCGACATCGACACCCTGATGCAGCGCCTGTCCGGGGTGCGCACCTGGTCCTACGTCACCGCGCGCCCCGACTGGGTGCGCGACGCCGCCACCTGGCAGGGCAGGGCGCGCGAGGTCGAGGACCTGCTGTCCGACGCGCTGCACGAGAAGCTGACCGCGCGCTTCGTCGACCGCCGCGCGGCGATGCTGATGCGCCGCCTCGACGACCCCGATGCCACCGACCTGCTGTCCGCCGTCACCGCCCGCGGCGAGGTCGTCGTCGAGGGCCACCCCGTCGGCCACGTCGGCGGCTTCCTGTTCCTCCCCGACCCCCTCGTGGAAGGCGCCGAGAAGCGCCTTGTGCTGCGCGCCGCCCGCCGCGCGCTGCGCGAGGAGATGCCCCGCCGCGTCGGCCGCCTGGAGTCCGCCGGCGACGAGGCCATCGTGCTCGACGACGCCCACCGCCTGCACTGGGACGGCGCCGCCGTCGGCCGCCTGCGCCCGGGTCGCGGCCGCGACGCCGTCGGCGGCCGCGGCCTGGTGCGCCCCCTGGTCGAGGTGCTCGACAGCGAGTTCCTCGACGGCGCGCAGCGCGAGCGCGTCCGCCTCCGCCTGCAGCGCCGTGTCGACGAGACGCTGCACCGCGACCTCGCCCCCCTGTTCGCCGCCATCCGCGCCGCCGACGCCGACCCCGCCCTGCGCGGCCCGCTGCACCGCCTGGAGGAATGCGGCGGCCTCGTCCCCGGCGCCACGGAAGGCGAGATCCCCGCCGCCCTGCGCGGCCGCCTCAAACAGCTCGGCGTGCGCGCCGGCCGCTTCGCCCTGTTCATGCCGGCGCTGCTCAAGCCCCGCCCGATGGCCCGCCGCGCCGCGCTCTGGGGCCTGCAGCACGGCCGCACCCCGCCCGCCCTGCCGGCCCCCGGCCTGGTCAGCCTGCCTGCCGCCACCGCCCGCGCCGCCGAGGACCCGGAGCGCGCCTTCCTGCAGGCGATGGGCTGGGTGCCCGCCGGCCCGGTCTGGCTGCGCCTCGACGTCGCAGAGCGCGTCGCCCAGGAGCTGGCCTGGGCCACCCGGATGCGCGCCTCCGCCCTGCCCGCCGACCTCGCCTCGCGCCTGTCCGTGCGCGCCGAGCTGCTGCCGCCGGTGCTGCGCGCCCTCGGCGTGCGCCTGATCCCCGGCGCCGCGGACGGCGAAGCCTACGGCCCCCCCGCGCCGCCGATGCTGGTGACGCCGCGCAGACCGCCGCCGCCCCCGGCAAGGCGGGTGCACCACGCAGAAGGCCCGTTCGCCGCCCTGGCCGACTGGCAGGGCTAGAGGCTGCCGTCGACCAGCCAGCCCTGATTTCCGCGCCTGGACGACGAAAGCGTGTTCTTTCTTGAAAGAAAGAACCAAAGAACTTTTGCCTATTGGGCTCCGAAGCCGCCCGCGCGCCTGGAACCCCAAGGGCAAAGTCTTTTTGCTTCTTTTTCTTCAGGAAAAGAAGTTCCTTGCTTGCCTGCCTGAAGCAACGAGCCGAATCCAGATCCACAGCAGCCTCTGGGTCGCTGCGTCCCGGCGACCTCCGGGCGTTGGTAAATCCCATCGCAGTCGAGAAAAACTGACCTAGTTTATTGTCTGCAACCGCCGCCCTGCCCGATACGGCAGGCATGGAAACACGCGAATGTGATCGCTTGGCGGCAGGCCCGGGCCCTGGCCACCCTGCGCGCCCACCCGATCCGGCAACCCCGCCTGCGTCCCGGCCCGGCCTGGTGCGCCGCATCCTCGACCACCCGGCGGTGATCCTGCCGCGCGACTTCACCCTGTTCCTGGTGAGCGCGCGCACCGACGCGGCGATCGAGCGGACCCGGGCGCTGCACGGCGCGCGGGCCGCCTTCGAGGCGGCGTACACGCGCTCCCCCGACCCCTGGGCCTCCGCCGCGCCGCGCTACCGCTACCAGCAGCGCAAGTACGAGCAGATCATGGCCCTGCTGCCGCAGCACCGCTTCGGCCGCGCGCTCGACCTTGGCTGCGGCCTCGGCCTGCTGTCGCAGCACCTCGCCGCGCGCTGCGACTCCGTGCTCGGCATCGACGTCGCCGCCGCCGCGGTCGGCCATGCCCGCGCCCGCGCCCAGGCCATCCCCAACCTCGCCTTCGCCCAGGGCGACCTGCTCGACCTGCCGCCCAGCCTGGACGGCCGCTTCGATCTCGTGGTGGTCGCGGACACGCTGTACTACCTGTCCCCGCTCCACGACGACCTGCTCAAGGCGCTGAGCGCGCGCATCGCCGACCTGCTGGCGCCCGGCGGCGTGTGCCTGCTTGCCAACCACTTCTTCTTCGCCGCCGACGCCGAGTCCCGCCGCTCGCGCCGCATCCACGACGCCTTCGCCTGGTCCCACCGCTTTGGCGTGCGCAGCCAGCACCGCCGCGCGTTCTTCCTGGCCACCGTGCTCGACCGGAACGACGCCGCCCGCACCGACGCCCTGCAGCAGCACGCCGCCTGAGCCCGCGACCGGCCGTCGATGGAACACTGGGCTCCGGCCTCGTGCGCCGCAGCGAGAAGAAAGCGTGTTCTTTCTTGAAAGAAAGAACCAAAGAACTTTTGCACACAAGAGTCCGGAGCCGCCCGCGCGCCCGAAACCCCATGGGCAGAGTCTTTTTGCTTCTTTTTCTTCAGAAAAAGAAGACTCTTGTCTTCCTTCCCAACGCACCAGCCCCGCAACGCCAGGCTAGGGCGAGGTCTCCTCCAGCCCCCGCGTGATCGACTCCGCCAGTGCGCGTGCCACGCAGCGGTAGCCGAGGTCGTTCATGTGCAGCCCGTCGGAGGCGGCGAACTCCGTCATCGCGTGCCCGTCGCGCGCCCAGGCGTCCATCAGCGCGCTGCGGGCGAACAGCCCCACGCCGTTCTCCGCCGCCACCCCGGCCAGCGCCTCGTTGATCCTGTTGTTCTCCGGCGCCGCGACCATGCGCGGCGTGCGCTGGTTGTCCATCAGGATGATGTCCGCCCCGGCCGCCCGCAGCTTGGCGATCCCGGCGCCCACCAGGCGGCGGAACACCGCGGGGTCGGTGTCGCGCAGCGCCCCGTTGGCGCCGACCTGCCAGATCACCAGCTGCGGCCGCACCGCGAGCACGTCGGTGTCCAGCCGCGCCAGCTCCTCGCTGGCATCCTGCCCGCCGATGCCGCGGTTGATCACCGAGAAGTCCGAGCGCGGGAAGGCGAGGTTGAGCGCCGCCTGCAGCACCGCCGGGTAGGAGTGCGCGACGTCGCTCGCCAGCCATCCCTCCGTCGACGACGACCCCACCGCCACCACCACCAGTGGCTTGTTCGCGGCCAGCGTCGCCGCCGTGTGCGGCAGGGCCGACGCGGACAGCGGCGCCGCCGGGCACTCCGCCAGCGGCAGCACCGCGATCGCCGGCGGCACGAGGCTGCCGGTGCCCGGGGCGCCGGACCCGGCGATCCCAGGCACCGGCGCCGCCCGTGCACCGCCAGTCGTCCCGTCGACCGGCGCCGCCGCCCCGAGCGCCAGGGACGCCGACACCAGGCCGACGCGCAGCCAGGCACGCGACGGGACTCGGAGGGGCAGGGCGGGGCGGGGCGGCACGGAACGGGTCATCACCGCCCAAGCCAAGCCCGCCCGCGACAATGTGACAAGCCTTGACGTCGCAACCATCCGGAAAAACGCCCGAACGGTCCTGGAGGCTGGGACGGGTCTGGCATCGGCTGGTTGCTTCAAGCAAGAAAAGCAAGAGTCTTCTTTTTCTGAAGAAAAAGAAGCAAAAAGACTTTGTCCATGAGGATCACGACAGGCGGGTGGCTGCGGAGCCAAACGAACAGAAGTTCTTTGGTTCTTTCTTTCAAGAAAAAACACGCTTTCTTCCCGCAGTGGCGTGAACAGCCGAGGCTCCCCGACCCACGGCAGTCGCTAGGACGCGGTGCCGCCCACCGTGATCCCCGACATCTTCAGCGTCGGCTGCCCCACGCCCACTGGCACCCCCTGGCCGTTCTTGCCGCAGGTGCCGATGCCGTGGTCCATCGCCGGGTCGTCGCCCACCATGCTCACCTTGGTCAGCGCGTCCGCCCCGTTGCCGATCAGAGTCGCGCCCTTCACCGGCGCCGTGACCCGCCCGTCCTCGATCAGGTACGCCTCCGACGTCGCGAACACGAACTTGCCCGAGGTGATGTCCACCTGCCCGCCGGCGAAGTTCACCGCATACAGCCCCCGCTTCACGGAACGGATCATCTCCTCCGGCTTGGCATCTCCGCCCAGCATGAAGGTGTTGGTCATCCGCGGCATCGGCGCGTGCGCATACGATTGCCGCCGCCCGTTGCCGGTGGCGCGCACCCCCATCAGCCGCGCGTTCATCCTGTCCTGGATGTACTCGACCAGGATGCCGTCGTCGATCATCACCGTGCGCCCCGACGGAGTGCCCTCGTCGTCCACGGTGATCGAGCCGCGCCGGTCCGGCAGCGTGCCGTCGTCGACCACCGTGACCCCCGGCGCCGCCACCCTCTGCCCCAGCAGCCCGGCGAACGCCGACGTCTTCTTGCGGTTGAAGTCGCCTTCCAGCCCGTGCCCCACCGCCTCGTGCAGCATGATTCCCGGCCAGCCCGGGCCGAGCACGATCTCCATCTCGCCCGCCGGCGCCGGCCGGCTGTCCAGGTTCACCACCGCCTGGCGCAGCGCCTCCTGCGCCGCCCCCCGCCACGTCCCCTCGTCGAGCACCCGGCTGTAGCTGAACCGCCCGCCCGTGCCGTACGACCCCGACTCCCGCCGCCCGTCCTGCTCCACCACCACCGACACGTTGAGCCGCACCAGCGGCCGGATGTCCGCCGTCCGGCTGCCGTCGCCGCGCACGATCTGCACCGCCTGCCACTCGCCGAACATCGACGCCATGACCTGCTTCACCCTGGGGTCGAGCCCGCGCGCATACGCGTCGATCTCGCCCAGCAGCGCCGTGCGCACGGAGAAATCCATGTCCGACAGAGGGTTGACGTCAGAGTACAGCCGTGAGTTGGTCGCCCGCGGCGGCTCCGCCTGCACCCCCGAGCGCCCGGCCCGCACCCCCGACACCGTCGCCGACGCCCGCGACAGCGCCGCCTCGGAGATCTCCCCCGAGTGCGCGAACCCCGCCTCCTCGCCCAGCACGGCGCGCAGCCCGAACCCCTGCGTGGTGTCGAACCCCGCCGAGCGGATGCGCCCCTCCTCCAGCGAAATGTGCTCGCTTTCCCGGTACTCCAGGAACAGCTCGCCGTCCTCCGTGCCGGCCAGCGCCTCGGCCGTCATCCGCTCGGCCGCGTCACGGCCCAGCAGGGCGCCGGGACCCTCGAAGAACAACGCGTCGGTGGCGGCGAGCGGGGTAGGGGAATCGGACATGACGGTCTCCAGGAAGCGCAGAGGCGATATGGGAGCGGGCCGGCGGACGGAAAGAAAGCAGGGCCAAAGGCCGGCAGTGTCCCGGTCTGGAATTCGGAAAGGAAGGCCAGGGGCTCTGCCCCTGGACCCCGCCAAGGGCAAGCCCTTGGAACCCACTTCTTAAGTGAGGCCGGTCCAGGGCAGAGCCCTGGCCTTGCCTACCCCTTGGCCCCGCGCAGGGCGTGCACCAGCACCAGCCCCGCCGTGAGCAGCAGCGCCGCTCCCGTCTGGTGCAGCACCGCGACCGGCACCGGCACCGCCCACAGCAGCGTCGTCACCCCCAGCGCGTACTGCGCCACCACCGCCGCCCCGAACGCGAGCACCGCGACCCGCACCTCCCGCGGCAGCGCGGTGCGCAGCCCGAGCACCAGCGTGGCCAGCACGCACAGCGCGCTCAGCGTCGCCAGCAGCCGGTGGTCGAACTGCACCGCCGCCACGTTCTCCGTGATGTTGCGCCACGCCGGGCTCAGCGCCGCCCACCCCTGCGGCACCACATGCCCGTCCATCAGCGGAAACGTGTTGAACGCCAGCCCGGCGTGCAGCCCCGCCGTGAACCCGCCCGCCACGATGGTGACGGCGACCAGCGACACGGCGAGCAGCGACAGCCGCCGCAGCCCGCACGCCTGCGGCAGACGCGGCGCGCCGGGCCGCAGCACGGACAGCGCGGTCCACAGGATCGCCGCATACAGCACCAGCGCCAGCGTCAGATGCGCCACCAGCCGGTATGCCGACACCGCAACCGTGTCCGGCAGGAACCCGGACGCCACCATGAACCAGCCGACCGCGCCCTGCAGCCCGCCGAGCACGAACAGCCCGGCCAGCCGCGGCACCAGCCGCGCCCGGATCGCGCCCCGCCACGCCAGCACCACCAGCGGCACCAGGAACACGACGCCGATCAGCCGCCCCCACAGCCGGTGCGTCCACTCCAGCCAGAAGATGTGCTTGAATCCCTCGATCCCGAAGCCCTGGTTCACCAGGCTGTACTGCGGAATCTGCTGGTAGAGCGCGTATAGCCGCTGCCATTCGCGCTCGGACAGCGGCGGGATCACCCCCGACAGCGGCGCCCACTCCATGATCGACAGCCCCGAGCCGGTCAGCCGCGTCGCCCCGCCCAGCACCACCATGACGAAGATCATGCCCGCGCAGGCAAACAGCCACCCGGCCACCAGCACCCGTTCGCGCCGCAGGCGCGCCACCTCGTGGGAGGAAGGAAAGCTGGCTGGAAATTCCCGGTCGTCGAACGGCATGGGATGTGCTACCGCGCCCGCGCGCCGCGGGCAAGCGCCGCGGGCGGCCCGGCCGCGCCGGGCTGCCTTGCCCCCGCCACGGCCCCGGTGCTACCGCGCGCCATGACCGACGCGCCCGCCCCCGACCCCTGGCCCGACTCCCAGGCTGCTCCCCGGCCCGTGCTGTCCGTCCCCGTGCTGTCCGTGGTGGTCCCCGTGCGCAACGAGGCCCCCAACCTGCGCCCGCTGGTCGAGGAGATCGGCGCCGTGCTGCACGAGATGCCGCACGAGATCGTCTACGTCGATGACGGCAGCACCGACGACACCCCCGCCCGCCTCCGCGCCCTGCGCGAAGAGCTGGCGGCGCAGGGCCACGCCCTCGTGCTGCGCCGCCACCGCGACAGCTGCGGCCAGAGCGCCGCCGTGCTCACCGGCGTGCGCGCCGCCTCGGGCACCTGGATCGCCACCCTGGACGGCGACGGCCAGAACGACCCCGCCGACATCCCCGCTCTGCTCGCCCGCGCCCTCGCCCTGGAAGCCGAAGGCGCCCCCCGCCCGGTGCTCGTCGCCGGCCATCGCACCACCCGCCGCGACACCCGCACCAAGCGCCTCGCCTCGCGCGCCGCCAACCACATCCGCGCTGGCCTGCTGCGCGACGCCACGCCCGACACCGGCTGCGGCCTCAAGCTGCTGCGCCGCGACGCCTTCCTGGCGCTGCCGCACTTCGACCACATGCACCGCTACCTGCCCGCCCTGGTGCTGCGCGCCGGCGGCCAGGTCGAGAGCGTGCCCGTCAACCACCGCCCCCGCACTCGCGGCACCTCGAACTACGGCACCCTGGACCGCCTCTGGGTTGGCATCTTCGACCTCGCCGGCGTCGCCTGGCTGCAGCGCCGCTGGACCCGACCGGTGCTGGAGGAATGAGGCAGGCGGCAGGAAGCAAGGCTGGGCTCTGCCCAGACCCGCCAGGGGCGAGCCGCCCCTGGACCGGCATGGGAAAGGAAGGCCTTGAGTCGGGGTTTCCAAAGGCTCGACTTTGGCGGGGTCCAGGGGCAGAGCCCCTGGCCTTTCTTGCCTGACCGGCCGCCCCCGGGAGCCGCCGCCATGACCTCCCGTGCCGCCCCCCTCGCCAGGCCGCTCCTCCTCCTCGCCGGCCTGCTCGCCGCCGGCCTCGCCCTGCGCCAGCTCCCCGGCGTCTCCCCCCAGGCCCTGCTCGGCCGCTGGGTCACCGGCCACGGCCCGCTCGGCGCGCTCGCCTTCGTGTCCGCCGGCGGCGCGCTCTGCGCCGTCGGCCTGCCGCGCCAGGCCGTGGCCTTCGCCGGCGGCCTCGCGCTCGGCCCCTGGGCCGGCGGCGCCTTGTCCCTGCTGGCCATGCTCGCCGGCTGCGCGCTCGACTTCGCCTGGGCCCGCGGCGTCGCCCGCGACTGGGCCCGACGACGCCTGCGCGGCCGCTGGGCCAGGATGGACGCCTTCCTCGCCGCCAACCCCTTCGCCGCCACCCTGACGCTCCGCCTGCTCCCCGTCGGCAGCAACGTCCTGCTCAACCTGCTGGCCGGCACCTCCGGCGTCGCCTTCGCCCCGTTCCTCGCCGCCACCGCGCTCGGCTACCTGCCGCAGACCGCGGTCTTCGCCCTGCTCGGCGCCGGCACCCGCGTCGACCGCGGCGCGCAGCTCTGGCTCGGCGTGGCGCTGTTCGCGGCGTCGGCGGCCCTGGGCATAGCCCTGCTGCGGCGCGCCGGCCGGCAGGCGGCGCCCGGCCCCGGCAGCAGGCCGCGCGACGAAAGGCCCCTCGACCCCTAACGCGAGCCCGGACACCCCCGGGCGTCACGATCCCGGATCGTCGATCCAGACCCCATCGACGAACTTGGGCACCGGCTTGCCCGGGTTCGCCAGGCTCCACAGACGCTCGCACTCCTCGACGTGGAGCCGCTCGCGCTCCGCCGACGCCTGCGCCAGCCGCTCGAACGCGCCCGGCCTGTCCGCCAGCACGTCGGACCCATGCCTGCGCAGGATGTCGGCCACGGTGGTGAACCACGCCTGCACGTCGGCCTCGGTGGTGAATTCCTGGCCCGGCGGAAGCGCGAGCGAGGCAGACACCCCATCCATGAACAACAGGTCCTCCAACTCGAACCGCCTTGACGGATCAGACGCCCGCGTCAGCCGACAACAGGAATCGTGATGATTTGGTAGACGAAAGCTAACTTCAACCCGTTCCGATGCATACTCGAAAACCCCCTCGGTTCCTGAACCGGGTCGCATCCCGAACTCAGATGTCAGGAACGCGAAAGTATCGCGCAGGATCCGCAGGATGCCTTTCCAGCCATCAGGATGAATCTTGCGCTGCTTGCAGGCTGCTATCAGGGAAGCCCCGATCTCCATGACTCTCGCGTAGTCAGGATTTCCGTACATCTGCTTGCCATAATAGTCCTCTAGGCTCGCGAGCAGCTCTTCTTCCTGCTGCATCCGCCCGGTTAGGTCCCAGTTCTCCTCCTCGGGCTTCTCGATCTGCATCTGCCCGAAGTTCGCCCAATCGGCCGCGGCCTCGAACATGTCGTTGGCGAGCGGCGTGTCCTCGCGCAACGGTCTGAGCTTCGCCGCCAGCGCCGCAAGAGCCTCAACCTCGTGTTCGATCATTTCCAGTTCTTCACGATAACGGTTGCTCTCTGCCCACCTTTTGGAGGCTCTCCAGCTGTATAATAGTCGATATGGGGCTTATTATGCGTGCTTCGTCCAGGTCGATGTCCTTTCTCGATGCGCTCAATTCTCCCTCCAGACTCCTTGATTAGACGAACAGCCTCTTCCCGCGTTGGAACACGACCGTTGACCGTCTCGTGCGTGCCGGCTTCGGTAAGCTGGTCTCTCGCTATTTTGTATGGTGGTGAATTAGTCCACCCCCACTGCGTATACACGGGCGCCACCGCGCCCGCGATCACCGGCACGGGCGACTGCCCACGCGTCTCCTTGTCAAGCGCCAGCACGTCGTCGTCCGACATGCGATCGACGTCGAGCGGCACTCCGTCGCGTTGGTATGTCAGCCCGCTCTGCGAGCCCATGACCCTGCGCAGTCCGACCGCCTGCTCGTGGCGGGTCTCCACCAGGCCGAGCCCGTGCAGCCACCGCCAGATCATGCCGTGTTCCGGTTCTGCCGCCACGGCCGGCGTGGCGTCAGGAGGCGACGCGGGGTTGGCCGGAGCGGGATCGGCCGGAGCGGGTGCGGGATCAGCCGGAGCAGGCGCAGGCGCTGGCGCCAGCCCCGCCACGGCCGAAGCGGCGATGATCGGACCTCCCGGCACCCTCGCCTGGATCCGGCTCGCCGCGACCGCCGCCACCGTCGCCGGCTCGTCCGCCCGTGCTTGCGCCTGGGCCAGGAACCGGCCCCAGTTGCCGAGGCCAACCCCCTGCATCGCCACGGCGATCTGCTCCGAGGCCTCCCGCAGGTCGCCGAAATCCCGTGCTCCGGCCACCGCCCTCGCCGCGCCACGCAGCGCCCGCACCGCCCGGTCGTCGGGATGACGGCCGAAGAAGAGCTCCGCGAACGCCGCATCCCGGAGCCTCATGGCGACGGACCACCGCACCAGCAGCCCTTGCAGACGCCTCATCGACGCGGGCTCGGACGCCACGCCGGCGCTCCGGCGAAGGCGCCCCGGCAACGCCGCGACCGCGCCCTGGCGTGCCGCCATCGCTCGTCGCGCAAGCTGCCCGGGACCGAACCCGTCGTCGGCTGCGGCGCCCGCCTCGCCCGGCCCGGTGCCATGCCCGAACCAGCCGTGGTCCTGCCGCCCCTGATCCTCCCAGCCCATCGGCTCTCGCCCCCTTTGATGGTAGTAAAACTGACATTCACCAGACGATCGGCCAATGCGGCCTACCGTTCCCTCCATGGGCCACCCTCCCCACGGCCGAACGGCATCCCCATCCCCACGTGACGGTTTCCAAAGGCGAGCCCCTGGCGGAGTTCGAGTCAG
>CAXSFU010000035.1:0-34084 GCA_964236695.1 uncultured Acetobacteraceae bacterium | reverse complement strand
AACAGCCACGAGCTTGGCACACCGATGCCGAACAGGAGCCGTCCACCGCATCAGTTATGAACCTCGAAGCAGTTCGTTGCTTCGGGCAAGAAGGCAAGGCTCTTCTTTTTCTGAAGAAAAAGAAGCAAAAAGACTTTGCTCATAAGAGTCCGGGCGCGCGGGCGGCCCCGGAACCCAATGGGCAAAAGTTCTTTGGTTCTTTCTTTCAAGAAAGAACATGCTTTCTTTCTGCTATGCTGCGAGATGTCGGGGATGGCAGGTCAGTAACACCCTCTAGGAAGCTCTGTCGCTGATCGGTGGCGCGATGGCTGCTTTCGACCGATTGTGTTGAAAAAGTCTGAGACTCCGAGGAGCGCGAAAGAAAATGTCTCAAACGCGCGAGGTGTTGGGATTTGTGTTTTTGATAAGACGGTTCCCAAGTAGGAATATTTCGCGACACAGACCGGCGGGTGCCCGAAGCCGCCTTTTTAACACAATCGACCCGAAGCGGACGCTCGAAGGATTGGTGGACGGGGGCTGTCAAGACGACATCAACAGATCCGGTAGCCCGGAAAGGTCATTTAACACGGCATCGGGCGGCCAGTCTGGGGTGGCCGGTTCGCCCAGCCGATCAATCCATACGGATCGAACACCGAGTTCATGGCAGACTTTCAGGTCTGTAAACTGTCCCATGCCGATGTGGACGGTTTCGTCTTGTGTCACCCCCATGGCGGCGTAGGCGTGCAGAAAAAGCCGGTGATCCGGCTTGTAGGCCTGGGCTTGTTGGGCGGTGACGACGAAATCGATGGGAATGTCGATCGCAGCCACCGTTCCGGCAATAAGATCGTCATCGGTGTTGCTGATGATCGCAAGCCGGTAGCGTGCGCGCAGACGATCGAGCGCTGCGGGCACCTCGGGATGCGGCGCGATGCGGCATAGAATGGACAGCAACGTCTCGCGGTCGTCCGGGGCGGCTGTATGCCCGGTCTCGGCCAGCGCCTCGTCCAGACTCGACTGCAGCACGGACCTGTAACGGCGATAGGGCGCGCGCTGTTGGTGCGTCACCGCTATCTCCCGCAGCCGGTCTGCCAGGGCGGCTGCCTGGTCCGGCGTGACCTCCTGCGGGAGGTGCCGGGACAAAATCACCAGGGCAGCCTCCTGCACGGCGCGATGCCACTGGACCAGGGTTCCGTAGCAGTCAAACGTGATGACCTTGGGTGCGGGATCAAGCTTTAGCACGGAATCTCTCCTGCGATGCGCCGTGGTTTGACACAACGGCATCCTGTCCCCTCGCTTCTGACTTGAGAAGGCGCAGAATATTGCTTGCCAGCGCGACAAGGCCGCTATCGGCGCCGGCGAGACGTCACTGGTCGCGATGTCTGCTGCCCACTCAAGCCCAGTCACTCTGAAACCGATCGAAGCCAGCCTCCAAGTCAAGGGATCAAAGGGCCTCACGGCCCTTTGCGGGTCCGGGCAGAGAGTCCAGCCTTGCTCCCCTCCCCCCTGGCCTTCCCGCCCCGCCTCCGCCACCATCGCCCCCATGACTCGCCTGTTCCGCGGCCCGCTCGGCGCCCTGCTCGCCACCCTCGCCGTGCTCGGCGCCCTGTGGCCCGCCCTCCCCGTGCAGCCGCTCTCCACCTTCGACCAGCCGTTCTACCTCGGCATCGCCTTCGACCTGCGCCACGCCGGCCGCTTCACCAACGGCTACATGTTCGCGGGCCCCGGCCCGGACGGCACCCGCCCGCCCGGCATGCGCTTCGCCCCGCTCTACCCCGCGCTGCTCGCCGCGGTGTCGCGCATCGACCCCGCGCTGCGCGCCGGCACCGACTGCCAGGTGCTCGGTCAGGGCAGGAACCCCGCCTGCCCGCGCGCCGCCCCGTCGATGCGCTGGCTGCAGTTCGCCATGCTCTCCGCGACCTTCGTGCTGACCTGGTGCATCGGCCTGCTCGCCACCGGGCGGCGTCGCCTCGCCTGGACCACGCTGCTGCTCGCCCTACCCACCGCCGGCGTGCTGCTCCGCTCCGTCGACACGCTGATGACCGAGATCACCGCGCTGCTGCTCACCACCGCCTGCCTCGCCGCGGTGCTCGCCGCCTGGCGCCGCCACAGCCTGCCCTGGCTGGCCGCGGCCGGCGCGACGCTCGGCCTCGCCATCCTGACCCGCCCGGCCTTCCTCTACCTGCTGTACGCGACAATCCCCACAGGCCTCGCCCTTGCCGCCGCCGCCGCGCGGCGCGGCGCACCCCGGCAGCCCGCCACGCTGCCGGCCGCGACTGCCGCCCCCGTCCTGCCACCCCACCCCGGCGTCGTCACGCGGGCGGACCCGCGCCCAGGATGGCGCGCCCTGGCCGCGCTGTCGGTGTTCGTGATGGCCGCCGCCGTCGTGGTCGCGCCCTGGGTCGCGCGCAACGCCGTGGTGGTCGGCCACGCGGCGCTCACCCGCGGCTACGACAGCCACACGCTCGTGCAGCGCATCTCCTTCGATTCCATGACCTGGCGCGAATACGGCCTGAGCTACCTGTGCTGGCTCCCCGACGGCACCGGCCTCGGCCATCTCCTGCTCGGCCCCCACGCCTGCGACCGCTTCGGCTGGGACGAGCGCCCCGACACCTTCTACAGCCTCGGCATGGGGCCGCTGATGCAGTCCACCTTGGCCGCCGCCGGCGGCTGGGACCGCCACCTCGGCTTCCTGCTCACCCACTACATCCTGCGCGAGCCGCTGTGGCACGCCGCGGTGACGGTGCCGCTCGCCCTGCGCGGCATGTGGATCGACCACGACTGGGGCCTGCTGCTCGGCCCGTGCTGCGCCCTGCTCACCCTGCACGCGGCGCGCGGACGCTGGCGCCGCGCCCGCCCCGGCCGGCCGCGTGCCGGCCCCGCACCGCCCGCCGCCGCACGGCCGCACCCCGCAGACACCGGCGCCCCGGACCTCGCCGGGTTCCCGGCCGAGGCGCCACGGCCCGCGATATTCCGGTCCGGACCCGCGCATCGCGCGCCAGCCGCACGCCCACACCAGGGGTCGGTGGAAGCGACAGCCGCGCTCTGGCCCTCTAACGGCCCCTGGCAGTCGTGCTTCCTGCTCCTGGTGCTGCCGGCCTGGTTCATGCTCAGCTTCAACGCCGCGGTGGCCGTCAACCAGACCCGCTACAACCTGATGCTGATCCCCGGCTTCGCGCTGGCCGGCGCGCTGGTCGCTGACCCCCTGCTGCTCCGGCTCGCGGCAAGGCTCGCGTCCGGGCGCAGGGGCCAGCCGTGGACCGGCCTCGCGTCGCGCCCCCCGTGGACACGCCTGCGCGGCACGGGCGGCGCGCTCAGTTCAGCCGGGCCCGAAGCTCCTCCACCTCCAGCCTTACCCTGGCGGCATCCGCCCCTTGCGGCACGAGCGTCAGGAAGCGCTCGAAGCAGTGCAGCGCAGCGGCGACGCGGTCCTCCCGCTGGTTGAGCCGCCCCGCCTCACGCCACAGCCGCGCCTCGTCCGGCGCGATCCGCATCATGTCGCCAAGGCAGTCCAGCGCCCCCGCAGCGTCGCCGGCCTCGTGCCTGCGCTGCTTCACGTTGTTCTGCAGCCGCAGTAGGATCGCGCGCTGCGACATCGGCCGCAGCAGCCCGGGCCGCAGCTCCGCCCGCCCGCCCTCCACCTGCTTGAGCAGCGTGCGCAGCTCGCGCACGTCGAGCGCGATGCCGCCCGCGAACACGTCCAGCACCATCTGCTGCCCCGACCCGCCGCTCCTCGCCGGCCCCGTCCTGCGCCCCTGCCCCGCGCCCGCCCTGCTCCCGCTCAGCGCCACCAGGAAGTGTCCGGGAAAATCCACCCCGTGCGCCCGCCACCCCGCCGCGCGCGCGCAGTGCAGCCACACGATGCCCAGCGCCACCGGCAGGCCCCGCCTGCGCTCCAGCACCCTGATCAGGTCGGCGTTCGCCGGATCATCGTAGGTTGCCCGGTCGCCCGCGAAGTGCCAGCGGTCGGACAGCATCTCCGCCAGCGCCTCCGCCTGCCCCGGCAGGTCGCCGTCCGCCACCTCCGCCCCCAGCGCCGCCGCGTCGCGCGCGAGCTGCGTCAGCACGCCGCGCGCCGCCTGCCACTCCGCGTCGGACGCCTGGCCGCGCGCAAGCTGCAGCGCCGCGTCCGCCAGGTCGATCTCGTCGTCCGGAAGCTGCCCGATCGCGTCGAGCGCATCCTGCGCGCTCGTGCTCACACGCGCCTCGTCGGGGCGCCGCTCAGGAAGGCAAGGCCAGGGGCTCTGCCCCTGGACCCCGCCAAAGGCCGAGCCTTTGGAAACCTTGACTTAGTGTGTGCGGGTCTGGGGGCGCGTGCCCCCAGCGGGTCCAGGGCAGAGCCCTGGCCTTCCTTCTCACTCAGCGGCCGCGGGCACATACAGCGCGCTCCCCTTCTCCGCGAACTCCGCGCTCTTCGCCTCCATCCCCGCCATCCGCTCCGCCTCCACCCGCAAATCCTGGGTGATGCGCATCGAGCAGAATTTCGGCCCGCACATCGAGCAGAAATGCGCGACCTTGTGCGCCTCCTTCGGCATCGTCTCGTCGTGGTACGCCCGCGCCGTATCCGGGTCGAGCGCCAGGTTGAACTGGTCCTCCCAACGGAACTCGAACCGCGCGCGTGACACCGCGTCGTCGCGCATCTGCGCCGCCGGATGCCCCTTGGCGAGATCGGCCGCATGCGCCGCGATCTTGTAGGTGATCACGCCCACCTTGACGTCGTCGCGGTTCGGCAGCCCGAGGTGCTCCTTCGGCGTGACGTAGCAGAGCATCGCCGTGCCGAACCAGCCGATCATCGCCGCCCCGATCGCCGAGGTGATGTGGTCGTAGCCGGGTGCTATGTCCGTCGTCAGCGGCCCGAGCGTGTAGAACGGCGCCTCGCCGCACTCGCGAAGCTGCTTGTCCATGTTGATCTTGATCTTGTGCATGGCGACGTGGCCTGGCCCCTCGATCATCACCTGGCACCCCTTGGCCCAGGCGATCTTGGTCAGCTCGCCCAGAGTCTCCAGCTCCGCGAACTGCGCCGCGTCGTTGGCGTCCGCGAGCGACCCCGGCCGCAGCCCGTCGCCCAGGCTGAACGAGACGTCGTACTTGCGCATGATGTCGCAGATCTCGTCGAACCGCTCGTACAGGAAGCTCTCGCGGTGGTGCGACAGGCACCAGCGCGCCATGATCGAGCCGCCGCGCGACACGATCCCGGTGACCCGCTTGGCCGTCAGCGGCACGTGCTGCAGCCGCACGCCCGCGTGGATGGTGAAGTAGTCGACGCCCTGCTCTGCCTGCTCGACCAGCGTGTCGCGGAAAATCTCCCAGGTCAGCTTCTCCGGGTCGCCGTCCACCTTCTCCAGCGCCTGGTAGATCGGCACCGTGCCGATCGGCACCGACGAGTTGCGGATGATCCAGCCGCGGATGTTGTGGATGTTGCGCCCGGTGGACAGGTCCATGACCGTGTCCGCCCCCCAGCGCGTCGCCCACACCAGCTTCTCGACCTCGTCCGCCGCCGACGACGTCACCGCCGAGTTGCCGATGTTGGCGTTGATCTTGACCAGGAAGTTGCGCCCGATGATCGTGGGCTCCAGCTCCGGGTGATTGATGTTGGCCGGGATCACCGCGCGGCCCCGCGCGACCTCGGAGCGCACGAACTCCGGCGTGATGAACGCCGGGATCTCCGCGCCGAAGTCCTCGCCGTCCGCGCGCCGGCCCTCCGCGCCCTCCGCCATCGCCTGCCGCCCGAGGTTCTCGCGGTGCGCGATGTAGACCATCTCCTCGGTGACGATCCCAGCCCGCGCGAACTCGTACTGCGTGACCGGCTGCCCCTCGCGGCCCACCAGCAGCCGCGGCGTCGCCGGGCATGGCGCCACCAGCCGGTCCCCGGTCGCCCCGCCGTTATCCTCGGGCCGCACCTCGCGCGGCTGCGCGGTCTCGAAGCCGCGCGCCGCGATCCACGCCGCCCGCACCGGCGGCAGCCCCGCCTCCAGGTCAATCGCCACGCCCGCGTCGGTATACGGCCCCGACGTGTCATACACCCGCAACGCCGGCTCGTTCGCCGAAGGGTCGAGGCCGATCTCGCGCAGCGGCACCAGGATGTCCGGCCGACCGTCGGGGCTGGAGTACACCTTGCGCGACCCGGTGATCGCCCCTGTGGTGACGGTGCCCGGGACCGGGCCGGGCGTCGGCAGCTTCTGCTGGAAGGTCACGGCGGTCTCCTGTGTGGAGGAGGGCCGGGCGGGATTGCTGGCGTCCGCAACCCCCGTCCCTCCGCCGGTATGATCCGGATCAGATTGCACGCCGCTTCTGGACGGCGCCAGGGTCTCCGCGCCGCCGGAGCACCGGCCGTCGGACTCTCAGCCCCCTGCGGGACTCCCCTCGGTGATAGCAGCATCGCGGGACGCGGCGGAGACTGTCAACGCCGCCGACAACGCATTCGCGTGCGCGGCCCGCAGCCCTGGCGCGAACGCCCGTCCAGGCCGCCAGGCCGGATCGGAACAGTCCGGAGCGCAGGCGCGCCTGCACGGCGGACCAGACGCCCGCCGCGCGCCCGACGACGTCGAGGCGTCGAGGTCCGGCCTAGCCCGCGTCGTCCGGGGTGATGTCCATGGCGGTCCGGGTCGGCTCCTTCGGGGCCGCTGTATCGGCTGCCGGCGTCGCCGGAGGCACCGGAGGCGTCGCCCCGCCCGTCGCTCCGCCCACCGGGACCCCGGGCTTCGGCGTGATGTCCATCGCGGTCTCCGTCGGGGCGACCCCGCCGGTCGTGTCGTCCTGCGCCATGCAAGCCTCCCGCCGTTTTTCCTGGGCCGCCACGATGGCCAAAAGACCACGCCTCTGGCAATGCCGAACCGCGCCGGACCGCCCGCGCCAAGCGCCCTCGCGCGTCCGTGTGGCCTACCCCGCCCGCCTCGGCACCGCGATCATCCGCCCCAGCCCCTCGCCGCCGAACAGGTGCACGTGCAGGTGCGCCACCTCCTGCCCCGCGTTCCCCCCCACGTTGGCCAGCGCCCGGTAGCCGCCCTCCTCGAGCCCGAGCAGGCGCGCCACGTGCCCCACAGCGCGGAAGAACCCCACCACCTCCTCGTCGCTCGCCCCCGCCGTGAACTCCGCCAGCGACGCGAACCGCCCCCGCGGGATCACCAGCACGTGCACCTCCGCCTGCGGTGCGATGTCGTGGAACGCCACCGCCCACGCGTCCTCGTACACCCGCTTCGAGGGCACCTCGCCGCGCAGGATGCGCGCGAAGACGTTGGTATCGTCGTAAGGCCCAGGCCCGGTCGGCGTGCTCATGTCCACTCTCCCCATGCCCGCGCAGACTGCGGAGTGCCGGCAGGAACAGCAAGCAAGACCAGGGCTCTGCCCTGGACCCGCCAGGGCGAGCCGCCCTGGACCGGCGATCTAAAGAAAGAACCCTAGCGGGTGTTACTGACCTGCCATCCCCGACTTCTCGCAGCGTAGCAGGAAGAAAGCATGTTCTTTCTTGAAAGAAAGAACCAAAGAACTTTTGCCCATTGGGTTCCGGGGTCGTCCGCGCGTCTGGAGTCTCATGAGCAAAGTCTTTTTGCTTCTTTTTCTCCAGAAAAAGAAGAGCCTTGCCTCCTTGCCCGAAGCAGCGAGCTGCTTCGGGGTTCATAACAGCCTCTTGTCGAGGTTTCCAAAGGCTCGCCTTGGGCGGGGTCCCCGCCTTCAAGCATGGGGGCAGAGCCCCTGGCCTTCCTTAGTCCGCCGCCTGCAGCGCCCGCGCCGGCGGCTCCGCCATGTAGTCCCGCGTCAGCGGCACCGCGTCCACCTGGCGCGTGAGCTGCATCTGCCACACGAACACGCCAAGCCGGCGGAACGCCGCCTCCGACCCGCTCATGTACGCCTCGAACATCCGGCAGAACCGCTCGTCGTACAGTGCCGCGATCTCCCCCCGGTTGGTCGCGAACCGCGCCCGCCAGTGCCGCAGCGTCTCGGCGTAGTGCAGCCGCAGCACCTCGCAGTCCGCCGTCATCAGCCCCGCCCCCTCCGACGCCGCGAACACCTCGCTCAGCGCCGGGCAGTAGCCGCCAGGAAAGATGTACTTCGCCAGCCAAGGATTCGTGGACCCCGGCCCCGAGCTGCGCCCGATCGCGTGCACCAGCGCCACCCCGTCGTCGGCCAGGCAGCGCCGCACCACGTCGAAGAACTCCCCGAAATGCCCCACGCCGACGTGCTCGAACATCCCCACCGAGACGATCCGGTCGAACCGCCGGTCCAGCCGCCGGTAGTCCACCAGCTCGAAGCTGACCCGGTCCGACAGCCCCGCCGCCGCCGCACGCGCCCGCGCCACCCCGAGCTGCTCCTCGCTCAGCGTGATCCCGGTCACCCGCACCCCGTGCTCGCGCGCCAGGGTGATCGCCATGCCCCCCCAGCCGCAGCCGATGTCGAGCACCTCCATCCCGGGCCGCAGCAGCAGCTTCCTCGCGATGTGGCGCTTCTTGGCAAGCTGCGCCTGCTCCAGGGTCTCGTCGCCGCGCTCGAAATACGCGCACGAGTACTGCCGGTCCTCGTCCAGGAACAGCGAGTACAGCGCCCCGTTCAGGTCGTAGTGGTGCGCCACGTTGCGCTGCGCCCGCTCCACGGGGTTGAACTGCCGCAGCCTGCGCATCCGCGTGCGCAGCCGCTCGCGCCAGCGGATGATCGGGTGGAACGCCAGCCTGGTCTGCATGTTGAGGAAGATCAGGTCGACGAAGTCGAACAGCTCGCAGCCCACCGGCACCAGCGTGCCGTCCATGTAGCACTCGCCGAGCATCATCCCCGGGCTCGCCACCAGCCCGCGCACCGCGCGCGCATCGAGCAGCGCGATCGAGGCCACCGGGCCCGGCTTCGTGCCGCCGTACGTCTCCTCCCGCCCGTCCGGATAGCGGACCGTCAGCCGCCCCCGGTCGATCAGGCCACGCAGGATCAGATGCAGCAGTCGCGACACGGGCAGCCTCGGCGAGGTTTCACGCGGCGCAGAGGCACCACGAAAAAGGGCCGAAGGAAAGCTCCCCCGGCCCTCGAAAGCAAGCAAGGCTGGGCTCTGCCCAGACCCGCCAGGGGCGAGCCGCCCCTGGACCGGCCTCCCCAGGTAAAGCCGGTCCAGGGGGGCTCCCCCTGGCGGGGTCCAGGGGCAGAGCCCCTGGCCTTTCTCCCCTACCGCTCGTCCGCATCCTCCCGCGGCGCACTGTCCGGATCGAACAGCTCGCCCGGGTCGTACTCGTCCTCCTCGGCCGCCTGCCCCACGGCCTCGCCGCGCGCCTGCTTCTCCGCCTCCTCGACCGAGCGGGCGACGTTGACCGTCACCGGCAGGTCGACCTCGGGGTGCAGCACGACGCGCACGTCGGACAGCCCCAGCATCTTGATCGGCTGGTCGAGCACGACCTGCTGTCGCGTGACGGTGAGCCCGGCCGCGGTGCACTGGTCGGCGATGTCGCGGTTCGACACCGAGCCGTACAGCGCGCCCGAATCGCCGGCCGAACGGATCAGCACGACGGTGAGGCCGGCCATGCGCTCGGACAGGCGCTCTGCCTCCTCGCGGCGCTTGATGTTCTGCGCCTCGAGCTGGACGCGCTGCGTCTCGAACTGCGCAAGGTTCGCCTTGTTGGCGCGGATCGCGCGCTTCTGCGGCAGCAGGAAGTTGCGCGCGTAGCCCGGCTTGACCCGGACCTTGTCGCCCATCTGCCCCAGCTTGTCGACGCGCTGCAGCAGGATCAGCTCAACGGTTGCCATGACCGAGCCCCCTCAGGACAGGATGTAGGGGAGCAGCGCCAGGAAGCGGGCGCGCTTGATCGCCTGGGCCAGCTCGCGCTGCTTCTTGGCCGACACCGCCGTGATCCGGCTCGGCACGATCTTGCCGCGCTCGCTCAGGAAGCGGCTGAGCAGGCGCACGTCCTTGTAGTCGATCTTCGGCGCGTTCGGCCCGGAGAACGGGCAGGACTTGCGGCGGCGGTAGAACGGGCGGCGCGCGCCCACGGCGGAGCGGCGCGCGGCCGGGCCGACATCCTCTGACTCGGACATGGTTATTCCTCACCCTGCTGGCGCAGCGCCGGCTCGTTCTCGCCGCGCGCGCGGTATTCCTCGCGGTCGTCGAACGAGCGCTTGCGGCCGCTCTCGAAACGCCCGGCGGGCTTGGGCCCGCGGAAGCCGCGCTCGCGGTCGTCCGAGCGGCGCGTCAGGATCGCCGACGGGTTCTCGTCGATCGCGTCCACCCGGATCGTCATGAACCGCAGCACGTCCTCGTTCAGCCCGAGGAGGCGCTCCATCTCGTTGACCGACGCGGGCTTCGCGTTCAGCCCGAGGAGCATGTAGTGGCCCTTGCGGTTCTTCTTGATGCGGTACGACAGCGACCGCAGGCCCCAGTACTCGCGCTTGTCGACGGTGCCGCCGTCGGCGCCGAGCTGCTCCGCGATGGTGTCCGCGACCGTCTCGACCTGGGCCTGCGTGACGTCGTTGCGCGCGATGAGCACGCACTCGTAAAGTGGCATTGCCGCCCCTATGGATGTGTTCAGCCCGGGAATCGGGCATAGCCGGGGCGCGCCAACGCCCCGGCAGGGAAGCGGCGGAACAAGCACGCGCGACCGCGAAATGCAACACCGGCGAAGCAAGCAAGGCTGGGCTCTGCCCAGACCCGCAAAGGGTCCGAGGACCCTTTGATCCCGCCACCTAAGTAAAGCCGGTCCAGGGGCGGCTCGCCCCTGGCGGAGTTTGAGGCAGAGCCTCAACCTTCCTTCCTGGAGAGCCCCCATGCCGACCCTGCCCTTCCGCCAGGTGGACGTGTTCTCGCCCACCCCCCTCGGCGGCAACCCGCTCGCCGTCGTCGCCGGCGCCGACGCGCTGCCCGACGCCGCCATGGCCGCCTTCGCCCGCTGGACCAACCTGAGCGAGACCACCTTCCTGCTCCGCCCCACCGATGCCGGCGCCGACTACCGCGTGCGCATCTTCACCCCGGAGGCCGAGCTGCCCTTCGCCGGCCACCCGACGCTCGGCGCCTGCCATGCCTGGCTCGCCGGCGGCGGCACGCCCCGCACCCCCGGCACGATCGTGCAGCAGTGCGGCATCGGCCTGGTCCGCGTCCGCCAGGAGCACGGCCGCCTCGCCTTCGCCGCCCCACCGCTGCGCCGTACCGGCCCGCTCGCCCCCGACCTGCTCGCCAGGATCGCCGGCGGCCTCGGCCTCGGCCCCGACGCGATCGCCGCCGCGCAGTGGATCGACAACGGCCCGCCCTGGGTCGGCGTCTTGCTCCGCACCCGCGCCGAGCTGCTGGCCCTGCGCCCGGACGCCACCCTGTCCGGCCTGTTCCTCGGCGTCGCCGCCCCCTGCGACGACATCCCGGCTTCGGCCGAGGACGACGCCCGCTTCGAGGTCCGCGCCTTCCTCGTGGGCAGCAGCGTCCCCGAGGACCCGGTCACCGGCAGCCTGAACGCCGGCCTCGCGCAGTGGCTGATCGGCGCCGGCCTCGCGCCCCCATCCTACGTCGCGCGGCAGGGCACGGCGCTCGGCCGCACCGGGCGCGTCCACATCCGCCAGCACGGCGGCGACACCTGGGTCGGCGGCGCGGTCGCCACCCTGATCGAGGGCACGGTTACGCTGTAGAGCCAGCCAGCAAGCCCGGGCTCTGCCCAGACCCGCCAGGCGGAGGTGGCCAAAGGTTCCGACGATCCGCTCGGATCGTCGGAAAGGCCGACGGAGGGAGCCGCCCCTGGATCGGCTTTACTGAACAAATGGATTCCAAAGGCTTGCCTTTGGCGGAGTTTGAGGCAGAGCCTCAACCTTCCTTTCCGCCCCCGCCGCATTTGACAGCCCCGACCCCTGCCGCCATACCGCCGCCCCAATCCGTCCGGATTCTAGCCCGATGCCGATCCACGCCTTCATCTTCCCCGGCCAGGGCAGCCAGGCCGTCGGCATGGGCCGTGACCTCGCCGCCGCCTTCGCCGCCGCGCGCGAGGTGTTCGAGGAGGTCGACGACGTCCTGGGGCAGAAGCTCGCCAAGCTGATGTTCGAGGGGCCTTCGGAAACCCTCACCCTGACCGAGAACGCGCAGCCCGCGCTGATGGCCGTCTCGCTGGCCGTGCTGCGCACCCTGGAGCGCGAAGGCGGCTTCCTGCTCCGCGAGCGCGCCGCCCTGGTCGCCGGCCACTCGCTCGGCGAGTACAGCGCGCTCGCCGCCGCCGGTTCGCTCGGCGTCGCCGCCACCGCCGCCCTGCTCCGCCGCCGCGGCCGCGCCATGCAGGCCGCCGTCCCGCCCGGCGCCGGCGCCATGGCCGCGCTGCTCGGCGTCGAGATGGAGGTCGCCCGCGAGATCTGCGCCGCCGCCGCCATCCGCCCCGCCGTCGACGGCCGTGCCGCCGGCTCGGACGTGGTCGAGGTCGCCAACGACAACGGCGGCGGCCAGGTCGTCATCTCCGGCCACCTCGCCGCCGTGGAGCGCGCCCTGTCGGTCGCCCGAGAGCGCGGCCTCAAGCGCGCCATGCTGCTGCCGGTCTCCGCCCCCTTCCACTGCGCCCTGATGGCGCCCGCCGCCGACGCCATGCGCGAGGCCCTCGCCGAGGCCACGATCGCCACCCCCACGGTGCCGCTGATCGGCAACGTCAGCGCCGCCCGCTCCACCCGCCCCGACACCATCCGCGACAACCTGGTGCTCCAGGTCACCGGCACCGTGCGCTGGCGCGAGTCCCTGCTCGCCGCCCAGGCCATGGGCACGGACAGCTTCGTCGAGCTGGGCGCCGGCAAGGTCCTGTCCGGCCTGGTGCGCCGCGTGGCGCCGGAGTGCCGCGCGCTCAACGCCGGGACGCCGGCGGAGATCGAGGCGCTGCTCAAGGCGCTCTGAGACAGCAAGCAAGGCTGGGCTCTGCCCAGACCCGCCAGGGGCGAGCCGCCCCTGGACCGGCTTCACTTAGGTAGAGGTTTCCAAAGGCTCGCCTTTGGCGGGGTCCAGGGGCAGAGCCCCTGGCCTTGCCTTCCTTGGAGAGGGTTCCCCCATGTTCCGACTGGACGACAAGGCCGCGCTGGTCACCGGCGCCTCCGGCGGCATCGGCGCCGCGATCGCCGCCGCCCTGCACGCGCAGGGCGCCACCGTGGTGCTGTCCGGCACCCGCCGCGACGCGCTCGACGCCCTGGCCGAAACGCTGGGCGAGCGCGCCCACGTCTGCCCCGCCGACCTGTCCGAGCCCGGCGCCGCCGACGCCCTTGTGGCCGCAGCGGAAGCGGCGGCCGGCCCGCTGCACGTGCTGGTCAACAATGCCGGCCTCACCCGCGACATGCTGGCGCTGCGCCTGCGCGACGAGGACTGGGAGCGGGTGATGGCCGTCGACCTGGCCGCGCCGTTCCGCCTCGCCCGCGCCTGCCTTCGCGGCATGGTGCGCCGCCGGGCCGGGCGCATCGTCTCGATCGGCAGCATCGTCGGCACCACCGGCAACGCCGGCCAGAGCAACTACGCCGCCGCCAAGGCCGGGCTGATCGGGCTGAGCAAGTCGCTCGCCCAGGAGGTCGCCTCGCGCGGCATCACCGTCAACGTCGTGGCCCCCGGCTTCATCGACACGCCGATGACGGCCGCGCTCTCCGACGCGCAGCGCGAGCGCCTGCTCGCCGCGATCCCGGTCGGCCGCATGGGCACGCCCGCCGACGTCGCCGCCGCCGTGGCCTACCTGGCGTCCGACGAGGCGGCGTGGACCACCGGCGCGGTGCTGCACGTCAACGGCGGGATGGCCATGCCCTGAGGCCGCGCCCCTCGATCCCGCCTCCACCGGGCCGGCCATCCCCGCCCCCCGCCCGGGCGCCCCGTTCTCCCGGCAACGTGCGCGCCCGCCTCGTCACCATTGTGCCACAGGAGTTGCGGGCGGCACCGCGCATCACCTTGGCGGGGCGAGGCCTCCATGCTAATCGCGCCGGTGCCTCGTCCGCGACGCGCGACACTCCGATCGGGTCTGCCCGGCGGAGCCGAGGACGAACTCCCCCACGGCAGACCAAGGACCGAGAGTGACATGAGCGAGATCGCCGACAAGGTTAAGAAGATCGTGGTCGAGCACCTCGGCGTCGAGGAAAGCAAGGTCACGCCCGAGGCGTCCTTCATCGACGACCTCGGCGCAGACAGCCTCGACACCGTGGAGCTGGTCATGGCGTTCGAGGAGGCGTTCAGCGTCGAGATCCCAGAGGACGCCGCCGAGAAGATCAGCACCGTCAAGGACGCGATCGACTACATCGAGAAGCAGAAGGCCGCCTGAGGCCCGCATGGCCTACGCGGGCATGCATGGCGGCGGCCGCAGGGTCGTCGTCACCGGGATGGGCATCGCAAGCCCGCTCGGCCTCGGCGTCGAGCACACCTGGCGCCGCCTGCTCGACGGCCGCTCCGGCATCGCCGCGATCCGCGCCTTCGATCCCTCCGACCTGCCCGCCACCATCGCCGGCGAGGTCCCCGCCGGCGTGCGCGAAACCGGCGGCCTCTCGCTCGCCGAGTGGATCCCGGTCAAGGACCAGAAGAAGATGGACCGCTTCATCCAGCTCGCGCTCGTCGCGGCGGTGGAAGCAGTCGAGGACTCCGGCTGGACGCCCTCCGAGGACGACCGCGAGGGCCGCGAGACCACCGGCGTGATGATCGGCTCCGGCATCGGCGGCCTGCAGACCATCTACGAGGCCTCGCTGCAGGTCGGCGAGGGCAAGATCCGCCGCCTGTCGCCGTTCTTCATCCCCTCGGCGCTGATCAACCTGGCGTCCGGCTGGCTGTCCATCCGCTACGGCTTCAAGGGCCCCAACCATTCCGCCGTCACCGCCTGCGCCACCGGCGTGCACGCCATCGGCGACGCAGCCCGCCTCATCATGCTTGGCGACGCCGAGGTGATGGTCGCGGGCGGCGCCGAGGCCGCGGTGTGCGCGCTGGGCATCGGCGGCTTCTGCGCCGCCCGCGCCCTGTCCACCGGCTTCAACGACAGCCCCGAGCGCGCGTCCCGTCCCTGGGACCGCGACCGCGACGGCTTCGTCATGGGCGAGGGCGCCGGCGTCCTCGTGCTGGAGGAGTACGAGCACGCCCGCCGCCGCGGCGCGAAGCTCTACGGCGAGGTCTCCGGCTACGGCCTGTCCGGCGACGCCCACCACATCACCGCCCCCGCCCCCGGCCACGACGGCGCCTTCCGCGCCATGAAGGCCGCGTTCCGCAACGGCAACACCTCGCCCTCCGAGGTCGGCTACATCAACGCCCACGGCACATCGACGCCGATGGGCGACGACCTGGAGCTGGAAGCCGTCGAGCAGTTCCTCGGCGACCACGCCCGCCACGTCGCCATGTCGTCCACCAAGTCCGCCACCGGCCACCTGCTCGGCGCCGCAGGCGCGATCGAGGCGATCTTCTCCCTGCTCGCGATCCGCGACAACGTCGCACCGCCGACGCTCAACCTCGACTCGCCGTCGCGCGACAGCGTCATCGACCGCGTCGCCCACGCCGCCCAGGAACGCCGCATCGACGTGGCGCTCTCCAACAGCTTCGGCTTCGGCGGCACCAACGCCAGCATCCTGTTCCGGCGGGCGTCCTAGGCAAGCAAGGCCAGGGGCTCTGCCCCTGAACCCCGCCAAGGGAAGCCCCTTGGATGGCCTTTCTAAGTCAGGGGATCAAAGGGCCCCACGGCCCTTTGCGGGTTTGGGCAGAGCCCAGCCTTGCTTTCCTCGACCGGCCGCCTATCCAACGGAGACCTGCGACACGCCAAGGTTCGCGCCGAACAGCGTGACCCGCGTGCCGTCGGAGAACTGCAGAGCGGTGCCGAACGCGCCGGTGCTCGCCGTGCGCACCGCGGCCGACGCGTCCGCCGCAGTGAAGCCGCCGTTCAGCACGAGCCGGTCGCCCGCCTTGAACCCGATGATGGATGCGCCGCCGCCCGCCCCCCTGGTGATCGCGTAGGTGTCCGCCCCGCTGCCCATGAACGCCGTCACGCTGCCGCCGCCCACGTTGACCCGCGTCGCCCCGCCGCCCTCCACCAGCAGCGCGCTGCCCTCGCCCACGTTGACCACGTCCGGACCGGCCACGCCGCCGAACACGATGTCGCCGTTGGTGGTGTTGAACACGTTGCCGCCGGCGCCACCGACCAGGGTGTCGGCGCCGCCCGTGCTGCCGGTGAACGTGCTGGCCGCGGTGCCGCCGAACATCAGGCAGGCGCTGCCCGCGCCGCCGACCAGCGAGGTGTTGCCGCTGCCGGCGACGATGATGCTGTTCGCACCCCCGCCCCCGGTCAGGCTGTCCGCGCCCGCGCCGCCGTAGAGGATGTCCACGCCCGCGCCGCCGCCCGCGACATAGCTGCCGCCGCCGGCGACGAAGGTGAGGTTGCCGGTGCCGCCGTTCACCGTGGCCGTGCTGCCCGACGCATACACGGTGACGTTGCCCGCGCCGGCGGTGACCACGTCGCCGGCCGCTGTGCTGTTGATCACGCTCGTCGAGGCGGGCGGCGGCGGCGTGCCGGGGCTGCCCCCGCCGGCCGGGGGCGGCTGCGGCGCCGGCGGAAGGGCCGGCGCGGTCTCGGCGTTGCTGGTGCTGGTGGTGGTGATCAGCACCGCGGAGAAGCTCATTGTGTTGAGCCCCTCCACCTTCTGGTTGGCGGTGAGCGACGTCAGCTGGAAATCGCCGGTGGCGTAGGTGCCCGCCAGGGTCAGCTGCGCCAGAACCGCGCCCTGGTCGCCCGCCGCGGCATAGAGCTTGAGCGTGTGCGACGCCTGGTCGTAGCCGTACGACTTGAAGCCCACGAAGCCGTCCAGCACGATGGCGTCGCCGGCCTGGAAGCCATTGATCGTGGCGCCGAAAGGCAGGAAGGACGCGTTGCTCTGGGACACGAGACCCTGCTCGATGTCGAGCAGGCCGTCATTGTCGTAGAAGTTGATCGCGCCGGTGACGGCATTGCCATACCCGACCTTGAGCAGGCCGCTCGCGACATCGAAGGTCCCGCTGGCGGCAACCTCCAGGTCGGCGTCGCTGTAGGACGCGGGCGCGCCCGGCACGCCCGACACCGAGACCGTGCCGCTGCCGCTGAGGGTGGAGCCCACGACGAGGCCGGAGCCTGCCCCGGACGTCGCCGAGACGAGGATGAGCCCGTCGTTGCGGAAGACATCGTTGTTGAGATTGAGGGAACCGGATTCCTCGTCCCAGCCCAGGAAGGAGCCGTCCTTGACGGTGATGGTGGCGCCGGCGGAGTTCAGGAAATTGGCGGGCAGGAGACCCGGATCGATCGTCAGCTGACTGTCGTTCCGGACGACGAGCTGGCCGTCGTTGGTGAAGCCGCCATTCGAGGTGCCTTTGTAAAGGCTGGTGGCAACCGTGCCGCTGGCGCTTGCCGTTCCGACCTCGACGAGGCCGTCGTTGACGAACTGGCTGGTCAACGAGAGGGCCAGGGGCCCGCCGCCGCTCACCTGCAGCGTCGACGACGCATCGAGGTCGATGTTCACCAGGTTCAGGGTCGCGTTGACCGCGCTGATGTCGAACACGTAGGTCCCCGACGTCAACGTGCCGACCTGGCCGTTGCTGCCGGCCGCGCCCAGGACGCCGGAATGCGCGACCAGCGTGTCGCCGGCGACGAAGGCCTGGCCATCCGTGAACAGCGTCGGGTCGAGGATGAAGCCGTTGCCATAGGCCTTCCAGGTGTGTGTCGTCATGTCCCGTCCCCGACGCCTTCTTGTGATCGTTGCGGTCCGCTTACCGCGCAACCGGCACGAAGTCACGCGCCGGTGATCGACTTTTTGCCGCATTGCGCGTCGAAATCTCGCCCCGTGACACCTGCATGTCGCCATGGCGTCGGATCGGCGACACCTCCGGCCGCGGACCGAGCCGCATCCGGCAGCACGGCCACCGACCGTCCGGGTTCGCGTGGACAGCCCCGCGCCCGTGGCCCACAACCCACCCGATCCTGATGTGGGCTCGAACCATGATGCGCCTGCTGGCCCTCCTCCTGCTGCTCGCGGGCTCGACTGCCGCCGCCGGCGCCTGGCTCGCCCTGCGCGCCTACGACGCCCCCGGCCCCCTCGCCGAGCCCCGCGACATCGTCGTCCCCCGCGCCGGCACCGAGCCCCTCGCCCGCGCCCTCGCCGACCAGGGCGTCATCGACAACCCCCTCGCCTTCCGCGCCGCCGCCCTGCTCACCCGGCGGCAGGGCCCGCTGCACGCCGCCGAGCTCGCCTTCCCCGCCCGCGCCAGCCTGCGCGACGTGCTCGCCATCCTGCGCACCGCGCGGCCCGTGGAGCACCGCCTCACCATCCCCGAGGGCCTCACCGCCGCCCAGATCGCCGGCGTGCTCGCCGCCGACGACACCCTCGCCGGCGCCGACCCGATCCCCGCGGAAGGCTCCGTGCTGCCGCAGACCTACAGCTTCGAGCGCGGCGCCCTGCGCGACGCCGTGCTCGCCCGCGCCCAGGCCGCCATGACCCGCGCGCTCGACGATGCCTGGACGGCGCGCGCCCCCGGCCTGCCGCTCGCCGACCCGCGCCAGGCGCTCACCCTGGCCAGCATCGTGGAGCGCGAGACCGCGCGGCCCGAGGAACGCCCGCTGGTCGCCGCCGTGTTCCTCAACCGACTGCGCCGCGGCATGAAGCTCCAGGCCGACCCCACCGTGGCCTACGGCGCGAGCGGCGGCCTCGGCGCCCTCGACCACCGCCTGTCGCGCGCCGACCTCGACCGCGACGACCCCTACAACACCTACCGCAACACCGGCCTGCCGCCCGGGCCGATCTGCTCGCCCGGCAGCGCCTCCCTCGCGGCCGCCACCCACCCGGCGGACAGCGACGCCCTGTACTTCGTCGCCGACGGCCACGGCGGCCACGCCTTCGCCCGCACGCTGGAGGAGCACGACCGCAACGTCGCGCGCTGGCACGCGCTGCTCGATGCGCCGGGGTAAGGGAGCAAGGCCAGGGCTCTGCCCTGGACCCGCCAGGGGCGAGCCGCCCCTGGACCCGGCCTCCCTTAAGAATTGGATTCCAAAGGCTCGCCTTTGGCGGGGTCCCCTCCCTCAAGCATGGGGGCAGAGCCCCTGGCCTTCCTTCACACGCCCAGCGCCGTCGCTTCCCCGACCCGGCCCGCCCGCGCCGCCCGCAGCCCGACGATCCGCCCCACCAGCGCCGGGGGCAGCATCCCCCCGAAGCGCGCGCACGCCTGCAGCCACCACGGGAACGCGATCCGCCGCCGCCCCGCCGCCACCCCGCGCAGGATGATCCGCGCCGCCTCGTCCGGCTGCATCAGCCCTGGCATCGCGTGCTCGTTGCCCGCGGTCATCGGCGTCAGCACGTAGCCCGGGCACACGCTGCTCAGCACCAGGCCCTGCCGGCGCGCGGCCGGCGCGCTCGCCACCATCCAGCTGTCCACCGCCGCCTTGGACGCGCTGTACGCGGGCGCGCCGGGCACCGGCAGGAACGCCGCCAGCGACGCCGTCGCTGCGATCCGCCCGCGCACCCCCGACGCATCGGCCGCCTGCGCGGAAATCACCCGCATCGCCGGCAGCACGGTGTTCAGCATCCCGCCCAGGTTGATCGCCATCACGTCGCGCACCTGCGCGTCGCGATCGAACGCCGTCTCGCCGAAGTTGAACGATACCCCGGCGTTGGCGAACACGAAGTCGAGCCGCCCCGCGCCCAGAACCCAGCGCTCCATCCCCGCGGCGTCGGCCACGTCGATCACCCGCGCGCGCACCTCGGCGCCCAGCCCGAGGCAGGCCGCCTCCGCCTCGCACAGCGCGGCCGCGTCGCGGTCGGCGAGGTGCAGCACCCGGCCGCGCGCCGCGCACGCGATCGCCACCGCCCGCCCGATCCCGCTCCCCGCGCCGGTGATCAGCACCCCGTCCAGCGCCATGTCCTGCATGCCCGGATGCTACGCCCCGCCCCCCCGGCGATCCAGACGGCCACCCCGCCGCCACCGCACTTGACCGCCCCCTGTGTCCGCTTTGCACGAGCCCTGTGTCCGCCGCGCAACTGCCGCGCCGCACGGACCGGGACGCGCCGCCGCCGGCCCGCAGCGTTCCACCCCGGACCCGGCAGGCAAGGCCCGGCTCCCCCTCGGCCCCGCCGAACGCCGGAGATCCCTGCACACGACAACCTGCCGGCCAGCGCCGTATCCCCCCGTCTCGCAAGCCCCCATCGGAAGCCGGTCCAGGGGCGCTGCCCCTGGCGGGTCCAGGGCAGAGCCCTGGCCTTCCTGGCTGCGCCACGACCCGCCGCCCGGCCCCGTTCTCCCCGACGCGAAAACCCTCTAGAACACGCGCCATGACCGCACCGCCGTCCCTACAGACCGGTTCCCCCCGCTCCGCCGGAGGCCCCCCTCGCCGCTCGCGCGCCGAGGCGCCACGGTGAGCGGCGCCGCCACGCCCGCCCGCCCCGCCGCGACCGGGGACCAGCCCGCGCCCACGGAGTCCCCGGCCCCGGGCTTCGCCCGCCGCGGCCTGTGCCTGGTGATCTCCGCCCCTTCCGGCGCCGGCAAGAGCACCATCACCCGCCGCCTGCTCGAAGCCGAGCCCGCGCTCAGCCTGTCGGTCAGCGCCACCACCCGCGCTCCCCGCCCGGGCGAGGTCGAGGGCACCCACTACCTGTTCCGCTCCCCCGACGCCTTCGACGCCATGGCGCAGGCCGGCGAGCTGCTGGAATCGGCCGAGGTGTTCGGCCGCCGCTACGGCACCCTCCGCGCCCCCGTCGCAGAGGCGCTCGACGCCGGCCGCGACGTGGTGTTCGACATCGACTGGCAGGGCTGGCGCCAGCTGCGCGAGGCGATCCCGGGCGACGCCGTGGGCGTGTTCGTCCTGCCCCCCTCGCTCGACGCCCTGCACGCCCGCCTCGCCGGCCGCGCCAGCGACGCGCCCGCCGAGATCGAGCGCCGCATGGCCGCCGCCCGCTCGGAGATCGCCCACTGGCGCGAGTTCGACCACGTGGTCGTCAACGCGGACCTGGACCACGCCGTCGCGGAGATCCGCGCCATCCTGCACGCGGCCCGCAGCGCCACGGCGCGACAGCCGGGGCTGGCGCAGTTCGTGGCGCGCCTGGAAGGATAGAGGCAAGGCCAGGGGCGCTGCCCCCCATGTCTTGAAGCGGGGACCCCGCCAAAGGCTGCGCCCTTGGAACGCATCCCTTGAGTCGAGCCGGTCCAGGGGCGGCTCCCTACGGTAACCTTTCCAACGATCCAGGCGGATCGTCGGAACCTTTGGCCACCTCCGCCTGGCGGGTCTGGGCGTAGCCTGCCAAAGGTTCCAATGGCCTGCTTGGGCCATTGGAATGGCAGGCGGAGGGAGAGCCCAGCCTTGCTTGCTTTCCTTGCCCTCTCCCGAAGGACACCGCCCGATGACCACCGACCCAGGCCCCGGCGAGTCCTCCGCGACCCGGCTCCTCGACGGCGCCATCGCGTTCCAGCGCGACGTCTTCCCCGCCCGGCCCGGCGGCCTGGCGCTGGGCCAGAGCCCGCACACCCTGTTCATCGCCTGCGCCGACGGCCGCGTGTCCGTGCTCGACGAGGCCACCGGCCGCTTCGTGCCCGCCGCCGAGGCGCTGGCCGGCGTGCTCGCCCGCGCCACGGATCGCGCCGCCGGCCACGCCGCGCCGGCGCACGACCCCGAGGCGCCCGACACCGAGCCCCTGCCCGCCCCGGCTGTCTACGACGCCGGTCCAGACACCACCGCCCCCGACTCCACCGGCCAGGACGCACAGCGATGATGGTCACCCGCTCGCCCAAGCTGCACGAGATCCTGCACTACGTCGGCTGGCCGTTCTGGGCGCTGCTCGGCTGGGACGTGCTGATCGCCGCCCTCTACGTGCCGGGAAGGCAGCACTGGGTGTCGCTGAACGACCTGCCCATGCCGCTGCTCGGCTCGGCGCTCGCGATCTTCATCTCGCTGCGCAACAACAACGCCTACGCCCGCTGGTGGGAAGCCCGCCAGCTCTGGGGCGGCGTCGTCAACTACTCGCGCACCCTGGTCCGCCAGGCCAGGATCTTCCTGCCCGCCCACCCCGCGCTCGCCGAGATCAGCGACCTGCAGGCCGCCTACGCCCACGCCCTGCGCTGCCACCTGCGCCGCCAGCCGCCCTGGGACGAGATCGCCCACCTCGTCCCCGCGGACACCCTCGGGTGGCTGCGCGAACGGGCCAACGTCCCCGACGCCGTGCTCGCAGCCATCGCCGACCGCCTCGCCGCCCTGCTCGCCGAGGGCGCGATCGACAGCATCCAGGCCGGCTCGATGTCGGACACCATGACCCAGCTCGCCAACATGCAGGGCGGCGCAGAACGCATCAAGAACACGCCGCTGCCCCGCCAGTACAACTACTTCCCCCGCCTGTTCGTGCAGGTGTTCTGCGTGCTGCTGCCGCTCGCCATGGTGTCCGACCTCGGCCTCGCCACCCCGCTCGGCTCCACCGCGGTGGGCTTCGTCTTCCTGGCGCTGGACCGCGTCGGCCGCGACCTGGAGGACCCGTTCGAGAACACGGTCTACGACGTGCCCCTGACCTCGATCACCCGCACGATCGAGATCAACCTCAACAGCCTGCTCGGCCGCCAGGGCCCGGAGCCGGTCGCCCCGGTCGACGGCGTGCTGTGGTGAGCGCCCGGACACCGGCGGAGCCGCTCGCTCCGCCTGCGCCCGCCCGCCTTCCCGCACGCCGCCTGCGCCCCATCTCGTCCGCATGTCCCACCGCTACCCCCACCCGGACGCCGGGCCCGCGGACGCGCAGGCGCCGGACTCCCTGCCCGCCTGCGTGCTGTGCGGCCGCCCGATCCCGCCGGAGGCGCGCTCCTCGCTGCACCACCTGACGCCGCGCCTGAAGGGCGGCACCCACCGCGGCACCGTGCGCCTGCACCAGATCTGCCATTCCGCGATCCACGCCCGCTACACCGAGGGCGAGATCGCCCGCCACCTCGCCGACCCGGACGCCCTGCGCACCGACCCCGAGCTGGCCCGCTTCGTCGCCTGGGTCCGCACCAAGCCCGACGACTTCCACGCCCCCACCCGCCGCACCCGCGCCCGCACCGCCAAGTGGAAGTGAGCGCACGCCCCGCCCCGTGTCCGCCGCCACGGCCCAGCCCCGCCCCCACCGCACGCCCGTTCCACATCTGCATCGACCCGGGCCTGTTGCCCCCTTCTACTTGAAGCCGCCCCGACCGCCCTGCCACCCGCCCCGCCCGAGAACGCCCCATGACGTCTCGCCCGGCCGGACAGGGCGCCCCTGACCCCCCCGTTTCGTCTCGCCCCGCAGTACGCATCCGTCGTGCCGCACAGGACGCGCCCCGTCCCGCCGCGCGCGACTCGCCGCCCCGCCCGTCGTGCCACGCGAGACTCCCCTCGCCCGACGGGCACGGCCCCGCCGCCTCGCCCTGCCCGCCCCACGCCTGCCCGACCCGCCCGCACTTACCCCCGTTATCCACAGCCATCCACAGGGCCGCCCGCCCGCGCCGGTGGTAGGCTGCCGGCGTGAACACCATCGACCCCCCCCTGCTCGGCATGTCGCTGCGCCGCCCCCCCTCCAACGACCAGGCGGAGCAGGCCCTCCTCGGCGCGCTGCTCGCCAACAACAAGGGCTACGAGCGCGTCAGCGACTTCCTGCTCCCCGAGCACTTCGCCGACCCGATCCACGGCCGCATCTTCGGGGCCATCTCGCGCCGCGTGGAGCTCGGCCAGCTCGCCGACGCCGTCACCCTGCGCGGCGAGTTCGAGCACTCCGGCGTCCTCGACGAGGTCGGCGGCACCGCCTACCTGGCCCAGCTCCTCACCGCCATGGTCGGCATCATCAACGCCGGCGAGTACGGCCGCGCCATCCACGACGCCTGGCTCCGCCGCCAGCTCATCGACGTCGGCGAGAGCGTGGTCAACAACGCGTTCGGCGCCGACCCCGAGCTCGACGGCATGAACCAGGTCGAGGCCGCAGAGCAGTCCCTGTTCGACCTCGCCACCCGCGGCGGCTCCGAGGGCGGCTTCATCACCTTCGAGCGCGCGCTGACCGGCGCCATCAACAACGCCGAGAAGGCGTTCCACATGCCCGGCGGCGTGTCCGGCCTGTCCACCGGCCTGCGCGACCTCGACAAGCGCACCGGCGGCCTGCACCCCTCCGACCTGCTGATCCTCGCCGGCCGCCCGGGCATGGGCAAGACCGCGCTCGCCACCAAGATCGCCTTCGGCGCCGCCCGCGCGCTGATGGCCCACGCCCACGCCCAGGACGCCGACGCCGGCCTGCCCGCCGGCACCACCGCGCCCACCGGCACCGTCGCCGTCTTCTCCCTGGAGATGAGCGCCGAGCAGCTCGCCAACCGACTGCTGTCCGAGGAGTCCCGCGTCTCCGGCGACCGCATCCGCCGCGGCGAGATCGGCCAGCGCGAGTTCGACCGCTTCGTCCAGGTCTCGCGCGAGCTGTCCCAGCTCCCCCTGCTCATCGACGACACCCCCGCCGTCACCCTGTCGGCCATGCGCACCCGCTGCCGCCGCCTCAAGCGCACGCGCGGGCTCAGCCTCGTCGTCATCGACTACCTCCAGCTCATGCGCGCCACCTCCGGCAAGTCGGAGAACCGCGTCCAGGAGATCAGCGCCATCACCATGGGCCTCAAGGCGCTCGCCAAGGAGCTCGCCGTCCCCGTCCTCGCCCTGTCCCAGCTCTCCCGCCAGGTCGAGAACCGCGAGGACAAGCGACCCCAGCTCTCCGACCTGCGCGAATCAGGCTCCATCGAGCAGGACGCCGACGCCGTGATGTTCATCTACCGCGACGAATACTACCTCCAGCAGCGCGCCCCCAAGCAGATGGCGTTCGACAACGAGGAGAAGTTCCAGAACGCGCTCGACAAGTGGCAGCGCGACATGGAAAGCGTGCACAACAAGGCCGAGCTGCTGCTGGAGAAGCAGCGCCACGGGCCGACCGGGAAGATCGACCTGTTCTTCGAGGGGGAGTTCACGCGGTTCGCGGACCTGGATACGGTGCATTCGGGGCATGACTAATTCGAAGTAAGCTAGGCCGGGGCTCTGCCCCTGGACCCCGCCAGGGCGAGCCGCCCTGGACCGGCACATGAAATAGAAAATAGAACACAGGTTGGTGGTATTATATGAGAAGTCTTTTTGATCAACTTTGTAAAGATGGGGAATCAGCTATAGACAGATGGATTATTGAACAGACGGTCGAGGATTTGCATTTTGACTGCAAATGTAAGGCAAATAATTCCAAATCAGAAATAGAGCGAGACGATCGAAGAAACTTAGGAAAGACCTTAAGTGCCTTTGCTAACTCAGATGGAGGTCTACTTTTATGGGGTGTAGACGCAAGAGAGAAAGATGGTGTTGATCGACTTGTTAGAAAAATGCCAATAAGCCAAATTTCTAGCTTCAGAAGTATGATTGAGAAAGCAATCTCCGAGCTAATTAGCCCGCCGATAAAAAACGTAGAAATTCTGGAGATTCATTCCAACACAGAAAATTTGTCAGGATTCTTGGCAATTTATATTGCTGCTTCTGAGAGTAGACCTCACATGAGTGTCGCAAATACTGATGCAGGATTTTATTTCCGAAACGGACATCGCTCCTTGTTAATGGAGGTATATCAAGTAAGAGATCAGATGCTCCGGAAAACTGTACCTCAGCTTCATTTAATCTGGAGTGTTCAGATAGGAATTAATGAGTTAACGTTTCATCAACCTCCTATCAAGGAAATACCAATATATATAGTACTCTCTTTGTCAAACAACTCTACAGTATCTGCCCGTTTTCCATATATTCTAATCAACTATAATCCAGTTTCTCGTGGCACATTAGAAGATAACGGAAGCTATAATGTGGAGTCACCTCCTACGGTCATCGGATTTAATGAACTTCGAGTTAAGAAAACTGTTTCAGATTTTGTATGTCTATCGAGTGAATGGGAAGTTGCAGGTGGTGCAGATTGCTGTATTCATCCAGGGTCATCAATGAGAATGGCCGCCATAAAATCAGTTTCTCCGACAAATCAAACTTCTGAGGTTAAGAATGGGGTAATTATTTGTAAATACCTTGAGCCTTATTATTATTCTACAAAAGAAATTTTGTTGTACCTGTCGTTTAGCTGCCTAGATATGCCTTGCGAGAGGCAGATATTACGTATCAGCGGGACTGAGTTGCATTCTAAAATACTCGAAAAAGGCCAAGGCGGCACGATCGTGTTGGATCCGACACCACCAGCCCGCCGCCTTTGAATCAAAAGGTAGATCCCTTTTGCAAACCCTCACCCTCCCCGAGTTCCTCGCCTGGGAGTCCACCCAGCTCCTCCGCCACGAGTTCGACGGCCTGCGCCCCATCGCCATGACCGGCGGCACCGCCGCCCACGCCCTGATCCGGCGCAACCTCGCCATCTCCGTCGGCGCCCGCCTGCGCGGCACCCCCTGCACCTTCTACGGCAGCGACCTCAAGATCGAGACCGTCGGCCGCATCCGCACCCCCGACGGCTTCGTCGCCTGCACCCCCGTCCCGCCGCGCAGCACGCTGGTCCGCGACCCCGTCCTCATCTTCGAGGTCCTGAGCGCCAGCACCTCCGGCACCGACCGCATCACCAAGAACAGCGAATACGCCGCCCTCCGCTCGGTCCGCCGCTATGTCATGCTCGAACAGGACCGCATCGGCGCCACCGTCTTTGCCCGCACCGGCCCCGACTGGCTCGGCCACCTCCTCACCGACGCCGCCCTCCTCAACCTCCCCGAGATCGGCCTCGCCTTCCCCTTGGCCGAACTCTACGACGGCGTCGACCTCTCCGCGTCCCCCACGACCGAGGCAGCCTGGGACCCCACTTGAACCCCCGCCCGACCCGCGTATCCTCCCGCCGCCACGCCCCGAGCCCGTCCACCCCAGGAGCGCCCGCCATGTACGAAGTCGGCGCCACCAACGAGGCCGGCACCACCGCCACCCGCCGCGACACCGGCAAGGAAGCCTTCGCCTTCGCCGCCGCCTGCATCGCCGCCGGCTACCCCGACGTCACCGTGACCGACTTCGCCAGCGGCCGCGTCTTCGCCCGCGACGAGATCGCCTCCATCCTCGGCATCCTCCGCAAGGCCGCCGACCACCCCTGATCCCGCCCCGCCATGCCGGACCCGTCCGCCGACCTCGCCCTCCTCCTCGCCTTCGACGCCTCCGCCAGCGTCACCTACGACGAGTTCGCCTTCATCGCCGGCGGCATCGCCGACGCCCTGCGCGACCCCGAGGTCGCCGCCGGCCTCACCACCGGCCGCGCCCGCGCCAGCCTCTGCGCCCTCCTCGTCTTCTCCGGCCGGAACGCCCAGGAAACCATGATCCCCTGGACCCGCCTCGCCACCCAAGACGACGTGGCCGCCTTCGCCCGGCGCGTCGACGACGTCCCCCGCACCGTCCCCGCCGGCCTGACCGCCCTCGGCGCCGCCCTCCTCGCCGCCGAAACCCTCCTCGCCCAAACCCCCGACGCGACCCGCCGCGTCATCGACCTCGCCGGCGACGGCGCCTCCAACGACGGCCCCGACCCCGCCCCCATCCGCGACCGCCTCGCCGCCGCCGGCGTCACGATCAACGGCCTCTGCGTCCTGCACGAGGAGCCCGACCTGGTCGAAGCCTTCACCCGCAGCGTCACCGGCGGCCCCGACAGCTTCGCCCTGCCCTGCCCCGACTACGCCCGCTTCGCCGAGGCCATGCGCCGCAAGCTCGTCCGCGAAATCGCCTGAGAAGGAAGGCCAGGGGCGCTGCCCCTGGACCCCGCCAAGGGAAGCCCCTTGGATGGCTTCCCTTAAGTATCGGATTCCAAAGGCTTGCCTTTGGCGGGGTCCAGGGGCAGAGCCCCTGGCCTTACTCCACCCCGAACCCGTACTCGATCACCTCCGCATACACCTCCCCCGGCCGCAGCACCGCCGACGGGAACCCCGCCTGGTTCGGCGCATTCGGAAAGTTCTGCGCCTCCAGCGCGAACCCGGAGGACTGCCGCAGCGGCACGCCCCCCCGCCCGACCACGCCCCCGTCCAGCGAGTTGCCCGAATACACCTGCAGCCCGGGCTGCGTGGTCCTCACCTCCAGCGTCCGCCCGCGGCCCGGCTCGCGCACCCGCGCCGCCACCCGCAGCGCGCCCACCTCGCCGTCTACCACGAAGCAGTGGTCGTATCCCCGCCCCGGCCGCAGTTGCGGATTGTCGTCGAAGATCCCCGCCGCGAACGTCCTGGCCGCGCGGAAGTCGAACGCCGTGCCCGCCACCGCCCGCAGCTCCCCCGTCGGCACTTGCGCCTGATCCACCGGCAGGAACCGCTCCGCCCGCACCTCGACCTCGTGCGACAGCACGTCGCGCCGCGGGTCGCCCCCCAGGTTGAAGTACGGATGCGCGCTGAGGTTGACCACCGTCGCCGCCTCCGCCCGCGCCTCCAGCTCCAGCCGCAGCGTGCCGCCGCGCAGCGTGTAACGCGCGGCCACGTGCAACACCCCCGGGAACCCCTCGTCGCCGTCCCCGCTCACCAGCGCCAGCGCCAGCTCCGTCGGCCCTGCCTCGCGGACCGTCCACGACCGCAGCCCGAATCCCCGCGGCCCGCCGTGCAGCGTGTTTCCCCCGTCGTTCGCCGGCAGCGCGTAGGCCCGCCCGTCCAGCACGAACCGCGCCCCGGCAATCCGGTTCGCGCAGCGGCCGAGCACCGCCCCGAACGACCCGCCGGCCGTGGCGTACGCCGCCGCATCCCCCAGCCCCAGCAGCACGTGGCCCCGCACCCCGTCGCGATCCGGCGCCTCGATCGACACCATCCGCGCCCCGTAGTCCGTGACGCACACCCGCAGCAGATCATTCTGCAGCGTATGCAGCGAGGCCGCGGTGCCGTCCGGGAGCGTGCCGAAGGGGGTCATGTCGTCTGCAACGGCCCGCCGCGTTTCCGGTTCAACCCTCTGGTCCCCGCCGTCCACCCCGGCCGCCCACGGGCGCGCAGGCGCCGGACGAACCCCGCCCCCGGCGCCCGCTGGTGCCGGTGCCCGCGGCCTCGGCGCCTTCCGGCCGGCCTGGGCGGCGATCCCGCAACCTTGAACACGAAAATCCGTCGCGCCATTCCTTGCATCGCGCCATGATGGCGCCGCCGACAGCAGCCCAGGACGACATGCGCCCGACCCGCCTCCTGCCCGCCTGCGCCCTTGCCTCCCTGCTCTGCGCCGCCGCCCCGCCCGCCGTCCTCGCCGGCGCGGCGGCGGAAGCGGGCGGGGCGCAGGAAGGCAACGCCATGCCAGCCGCGACGCCCCTGCCCCGGCCCGTGCCGCTGCCCGTCGCGCCGTCCTTCCCGCCCGTGCGCACCGCCGCCGCCACCCTGTCCCCGCCGCTGGTGCTGCCGCAGGCCGACGCCGCGCCGGCCCCGCTCACCCCCGCCGCCGTGTCCGCCGAGGCCGCCCGCCTGCGCGCCGACATGCTCCGCGAGATCCCCGCCCTCCTGCCCCGCAACCCCGCCGCCGAGCGCGCCCTCGTCGCCCTGCTCCGCCGCGCGGTCGCCGCCAGCGACTTCGCCCTCGACCACCCGCAGCTGCTGGTCGCCGTCGACCGCGCGACCGCCGTGCAGCAGATCTCCGTCGTGCTCGCCCGCCCGTCGGGCCCCTGGGAGGTGCTCGGCACCGCGCACGTCTCCACCGGCCAGGCCGGTCGCTTCGACCACTACATCACCCCCCTCGGCGTGTTCCCCCACACCGACCTGATCCTCGACTACCGCGCCGAGGGCACCTTCAACGAGAACCACGTCCGCGGCCTCGGCCTGAAGGGCATGCGCGTCTGGGACTTCGGCTGGCAGTGGGCGCACCGCGGCTGGGGCGCCGACTCGAGCCCGATCCAGATCCGCCTGGAGATGCACGCCACCGACCCCTCGATCCTGGCCCAACGCATCGGCCACACCGCGTCCCAGGGCTGCGTGCGCATCCCCGACGCGATGAACCGCTTCCTCGACCACCACGGCGTGCTCGACGCGGAATACGAGCGCGCCGCCGTCGACGAGATCCGCTACCGCGCGCTGCTGCTGCCCGACCGCGTGCCGACCCCGCTCGCCGGCAGCGCCCTCGTCGTGGTCGACAGCTCCGGGGCGCCCTGAAGCAGGCAAGACTGGGCTCTGCCCAGACCCGCCAGGGGCGAGCCGCCCCTGGACCGGCTTGACTTGGGAAGGCCGGTCCAGGGTGGCTCGCCCTGGCGGAGTTTGAGGCAGAGCCTCAACCTTGCTTCACTTCTCCAGCACGTAGCCCCCCGGCGCGTCCATGATCGCCGGGTTGGCCCCGCTCCCCATCGCCGGCGGCGTGCCCCTCGCTCCGCCGCGCTCGGCCAGCCACGCCGCCCAGTCCACCCACCAGCTGTCCCTGTGCTCGACGGCGCCCTCCCGCCACACCTGCGCGTCCACGGCGGCGGCCGCGCCCGCCTCGACGTCGGCGACCCAATAAATGCCCTTGCCGCCCGGCGGGTTGATGATCCCCGCGACATGCCCGCTCGACGCCAGCACGAAGCGCACCGTGCCGCCCACGAGCTGCGTCACCCGCCACGCCGACTGCCACGGCACGATGTGGTCCTTCTCCGCCCCCACCGAATACAGGTCGAGCGTGATGGCCCCGAGGTCGATCGCCTCGCCGTCCAGCACCACGTGCCCCGGCCGGATCAGGTTGTTCTCGACATAGGTGTTGCGCAGGTACCAGGAGTGCGCGGCGCGCGCCATGCGGGTGCCGTCGCTGTTCCAGTACAGCAGGTCGAACGCCGGCGGCCTGTGGCCCAGCAGGTAGTTGTTGACCACGTTGCCCCAGATCAGGTCGTTGGAGCGCAGCAGGTTGAACATGTTCGACATCTCGCGGCTGTCGAGATAGCCGCGATCGAGCATCTGCTGCTCGATGAAGTCGATCGCCGGCTCGCCCAGGAACATCGCCGTCTCGCCGACGTCGGAGAAGTCCTGCATCGACACCATCAGCGACGCCGACGCGAACCGGTCGTCGCCGCGCTTCGCCAGCCAAGCCAGCGTCAGCGTCAGCAGCGTGCCGCCGATGCAGTAGCCCATGACGTTGACCCGGGCGCTGCCGGTGATCTCGCGGATCGCGTCCGACGCGGCCAGAGGGCCGAGCCGCATGTAGTCCTCGAACCCCATCGCATCCATCGTGGCGTCGGGATTCCTCCACGACACCATGAACACCGTGAAGCCCTGCGCCACCAGCCAGGCGACCATGCTGTTCCTCGGCTGCAGGTCCATGACGTAGAACTTGTTGATCCACGGCGGCAGGATCAGCAGCGGCACCTCGTGCACCGTGTCTGTGCCCGGCGCGTACTGGATCAGCTCGACCAGCCGGTTGCGCATCACCACCTGCCCCGGCGTCGTCGCCAGGTTGCGCCCGGGCGCGAAGGCGTCGGCGTCCACCATCGACAGCCGCCCCTCCTTCAGGTCGGCCAGCAGGTTGCGCGCCCCGTCCGCGAGGCTGGCGCCGCCGGTCTCCACCGCGCGCTTCAGCGCCACCGGGTTGGCCGCCAGCACCAGTGCCGGGCTCATCGCGTCGACGAACTGGCGCAGGTGGAACGACAGCCTGGCGCGCTCGGCCGGCGCCAGCTCCGCGTCCGCCGGCTGCTCCAGCAGCCACTCCGACGCCAGGAGGTAGCTGTCCTTGATCTGGCGGAACATCGGCGACTGCCACTCCGGCGCCGCGAACCGCCTGTCCCCCCTGGCCCCCGGCGCGGCGCCCGCCGGCGCGTCCGCGCCGCTCCACAGGCGCCCCGCCTCGGCCCACATCTCCAGCCCGCCCTGCCACAGCTGCGCGTTCAGCCGCGCCGCCTGCTCGACCATGCGGTCCGGCCGGCGCAGGCCGTGCAGCCACACCGTGCGCAGCGCGCGCACGATCTCCGCCCAGTCGACCGGCACCACCTCGCGCATCGGGTTGGCGTTCCACATCGCGTCGATCGCGCGCAGCGTCGGGTCCGCGGCCATCTGCGCCTGCAGCGCCTGCAGCCCCTGCGCCATCCCGGCGTCCAGGCCCGCACCGCCCGGCCAGCCGCCCTGGCCCGCCGCCTCCCCGGCCGCGGCGCCCCCGGCCGGGGCTGACGGCGCGCCCGCGGCCGAGGTGGCCGACATCGCCGCCTCCATCCAGGACTGCCACACGCCAAGCGGCCCCTGTGCGGGCGGCTTCGGGTCGCCGGCTCGGTCCTGCGTCATCTCGGATGCTCCCCTGCCCGGCCCGGTCTTGCGCCGGACGTCGGCGTCCCGGCCATCCCCGGCGAAGACGGGCATGCCCGCGACACGGTGCACCCCGCGCCACAGCTGCGCCAGCCGGCTTGCGCCCCGGGCCTGCATACGCCCGCCCGACCCCTGAACGGCCCGAACCGCCCCCCGAACGCCCGCGCCGACCCTCGACAGCCCGGGCCGGCCCTCGACGGCCCGGCCCGGCCGCGCGACAACCCGGCCCGGCCCGCCGCCGTGCGGCCCGCGACGCCGCCCGCCGCCCACGCCGGCAGCACCGCCCGCGGGCGACCCCGGGTCCGCGACAAGGAGCGACCCGGATGGCCACCCCCGCCGCCCTGCCCACCCCGGCCAACCTCATCGACGTCCTGGACCACGGCGCGGACAGCACCGGGCGCCGCGACAGCGCCGACGCGTTCGACGCCGCCTGGACGGCCGCGCTGGCCGCCGCCGCAGCCCACGGCGGCGGGGCCAGGATCGCGGTCCCCGCCGGGGTGTACGACCTGTCGCGCACGCCGCGCTGGGTGACGCCGCCGGACAGCGCGATGCGCATCTCGATCGAGGGCGACGGCGCCGCCGTCACCACCCTGTCCTGCCAGGGCCGCGAGGCCGGGCTGCGCATCGTGCAGGGCCACGACTCCCAGCACGTCCGGCTGCGCGGCCTCACCCTGGTGCCGGCCTGCCCGACCGGTGCCGGCGGCGCCGCGATCGAGCTCGTCTCGCCAGAGGTGCACACCAGCCTCGGCCAGGGCGCGCTGATCGAGGACATCACCGTGGCCGCGGTCGGGCCGCTGTTCCCGCCCGGCGCCACCTCGTTCCCCTCCACCTTCACCGGCGGCCTGCGGATCGGCACGCTGTGCAGCGCCCGGCTGAGCGGCATCCGCATCAACGGCGCCGCGATGCAGACCCGGGTGGCGCTGTCCGCCACCCGGGACTCCAGGCAGCCCGGCATCGTGCACGTCGCCTCCACCGCGGGCCTGCAGCCCGGCATGGCGGTCGAGGGCCGCGGCCTGGCGCCCGGCACCACACTGGCCTCGCTCGGCCCGGCCACGCTGACCCTGTCGCGCACCGACGGCCGCGCGGTGCGCGCCGGCGAGAGCCTGTCGCTGACCATGCCGCGCCCGATCCCGGGCTCCTACGGCGTGCGCTTCACCGGCCGCTGCATCGCGACGTTCCTCACGGAGGTGACCGTGTTGTACATGCACCGCGCGTTCTGGCAGACGGGCTACGTCGAGAGCCCGATCCTGCGCGGCTGCGGCGTCGCCCAGTGCGGCATCGGCTGGCACACCGACGCCGCGGCGATCGCCCAGGCGCAGGAGGTCAACGGCTGCCTTGGCCTGGCGATCGAGATCGACTCCTCCTCGGACTGGGTGTGCGACGACGTCGCCCTCGACCTCGTCCGGATCAGCGGCGTGCGCCTGCGCCACACCCACCTCGCGATCCGCAGGGGCGGGGCCGGGCGGGTGGCCGTGCGGCTGACGGACTGCGAGGGCGCCCGCATCGATTCCTGCGACCTCGACGCGCCGAACGGGGCCACGGCGCTGCACATCCGCCAGGACAGGGGCGGCGGCAACTTCGCGATCGTCGCCGCCTGCCGCTTCGGCGCCGACGTCGCCGTGGTGTGCGACCCAGGCACCTACGCCAACGCGGTGGTGGACACGATGTGGGTCGGCCACGGCGGCGTGGAGGCGGCCAGCCCCCTGGCGGACCTCGACGGCCGCAACCTGTGCACCTGGTTCGAGGGCCACGGCCCGAGCATGGACGGCGCCACCACCGGCACCGCGATCAGGCGCCGCGGCACGCCGTAGCGGGCCGCAGCCGGACAGCAGGGCCGGGCTCTGCCCGGACCCGCAAAGGGCCACGAGGCCCTCTGATCCCCTGACTCAGGAAGAAGGTTTCCGGCTTCGAGCGCAAACAGCCAGACCATGAGTGCGGGTCAATGGGCACGCCGCCACGTCGGACAGGACACGGGCCATGAACACCGGTGCCGACGCTCGGAATTGAACCGAGGACCTACTGATTACGAAT
>CAXSFU010000034.1:0-35946 GCA_964236695.1 uncultured Acetobacteraceae bacterium | reverse complement strand
CCAGCAGCGACCCGGCACGGCCGAGCAGCCCGTGGCCCACCACCACGTCGTAGGATGCCGCGGACAGCGAGATCGGCAGCCGGCGCACCCCGTGCCGCGCGCCCAGGGCGTGCAGCACCCGTGCTGCGACCAGTCCGGCGCCGTCCTCGTCGCCGTCCACGACCAGATCCGCCTGGGCGTACACCGGGTGGCGCTGCGCCATCAGCGCGTCCAGCGCGGCGGGCAGGTCGTCCTGCGGCAGCAGCGGTCGCGCCGCCTGGCCGGCAAGGCGGCCCAGCAGCACGTCGCGCCGGCAGCGCAGCCAGACGCTGGTCGCGGTGCCGCGGATCGCCGCGCGGGTGTCGGGGTCGAGGAACGCGCCGCCCCCGGTGGCCAGCACCAGCGCGGGGCCGGACAGCAGGCCGCCGATCACCTGCCGCTCGCGGCTGCGGAACTCCGCCTGGCCGAAGCGGCGGAAGAACTCCGCGACCGAGCAGCCCGCCGACGCCTCGATCTCGGCGTCGGAGTCCCGGAACGCGAGCCCCAGCAGCGCGGCTAGGGCCGGGCCGACCGTGCTCTTCCCGGCACCCATGATGCCGACGAGGATGACTGTTCGCACCGCACTGCCTTTTCGTGGGGCGGCCGGGCCGGGATCATCCACCCGACGGCCGCCGGATTGGAAACGCGCCGCGTGCGGGCGCGGCGTAGGCGCGCGCCTGCCGCGGCGCCCGCCCGCGTGTGCCCGCCGCCACACCGGCCGACCTGGAGGGTGTCATGGACCTGCCAGCCCCGATTTTGCGCACCAGAACAAAAAAGCATGTTCTTTCTTGAAAGAAAGAACCAAAGAACTTTTGCTCATGAGACTCCGCAGCCGCCCACGCGCCCGGACCCCATGAGCAAAGTCTTTTTGCTTCTTTTTCTTCAGAAAAAGAAGACTCTTGCTTTCCTGCCCGAAGCACCGAACTGGCACGAGGTCTATAACAGCCTTCAGACCGCCGCCGGCACGGCGCCGACGTCGCGCAGCGCCTCGACGAAGCGCCCGGCGTCGGCGACCTGCAGCCCCGCGAGGTTGCAGCGGCCGTTGCCCGCCATGTAGATGCCGTGCCGCTCGCGCAGCGCGGCCACCCCGTCGCGCGGCAGCGGCAGCAGCGAGAACATCCCGCGCTGGCGGGCCAGGAACGCGAGCGACGGCTCCGCGCGCGCCAGCGCCGCGCGCACCGAGGCGATGCGCTGCCGCATCGCCTCCAGCTCCTGCCGCCACGACTGCGACAGCTCCGGAGAGTCGAGCACGGCCTGCACCACCGCGGCCCCGTGGTCGGGCGGCATCGACCAGGCGACGCGGGCCAGCGCGAGCAGGTTGCCCCACGCAGCCTCCGCTGCCGACGCGCCCGCGGCGAGCAGGAACAGCGCCCCGGTGCGCTCGCGGTAGAGGCCGAAATTCTTGTCGCAGGAATAGGCGACCAGCGCCTCTGGAACGCCGTCGAGCACGCGACGCACGCCGTCGCGGTCCGGCTCCAGCCCGCGCCCGAGCCCCTGGTAGGCAAGATCGACGAACGGCACCAGACCGCGCCCGGCCATCAGCGCCACGAGCGTGTCCCACTGCTCCGCGTCGAGGTCGGCGCCGGTCGGGTTGTGGCAGCAGCCATGCAGCAGCACGACGTCGCCGGCCGCGGCTTCCGACAGCGCCGCGCAGGTCTCGTCGAACGCCACCGACTGGGTGCGCGCGTCGAAGCCGCGGTACTCGCGCACCCGCAGCCGGGCGGCGGCGAAGATCGGCGGGTGGTTCGGCCAGGTCGGCGCGCCCAGCCACAGCGTGGCCCCGGGCCGGGCAAGGGCGACCAGGTCGGCGCCGAGCCGCAGCGCGCCGCCGCCGCCCGGGGTCTGCACGCCGACCAGCCGGCCGCCGAGCCGGTCCGACGGGCCCGCAACCAGCCCGCGCACCAGCTCGACGAAGCGCATGTCGCCTTCCGGCCCGAGATAGGTCTTGGACATCTGGGTGTGGAGCAGGTGGCGCTCCGCCGCCTTGACCGAGCGCAGCACCGGCGTCGTTCCGGTCTCGTCACGGTACGTGCCCACGCCGAGGTCGAGCTTGCCGCGCCGCCGGTCGCCGAGGAACAGCCCGATCAGCGACAGCAGCGCGTCGGCCGGCTGGGGGGTGAGCGTCTCGAACATGGCGGTGCGGCTTCCGGAGCAGGAGGGCGACGGCGGGCCGCAGAATGCGGAACGCGGCCGGGACAGCGCGGGCGAGGCGGCGCGCACGAGGCTGCTGCCATGCCTGGCAGGGCGGGGCGGGAAGGGGAACGATGGAGCGCGGGGGCCGGCGGCCAGGACCGCCACGTTCCCCGAGTAGCAGCGCCGCGATACCCTTTGCAATCCCGCATGACGGATGTTTCCGGCGCCATGGCGACAATGGCGACGTATCGAACCGGCGGCTTTATTTTGATGACAGCTTGTCTGGCTAACACAAGTCATAGATGGCCGCCGCCCCCTCCCTCTATCGAAGGTTCCGGTCGCGCGGAAGGATTCAAGTCGACTGCGCGCCGTATTCCGCTGTCGCCCTGCTCCAGCGACGTCGGTCATTCGGTCCATGCCTGGACAGTGTAGAACAGACATACCTGATGGCGTCCTGGATATAATTGCTACCGACACTGCTTGCACATTCAAGCTATACTGCTATGTCAAATTCGGGTATTGATCCCCATGCGATGAGTTCTACTGGAGTCCGGCGTCACGCGCCAGGACGCGGGCCGTTGCGGCGGCACGCAGCCGCGGTGGCGGCGGGCTTTGCGACGACCAACACACGGCGGGTGCGAAAGACATGAACGTTTCCAATCTGGATGCAGAGCTTCGCCAGCGTCCCGCCGCCGCGACCACCACGGTCGCGGACGCGCTCGGCCGGGCGATGCGCATGCTCGGCGTGATGCACGCCTATGGCGTGTGCGGCGGCGCCCAGGCCCTGCTCTGGGCCTCGCTGTCGGAGCACCTCCACCTGCTGCACTTCCGCCACGAGAGCGGCGCCGCCTTCGCCGCCACAGAGGCATCGATCGCCGCCGACATTCCGGTGGTCGTGTTCACCACCACCGGCCCAGGCATCACCAACGCGCTCACCGGCATGATCGCCGCGCGCAGCGAGGGAGCCCGGGTCATCCTGATCTCCGCCTATGCCTCGGCGCCGCAGCGCGGCCGCGGCGGCATCCAGGAGACCAGCAGCTACACGATGCCTTCGGCCGGGCTGTTCCAGGCCGGCGCCTGGTTCGACGACGCGGTGGTGCTCGACAGCGCCGACCAGCTCCCCCAGGTGCTGCGCCGCGTCGCCGCCGGGCTGCACCGCCCCGGCGGCTACGTCGCCCACATCAGCGTGCCGAACGCCGTGCAGGGCATGCCCCTGTCCCAGCCGCTGCCCAGGCTGCTGCCGCGCGGCGTCGCCTCGTTCTCGCCCACGGTCAACCCGGCGGCGGTGGCGCACTGCGTCGAGCTGCTGCGCGAGGGGCCATTCGTGATCTGGGCCGGCTTCGGCGCGCGCCACGCCTCGGCCCGCCTGCTGGCCTTCGCCGAACGCGCCGGTGCCGCGGTGATGTGCTCGCCGCGCGCCAAGGGCGTGATCCCCGAGACGCACCCGCTGTTCGCCGGCGTGACCGGCATGGGCGGGCACACCGCCACCGTGGTCGCCCACATGCGCCGCCACGCCCCGCACCGCACCCTGGTGCTCGGCACCCGCCTCGGCGAGCCGACCTCGTTCTGGAACCCGGCGCTGGTCCCCGCGGGCGGCTTCGTCCACGTCGACCTCGACCCGATGGTGCCCGGCGTCGCCTACCCGCAGGCGGAAACCTACGCGGTGCAGGCCGACTGCGACGACTTCCTGGCGGCGCTGCTCGACGCCTGGCCGGACAGCGCGGCCGCGGCGGTCGAGGTGCAGCCGCCGCACCCCGAGTTCCCCGCGCTCGAGGCCGCAGGCCGCATCCGCCCCGACTTCCTGATGGCGATGCTCCAGGAGGAGGTGGTCGACGGCAGCGACGCCGTCGTGCTCGCAGAATCCGGCAACGCCTTCACCTGGGCGACGCACTACCTGCGCTTCCCGGAGCCGAACCGCTACCGCGTCAGCACCAACCTGGGGTCGATGGGCCACGCCGCCACCGGCGCGCTCGGCGTGGCGTCGGCGACCGGCCGACCGGCCGTGGTGGTCTCGGGCGACGGCTCGATGCTGATGAACAGCGAGATCAACACCGCGGTGAAGGCCCAGCTGCCGGTGGTGTGGGTCGTGCTCAACGACGGCCGCTACAACATGTGCTTCCAGGGCATGGACGCGCTCGGCATGGGCGGCGTCGCCGACGCGACCTTCCCGCCGGTCGACTTCGCCCTGCTCGCCCGCGCGATGGGGGCGCAATCGATCCGCGTCGAGAACGAGTCCGATCTGCGCGCGGCGCTGGGCAACGCCCTGTCCTGTGGCGGGCCGTTCGTCGTCGACGTGGTGATCGACGCCGACCGGCTGGCGCCCACCCACGGCCGCAACGAGGGGCTGCGCGCGAGCCAGGCACTCGAGAAGCACGAGGGGCTGAGCTTTCCCCTCATCACGTCCAACTGAGAAGAGCGACGTCGTCCATGGAACGCAACACCTTCGCGACCTCGACCTACATCGAGACCTCGCCCGCCGCGGCGCTCGCCTACCTGCGCGACCTGCGCAACCTCGACGAGTGGACGCTCTACAGCCGCATGATCGAGCAGATCGACGACAACACCTGGCGCGGCACCGCGTCGGGCTACCACAGCGACCTGTTCTACCACGTCAAGACCATCGACACCCCGCTGTTCAGCGGCGTCGAATGGCATTGCGGCTTCGAGTACGGCAAGTACTTCCAGTGCTATCCGGCGCTGGTGTTCCCGGCCGGCTACATGGGCTCGGACGAGGCCGGCTGCTACTTCCACTGGCTGAGCTTCGTCGGCCCGGAGCGCGCGACGCCCATGATCATGCAGGGCATCCACCTCGTGCACACCGCAGAGATCCGCTCGCTCAAGGGCGCGCTGGAGCGCCAGGCCGGGCTGCGTTCGGCGGCCACGGGCAAGTTCGAGACCAGGACCAGCTCGATGTTCGTCGACGCCCCACTCGACCAGGCGACGGCGTTCCTGTCCGACGCCCGCAACCTCGCCGACTGGGCGTTCTTCCTGCGCGCCAGGCGCGACGCGTCGCCCGACAGGGGCGACTTCACCGACGAGTACGGCCGCGACGTCGAGGTGACGATCCGCACCCACGACTGCGGCCAGTACTCGCTGCTGGAGTTCGAGCACCGCTACCGCGACCTGGGCTTCGTGCAGCGGAGCTGCATGTTCCTGGTGCCCTGCGCCTATGCGTTCGGCAACCCGGAAGCGCGCGGCCTGGTGCAGCACCGCGTCGCGTTCTTCGAGAAGGCCCGCCCGCCGGTGCACGGCAAGCTGCAGATCGAGGACTACGGCGCCGAGAGCATGAGCCTCAAGCGCCTGCTGGAGCACCGTGCCGGCAACCTCGACAGCTTCGCGCGCGGCCCGAGCTACCTGCCGGCCGCCGCCCTGTGACCCAGGTCCAGGGCCGGGCGCGTCCGTCCGCCGGACAGGCCCCCGGCGTCCTTCCCCCCGGGGCCGCCGCGGCAACCGCTCTCGCGGGCGACACCTGGACGCCGCGGCTGCTGCTGCTCGACAACTACGACAGCTTCACCTTCAACCTGTTCCATGCCCTCGGCGCGCTCGGCGCGCGGCTGGACGTGCGACGCAACGACTCGCTCGGCGTCGACGACGCCATGGCCCAGCGCCACGACGCCGTGGTGATCTCGCCCGGCCCCTGCGACCCGGACAGCGCCGGCATCTCGCTCGCCCTGATCGAGCGCGCGGCGGCCTCGGTCCCGGTGCTCGGCGTCTGCCTCGGCCACCAGGCGATCGGCCAGGTCTACGGCGGCCGGGTGGTGCGCGCGCCACGGCCGATGCATGGCCGGGTCAGCCTGATCAGCCATGACGGCACCGGCGTGTTCGCCGGGCTGCCGAACCCGTTCGCCGCCACGCGCTACCACAGCCTGGTCGTGGAGCGCGACAGCGTGCCGCCCTGCCTGCGCGTCAACGCCTGGAGCGAGGACGGCCTGGTGATGGGCCTGTGCCACCGCGAGCGCCCGGTGCACGGCGTGCAGTTCCACCCCGAGAGCATCGAGACCGGCATGGGGTCCGCCCTGCTCGCCAACTTCCTGGGCGTGGTCGCGGGATCGCGGCCGGTATGAGCGCCGACCTGCGTGCCGCCCTCGCCCTGGTCGCCGCCGGCACGGCGCTCGACGCCGCACAGGCGGAGGCCGCGTTCGGCGTGCTGATGCGCGGCGAGGCGACGCCCGCGCAGATCGGCGGCCTGCTGCTCGCGATGCGCGCGCGTGGCGAGACGGTGGCCGAGATCCTCGGCGCCAGCCGCGCGATGATGGCGCGCGCCGCCGCCGTGCCCGCCCCGCCCGGCGCGATCGACGTGTGCGGCACCGGCGGCGACACGCGCGGCACCTGGAACGTGTCCACCGCCGTCGCCTTCGTGGTGGCGGGCTGCGGCGTAGCGGTCGCCAAGCACGGCAACCGCGCCGTCTCATCGCGCTCCGGCGCCGCAGACGTGCTGGAGTCGCTCGGCGTGCGGCTCGACCTCGCCCCCGCCGAGGCCGCGCGCGCCCTCGCCGAGGACGGCATCGGCTTCCTGTTCGCGCCCGGCCACCACCCCGCGATGCGCGCCGTCGCCGAGGTGCGCCGCGAGCTGGGCGTGCGCACGGTGTTCAACCTGCTGGGTCCGCTGTGCAATCCGGCGCGCGTGCGCCTGCAGCTTCTCGGCGTGTTCGCCCCCGCCTGGCTCGTCCCGCTCGCCGAGGTGCTGCGCGCCTCGGGCTGCACCCGTGCCTGGGTGGTCTGCGGCCATGACGGGCTCGACGAGCTGACCACGACAGGCGCCTCCTCGGTGGCCGAGCTGCGGGACGGCGCGATCACCCGCTTCGAGGTCACGCCGGAGCAGGCCGGCCTCGCGCGCGCGGCACCCGACGACCTGCGCGGCGGCGACGCCGTCTGCAACGCCGCCGCGCTGCGGGCGCTGCTCGCCGGCCGCGCGGGCCCCTATCGCGACATTGTCCTGCTCAACGCGGGCGCCGCGCTCGTCGTGGCCGGACGCGCCGACAGCCTCGCCCACGGCGCGGAGCTGGCGCGTTGCTCGATCGACTCCGGCGCGGCGGCGGGCCGCCTCGACGCCCTGGTGCGCGCCACCAACGCGGTGCCGGCATGAGCGACATGCTGGAGCGGATCTGTGCTGACACCCGCGGCGTGGTCGAGCGCAGCCGCATCCGCCGCCCGCTCGGCGAGCTGGAAGGCTCGCTGCCGGCCGAGCCGACCCGCGGCTTCGTGCACGCACTGCGCGCCCGGGTCGCATCCGGACGCGCCGGCCTGATCGCCGAGATCAAGCAGGCGAGCCCGAGCCGCGGCCTGATCCGTGCGGATTTCAGCCCTGCGTCGCTCGCCGCCGCCTACGAGGCGGGCGGTGCCGCGTGCCTGTCCGTGCTGACCGACACGCCCTATTTCCGGGGCTCGATCGCCCATCTGGTCGAGGCGCGCGCCGCGGCCACGCTGCCGGTGCTGCGCAAGGACTTCACCCTCGACCCGTACCAGGTCGTCGAGGCACGCGCCGCCGGGGCGGACGCGGTGCTGCTGATCCTCGCGGCGCTGGGCGACGCGCAGGCGGCGGAGCTGGAATCGACCGCGCTGACCCTGGGGCTCGACGTGCTGCTCGAGGTGCACGACGAGGCGGAGCTGGAGCGCGCCCTGCGTCTCCGCTCGCCGCTGGTCGGCATCAACAACCGCGACCTCAGGACGCTCAAGGTCGACCTCGCGACCACGGAACGGCTCGCCCGCCTGGTGCCGGCGGACCGTCTCGTGGTGTGCGAGAGCGGCGTGTCCTCGGCCGGCGACATCGCCCGCATGGGCCGCGCGGGCGCGCGCTGCTTCCTGGTGGGCGAGAGCCTGCTGCGCCAGGCCGACGTCACCGCGGCGACCGCCGCTCTGCTGGGCACCGCACCGTGAGCCGCACGCAGTCCCCGTTCCCGCCGGGGCTCCCGCCTCCACCCGCGCTTCCATCCCTGGGCGGCCCCGTGCCCCCACCCGGGCCCAAGCCCCGCCCGCGGCGCTTCCCGCGCAGCCTGCGGCAGCCCGCGTCCTGCCCCGCGGCCCGCGCCCGAGCCCACGGGGCCGCCGGTGACGCAGCACGCCCGAACAGCCTTCCTCCGACGAGCCGGATGCCATGATGTACATTTCGCCCGAAAGACCCGCCTTCGCCGAGGCCTACGACGCAGGCCGGCCGCAGGTCGTGTGGACCACGCTGATCGCCGACCTGGAGACGCCGGTCGCGGCGATGCTGAAGCTCACCGAGGGACAGCCGTACAGCTTCCTCCTCGAATCGATCGAGGGCGGCTCGGTGCGCGGCCGCTACTCCTACATCGGCCTCGGCCCCGACCTGGTCTGGCGCTGCCGGGACGGCCGCGCCGAGATCAGCCGCACGACGCGCCCCGGCGAGGAGCGCTACGAGCCCTCGCCGCTGCCGGCGATGGACAGCCTGCGCGCCCTGATCGCCGAGTGCCGGATCGAGCTACCCGCCGAGCTGCCGCCCGGCAGCGCGAGCCTGATCGGCTTCTTCTCCTACGACTTCGTTCGCCTGATCGAGCGCCTGCCCGACGCGAACCCCGACGAGCTGAACCTGCCCGACGCCGTCCTGATGCGTCCCAGCGTGATCTCGGTGTTCGACAACGTGCTCGACGAGATGACCGTGGTGACGCCGGTCTACCCGGAGGCGGGGCTGACCGCCGCGGCGGCCTACGACCGGGCGCGGGCGCGGCTGCACGACATCGTCGAGCGCCTGGAGGCCGGCACGGCCCGCCACGTCCCCGCGCACGCCCCGGTGAGCGCGGGCGAGGCGACCTCGAACTGCACCAGGGCGGAGTACCACGCCATGGTGGAGCGTGCCCAGGAGTACATCCGCGCCGGCGACGCGTTCCAGGTGGTCCCCTCGCAGCGCTTCTCGATGCCGTTCGCCCTGCCGCCGTTCGCGCTGTACCGGTCCCTGCGCCGGCTGAACCCGTCGCCGTTCTCGTTCTACCTCCACCTCGGCGACTTCGCGCTGGTGGGCAGCTCGCCCGAGATCCTGGTGCGGCTGCGCGACGGCGTGGTGACCGTGCGCCCGATCGCGGGTACCCGCAGGCGCGGCGCCAGCCGCGCCGAGGACCTCGCGCTGGAGCGCGAGCTGCTCGCCGACCCCAAGGAGCTGGCCGAGCACCTGATGCTGCTCGACCTCGGGCGCAACGACGTGGGCCGCGTCGCCAGGACCGGCACCGTGCGGGTGACCGAGAAGATGGTGGTCGAGCGCTACTCCCACGTCATGCACGTCGTCTCCAACGTCGAGGGCGAGTTCGACGCCGGGCGCGCCGACGTGCTCGACGCGCTGTGCGCCGGCTTTCCCGCCGGCACTGTGTCGGGCGCCCCGAAGATCCGCGCGATGGAGATCATCGATGAGCTGGAGAAGGTGCGGCGCAGCTTCTACGCGGGCGGCATCGGCTACATCGGCGCCGACGGCAACCTCGACACCTGCATCGGTCTGCGCACCGGCCTCGTGAAGGCGGGCGTGCTCCACGTCCAGGCCGGCGGCGGCGTGGTGTCGGACTCCGACCCCGAGGCCGAGTACCAGGAATCCTGCATGAAGGCGCGCGCCCTGCTCAGCGCGGCCGAGGACGCGCTGCTCTGCAACTCGATCAGCATCGCCCCGCGCGAACGCAGGGAGGCGGCCGAATAGGCGCACGGCCGGGGGTCGCCCAGGCCCCGCGCCGCTCTCGCCGAACGCCGCACCCAGACGACACCAGCCCAGACGCACCAGCCCGGACCGGGACCTCCCGGTGCGGCCCCATCACCACCGGAGACCTGGCCTTGGACAGCAACATCGTTCCCGACCTCGGCGACCTGCACGGCGCCCCCGCCGGCCGGCCCGGCTGGTCCAGTTCCTCGTGGCGCGGCTTCCCGCCGCAGCAGATGCCGTCCTACGACGACGCGGCGCAGCTTGCCGAGGTCGAGGGCCGGCTGCGCGCCATGCCGCCGCTGGTGTTCGCGGGCGAGGCGCGCGAGCTGCGCCGCCAGCTCGGCGACGTCGCCCACGGCCGCGGCTTCCTCGTGCAGGGCGGCGAGTGCGCGGAAAGCTTCGCCGACTTCCACGCCGACTCCATCCGCGACATGCTGCGCGTGCTGCTGCAGATGACGATGGTGCTGACCTTCGGGGCCGGCGTCCCGGTGGTCAAGGTCGCGCGCCTCGCGGGCCAGTTCGCCAAGCCACGCTCCGCCGCGACCGAGACCCAGGACGGGGTCGAGCTGCCCAGCTACCGCGGCGACATCATCAACTCGATCGAGTTCACCCCAGAGGCGCGCCGGCCCGATCCCGCGCGCCAGATGACCGCCTACTCGCAGTCCGCCGCGACGCTGAACTTCCTGCGCGCGCTCACCGACGGCGGCTACGCGATGCTGGCCCGCGTGCACGAGTGGAACCTCGGCTTCGTCCGCCGCTCCGCGCAGGGCCGGCGCTACCGCGACCTCGCCGACCGGATCTCGGAGACGCTCGACTTCATCTCGGCCTGCGGCATGTCCGACCTCACCACGCCGCTGGTGGCGCAGACCAAGCTCTACACCTCGCACGAGGCGCTGCTGCTCAACTACGAGGAGGCGATGACCCGCGCCGACTCCACGAGCGAGGACTGCTACAACACCGGCGCGCACATGCTCTGGATCGGCGACCGGACCCGCAACCTCGATGGCGCGCACGTCGAGTACATGCGCGGCATCGCCAACCCGATCGGGCTGAAGGCCGGGCCCACGATGACGCCGGAGGGCCTGCTGCGCCTGTGCAGCGTTCTCAACCCCGACAACGTCGCCGGCCGGCTCACGCTGATCGTGCGCATGGGCCGCGAGAAATGCGCAGAGCACCTGCCGCCGCTGATCCGCGCGGTGCAGCGCGAGGGCATGAGCGTGGTGTGGTCGTGCGACCCGATGCACGGCAACACGGTGCGCGCCGCCTCCGGCTTCAAGACCCGCCCGTTCAGCCACATCATGCAGGAGATCGAGGAGTTCTGCGCGATCCACCTCGCCGAGGGCACCTACGCCGGCGGCATCCACCTCGAGATGACCGGGCAGAACGTCACCGAGTGCATCGGGGGCGCGCAGGAGATCACCGAGGCGGTCCTCGCGCACCGCTACCACACGCAGTGCGACCCGCGCCTGAACGCGGAGCAGAGCCTGGAGGTGGCCTTCCTGCTGGCGCAGAACCTCAAGGAGGCGCGCCGGGCGCACCAGGCCGGCGCCGCCGCATGAGCGAGGCTCGCGCAGCACGCGCGGAGGTGGCGCGCACGCCGGACGGACCGTCGTCGCGGGCGGCGGCGCCGCTGTTCGCCACGATCGCCTTCGTGGGCGTGGGGCTGATCAACGGCTCGCTCGCCCGCGACGTGCGCCGGCTCGGCCTGGCCGCACGCCTGGTCGGCACCGCGCCGGACCGCGCCGTGCTGGACCAGGCGTGCCGGCTTGGCCTGGTCGACGAGGCGACAACCGACGCCGCGGCCGCGGTGCGCGGCGCCGACCTCGTCGTGCTCGGCGTGCCGGTGGGCGCGAGCGGCGTCGCGGCGGCGGCCATCGCGCCCGGGCTGTCAGCGGACGCGATCGTCACCGATGTCGGCTCGGTGAAGGCGCGGGTGATCGACCTCGTGGCGCCCTACCTGGACCTGGCGCGGTTCGTGCCGGGCCACCCGGTCGCCGGCACCGAAGAGTCCGGGCCGGCGGCGGCGCTGGACGGGCTGTTCAGCAACCGCTGGTGCATCCTGACGCCGACGCCGGCCGCAGACGAGGCGGCGGTGGCACGGGTCGAGGCGCTGTGGCACGCGGTCGGCTCCAGGGTGGAGCGGATGGACGCCGACCACCACGACAAGGTGCTGGCGATCACCTCGCACCTGCCGCACCTGCTCGCGTTCAACATCGTCAACACCGCCGACGACCTCGAGGGCGTGCTCAAGGGCGAGGTGCTGAAGTACGCCGCCGGCGGCTTCACCGACTTCACCCGCATCGCGGCGGCCAACCCGACGATGTGGCGCGACGTGTTCCTGCACAACAAGCCGGCGATCCTCGAGGTCGTCGGCCGCTACATCGAGGACCTGATCGCGCTCCAGCGCGCGATCCGCTGGGACGAGGCGGACACGCTGTCGCGCCGCTTCGAGAGCGCACGCTCGATCCGCCGCGAGGTCGTCCGCTGCGGCCAGGCCTACAAGCGCGTGCCGAGCGCGAGGTTCGTCCCCGAGGACGCCGGCGCCGCCGCACAGAAACGCCCCATGGCTGCGGAAAGCGGGGCCTAGCCCCCGCGCCGGCCATGGCCGCGCGCCCACGCCTTCCAGAATGACGCCGGCTCAGGCGTCGCCACACAAGGAAACGTCATGTCAGGCTCGAATACGGACCAGGCGGCCAGTGCCGCCCCCGCCGACTACAGCGCGCTGGTACCGGGCGGCGCCACGGCCCAATACGGCCAGGTGATTACCATCACGCCCGGCGAGGGTCCCATGACCATCGACGGCGGCAACAAGCACTTCGTCGTCGAGTACACCGGCAACACCTCCGGCGACGGCGGCACCAGCCTCGACATCACCGGCGGCAACAACTCGTTCGTCGTCAGATATGACTTCGCGGCCACCGGCAGCGAGCCCGGGTCCGGCAACGGCGGCAACAGCATCCACGTCGAGGGCGGCAACAACACCTTCGTCGTGGCCTACAACTACGGCACCGGCGCCAGCAGCGTGTCCGGCGGCGGCTTCGGCGCCCCGGCCGCGGCCATCCCCGACGCCACGGTCATGGCCGCGCCCGACGTGGCGATGCCGGTCCCCGTCGCGGCGGCGCCGGACGCCGCGACAACGGCGGCCGCCGACGCCGGGGTGGTCCCGGTCGCGGTCGCGGCACCTGTCGCCGCTGTCTCCGGCGACGACGCGTCCAACGTGGTCGCGTCCGGCCTGGGAGGGGCGATCGTCACCGGCACCGCCGTCAACGACACCACCACCGGCGGCAACGCGGTCAGCGTCGGCGGCGGCAACACCGTCAGCGTCGGCGGCAGCAACAACAGCTTCGTGGTGGCCGACAACTTCGCCGCCGCCTCCGGGCCTGCGGGCGCGGGCGCCGGCAACGGCAACAACACCGTCCAGGTGGACGGCGGCAACAACACGTTCGTCGTGGCCTTCGACTACGGCTCGACGGGGGGGCCCGCAGGTGCGGGCACCTACGATTACAGCGGCCTGGCCGCAAGCGGGAGCATGTCTATGTCCGGAACGTCCTATCCCGGCGCCACCACCGGCGCCAGCAGCATCACCGGCGCGGCAGCCGGCACCGATTCGACGGGCGGTGCGGCGATGGCCGGCGGCGCCAGCGACGCCGACCTGACCGCGTCGCTGCGCCAGAGCCCGTTCGGCGCCCTGCTCGACCTGCCGGGCGTGACGCCGGCGACCCTGTTCGGCAACCTTCCCGCCAGCAGCAGCGGCAGCAACCCGTTCGGCAGCAGCGCGATGCTGGGCAGCAACCCGTTCACCAACTACCCGGGCACCGACAGCGTCTTCAGCACGGCCACCAACGCCGCCTCGGTCAGCGGCGCGGCCCTGGCCAGCGCGTCGACGGGCGGCGCATCCATGGGCAGCAGCAACCCGTTCTCCGGCGCGTCCGCGGGCAGCAACCCGTTCGGCGGCGCGGCGGCCATGGGCAGCGCCAGCCTGGCCGGCGGCGCGGACACCACGGGTGGCGCGGCGGCATCGGTCATGGGCGGCAGCCCGTTCGGTGGCGCGTCCACGGGCAGCAGCCCGTTCGGCGGCGCGGCCACGGGTGCCGCCAGCGTGGCCGGCGGCACGACGACGGCCGACCCGGTCAGCGTGGCCGGCGGTGCGGACACCATCGGCGGCGCGGCGATGCCGGCGATGGGCGATGCCGGCATGGCCGGCGCGGCGGGCACCACCAGCGCGGCTGCGGTGCTGTCGCAGAGCCCGTTCGCGCCCCTGCTCAGCCTGCCGGGCGTCACCGGGCAGACCATCTTCGGCACCAACGACGTCAGCACCTCGTCCGGCGGCACGGACGCGGCCTCGCTGATCGGGGCCAGCCCGTTCGGCCCGCTGCTCAGCCTGCCCGGCGTGACGGCGGACTCGATTCTCGGCGCCCTGAACGGCAACACCGTGGGCGGCGCCGCGGCCGGCACGTCGATGGCCGGCACGGACGTGGCCGCGATGGCCACGGCAAGCGTGACGGGAGCCCTGGCCGCCGCCGCGGCGGGCGTGCCGAACGCGTCCGCCGGCGTGTCCGCCGGGCTCGGCACGGACAGCGTTGCGTCCGCGCCCGTGATGATGTCGGGCATGTTCGGCGGCGCAGGCGGCGGCAACCTCTCGTCGTCGCTGGCGCAGAGCCCGTTCGCGCCGCTGCTCAGCCTCGGCGTCTCGGCAGACTCCCTGGCCGGCGCCCTCAGCGGTGCCCCCGCCGATACTGTCGCCGCCAGCACCGGCGCTGCCGCAAGCAGCGTCGGCACCTTCGACACCAGCCTGCTCGGCAGCCTTGCGGCCAGCACCGCCACGGGCGGCACCTCGGGGACTGCCGGCCTGGGAGGGCTCAGCTCGCTGCTCGGCGGCCTGGCCGCCCAGACCGGCAACTCGACCCTGGGCTCGCTCAGCTCCCTGCTGGGCAGCCTGTCCACCGCCGGCACGGCCGGCATCGACTTCAGCACGATCGGCTCGCTGTTCGCCGGCGCCTCCTCCGGCGGCACCGCCGCTCCCGACTTCAGCAAGATCGGCTCGCTGTTCGGCGGCGCGGCGTCCGGCGGTGCCGGCGGCTTCAACTCCAGCGCGATCGGCTCGCTGTTCGGCAGCGCCTCCTCCGGCGGTGCAAACGGCATCAGTGCCAGCACGATCGGCTCGCTGTTCGGGGGCTGATCCCCGGCCGCGCCCGCCGGCCCCGCGCTCCGGGCCGGCGGGAGCGGGACGTCCCACGATGCCGAACGAGCCGCATCGCGCCCCGGCGCGATGCGGCTCGCCCCACCTCTGCGAGGAGCCGCCATGCCGCACCCGACTGCCGCGCCGACACGCCCTCCTGCCGGCCGCGCCCGATGCGGCGCGGCGTCCGCCCGCGCCGCCCCATGAGGCTGGCGCTGCCCTCCGGCCCGGCGCACCTGACGTACTGCACCAACGTGCACAGCGGCGAGACCTGGCCGCAGACCTTCGCCGCGCTGCGACGCCACCTGCCGGAGATCCGCCGCCGCCTGTCGCCCTGCGCGCCGATGGGCGTGGGCCTGCGCCTGTCCGCCGTCGCCGCGGAAGCGCTGGCCGACGAGGCCGCGCTCGACACGCTGCGCGGCTTCCTCGCCGCCGAGGGCCTCTACGTCTTCACCATCAACGGCTTCCCCTACGGCCCCTTCCACGGCCAGCCGGTCAAGCAGCAGGTCTACGAGCCCGACTGGCGCGCCCCGGAGCGGCGGCACTACACCGACCGTCTCGCGGCGCTGCTCGCCGCGCTGCTGCCCGACGAGCCCGGGCTGTCCGGCAGCGTCAGCACGGTGCCCGGCGCGTTCGGCGCCGCCGCGGCCGTGCCGGGCGCGGCAGAAGCGATCGCCGCCGCGCTCCTGCGCCAGGCCGCGAGCCTGGCCGCGCTCGAGGACCGGACCGGGCGGCGCATCGTGCTGGCGCTGGAGCCGGAGCCGATGTGCCTGCTGCAGACCACCGCCGAGGCGGTGGCGTTCTTCGAGCGGCACCTGTTCTCCGCCGACGCCGCCGCCCGCTTCGCCGCCCTGTCCGGGCGCGGCCCCGCCGCCGCCGAGCGCCTGCTGCGCCGCCATCTCGGCCTGTGCCTCGACGTCTGCCACGCCGCGGTGGCGTTCGAGAATCCCGGCGACAGCCTGGCGCTGCTGCGCGCCGCCGGCATCGCGGTCACCAAGCTCCAGCTCTCCTCGGCGCTGGCGATCCCGCGCATGGACGACGACGCCGCCTCGATGCTGCGACGCTTCGACGACGGCATCTACCTGCACCAGGTGGTCGAGCGCGGCCCCGGGGGGCTCGTGCGCCACCTCGACCTGCCGCAGGCGCTCGCCGCCTGGCGCGACGACCCCGGCGCGGCGCGCGAATGGCGGGTACACTTCCACGTGCCGGTGTTCCATGCCGCGTGCGGCCGCTTCGCCACCACGCAGCCGACGCTGCTCGACATCCTGGCCCGCCAGCGCGAGCAGGGGATCAGCGCGCATCTGGAGGTCGAGACCTACACCTGGAACGTTTTGCCGCCCGAGCTGCGCACCGGCGACGTGGACGACGACATCGCGCGCGAGGTCGCCTGGGTGCGCGACCGGCTGCTGCCGTGACCCCGGGCGTGGCGCTGCGGCTCGGCCGCGTGTCCAACCTGCCCACGGTGTGGACCAACGCGCTCGCCGGCGTGGCGCTGGCCGGGGTCTCGCCGTGGCGCTGGGCGACGCTCGCCGTCGCCGCCGGGCTGTCGCTTGCCTATGTCGGCGGCATGTACCTCAACGACGCGTTCGACCACGCCGCCGACGCGCGCGACCAGCCGTTCCGGCCGATCCCGTCCGGCGCGGCCGAGGCCAACACCGTGTTCGCCGCCGGGTTCCTGCTGCTGCTCGGCGGCGTGGCGCTGCTGCTGGCGGCGTCGGGCGGCTTCGGCGTGGCGCCCGCGGGCGTGGCGGCAGGCGGCTTCGCGCTCGCCGCCTGCGTGGTCGTCTACAGCTGGCACCACAAGGACAACCCGCTCGGCCCGCTCGTGATGGGCGGCTGCCGCATGCTGTCCTACCTCGCGGCCGGGCTCGCGGCCGCCGCGGTGCCGGGCGGCGCGCTGCCCAGGGCCGCCCTGGTGTCGCTGTGCTACCTGGTCGGGCTCACCTGCACCGCCAAGCGCGAGGCGTCGGGACGGCACGGCGCCGCCTGGCAGCCGGCGCTGCTGCTGGTGCCGCTCGCCTACGGCGCATGGCAGGCGGGCGACGACGCGGCGGCCTGGCTGAGCTGGGCCGCGCTGGCCGCGCTGACCGCCGCCGCGCTCCGGCTGCTCCGCCGCCGCGACATCGGGCGCGCGGTCGGCCTGATGATCGCCGGCATCGCGCTGCTCGATGCGATGTTCCTCGCCTGCGCCGGCCGGCCGGGCGCCGCCGCGCTGGCGCTGGGCTGCTTCGCGGCCACGCTCGTGCTCCAGCGCTGGATACGCGGGACGTGACGCCGCAGCGCGCCACAAGGAAGGCGAGGACCCCGTCCCCGACCCGCCAAGGGCCGGGGACCTTCAAAAACCCCTGCCTCAGGCCAGGAGTCCAAACCTTGCGGTCCGTACCCACCACGGAAGCGGGTCCGGGGGCGCTGCCCCCGGCGGGTCCAGGGCAGCGCCCTGGCCTTCCCTGCCACCACCTGCATGAAAGGACACAGGGATGACGCCCGCCTTCCTCCTGCTCGAGTGGCTGTCGCGCCAGCTCCCCGCCGAGGTGTCGGACTGGCTCGCGGCGCAGCACCGGCGCGCGCACGAAGGGATCGCGGAGCGCGACTTCGCCCTCGCCTTCGCCCTCGCCCCCCGCCGCGCCGGCAAGGCCGATCTCGCGCTTGACGCGGGCGACCTCGCGCGCGCCGGCGCGCTGCGCCCCGGCTGGGACCCGCGCAGCTGGAGCGCCGACCAGGCGGCCCGGCTGGTGCTGCTGCTCGGCGTGGCGGGGCGCGACGGTTCGGCCTTCGCCGCCCGCCTGCGCGCGCTCATGGCCACCGCCGACCTGTCGGAAACCATTGCCATCCTGCGCGGCCTGCCGCTCTACCCCGACCCGCCTTCCCACCTCCGCCTCGCGCGGACCGGGGCGCGGAGCGGCATGCGCCCGGTGTTCGAGGCGGTAGCGCACGCGAGCCCGTACCCGTCGGAGTGCTTCGACGAGGCCGGCTGGAACCAGCTCGTGGTCAAGGCGCTGTTCATCGAGAGCACCCTGGCGCCGATCCAGGGCCTGGACCGCCGCGCCAACCCCGTGCTGATGCGCATGCTGTGCGACTACGCCCACGAGCGCTGGGCCGCCGGCCGCGCGGTGAGCCCGGAGCTGTGGCGCTGCGTGGGACCATGGGCCGACGCGCAGGCGTTGCGCGACCTCGACAGGGTCCGCGCCCGGGGCAGCGAGGAGGAGCGAGCGGCAGCCTCGGCCGCGCTTGCCGCCGCCGCCGCGTGAGCCGGCTCGGACAACAGCCCGGGCGACAGGCGGGCGCCGCACCGGCGCGAGCGCAGTCTCGCCCAGACACGCGCCCAGACGCGCACGCAAAGACGTAAACCGGGGGCCCCATGTTCATCGACACCCACACCCACATGATCTCGCGCACCACCGACGACTACGAGCGGATGGCGCAGGCCGGCATCGTCGCCTGCATCGAGCCGGCGTTCTGGCTCGGCCAGCCGCGCACCAACGTCGGCAGCTACGTCGACTACCTGTCCACGATCGTCGGCTGGGAGCGCTTCCGCGCCGGGCAGTTCGGCATCCGCCACTACTGCACCGTCGGCCTGAACAGCAAGGAGGCCAACGACGAGGAACTGGCCGAGGCGGTGATGGAGATCCTGCCGCGCTTCGTGCTCAAGGAGGGCGTCGTCGCGATCGGCGAGATCGGCTACGACGAGCAGACCGCGCTGGAGGACCGCTACTTCCGCCTCCAGCTCGACCTTGCGCGCGAGCTGGAGATGCCGGTGATGGTCCACACGCCCCACCGCGACAAGAAGCGCGGCACCTCGCGCTCCATGGACGTGGTGGTCGAACAGGGCCTGGACCCGGCCTGGGTCGTCATCGACCACAACAACGAGGAGACCATCCGCGAGGTGCTGGACCGCGGCTTCTGGGCCGGCTTCTCGATCTATCCCGGCACCAAGATGAGCGGCGCGCGCATGGTCGAGCTGGTGCGCGAGTACGGCCCCGAGCGCCTGCTGATCGATTCCGCCTGCGACTGGGGGATCTCCGACCCGCTCGCCGTGCCGAGGACCGCGGCGCTGCTGCGCGAGGGCGGCATCGCCGAGGACGCGATCCGCAAGGTCGTCTACGCCAACGCGCTCGCGGCCTACGGGCGCAACGGCCAGATGCGCGAGGCCGACTTCCTCGACCCCGCGCCCATCGACCAGCGCACGCTCTACATGGGCAACTCCGTGCTGCGCGGTGGCCAGGCGCCTCGCGTCGACGAGGGCCCGGCCGCGGCCGAGGCGGCCGACTGACGCGAGCGAGACACCGGCCCCGCGCCAGGGCTCGAGGCCTCCGCGCGGTCGCGACCCGGCAGAAGGCCAGGGCGCTGGCCCGGACCCGCTGGGGGCAGTGCCCCCGGACGGCGCTGGTATACGGAGGCGGTCGGGTAGCCTGGGCCGAGCAGCCCGGCTATGTCGCTGACACGCCGTTCAAGCACAAAGCCGCTCGCCGTCACCGCACTCAGCCCTCTGTACCAGCCCATCATCGACGCAAGGGAGAACCGGGTCGTATCGGTGGAAGCCCTCTGCCGCTGGACTCACCCGCGCCTGGGTCGGATAAGCCCGACGAGTTTTTCCCCACTCGCGGAGGAAGCAGATCTCATTGGCCTGCTCGGCGAGTGGGTGCTTATACCAACGGCCGATTGCCCTGACCGGTCGGGACAGAAAGGCCAGGGGCTCTGCCCCTGGACCCCGCCAAAGGCCAAGCCTTTGGAATCCAATTCTTAAGTCAAGCCGGTCCAGGGGCGGCTCCCTCCGGTGGCCTTTCCAACGATCCAAGCGAGTCGTCGGAACCTTTGGCCACCTTCGCCTGGCGGGTCTGGGCAGAGCCCAGCCTTGCTTGCTTCCCCAGGAACCACGCCCCTCAATCCTCCTCCCGCTTCTCCCCCCACTCCACGTCGCGGTGCACGTGCACCGACATCAGCAGCCCGAACGCGAACATCACCGTCAGCATCGCCGACCCCCCGTGGCTCACCAGCGGCAGCGGCACGCCGCCGACCGGGATCGCCCCTGTCACCATCGCGATGTTGACGAACACGTACATGAAGAAGTTCACGCTGATCCCGATCGCCAGCAGCCGGCCGTACTGGTGGCGGCAGCGCAGCGCGATCAGCATCCCCCCCATCACGATCATCAGCAGCAGCCCCAGCACCGCCAGGCTCCCCACCAGCCCCCACTCCTCCGCGATGATCGAGAAGATGAAGTCCGTCTGTTTCTCCGGCAGGAAGTTCAGGTGGTTCTGGGTCCCGTTCATGAACCCCTTCCCCCACATCCCCCCCGACCCCAGCGCGATCTTGGACTGGATGATGTTGTACCCCGCCCCCAGCGGATCGCTCTCGGGGCTGAAGAACGTCGTGATCCGCGCCCGCTGGTAGTCGTGCAGGTGCGCATACGCGAACCGCCCCGCGAACGGCACCGGCAGCGCCACCAGCGCCACCAGCCACCACCGCATCCCCGCCGCCAGCACCACGCTCGCCCCCACCACCCCGGTGATGAACGCCGTCCCCAGGTTCGGCTCCTTCAGGATCAGGCCTACCGGCAGCGCGATCGCCACCGCCGGCGGCACCAGGAACAGCGGATTTCCGACCTTCTCCCAGCTCGCCTTGTGGAACCACGACGCCAGCGCCATCACCAGCGCCACCTTCATCAGCTCCGACGGCTGCACCTGCACCCCCGCCAGGCTGATCCAGCGCTCCGCCCCCTTGCCCACGTGCCCCATGCGCAGCACCAGCGCCAGCAGCCCCAGCGCCCCCGCGTACATCGGCCACGAGAACCGCGCGAGGAAGCGGATGTCGACCAGGGCCATGCACAGCATCATCATCAGCCCCGCCGCAAAGCGGATCGCGTCCGGCCCCGCATACGGCAGCGGCCCCCCGCCCGCCGAATACAGCGCGACGTAGCCCACGCCGGCCAGCGCGCACAGCAGCGCGACATACAGCCAGCTCACCTGCATCAGCTTGGTGAGCAGCCCGAACGACGGCTCCGCCCGGATCAGCCGCCGCTCCAGGATCACCGCAGGCACCCCGGGAAGAAAGCAAGGCTGGGCTCTGCCCAGACCCGCCAAAGGGCCGAGCCCTTTGGAAACCCTGGACTTAGAAAGTGGATTCCAAAGGCTTGCCTTTGGCGGAGCTTGAGGCAGAGCCTCGACCTTGCTTCCTCCGCCGCCCTCACCGCGCCGCCACCGTCTGCGTCCCCTGCCGCTCCGCCGGATCGCGCGTCAGCGTCTGCACCATCAGGTCCCGCGCCAGCGGTGCCGCCGCCGCCGCCCCCGCGTTGCCATGCTCGATCACCACCGCGATCGCATACTTCGGCGCCTCGTACGGCGCGAAGCACACGAACAGCGCGTGCGGCCTGAACTCCCACGGCAGCTTGCTCGAATCGAAATGCCCGTGCTCGCGCGTCTCGCGCGACACCCTGCGGACCTGCGCCGACCCTGTCTTGCCCGCCATCGTCACCCCCGCCAGCGGCAACCGCGCGTTGACGCCGCTGCCCCCCGCCTCGTTGACCACCGCGTGCATCCCCGCCCGCACCGCCGCCAGCGACTTCTCCCCCATCCCCAGCGCCGGCCAATCGTTCGCCGCCGACCCCTGCTGCATCGCCCCCCCGATCAGCCGCGTCAGGTGCGGCTGCACCGCCCGCCCGGTGGCGATGCGCGCCGTGTATGTCGCGAGCTGCAGCGGCGTCACCTGGATGTAGCCCTGCCCGATCCCGCTCACGATCGTGTCGCCGAGATTCCACGGATGTCCGTGCGCGCGCCGCCACGACGGCGTTGGGATCAGCCCGACCCGCTGCCCCGGCAGATCGACCTCCAGCTCCGTCCCCAGCCCCAGCCGGTGCGACGCGGCCGCAATCCTGTCCATGCCAGTCCGTTCCGCAACCGAATAGAAGAACACGTCGCAGCTGTTCTTGAGGCCGCCGTGCAGGTCCAGGGACCCGTGCCCGCCCTTCTTCCAGCAGTGGAAGCGCGCGTCGCCCACGTCGATGTAGCCCGGGCAGTTCACCCGGTCGCTCGGCGTCAGCGTCCCCGCCTCCAGCCCCGCCAGCGCCACCGCCATCTTGAACGTCGACCCGGGCGGATAGACGCCCGCGGTCGCCTTGTTGATCAGCGGCGTGCGGCGGTCCCTGGTCCACTCCACCCACTGCGCCTGGCTCACCCCCGAGTCGAACAGGCTCGGGTCGAAGGACGGCGTGCTCGCCATCGCCAGCACCTCGCCGTTGCGGCAGTCCAGCACCACCGCCGACGCGCTCTCGTCGCCGATGCGCTCCTGCACGCTCTTCTGCAGGTCGTAGTCCAGCGACAGCACCAGGTCGTCGCCCGGCTTGCCGTCGCGCCGATCCAGCTCGCGGATCACCCGGCCGACCGCGTTGACCTCCATCTGCACCTCGCCGGCCTCGCCGCGCAGCTCCTCGTCGCGCGCCTTCTCCACCCCCGCCCGCCCGATGCGGATGCCGGGCAGCGCCAGCATCGGGTCCTCGCCCATGTCCGCCTCCTGCGGCGGCGCCACGTAGCCGACCACGTGCGCGAGCTGCTCGCCGAACGGGTAGATCCGCGTGGTGCCCACGTCGACGATGATGCCCGGCAGCTCCGGCGCGCTGACCTCGATGCGCGCCATGTCCTCCCAGGACAGGAACTCGCGCACCATCACCGGGATGAACCGCCGACGGTGGCGCAGCTCTCGGTCCACCCGCGCCCGCTCGTGGTCCGCCAGCGGCACGATGCGCGCGAACAGGTCCAGCGTCGCCTCGACGTCGTCGGTCTGCTCGGCCAGCAGCACCGCCCGCCAGTTCAGCTTGTTGCCCGCGACCACCGTGCCGAACCGGTCGAGGATGCGGCCGCGCGGCGGCGCGATCATGCGCGCGCTGATCCGGTTGCTCTCGGCCAGCGTCGCGTACTTCTGCCCCTCGGCGACCTGCACGTGGTAAAGACGCGCTCCCAGCGCGCCCAGCGCCGCCACCTGCCCGCCCATCACCAGCAGCGCGCGCCGCGTGAACACCCCGGAGCGGCGGCCGTCGCGCTTCATCGCCGCGGCCCGGCAGGCAAGGAAGCAAGGCCGGGCTCTGCCCGGACCCGCCAAAGGGCAAGCCCTCTGGACACCATGACTTCGGGCCGGCGGCACGCCGCGACGGCGCGTGTCGCCGGCACGACGCCCTCGAAAAACCCCGCACCAGCCGTGCGGCACACGTCTGCCCAACGGGCCCCCGACCTGAATCGGATGCCGGTCCAGGGGCGCTGCCCCTGGCGGGTCCCCGCTTCCGACAGAGGGGGCAGAGCCCTGGCCTTGCCTTCCTTTCTCAAGCCTGGTCCGGGTCCGCGACACTGCCGTGCGCGAGGCTGAACAGCATCGACAGCGCCGGGTAGATCCCCGCCGCCACCAGCGCCTCGAACACCGCGGGCGACGCCGGCAGCAGCTGCCAGGTCAGCAGCGAGGTCAGCGCCCATTCCAGGAACGCCGCCGTCCCTGCCACGGCCGCAAACACCAGCCACACCAGCAGGAACCCCGTGCGCACCAGCACCCGGCGCCAGCGCACCGCCACCCCGTGCGTCAGCAGCAGCGTCAGCACCGCCGTGCCCACCGGCGCCAGCCCCAGCAGGTCGCACAGCAGCCCAAGCGCGAACACCAGCAGCGGCGGCATCGACGCCGGCCGGAACAGCGACCAGAAGAACACGCAGGCCAGTGCCGAGGCCGGCTGCAGCTGCACCTGCCCCGGCAGGTCGAACGGCGCGGACAGCGCCAGCAGCAGGGCGGCGCTCACCCCGCCCGGGAACGACGCACGGGCCAGCGCGTCCAGCCGGCGCCACAGCGTCGGGTGCGGCCGGATGCCGGGCGTGCGGTCGTCCGTTCCGCTGCCGATGCCGCGCTCCACCGCTCACCGCTTCCGCTCGGTTCCGCGACCCGCCTCCGCGCGCCCCGGCACCTCGGGAGGCTGCAGCCCGGTCAGCCCGTAGTCGAAGATCCTGACGATATCGAGGTGGTCCAGGTGCGCGAACGGCACCACCTCCGGCACGTTCGACACCGTGTAGTGCACCACGCCGATCGGCAGCCCCGCCGGGAACGCGTTGGCTTCCGAGGTGGTCAGCACCCGCTCGCCCTCCACCGGGTGCGTGCCCTCCGCGTAGTACATCAGCCGCGGCCGCGGGTTGTTGGTGCCGACGAGCAGGGCGCGGGCGTGGCTGGTTTCCAGCATCACCGGGATGCGGCTGTTGATGTCGGTGAGCAGCAGCACCCGGGCCGAGCGCTCGCCCACCTCGCTCACCCGCCCCACCAGCCCGTCGGCGTCGAGCGCGATCTGTCCCTTGCGCACCGCATGGTTCGGCCCGACCGAGAGCAGCACCGCGCGCGCGTACACCCCGCCCGCGTCGGCCACCACGCGCGCCGTGACGTAGGACGGCGCCGGGTCGGGAATCCAGTGCAGGTCGGCCTTCAGCGTGGCGTTCTCCGCCTCCAGCGCCACCGCCACCGCGTACCAGCGCCTGAGACGGTCGTTCTCGTCGCGCAGCCGCGAGGTCTCGGACTCCAGCGACACCAGGCCGCGCAGGTCGGCCACCCCCTGGCGCATCCCGGCCAGCGGCTCTGCGACCATCCGGTAGATCGGCGACAGCGCGTCGGCCAGCGCCATGCGCGCCCGGGCGGTGAGCGCCCCGTCGGCGCGGCCCAGCAGCATCAGCCCGAACGAGGCCGCGATCAGCAGCGGCAGGGTGAGGCGGGCCAGCGCCTGGCGGGCCTGGATGGAAAGCCGGATCAAGGACGGTTCGCCTCATGCGCGCAGGTGGTGCGGGTCCTAGAGGATCGGCCCGGAAAGATCACGTCCTTTCGCCGCCTGCCGGGCCCTCGCACCCGGCTCGCCCCGGCGTGCATGCACACAGGCGCGTGCAGACAGCAGACAATGCTAGGAATCAAGTCCTATATGTTCTAGTTATGTTCTAGTCTTCACGGCGCCCCGGCCCCCGGCCGGCGCCCGCCACGGCAGGAACCATGACACTGACCCAGGCTGCACAGCTCGCTGTGGTCGCCAACGCCAGCATCAGCCTGACTGTGGCGTTGACGGCCCTGGTCCGCACCCTTGCGCAACTCTGGGCGCAGCTCCGGGGCGCGGTCCGGCGCAGGCCGAAGCAGGCAGGGCTGGGCTCTGCCCAGACCCGCAAAGGGCCGTGAGGCCCTTTGATCCCTTGACTTAAGAAAGGGATTCCAAAGGCTCGCCTTTGGAGGGGTTCCTACCTTCAAGCATGGGGGCAGAGCCCCTGGCCTGGCCTTGCCTTGCCGCTCAGTACATCGTGGTCAGCACGTTGCGCAGCCGCTTGATCTCCTCCAGCGCGCGGCCGGTGCCCAGCGCCACGCAGCTCAGCGGGTCCTCGGCCACCACCACCGGCAGCCCCGTGGCGTCGCGCAGCACCTGGTCCAGCCGGAACAGCAGGGCGCCGCCGCCGGTCAGCACGATCCCCTTGTCCACGATGTCGGCCGCCAGCTCCGGCGGCGTGTTCTCCAGCGCCACCTTCACCGCCTCGGTGATCGCCGCCACCGGCTCGGCCAGGCTCTCGGCGATCTGGCGCTGCGACACCACGACCTCTCGCGGCACGCCGTGCATCAGGTCGCGGCCCTTGACCTCGCGCCATGGCCCGTCCGACCCGTCCTCGGGGGCGAAGGCGGCGCCGATGTCCATCTTGATCCGCTCGGCCGAGCTTTCGCCGATCAGCAGGTTATGGTTGCGTCGGATGTAGGAGATGATCCCCTCGTCCATCTTGTCGCCGCCGACGCGCACGGAGCGCGAGTACACGATGCCGCCGAGCGAGATCACCGCGACCTCGGTGGTGCCGCCGCCGATGTCGACGATCATGCTCCCCGACGGCTCGGTGACCGGCAGCCCGGCGCCGATCGCGGCCGCCATCGGCTCCTCGATCAGCAGCACGCGGCGCGCGCCCGCGCTCTCGGCACTCTCCTGGATCGCGCGCCGCTCGACCGCGGTGGAGCCGGACGGCACGCAGACGATGATCATGGGCGAGGCGAAGCCGCGTCGGTTGTGCACCTTGCGGATGAAATGCTTGATCATCTCCTCCGCGACCTCGAAGTCGGCGATCACCCCGTCGCGCAGCGGCCGGATCGCCTGGATGTTGCCGGGCGTGCGGCCGAGCATCTGCTTGGCCTCCTCGCCGACCGCGAGCACCTGCTTCTTGCCGCGCACGTCGGCGATCGCCACCACGCTCGGCTCGGCGAGCACGATGCCGCGCCCCTTGACGTAGACCAGGGTGTTGGCGGTGCCGAGGTCGATGGCCATGTCGGCGGACATGATGCCAAGCAGGCGGGAGAACATCGGGACGCTCCGGGGTAACGACGGCGAGGGCCGGGACCGCCGTCCGGGGACAACCGCCGGGTTGGCGGTCCCGGACCGGCCATCGGCCGGCAAGGGCGGTGCCGGGGGCTTAGCGTCGCCCACCCGCCGGAGCAAGGCCCGCCCCCGGGCGGCAGTACCCGCCGCGGCGCCGCGGCGGGCGCCGGACGCCCGTTTGCCCCGCCGCCGACGGAGCCGCCCACGGGCCGGCGCCGTCACGCTTTGCAACGTCGGCGCCATGGTGTCGCCACCTGGGAACGCCACATCAGTGCCGGAAAGGAATGCAGCCGCGCACGCCATGACGGACGCGCCGCCGTGATCCGGACCACGCTGCCGGACTCCCGTTCCGGCTGGATGGGTCCGCCCGCCTGACCACGGACACGTGCCAACTGGTGGCACAGGAGAAATGCCGCTCCGGTTAACCTGGGAGCAACCGGGCCCTGTCTTCATGCATTCTGACAGGCCGGTGCCGCTCACCGCGGCGCCGTCCAACACGACCGGGCCGGAACAGGCCAGGCCGGCTCCATCGCAACAGGGATTTCCGCCATGCTCCGCAAGACCATCGCCACCGTCGCCGCCGCCGGCCTCGTCCTGGGCCTCGCCGCCTGCGACCCCTACAGCCCCGGCCAGCGCGCGGTCGGCGGCGGCCTGCTCGGCGCCGGCGCGGGCGCCGCGATCGGCGGCCTCGCCGGCGGCGGCACCGGCGCCGGGATCGGCGCGCTGGCCGGCGGCGGACTCGGCGCCGTGGGCGGCGCAGCCACCACCCCCAACCGCTACTGATCCCGGTCCGCCCCGCCGGACCAGGCCTGCAACAGGAGATCTCGATGCCTCGGCGTTCCATGGCCACACGGACCCTGCTGCTGCTGGGCCTGGCCGCGCTTGCGGCCTGCACCAACCCCTACGACCCGGGCGACCGGGCGGTCGGCGGCGGCCTGCTGGGCGCCGGCGGCGGCGCGGCGCTCGGCGCGATCGCCGGCGGCGGGCGCGGCGCCGCGATCGGCGCGCTGGCGGGCGGCGCCCTCGGCGCGGTCGGCGGTGCCGCGACCACCCCGTCCGCGGCACCGCCCCCCGCCTACGCGCCAGGCTACCCGCCGCCGGGCTACGGCAATGCCGGCTACGGCGGCCAACCCGGCTATCCGCCGCCCGGCTACGGCGCTCCCGGCTACGGCCAGCCAGGCGGCTACGGTCAGCAGGGCGCCTACGGCCAGCAGGGCTACGCAGCACCCGGCTATGCCCAGCCCGGCTACGGCGGCTCCGGCTACGGCGGCCGGCCGCAGGGCTATGACGACTGAGGCTGGCGGCCACCCGGCCGAAGCGGGGTCGGCCGGGTGCTTCGAGCTATTCAGAGCGAGCAAGGCTGGGCTCTGCCCAGACCCGCCTGGCGAAGGTGGCCAAAAGTTCCGACGATCCGTTTGGATCGTTGAAAAGACCACCGTAGGGAGCTGCCCCTCTGGACCTGGCCTTCCTTAAGTATTGGGTTCCAAGGGCTTGCCTTTGGCAGAGCCCCTGGTCTTCCTTCTCCAGATCAGGAACTTCCGGCATGGCTAGGCGCTGGGTGGCCCGGCCCGTGTCTGCCTGAGGCGCTCGCTGCACCGCTCCACCGTCTGCACCATCACCTCGCCCACCCGGCGCACCTTCGGGTCGGCGTGGTCCAGCAGCCGGTCCGCCAGCATCAGGCTCGGCGACAGGATGCCGCGCAGGTCGTGGCGCAGCGACGACGTGCTCGCTTCCAGCTCCGCCAGCCGCGCCTGCGCCTGCTCCGCCAGCCGCACCCGCTCGCGCAGCGAGGCTTCCTGGTCGCGCAGCGGCCGCACCACGAACGATCCCAGCCCGAGCTGCATCGCCACGCCCGCCGCCACCGCCGCGACCAGCGCCACGGCGTCGCCCTGCCCCGGCGCGCGCATCGCCAGCTCCACCCCGACCAGCACCAGGATCGCCGTCGCCGCGGACAGCAGCAGGCAGTGCCGGGCCATGCAGGATCCTTTCCGGCGGCACACCGCCCTGTCGCCGGGAACCGCCCGGACCAGCCCCGGCTCCGACGTGCACCACGGCGGGGCGAAGTGGGCCCGCCCGCGGCGCCCGCCTAGGGCAGCCGCGCCAGCAGCCGCACCAGCCGCCGCATCCGCCCGGAGAACAGCCGAGGGGTGTAGAAGTTGCCCGCCGCTCGCTTGCCCGCCTCCGCGCGCGTCGGATAGGCCACGACCATCCCCGCCAGCGCCGACAGCGACACCCGCTGCCCGAGCGCCAGCGCCCACAGCCCGATCGACTCGCCCGCGTGCGGCGCCGCGATCCCCGCCCCCAGAAGCCGGCCGCGCGACACCACCAGCAGCGCCAGCCCGCGCGTGTCCGCCTCGCACACCGCGCGGTCGTTCTCCGCCATCGCGAAGCGCTGCACCTCGACGTCGTGCCCCGCCGCCCGTGCCTCCGCCGCGGTCAGCCCGACCTGCGCCAGCTCCGGGGTGGTGTAGGTCACCCGCGGCACCACGCGCGACACCCGCGCCGGCAGGCGGAACACCGCGCCGCGCACCACCACCCCCGCGTGGTGCCCGGCCAGGTGCGTGTAGGCCAGCGGCCCGATCCCGGCCACGTCCGCCACGTCGCCCGCCGCATACACCCGCCGGTTGCTCGCCGAGCGCAGCGCCCGGTCCACCGCGATGCCGCGCGGGGAGAACCGCACCCCGCCCGCATCCAGCGCCAGCCCGTCCAGCGACGCCCGCCGCCCCGCCGCCACCAGCAGGTGGCTCCCCGCCACCCGCCGCCCGTCCGCCAGCACCAGCGCCACGCCGTCCCCGTCGCGCTCGGCGGCCGCCACGCCCACGCCCTCGATCACCTCGACCCCCAGCCGCTCCAGCGCCGCGCGCACCACCTCGGCCAGCGCCGGGTCCTCGCGCGCCGCGATCCGCCCCTGCTCCACCACGCTGACCCGGCAGCCCAGCGCCGCGTGCGCCTCGGCCATCTCCAGCCCGATCGACCCGCCGCCCAGCACCACCAGGTGCGCCGGCCGCACTTCCAGCCCGAACAGGGTCTCGTTGGTCAGGAACGGCACGTCCGCCAGCCCCGGCACCGCGGGCACCACCGGCCGGCTGCCCGTCGCCACCACGATCCGCCCGGCAGTCAGCCGCCGCTCGCCGCCCGGCAGCGCCACGGCCAGCGCATCCGGCGCCACGAACCGCGCCGTGCCGCGCAGCACGGTGCAGCCCAGCGCCTCGTAGCGCGCCTGCGAGTCCACCGGCGCGATCGTCCCGATGGCGCGCCGCACATGCGCCCGCACCCCGGCCCAGTCGATCGCCGGCTCGCCCAGCCCAACCCCGAACCGGCCCGCCGCGCGCGCCGACTGCGCCGCCCGGCCCGCCGCCAGCAGCGCCTTGCTCGGCACGCAGCCGACGTTCAGGCAGTCGCCGCCCATCTCCGCGCGCTCGGCGAGGACCGTGCGCAGGCCGAGCCGGGCGGACGCGTTGGCCACGGACAGGCCGGCGGAGCCTGCGCCGATCACCGCGATGTCGAACTCGGGCATGCGCACCTCCCCGGAAAGCAAGGCCGGGCTCTGCCCGGACCCGCGAAAGGGCCAAGCCCTTTGGAAATCCTTGACTTAAGAGAAGGCAATCCAGAGGCCCAGCCTTTGGCGGAGTTTGAGGCGGAGCCTCAGCCTTGCTTCCTGTGCGCCACCCTCCGCCACGCCGCAGGCGCCAGCGCCAGCGCCGCCAGCCCCGCCAGCGGCAGCAGCACCCGCGGCCCGAGCACCGCGCCCAGCGCCGGCGTGCCGCCCCGGTCCAGCACGCTCCCCAGCCCCGCCCCCGCCCAGCTCAGCACCGTGCTCGCCGGCGCGATGCCCAGCACCGTGGCGGCCACGAACGGGCGCACGCCCATCCCCGCCAGCGCCGGCGCCAGGTTCAGCGCGAAGAACGGCACCACTGGCACCAGACGCAGCGCCAGCAGGCCTGCGAACCCGTCGCGCTCCAGCCCGGGCCGCACCCGCGCCACCATCCCCGCCAGCCGCCCGCCCGGCCGCGCCGCCAGCCACCCCGACGCCGCCCGCCGCGCCGCCAGGAACAGCAGCGCCGCCCCGCCGCTCGCCCCCGCCACGGTGCACGCGGCCCCCAGCCACGGCCCGAGCAGCAGCCCGCCCGCCAGCGTCATCACCGACGCCCCCGGCAGCGCCAGCGCCGCCACCGCGACGTAGGCGAGCGTGAACGCCACCGGCGCCAGCACCGGATGCGCCGCAACCTGGCCGCCCAGCACCGCACGCTCGCGCGCCAAGCCCGCGAGCGAGAGCAGGTCCGTGGCCCCCGACACCCAGGCCAGCAGCAGCGCGGCCGCAATCAGCGCCAGGGGCCAGAACCGGGTCATCGCATCATCCTAGCGCCTCGCGGCCACATGCAAAGGCCACAGGCACGGCCGAGGCGCTGCCGCGGGCCGGCGGCGCCCGGCCGTGGGTCCGGAAAGGAAGGCCAGGGGCTCTGCCCCTGGACCCCGCCAAAGGCAGGGCCCTTGGAACCCCTTCCTTAAGGGAGGCCGGGTCCAGGGGCGGCTCGCCCCTGGCGGGTCCAGGGCAGAGCCCTGGCCTTGCGAACCGGGGCACTGCCGCGCATTGACGCCCGCGGCCCGCGGCCCCTATAAGCCGCCCCTTGAACGGGACGGCCGGCGCGCCCTCCCGCGCTGCCGTTCGGCCGGCCCCGATTCTCTGGAGACTGCTCGTGAAGCGCACGTATCAACCCTCGAAGCTGGTCCGCAAGCGCCGCCACGGCTTCCGCGCCCGCATGGAAACCGTTGGCGGCCGCAAGGTCGTGGCCAACCGGCGCTCCAAGGGCCGCAAGCGCCTTTCGGCCTGACGGCAGCAGGACAAGGACAGGCGCCCGCCATGGCGCCGCCCCGCCCAGAGCCTCCCCGGCCGGAAGGCACGGCGCCCGGCAATCCGGCGGTTGGGCATTCCGGAGCCGGGCGCCATCCCAGGACCGGCCCTCCCCCGCCGCGCCTGAAGGTCCGTGCCGAGTTCCTGCGCGCCGCCGCCCGTGGCCGCAAGGCGGCGGTGCACGGCCTGGTGCTGCAGGCCTTTGTCCGCGACGACGCCGATCCGCTGCGTGTGGGCTACACGGTGACGAAGAAGGTCGGCAACGCCGTGGTCCGCAACCGCACCCGCCGCCGCCTGCGCGAGGCCGCCCGCCTGCTGCTTTCGGGTCACGCGCTGCCCGGCGTCGACCTCGTGCTGATCGGGCGCGACGCCACCCGCGGCCGCCCGTTCGCCCAGCTCGTCGACGACCTCGGCCGCGCGCTGGCCAAGGCCGGCGTCCTCCTGCCGGACGCGCCCACGTGACCCCGCCCGCCCTGCTGCTCACCGCGGCGCTGCGCTGCTACCAGTGGACCATCCGCCCGCTGATCCCCGGAAGCTGCCGCTTCGAGCCGGGGTGCAGCGACTACGCCGTGCAGGCGGTGCGCACGCACGGCGCCGGGCGCGGCAGCCTACTCGCGGCGCGTCGGGTGCTGCGCTGCAATCCGTTCTGCGACGGCGGATACGACCCGGTGCCGCCGTGCCGGTGCGGGCAACGCGGGAGCCGGGACGCCCCGCCTCCGTCCCGCGACGCCCCGCCCCCATCGCTCCAGAGGAGCCCGGTCTGATGGACCAGAACCGACTGATCCTGGCGATCGCGATCTCCCTCGCGATCCTGCTCGGCTTCCAGTACCTGCTGCCGCACAGCAACGTCGCCGAGCAGCAGCATGCCGCCCGGCTCGCCAGCAAGGACACCCCGTCCGGCGACAGCCCGCGCCCCACCGCCAACCCGTCCGACCCCGGCAACCAGCCGGTCACTGTGCCTGAGCCGGAGGGACCGCGGCTGCAGATCGACGCCACCCGCGTCCAGGGCAGCCTGAACCTGCGCGGCGCCCGCCTCGACGAGCTGGTGCTGCGCGACTACCACGACACCGTCTCCAAGGACTCGCCGCTGGTGCAGCTCCTGGAGCCGCGCGCCGACCCGCAGCCCTCCTACGTGCAGTTCGGCTGGACCGCGCCCGCCTCCGCGCCGGGCACCGCCACGCCCGCCCTGCCCGACCCCGACACGACGCTGTGGACCTCCTCAGGCGGCGACCTGACCCCCGACCACCCGGTCACGCTCACCTGGGACAACGGCGCCGGCCTGACCTTCACCGTCGGCCTCGCGGTGGACGCGGACTACATGTTCACCATCACCCAGGGCGTGCACAACGCTACCGGCGCGCCCGTCGCCCTGTTCCCCTGGTCGCGCATCCGGCGCGACTACACGCCGCAGACCGCCGGCTACTACATCCTGCACGAGGGGTTCGTCGGCGTGCTCGGCGACCGCCTGCACGAGCTGAAGTACGACGCCTCCAAGAAGGCCGCCGTCGGCAAGCCGGGCGGCGTGGCGTTCAGCGAGGCCACCACCGGCGGCTGGGCCGGCATCACCGACAAGTACTGGCTCACCGCCCTGGTGCCCGACCAGAAGGCGCAGACCTCCGCCTCGTACCGCCACCTGCTCGACGGCGGCCACGACCGCTATCAGGTCGACTTCGTCACCGCGGACCCGGTGGTCGCCGCCGCCGGCGCCGACTCGACCTACGCCTCGCACCTGTTCGCCGGCGCCAAGGTCGTCACCCTGCTCGACCACTACGAGGCGCAATACGGCATCCCGAGCTTCGACAAGGCGGTGGACTTCGGCTGGTTCTACTTCCTGACCAAGCCGATCTTCTACGCGCTGGACTGGCTCAACCACGTGCTCGGCAACTTCGGCCTGGCGATCATGGCGTTCACGGTCGGCGTCAAGGCGCTGTTCTTCCCGCTCGCCTCCTACTCTTACCGCTCGATGAGCAAGATGAAGCTGCTCGCCCCCAAGGTCGCCGCGCTCCGCGAGCGCTACAAGGACGACCCCGCCAAGATCCAGCAGGAGATGATGGCGGTCTACAAGGCAGAGAAGGTCAACCCGGCGTCGGGCTGCCTGCCGATGCTGCTGCAGGTGCCGGTGTTCTTCTGCCTTTACAAGGACATCTTCGTCACCATCGAGATGCGCCACGCGCCGTTCTTCGGCTGGATCCACGACCTGTCGGCGCAGGACCCCACCAACCTGTTCAACGCCTTCGGCCTGATCCCCTGGGACCCCACGCTGATCGCACCGGCCCTGCACCTGTCCGCCTGGACGCTGATCATGGGTGCCACGATGTATGCCCAGCAGCAGCTCAACCCGCCGCCGCCCGACCCGATGCAGGCCAAGCTGTTCCGCTTCATGCCGCTGATCTTCATGTTCATGATGGGCCGCTTTCCCGCAGGCCTGGTGATCTACTGGAGCTGGAACAACACGCTCACCTGCCTGCAGCAGTGGTTCATCATGCGCCAGACCCGCCTGCGCGGCAGCCGCACCGGCCAGGTGGCCCGCACCTGATGGCGCCGGGCCGCCGCCCCTGGCGCCCCGGCACCGCTAGGCCGGGCGCGGCCCCCGGCAACCCGGCGGCGGCACGGCCTGCCGCGAAGGCCCGTGCGCGGCCGACCGCCGGCGACGCCCCGCCCCGCATCCCGGCAGATGCCGCCGACCCGCCGCGGCGCCGGATGGCCGCCACGCCGTCCGACGTGCCCTCCGCGCAGGCCCACGCCGCCGTCCCCCTGCCCGCCCCCTTCGCCGGCCTGCCGGAGCTGTCCGAGGCCGACGCCGACGACTGGGACGACGCCCCGGACGATCCCGCGGACGACGGCCCCGATGCGGACGCGCCCGCCCACGAGCCCCCCCTCGGCCACCAGGACGGCCCCGGCGCCGAGCAGGTCGAGGTCGGCCGCGTGCTGTTCGCCGCCCCCTGCCGGTTCTTCTACGCGGCCCAGCGCTCCGACCAGCTCCCCGAGCCGCGCGGCCCCGAGATCGCCTTCGCCGGCCGCTCCAACGTCGGCAAGTCCTCCCTGATCAACGCGCTGGCCAACCACCACGGCCTCGCGCGCGCCTCCAACCAGCCCGGCCGCACCCGGCAGCTCAACTTCTTCGACCTCGGCGAGCGCCTCACCCTCGTCGACATGCCCGGCTACGGCTACGCCCAGGCCGCCAAGGAGGTGAAGCGCGACTGGCAGGGGCTCATGCTCGATTTCCTGCGTGGCCGCCCCACGCTGCAGCGCGTCGTCCTGCTGCTCGACAGCCGAATCGAGATGAAGGGCTCCGACGAGGCGGTCATGGAGCTGCTCGACCTGTCCGCCGTCACCTTCCAGATCGTGCTCACCAAGACCGACGGCACCAGGCCCGCGGCGCTGGCCCGCAAGCTCGCCCTCGTCCGCGGCTACGTACGCGAGCACGCCGCCGCCTACCCGGACATCATCGCCACCAGCAGCACCACCGGCGCCGGCATTCCCGAGCTGCGCGCTGCCCTGGCCACGCTGGCGCTGCCGAAGCAGCAGTAAGGCCAGGGGCGGCTCGCCCCTGGACCCCGCCAAAGGCCGGGCCTTCGGAAACCCCGACAGGGCCGGCGGCACCCCAGCCCTTCCCTTTCCCAAGCCGGTCCAGGGGCGGCTCGCCCCTGGCGGAGTTTGAGGCAGAGCCTCAACCTTGCGTCCTGCCCCGAAGGAGTTCCTCGCCGGATGTCCCTTTCCCCCGAAGCCCTCGCCGTGGCCGCCGAGCAGGCCGCCGTCCTCGCCCACGCCCTGCCGTTCCTGCGCCGCTACGCCGGCGCCACCATCGTGGTGAAGTACGGCGGCCACGCCATGGGCGACCACGCGCTCGCCGAGCAGTTCGGCGCCGACATCGCGCTGCTCAAGCTGGTGGGGCTCAACCCGGTCGTGGTCCACGGCGGCGGCCCGCAGATCAACGCCATGCTCAAGCGCCTGGCGATCCAGTCCACCTTCGTCGACGGCCTGCGCGTCACCGACGCCGCCATGGTCGAGGTCGTCGAGATGGTCCTCGCCGGCACGGTGAACAAGCAGGTCGCCGGCCTGATCAGTCGCGCCGGCGCCATGGCGGTCGGCATCTCCGGCAAGGACGGCGGCCTGATCCGCGCCCGCAAGTTGGCCCGCACCGTGCGCGACCCGGACAGCCGGATCGAGCGCGTGCTCGACCTCGGCTTCGTCGGCGAGCCGGTGCAGATCGACGTCGGCGTGATCTACGCGCTCACCGGCGCCGGCATCATCCCGGTGATCGCGCCGATCGGCATGGGCGACGACGGCCAGACCTACAACATCAACGCCGACACCGTGGCCGGCTTCATCGCCGGCGCGCTCAAGGCCACCCGGCTGCTGATGCTCACCGACGTGCCGGGCGTGCTCGACCACGACCGCCAGCCGATTGCCGAGCTGTCCGTCGCCGACGCCAATGCGGGCATCGCCAGCGGCATGATCTCGGGCGGCATGATCCCCAAGGTGGAGAACTGCCTGGAGGCGGTGCAGCGCGGGGCGCGGGGCGCGGTCATCCTCGACGGGCGGGTGCCGCACGCCTGCCTGCTGGAGCTGTTCACCGAGGCGGGGCCGGGGACGCTGATCCGGAGCTGAAGTAGAAGCAAGGCCAGGGCTCTGCCCTGGACCCGCCAGGGGCGAGCCGCCCCTGGACCGGCCTTGCTTAAGCAAGGGGTTCCAAGGGCCCTGCCTTTGGCGGGGTCAAGGGGCAGAGCCCCTGGGTAGTGTCTCAGGCTGAAATGTCAGATTTTAGCCCTAACATTGTTAGAAACGCC
>CAXSFU010000033.1:0-37073 GCA_964236695.1 uncultured Acetobacteraceae bacterium | reverse complement strand
GCCGAGGGCGTGGTGCTCGCGGGCCAGCTCATGGGCCGGGTTGCGCGACGGGCGGAGGGCGTCTGCCGGATCGAGGCCGCCGAACCACGGAACGGCTGAGCCCGCGCCGCGAACCCGTGTGCGGCGCCGGCCTCATACCAACCGACTTAACTGTTAACCGTTGCCCAGGTGCGTTTCGTGACTGATCTGTTACCGGCAGCCGGTTGCCCTGACCGGCAAGGCAAGGAAGGCCAGGGGCTCTGCCCCCATGCTTGAAGGTGGGGACCCCGCCAAAGGCCGAGCCTTTGGAATCCATTACTTAAGAAAGGCCGGTCCAGGGGCGGCTCCCTTCGGTGGCCATTCCGACGATCCAGGCGGATCGTCGGAACCCTTGGCCACCTCCGCCTGGCGGGTCTGGGCAGAGCCCAGCCTTGCTCGTCTCGACAGGTCAAAGCTTTCGGCCGTTGGTATCAGTATGCGGGCCTGGCCGGAACCGTGTCGCCGTTGGGCAGCACGACGTAGGTCGGGGCAGGGGCTGAGCCGCCGCCGATGCCGAAGCTGGAGCTGCAGGCCGCGAGCGCCGCGCAGGCGAGCAAGAGGCACAGCGTCGCCCGCGCGCGGCCGGACAGGTGGGTCATAGGCAGGGTTTCCGGTCAGTCGCGCGGCGCGGCCGCGCCGGCTGGCCCGGGCGCGCGGGCCGGCTGCATCAGCGCCTCCAGCGGCAGGCCGAGCGCCGGCGCCAGCGCGCCCATCATCGCGGCTCCCAGCGGACGGCGGCGGGCGAGCGCGTCGGCCAGCTCCGCCTCCGGGATGCGGGTGATCGCGGCGAGCAGGCGCTGGCTGATGCCGGTCTCGCCCATCTTCTCCCAGATCGCGTCGACCGGGTCGGCGGGCGGGCCGTCCCTGTGCCGGGCCTCGTAGCTTTCCGCCAGGGTGGCGAGCACGTCGAGCCGGTCGAACTCGTCGCTGCCGGCGGCGGGGTCGAGCGCCAGGAGCCGCGCGATCTCGGCGCGCGCCGCGTCGAGGTCCTGGCCGGAGCGGATGGGGCGTATGGTCATGGCAGGCGACGTGGGCAGTGCGCGCCGCGCAGGCAAGGTCCTGGCAGGGGCGCAGGGCGGGCAGGGCAGGGGCGAGGCGTGGGCCGGAGGCGGTCACCCCCGGCCGTCACGCGCGCGCCGGCCAGGGCCGTTCCCGCCGCCCCGCCGGGCGCCGCGCGCCGTGCGCACCCCCATCCAGACCAGGCCGGCCACCAGCAGCACCAGTGACGCGGCCGCCGGCAGCAGCAGCGCCCACCACAGCGCGCGCTGCGCCGGCGTGACGAAGTGCTCGGCGAGGCGGCGGCCGTGGAAGGCCGTCGCGAGCGCGATGGTCTGGTGGGTGTCGGCCACCGGATGGTCCGGCGCGTGCCCGGCCAGCCAGGCCTGGTACGCGGCGCCGAGCACGCCCGAAACCGTCCCGGCGATCGCGACATGCTGCAGCAGGCCGGCGATCCTGGGGCTCGGGCCGGCGGGCGGGGAGGCTCCGGGCATCGCGGCGTCTTTCGGCGATGGATGCAGGGGAGATTGGCACGCGGCGGCGGTGGAACCAGGGCGGAGGGCTGTTGTGGGTCTGGGATCGGATCGGTGAGGAAGGCAGGGCAGCAAGGCTCTTCTTTTTCTGAAGAAAAAAGAAGCAAAAAGACTTTGCTCGTTGAGGTCAGGGCGCGCGGGCAGCTCCGGAATCCAATGAGCAAAAGTTCTTTGGTTCTTTCTTTCAAGAAAGAACACGCTTCCTTCCCGCCTTCGCGCAGCAGACCGGAACCGGGCCCTGCTGGCCTTCCCGTCCTGCGCGCGCTAGAGCACCGGCCATGCTCCGTGGCCTCCTCACCGTCGGCGGCTGGACCATGGTCAGCCGGGTGCTCGGCCTGGTGCGCGACCAGCTCATCGCCGCCTTCATGGGCGCAGGCCCGGTCGCCGACGCGTTCTTCGTGGCGCTGCGGCTGCCCAACCTGTTCCGTCGCCTGTTCGGCGAGGGGGCGTTCAACGCGGCGTTCATCCCGGTGTTCTCCGGGCTGCTGACCGCCGAGGGGCCCGACACGGCGCGCCGGTTCGCGGAGCAGGCGATGTCGGTGCTGGCATTCTGGCTGCTGCTGCTCACGATCGCCGGCGAGGTGTTCATGCCGCAGCTGATGGGCGTGCTCGCCAGCGGCTATGCCCGCGATCCCGCCAAGTTCGCGCTCACCGTCGAGCTGAGCCGCATCACCTTCCCCTACCTGGTGCTGATCTGCCTGGCCGCGCTGGTCGCCGGGGTGCTGAACGGGCTCGACCGGTTCGCGGCGGCGTCGGGGGCGTACGTGCTGTTCAACGTGGTGGGGATCGCGTCGATCTTCCTGTTCGCGCCGTTCACCGCGACCATGGGGCACGCGCTGGCCTGGGGCGTCACGCTGTCGGGGGTGGCGCAGCTCGCGGTGCTGCTGTGGGCGGCCAAGCGCGCGGGCATGGCGCTGCACCCGCCGCGGCCCAGGCTGACGCCGCAGATGCGGCTGCTGATGCGGCGCATGGTGCCGGGGCTGGTGGCGGGCGGGGTCACGCAGCTCAACCTGGTGGTCGACGGCTGGGTCAGCACCATGCTGCCGGCAGGCACGGTGTCGCTGCTGTACTACGCCGACCGGGTGAACCAGCTTCCGCTGGGCGTGCTCGGCGCCGCGGTGGGCACGGCGCTGCTGCCGGTGCTGTCGCGTCAGGTGGCGGCGGGCGAGCGGGCGGCGGCGGCGGACACGCAGAACCGGGCGATCGAGTACGCGCTGGTGCTGACGCTGCCGGCGGCCGCGGCGCTGGTGGCCACGGCCGGGCCGGTGATGGCGGCGCTGTTCGGGCGCGGGGCGTTCAGCGTGGCGGACACGCAGCTCTCGGCGCAGTCGCTGGCGGCGTATGCCACCGGGCTGCCGGCGTTCGTGCTGGTCAAGGTGCTGGCGCCGGCGTTCTTCGCGCGCGGCGACACGGCGACGCCGGTGCGCATCGGCATGGCGTGCGTGGCGCTCAACCTCGTGCTCAACCTCGCGCTGATGCGGCCGCTGCAGCATGTCGGGCCGCCGCTGGCGACGTCGATCGCGGCGAGCGCGAACCTCGCGGCGCTGGCCGTGGTGCTGCACCGTCGCGGCCAGCTCAGGGTGGACCGCAGGCTGGTGTCGCGGGCCGGGCGGATGGTGGTGGCGACCGGGGTGATGGTGGCGGCGCTGCTGGCCGCGCGCGCCACGCTGCCGGACAACATGGCACACGGGCAGGTGGCGAGGATGGGCTCGCTGGGCGCGCTGGTGGCGATCGGGCTGGCGACCTACGGGCTGGCGGCGCAGGCGCTCGGGCTGCTGCGGGTGCAGGACGTCGCGGCCGCGGTGCTGCGCAGGGCGCGGCGCAGGAAGCAGGGTTGAGGCCTGGCGGGCAGCAGGGCCGGGCTCTGCCTTGGCCTGCCATTCCAAGGGCCCAGGCGGAGCCTCATGCCGGTTGCCCTGACCAGTCGGGACAGGAAGACCAGGGGCTCTGCCCCTGGCGGGTCTGGGCAGAGCCCAGCCTTGCTTGCTTCAACAGGCCGAGACTTTCGCGCGTCGGCGTCAGCCCTGCCTCCTGTAGCCTCGCGCCGCGTAGGCACGGCAAGCCGCGCCGAATGCCGCGAACAGCGCCGCGCTGGCCATGGCGGCGGGGTCGCCGCGCTCTGGGTGCCACTGCACGCCCCAGCAGAAGCTCGCGTTCTCGGCGCGGACCGCCTCGATCGTGCCGTCCGGGGCCACCGCCTCGGCCACGAGCCCCGGCCCCAGGCGGTCGATCGCCTGGCCGTGCAGGGAGTTGACCCGGACCGTGTCGCGACCGAGCAACGCGGCCAGGGCGGGGGACAGGGCGAGGCCGTGCGCCGGCGCCCACTGCGCGGCGTCCGGGGCGGCGGGGTCCTCGCGGTGGTCGAGGCGACCGGGCAGCGCGTGCACCGCCTGGTGCAGGGTGCCGCCGAGCGCCACGTTCAGCTCCTGGTGGCCGCGGCAGATCGCCAGCACGGGCATGCCGCGCGCCAGGGCGAGGCGGATCAGCGGCAGCGTCGTGGCGTCGCGGGCGGGGTCGTGCCGGCCGGGCGTGGCGTCGCGGGCCTCGCCGTAGAGCGAGGGGGCGATGTTGCTTTCCGAGCCGGGGAGCAGCAGGCCGTCGAGGCGGTCGAGCAGGGCCTCGGCGGGCGGGCCGAGGGGGGGCAGCAGCACCGGCACCGCGCCGGCGGCGTCGCGCACGGCGGCGACGTACTGCTCGGCGACAGCGTGCTGGAGATAGTCGGGGTAGCGGCGGGCGCAGGCGAGGAGGCCGACGATCGGGGGCATGGGGGTCCTCGGAAGGAAGGAAGGCCAGAGGCTCTGCCTCTGGACTCCGCCAAAGGCTCGCCTTTGGAAACCCCGACTCAGGTCCTTCTTTCAAATGCCGGTCCAGGGGCGGCTCCCTGCGGCGGCCTTTCCAACGATCCAGGCGGATCGTCGGAACCTTTGGCCACCTCCGCCTGGCGGGTCCGGGCGGAGCCCGGCCTTGCTTCCTACGGCCGCCAGCGGTCCGCCGCGACCACGCCGGCGGCGCCTGCGAGCATCATCGTGGCCATCGGGACCGGGGTCCCGTTCGCCAGCAACCCGATCAGCGTGCCGCTGAGCGCGCCGAGCAGGAACTGCAGGGTGCCGAGCAGGGCGGAGGCGGCGCCGGCCTGGGCCGCGTGGCGCGACAGGGCGCCAACCGCGGCGTTGGGCGAGATGAAGCCCATGGCGCAGAACATCGCCAGCACCGGCGCCATGATCCCGCCCACCCCGCCCTGTCCGGTGGCCGAGGTGGCGAGCAGGGCGAGGGCGGCGAGCAGCAGCGCGGTGGAGGCGGCGCGCATCACCCGGGCGTGGCCGAAGCGGCGGAGCGCGAAGGGATTGGCCTGCGAGGCGCCGATGAAGGAGCCGGCGGTGCCCATGAACACCAGGCCGAACTGGGTGGGCGTCTCGCCGAAGCGCTCGATGAACACCGGGGGCGAGCCGCCGAGGAAGGCGAACAGGGCGAAGGAGGAGCAGCCGGCCATCAGGGTGTGGCTGAGGAAGCCGCGGTCGCGGCCGACGTTGGCGAAGCGCTGCAGCAGGGCCCAGGGGCGCAGTCGGACGCGGCGCTCGGGGGCCAGGGTGTCGGGCAGCAGGGCGGCCACCAGGGCGAGGCAGGCCACGCCGTAGGCGGTGGCGATCCAGAAGATGGTGCGCCAGCCGGCGAAGCCGAGCACGACCCCGCCCAGGGTGGGTGCGAGGATCGGCACGGCGCCCATCACCAGCATCAGGCGGCTCATCAGCTTCGCGGCCTCGTGGCCGTCTGCGAGGTCGCGGACCACGGCGCGCGGCACGACCATGGAGGCGGAGCCGCCCAAGGCCGCGAGGGCGCGGAAGGCGGACAGGGTGGCCATGTCGGGGGCGAGCGCGCAGCCGGCGGAGGCGAGGGTGTAGACCGCGGTGCCGAGCAGCAGCGGCACGCGGCGGCCGTAGCGGTCGGACAGGGTGCCCTGCATCATCTGGCCAAGCGCCAGGCCGGCGAACCAGGTGGCGAGCGTGATCTGCGCCGAGCCGGCGGCTGCGTGCAGCGAGCGCTCCATCGCGGGGAAGGCGGGCAGGTACATGTCGGTCGAGACCGGGCCCACGGCGGTGAGCACGCCGAGCAGCACCGGCAGCCAGGCCGGGATCCTCATGGCCAGCGTTGTCGCAGATGCGGCCGGCGAAGCGTAGCGCGCGCGACGCAGGGCAGCAGGCACGGCCGGAGGCCCTGCACGCCCCGACCGCGGCCTGCCGCCGCCCCCCTGGTCTCCCGTGCGCCGGTCCAGGGCGGCTCGCCCTGGCGGGTCCAGGGCAGCGCCCTGGCCTTGCCTACTCAGCCGCGATCAGCTGCGCAGCCGCCTGGTGCCGCGCCTCGCTCCACAGCGCATGGGCGTTGCGGCAGATCGAGATCCAGCACTCGTCGAACAGGTTGTGCGCGTCGTCGTACGGCGCGAAGCGGTCGATGTAGCCGCACAGCAGCCCCGGCGCGCGCCGCTCCACCGTGCCCGGCAGGTGGTCGGCGTCGGCGGCCACCACGTAGAGCAGGGTGTTGTCGCCGTAGCCGCGCAGGCAGGACCACACCGGCAGCACCTCGGCCAGCGCGAGCGGGTCGTTGCGCTTGAGCACGAAGATCTTCTCCGCGTCCTCCAGGTCCTCCAGGAACATGCGACGCTGCAGGGCGAGCTTCTGGCGCGCGCGCGCCAGCACGGTGGCGGCCTCGGCGGTGTGCTCGTGGGCGAAGGTGTGCGAGTTCAGCCCGTAGCGGTCGTGCAGCAGGATGAACTCCGCCTCGCCCGGCTCGCCGCTCAGCCGCAGCGACAGCAGGGCGGCGTCGTCGAGGCCGTCGAACTCGCTGTTCAGGCCGAGCAGCAGGTTGCGCAGGTTGATGCCGGCGAAGCGCAGCAGCTGCAGCGGGTTCGCGCCGAGGTGGCGCTGCACGAGGCCGAACTCGCAGTTGTCGCCGAGGCTCTGGAACCGGCCGGCCAGCGCCGAGTCCGGCAGCGCCGGCCGCGGCGCGGCCGGGCCCGGCGCGGGCACTCGGGTCGAGCCGTGGACCTCGATCCCGCTCAGCGCGACGGACAGCAGCCGGACGTCGTCGCCGCCGCCACCCAGCTCGCAGGCGCGGACCCGGTCGTAGTGCGTCATCACCAGCTCGATCCGGCCGTCCACCACGAGGCTGCGCGCCACGCTGATGCTGACCCGCGTCGCCTCGGTGACGAGGTGCAGGCCGAGCAGGGTGCCGCCCGACCAGAACGCCACGCGCTGCCACCGCTCGACCGGCCGGAGCGCGAGCACCAGGACGTAGGCGGGATGCGGCCCGGCCGCCGGCAGGCTGATGCCGCTGAAGTCGCCGGTCGCCCAGACGTAGGACGCTTCCGGCTCGGACCATCCCCGGCCGAGCAGCGGCAGCCCGTCGCCGCCGGTCCGGACCTGCAGCTCGCTCAGCTTGACCAGGCACATGGGATTTCCTGACGATCCGGAGGAGGTGGCAAGGCGGAGATAGCAAGAAGAAGGCATGTTCTTTCTTGAAAGAAAGAACCAAAGAACTTTTGCTCTTTTGGCTCCGGAGCTACCCGCGCGCCAGGAGCCCCGTGTGCAACGTCTTTTTGCTGCTTTTTCTTCAGAAGAAGGGTCTTGCCTTTCTGCCCGAAGCAGCGAGCTGCTTCGGGGTTCGTAACAGCCCCCGGGCGCGGTGCATGCTCTCGCAGCCCAGCGCGCTCGTCGACGTCGAAGACGCAGACGTGCGCCCGAAGCCGGCAGCGCGCGAGCCCCACCGTACAGAAGCCTTCCGCGCAGCCGACGTTGACCACGGTGCGGTGGTTGCGCGCCATCGGCCGGGTCAGCGTCGGGTGCAGCTCCTGCTCGCAGGTGCCGAGCAGCTGCGGCGCGATGTCCTCGCCGCCGTCCCAGCTCTGCAGCGTGGTCATCCTCATGCCGGCGAACGGCCCGGTCTGCGCCGCCATGCCGGTGGCGCGCCTGACCGGGTCGATGGCCTCGGATCGGGACATACGGCGCGTGCCTCCTGTGCCTGGCGCAGCCTTGCGAAGCGTGACGGACCGGAGGCGGCCCGGGTGTTTCCGCGCGCGACGGCCACCGCTTCGCCCGTACGCCCGGCAAGACCAGGGTGCGGGCAAGGGGCCGGGCACGGCGCGTCGACGGCGAGGCGGCCTGCGACCGGGCGCGGGGTCCGCGTCGGGCGACGGGCGCCGTGCGTCCCGGACCTCCCGGCGGCCAGCGGGGCAGGGGATGGCCCCCCGCCCGGGGCCGCAGGCGGCTAGGCCTCGGCGGCTTTCGCCCTGGACACGGCCGGGCTGGCGAGCAGGACGGCGTGCCCTACCGTCTCGCCCAGCAGCCTCTCGCGCAGGCGGGCGGCGGCGGCCTCCATATCCGAGGTGGTCCTGCTCCGCGCCAGGACCGAGCGTGCCCTGCGCAGCTCCTGGCCTATGGCCAGCCACAGGTAGCGGCCACTCACCGGGTGGCCGTTCTGACGCGAGTTGCCGACCTGCTGCGCTTCCAGCTGGCGCTGGATGAGAATTTCAAGGCTCTGGTGCGGGTGGTCGGCCATCTCAGTCGCTTTCCATGTTCCGTCACACGACGGGATTGAGGGTTGGAACCAAGCGAAGCAGCGGGGCAGCCGTCAGGATTTGGTGCCCTGTTACCGCTCCGACCCGTGTCGACGGGCTTCAGGGATCGGGGATCGCCTTTGAAGTCTCCTTATATGAGACATTTGGCGGTAAAAAAGTATAATTTTCACAAAAGAGTTTTGCCAGCGGACTTAACGTTCTGACAGCGTTATCACGGAAACGTGATTTTCAAAGGGTTGCAGGGTCGGAAACCGTACCGCCTCGCGTGGCGGAGCGGGCACCCATGGGCAACAAAGCGCACCAGTTGCCGCCAGCCGATCCTTGCCCATCCCATTTCCCGAGAACAACGCCGAAGATTGATACGCTTCGTGCCTTCGGCAACCTGCAGCGAGCGCTGCGTCGCGAGGATGCTGGGCTGGCTGCGACCGGTGCCATGGCGATCGGCACGTCGGGCAGAACCGCAGCCTGCCCGGGTCGCGCGGCACGAAGGCGGGGACTTCACACCAGGGCACGCCTCCCCCACCCTTCCCGACGATGGGCGACGGGGGCGCATGGGCGAGGATCGCGACTGGCAGCGGCTGGACAAATGGCTGTGGTGCGCGCGGATGCTGAAAGCGCGCGCCGACTGCGCCCGGCTGGTGGCCGACGGCGCCGTCCGGATCAACCGGCAGGTGACCGACAAGCCGCACGCGCGGCTGCGGCCGGGCGACGTGCTGACCTTCCCGCTCGGGCCGCGGGTGCGCGTGCTGCGCGTCCTCGCCCTGGCCGGCCGGCGCGGGCCGGCGCCGGAAGCGCGCACGCTCTACGAGGAGGTCGCCGAGCCGGAGCGGCCGGCGGGCACCCAGGCGGGCGGGGATCGGCCCGGCTCCGACCCGCTGGAGGCCTAAGGCCCACGGCAGCCCGCGACCCGGGCGCCGAATTCCGGAGGCCGGGCCCTGGCGGAGGTCGGGCGGAGCCTCGGGCCTGCTTCCTTCCTGCCCTTCGGCCCCAACGCCTTGCGCCTCGTCGGGAACGCCGTCATATGCGGCTCGCGTGGCAGGCAGGGTCTGCCGGGGCACAGGTTTCATGCGAGGCGCCGCGGCGCTGGCCGGGCCGACGGCCCCTATCCGGGAGATGGCGATGACCTACGTGGTCACCGAGAACTGCATCAAGTGCAAGTACATGGACTGCGTGGAGGTCTGCCCGGTCGACTGCTTCTACGTCGGCGAGAACTTCCTGGTGATCCATCCCGACGAGTGCATCGACTGCGGCGTGTGCGAGCCGGAGTGCCCGGCCGAAGCGATCCTGCCGGACAGCGACGATCGCGCGACGCCATGGGCCGGGATCAACCGCACCTACTCGACGCAGTGGCCGAACATCACCCGCAAGGGCGAGCCCCCGGCCGACTCCGACGCATGGAAGGACAAGCCCGGCAAGGGTTCGATGCTGTCCACGGCGCCCGGCACGCCCTGACCGGGCAGGCGGCGCGCGGCGAGGATGTACGATCCGGCTCGGAGGCTCTGATACCAGCGGCAGAAAGCCCTGGCCTGTCGAGGCGAGCAAGGCTGGGCTCTGTCCGGACCCGCCAGGGGCGAGCCGCCCCTGGACCCGGCCTCCCTTAAGCAAGGGGTTCCAAGGGCCCTGCCTTTGGCGGGGTCCAGGGGCAGAGCCCCTGGCCTTCCTGTCCTGACCGCTCAGAGCAACCCGCCGCCGGCATAATCCGCGTAGGATGCGGGCCGGCGCGTGGACCGGGGCGCCAGGGTGGAAGCTGCGGCGAAACTGTGGTATGCGGGTGACAGGGATCGGCGGCCTCGCCTGACCACGTGGCCGCCCATTCATCCAGGACGAGACCGCTCGCGGCACCGCGGGAAGCGCTTGCTTCCGGCGCCGCAGCTGATCGAACATCACGGGAGCGGCCATGACCGATCAACACACCCCCGTCCGGCAGCTTTCTGCCGGCCAGGTCGATGCGGCCGTGCCGGTCAGCGCCGAGCCTTCCGCCAAGCCGTCCAGGTCGCGTGCGCCCAAGCCGGAAGCCGCCACGAAGCCTGCCGCCAAGGGCGCGCGCTCCGCAGCCAGGGCCGGGACGCCGGTCGACGCGGCCGACGCGAAGCTCGCGCCGGCGGCGGACGCACCCGCCGCCGCGACGCCGGCCCCGGAGGCCGCCACTGCCGCGCAGGATGATGGCGCGCAGCAGGTGGTGGCGGAACCGTCGCGGCCGAGATCCCCGGCGGGTGCCGAGCCGGTGCGGCCGGCACGAGGGGCGGAGCCAGAGGCGTCGTCCGCCCAGGACGCAGGATCGGTCGACGCCGGCGACGAGTCCGGCTCCGCCGAGGACGCGCTGGTGGCGGCGGTCGGCGAGGCGGGCGACGAGCCCGAGGTCGAGGTCGCCGAGCTCGGGGCGGGGGAGGCCGACGCCCCGGCCCGCGACGAGGACGACGAGGACGACGAGGAGGAGGAGGCGCCGCGCTCCAACGCCCGCATGCCGGGCATGGGCGGCGGCATGGCCCGACCCGGGATGCGGCCGATCTCGCCGCAGCTCGGCGGGCGGCCGACGCCGGCGCCGCGCATCCCGTCCAAGGCGGAGAATTTCGTCGAAGGCGACCACGTCGTGTACCCCACGCACGGCGTCGGCCGGGTGGAGCGCATCGCCACGGAGGAGATCGCCGGGCACAAGCTGGAGCTGATCCACATCACCTTCGAGGAGAACCGCATGACGCTGCGCGTTCCGGTCTCGAAGGCGCGCAGCGCCGGCCTGCGCAAGCTGGCGACGCGCAAGATGTTCGACGAGGCGCTCGCGGTGCTGCGCGGCCGCGCCAGGATCAAGCGCACCATGTGGTCGCGCCGCGCCCAGGAGTACGAGGCGAAGATCAACTCCGGCGACCCGCTGTCGATCGCCGAGGTGGTGCGCGACCTGCACCGCAACGCCGGCCAGCCGGACCAGAGCTTCTCCGAGCGCCAGATCTACGAGGCGGCGATGGACCGCCTGGCCGCGGAGATGGCGGCGCTCGACCAGACGGAGAAGTCGGTCGCGGCCACCAAGCTGGTGGACTACCTCAAGACGGTGTGACCTGCCGCAGGCGCGAGGGGCGCGGCAGTCACGGGGTTATCGCGTCAGGCAGCGAAGCAAGAGTCTTCTTTTTCTGAAGAAAAAGAAGCAAAAAGACTTTGCCCATGGGGTTCCGGGCGCGCAGGCGGCTCCGGAGCCCAATGGGCCAAAGTTCTTTGGTTCTTTCTTTCAAGAAAGAACACGCTTTCTTCTTGCCACGGCACACGAAGCCAGGGCTGTGCGATCCATGACAGCGTCAGGCGGGCAGCGACAGGTAGGCGGCCAGCACCACCACGCCGAACAGCGCCACGGTGGCGTGCAGCCCGATCAGCATGATCGACGGCTTGGCGCCGCGCAGCCGCAGGGCCAGTACCAGGCTGCCGGCCAGCGCCGCGGTGCCCAGCATGGCGGCGGCGACCAGGCCGAACGATGCGCCGCCCAGCGCCACGCCGCGCGGCGGGCCGCCCAGCGCCGCGAGCAGCACGCCGAGGCCGCCCAGCCCGGTGGCCGCGTGCACCAGCCCGGACCACAGCGGCGGCCTTCGTCCCAGGCCGTGCAGCACGGCCAGCGCGATGCCCATCGACGCACCGGCACACGCCAGCAACAACGCGAGCATCAGCATCGTGCGGGTCCCGTGCCGCTCGCGACGGGGGCGGGCTGTGGCGCGCATTGGCGACTGTTCAACGGGCACCCGTGGCGGCGCCGTGCCAGGTCGGCAGGGCGGGCCGGGTCGGCACTGCGGGCAGGACGGGGCGTGTCAGCCCTCTTCCGGGCCGGTGATGCCGCTGTTCGAGGGCGGGTCGCTGGCGGGGAAGGTGTCCTCCATGGAAACGTCGACGCGTTCGTCGGGCGAGGTCTCGCCGGCCTGCTCCTGCCCGGCCTGCTCCCAGAACTCGTCGTGCCGCCCCTCGGGCCGGCCGGCCTGCTCCCAGAGCGCGTAGGCCCGCTCGCGCTGCTGCTCCATGCGATCGTCATCCGACATCGGCCCTGCTCCCCTGCTGGCTCCGGTGCCGACGCCACAGCGCGCCGCCGGTTCCCCTGGCGGCGCGAGCCCTGCCATCAACTCCGCAGGACGCGGCTAGTCCCTGGTCTCGCGGGCGGTGGCGAGCTGGCTGCGCAGGGTCTCGACCTCGGCGCGCAGGGCGTCGATCTCGGCCCGGTCCACGGCCTGCGCGGGACTGGCCGGGCCGGGCCGGGCGGCGCCCGCGGGGGTCGCGGGACCGGCGGTGCCGGGCTCGGCGCCCTGGGCGCCCTCGGGGCCGTCGCCGCGGTAGAACGGGGTGAACAGGTTCAGGGCGCGCTCGATCATCGCCATGTTCTGGCGGCCGATCTCCTCAAAGCCCGGCGGCATGAAGGTGCCCATGGTCTGCGACACCGCCGAGCGCAGGCGGGACTGCTGCTCGGCGAACGCCCCCATCGACTGCTCCAGGTAGCGCGGCACCAGGCCCTGCAGGTTGCCGCCGTACAGGCCGATGAGCTGGCGCAGGAAGGGGGTCGGCAGCATGGCGCCGCCCTTGCTCTCCTCCTCGACGATGATCTGCGTCAGCACGGAGCGGGTGATGTCATCGCTGGTCTTGGCGTCGTACACCACGAAGTCGCGTCCGGCGCGCACCATCTCGGCGAGGTTGTCGAGGGTGATGTACGAGGAGCTTTCCGTGTTGTACAGCCGGCGGTTGGCGTATTTCTTGACCACGACCGGAGGGATCTGCGGACCGGCAACGCCGGGAGGCGGGGCTTTCGGCTGCGACATGGAACCTTCCGGCATGAACTGGACGCGAAGATAGCATGCACGCCGCACCGCACGAAACCCGGTGCAGGACCGGCACGATACCCGACGCGGCGCGCCGGGCGTGATGCGGGAGGACAGGCCGCGCGCCGTGCCGGGTCCAGCATCCGAGGCGGCGGACCCCGCGGCCGCGGCGCGGGACTGGGCGACGATCTGGCAGAGCGAGGCCGCGGCCGTCGCAGGCGACCGCGAGCTGCGCGAGGCGTGGGGGGCCGGCCCGGGCGCCCTGCCGGGCGGCCCGCCGGGCCCGATGCACCGGCGCGGCCCGCGGCCGCTGTCGCTGCACCTGTGCGCCGCGGCGATGCCGTCCGGCGTCGCGGCGGCGCGTGATCCTGGCGGCGCGCAGGCACACGGCGCGCAAGCGCAGGGAGCCGGCCCCGATGCCGGGCTGTTGGCGGGGATCGCGGCGTATCGCCGCCACCCGTTCCGGCGCGCGCTGCCCGATCCTGCCTGCCTCTGGCGGGAAGGCGACACCCGCCTGCTGGACTACGGGGCTGCCGGAGAAGGGGGCGGGCAGGGGCCAAGGCCGGGCAGGCGCGTCCCGGTGCTGTTCGTGCCCAGCCTGGTCAACCGGGCGCAGGTGCTCGACCTGCTGGAAGGCCGCTCGCTGCTGCGCTGGCTGGCGGCGCAGGGCCTGCGGCCGCTGCTGCTCGACTGGGGCTGGCCCGGCGAGGTGGAGCGGCGCTTCACCCTGACCGACTACGTCGCCGGGCGGCTGGAGCGCGCGGTGGCAGGGCTGGGGCGGCCGGTGATCCTGGCGGGGTACTGCATGGGCGGGCTGCTCTGCACCGCCCTTGCGGCGCGTCGTCCCGAGCTGGTGGCGGCGCTGGCCCTGCTCGCCACGCCGTGGGACTTCCATGCCGCCGATGCGGAGACGGGCGCGGAGACGGGCGCGGAAGCGGGGACCGGCGCCGCCGGACCGCCCTGGACGCAGGACGCGGTCGCGCGCGCGCTGGCCCTGCTGGAGCCGGCGATGGCGCTGACCGGGGCGCTCGGCATCGACGCGCTGCAGACGCTGTTCGAGCTGGCCTCGCCCGGCGCGGTGGCCGCCAAGTTCCGCGGCTTCGGCCGCACCGCGCAGGACTCCGACCGCGCCCGCTGCTTCGTCGCCATCGAGGACTGGCTGGCCGACGGGGTGCCGCTCGCCGCCCCGGTGGCGCGCGAGTGCCTCGGCGGGTGGTACGGCGCGAACAGCCCGGCATGCGGCGCGTGGCGCGTGGCCGGCCTCGCGGTGTCGCCCGCGGCGCTGCGGCTGCCGAGCCTGGTCGTGGTACCCACGCGCGACCGGATCGTGCCCGCCGGCACCGCGCTGCCCCTGGGACGGCTGATCCCTGGCAGCAGCGTGCTGCGCCCGGCCGCCGGCCACGTCGGCATGGTCGTCGGCAGCCGCGCGGAGGCGGGACTGTGGCGGCCGCTGCGGGACTGGCTGCTCCGTCACGGCGGCGGGGGGTGACGGGGCGGCAGGCGAGGCCGGGCTCCATCCGGTGTCCGTCAGGGGCGAGCCGCTGCTGGAAGAAGAGCGCAGGTCCAGAGGATATTGTGAACCTTGTAGCAGGTCGTCACTTTGGGCGGGAAGGCAAGGCTCTTCTTTTTCTAAAGAAAAAGAAGAAAAAAGACTTTGCCCATGGATTTCGGGCGCGCGGGCATTTCCGGAGTCTTATGGGTAAAAGTTCTTTGGTTCTTTCTTTCAAGAAAGAACATGCTTTCTTCCTGCCTTGGCGCAGGACATCGAGGCTGGCAGGTCAATAACACTCTCCAGGGTTCCGGAGGCGAGCCTTTGGCGGGGTTCGGGGGGAGTGGCCCCGGCCCTGCCTCCTTTCGGCCCGATGCCGCGATGTTGATCTTGCCCGGTCGCCGGGCCAGGATGCGGCGCCCGACCACGCGGCCGGCCTCCGCAGCCGCGGTCAAGCACGCACATCCGTCATCAGCACAGGGGGATCGGGCACATGGCTCGACATTGGATCGCGGCCGCAGCGCTGCTCGCGGCGGGGCTGGGAACGCTGCCCATTGGCGTGCACGCCCAGACGCCGGCCGCGGCGCCGGCGACGGGCTCGGGATCGGGCACGCTCGACGCGGTGCGCTCGCGCGGGGTGCTGTCGTGCGGCATCGACGGCGCCACCGCCGGCTTCTCCCTGCCGGACAGCAAGGGCGTGATGCAGGGCATCGACGCAGACGGCTGCCGCGCCGTGGCCGCGGTGGTGCTGGGCGACTCGACCAAGGTGAAGTTCGTGCCGCTGACCACGCAGACGCGCTTCACCGCGCTGCAGTCCGGCGAGATCGACGTGCTGATCCGCGAGACGACGTGGACGCTGGGGCGGGAAGCGAACCTGGGGCTGCTGTTCGCGGGCATCGACTTCTACGACGGCACCGGGTTCCTGGTGAAGACGGCGTCGGGGGTGAAGTCGGCCAAGGAGCTGGACGGCGCCACGGTGTGCGTGCAGCCCGGCACCAGCACCGAGCTGGCCGACGCGGACTTCTTCCGCCAGAACAACCTCAAGTTCACGCCGATCGAGATCGACAACCTCCCGTCGCTGCAGCAGACTTTCCTGTCCGGCCGCTGCGACGCGTTCAGCAACGACAGCTCCGCGCTCGCCGGCTTCCGCGCCACCCAGGGCGATCACAAGGGGGACTTCGTGCTGCTCCCCGAGCTGATCAGCAAGGAGCCGCTCGGCCCGGTGGTGCGCAAGGGCGACGACAAGTGGTTCGACCTGATACGCTGGACGTTCTTCGCGCTGGCCTCGGCGGAGGAGGCAGGGGTGTCCTCCAAGAACATCGACACCTTCTCGGCCTCCACCGACCCCACGATCCGCCGGCTGCTCGGCCTGGAGGGCGACCTCGGCAAGGCGCTCGGCGTGGACAACAAGTGGGCTTACAACGCGATCAAGCAGATCGGCAACTTCGCGGAGATCTGGGATCGCGACATCGCCCCGCTCGGCATCCCGCGCGGGCTGAACAACCTGTGGAACAAGGGCGGCCTGATCTACCCGCCGCCGATCCGCTGAGAACGGCGGCCGCGGGCGGGCCTTGCCTGTCCGCGGCCGAAGGCGTTCCCGCCGGCACGGACGGCAGGGTGGCACAGCGCCCGCGGCACGGCGGAGTGGAGTCGCGGCCCTCGGTTCCGGGTCGGACAAGCTCCCCGGTTGCCGCGGCCGGCGTTGTTCTATTCAAGGTTGTAGACGCGACACGTCCTGCGTGCATATTCCAGAATAACGGTTCTGGTGTCAGGGCGCGGTTCCTCTTTCTGTTGTGCTTGCCGGCCCGGTCGAATATGAGACGGCGCATTGGTGAGGACGCCTGCGCGGGACAGCATCCTGCGGTCGCGTCGCGCACGGGGCGGACAACACGGCCGACGGCCGCCACAGTTCCGCCGAAGTCCGGTGCCATCAGCCGCGGCTCCTGCGGTGTGGCGCAACGGCCGGTCTTGGCAACGCCTCCCGTCCACCGATCGAGCATCGCGCCAGCAACGGCGCTTCCCCTGCCTCCGCCGCGTGCTGCCGCACGCAGGGCGAGGCGGCACGTCGACCAGACACAAGGACCGAGCCCATGAGCGGAACGAGCCAGACGGCCTATGCGGCGGCCAACCTCACCAGCAGCCTCGGCGTCAACATCGACCCCACGGTGGCTGCCGGCACCACGCTGGCCGAGCTGCGCGCGGTTGGCATCACCAACGTCCGCGTCGTCGATGACGGCACCGCGGCGACGCAGTCCGTGCTGAAGACGCTGGCCGCCGCCGGGATCAGGATCGACCTGGTGCTCGGCCAGACGGAGCAGGCGGACACGCTGATCGCCGACGCGAAGGCGCTGGACACCGCGACCGCGAACTCGGTGGTGTCGCTGGAGGGGCCGCAGATCGTCGGCCATCCGAACTACACCTACACCCCGGACGCCGATGCCATCACCGGGGGCGGCAAGACCTACACCGGCGCCGCCGCCGGCGACCAGGCGGCCTACGACGTGTTCAACGACGCCCACCTGCTCTCGAAGAACGCGATCCTCGCCAGCACCCCGGTCATCACCTACTCGCTGACCACGGCGGCGGGCGCGGTGTTTGGCGAGCCGGCGACTCTGGGCAACATCAGCCTGGGCAACGCCGCCAACACCGGCATTTCCGAGCCGGCGCAGGCCGCGTTCAACGCGGCGCAGAGCGCTGCGTCCGGCGGCCCGATCATGTCCGGCGCCAGCAGCACCAGCGGCACCTTCGTGGCCAACGGCGCGGTGAGCGGCAAGGTCGTGACGCCGACCTCGACCTACATCCGTACCGCCGCGCAGGGCACCACGGGCGTGGCCAACTACGCGGTGACGGAGCTGGGCGCCTCGACCGGGGCGCAGCTCGGCAACCTCGTGCTCGATTCGCTCTACGTCTACACGAACAACGGCCGCACCCCGGTGGCCGGCGCCGTCACCTACATCGACAGCCTGACGCCGGACACGGCCGCGACCGGCACCGCGCCGGTGTCGCTGTTCAGCGGCACGACAATGACCACGGCGGGCACCGAGATCGCCAACCTCAACTCGATCCTCGCCACCGGCGCCGGCTCCACCGCTGCGGCCACCCTGGCGCTCACCGTGCCGACCTACTCCGCCGGCGTGCAGGCGGCCGACGAGGTCGCGGTGTTCAAGGGCCCCGGCGTCAGCGACAACATCGTGTGGTGGGGCGACGAGGAGGCCGCGAAGGCCGGCGGCCACGGCCCGGCCACGCTGGGCTTCGGCCAGGTCGAGGGCACGGTCAGCGTGTTCGACCCGACGCAGGGCACGGCGGCGGTCGCGACCTTCTCCAACATCAGCACGCTGTCGATCGGCAACTTCGGCGACGGCCCGCTGGTGGTGCAGGTGTCCAACACGGCCGGCACCGTTGCCGGCGGCAGCAGCGCGGTCGGCACCTACGCCGGCGTCAGCGCGGCGGCGACCGGCGTCACCACCACCGTGGGCGCGTCCGGCAGCACCACCTTCACCACGCAGTCGGGGGGCCAGAACACCGTCACCACAACGGCCACGGGCAACGACGTCGTCATCAGCCAGGGCGACGACACGGTGAACGCGGGCGGCGGCCCCTCCGTCATCGTGTTCGCGTCGGGCGCCTCGGCCACGGTCAGCGGCGGTGCCGGCAACCTCACCTTCGTCGCCGGCAGCGGCAACTACAGCGCGGGCGGCGGCGCGGGCGTGGACATCCTGTACGGCGGCTCGGGCAGCGACACGCTGATCGGCGGCGGCGGGACCGGCTCCATCCTGGTTGCGGGCACCGGCAACGAGACGCTGCAGGGCGGCACGGGCAGCGCCGCCATCATGTTCGGCGGCACCGCGTCCACCACCTTCATCGGCTCCACCGGCGGCGGCGACCAGATGATCGGCGGCGCCGGCCCGAACACCTACGTCATGACCAACGGCGACGTGGCCTTCGGCGGCCCGACCGGCCCGGACGTGTTCAACACCGGCACCGGCACCGCGCTGCTCGTGGAAGGCGTCGGCCCGACCCAGATCAACCTGGGCGGCGGCAACACCACGGCGTTCGAGGGCACCGGAGTCGACACCTACTCGGTCACCAAGGGCCTGGGCGGAGTGGACAACATCATCGGCTTCAAGGCCGGCGACCACATCACCCTGACCGGCGGCTTCACCGCGACCGACGCCAGCACCGCGGTGAGCAAGGCGACCACCGGCTCGTTCGGCACCTCGCTGAGCCTGTCGGACGGCACGCAGCTCAACCTGTTCGGCGTGTCGGTGACGGCCGCGCAGGTCACCGCGGCCTAGTCCTGGCGGCGATGGGCTGGGAAGGGCGTCGGCGTCGTGCCGGCGCCCTTTCTCGTTCGGGCGGCAGGAAAGACCTGGTACCGCCGGCCGGTTGCCCAGACCAATTAAGAAAGGAACGCCAGGGGCTCCGCCCCTGGACCCCGCCAAAGGCAAGCCTTTGGAATCCGATTCTTAAGGGAGGCCGGGTCTAGGGGCGGCTCGCCCCTGGCGGGTCTGGGCGTGGCTGCCAAAGGTTCCGACGACCCTCTTGGGTCGTTGGAATGGCAGCGGAGGGAGAGCCCAGCCTTGCTTGCCTCGTCAGTGCCGGGCCTCGTCCATGAGCTGGCGCATGCGTCGGATCGCATTGGGCAGCCCGACCAGGATCGCCTCGCCGATCAGGAAGTGGCCGATGTTCAGCTCCACGACCTGCGGCAGGGCGGCGACCGGGCCGACGTTGTCGCAGGTCAGCCCGTGCCCGGCGTGGCACTCCAGCCCCAGCTCCGCGGTCAGCGCGGCGGCGGCGGCGAGGCGCTCCAGCTCGCCGTCGCGGCCGTGGGCGTAGGCGCCGGTGTGCAGCTCCACGATGTCGGCGCCGACGGACAGCGCCGCGCGGAGCTGCGCCGGCTCGGGGTCGACGAACAGAGAGACGCGGATGCCGGCGGCGGACAGGGCGGCCACGATCGGACGCAGCGTGGCCTGCTGGCCGGCGGCGTCGAGGCCGCCCTCGGTGGTGACCTCGGCGCGGCGCTCGGGGACGATGCAGCAGGCGTTGGGGCGGGTGGCCAGCGCGATGCGCGCCATCTCGTCGGTGGCGGCCATCTCCAGGTTGATCGGCGCGGACAGGGCGTCGCGGATGCGGGCGAGGTCGGCGTCGCGGATGTGCCGGCGGTCCTCGCGCAGGTGCAGGGTGATGCCGTCGGCGCCGGCCTCGACGGCGGCGCGGGCGGCGTCCAGCGGGTCGGGGTGGCTGCCGCCGCGGGCGTTGCGGACGGTGGCGACGTGGTCGATGTTCACGCCGAGGCGCAGCGGCTTCATGGGGCGGGTCCTGGGGTGGGGCTGCGACGGGCGGCATGGGCCGTGCGCCGTGCGAAGAATGATCACGGCGGGGGGCGCCGCAAGGGGCGAAGGAAGCAAGGCTGGGCTCTGCCCAGACCCGCAAAGGGCCGCGAGGCCCTTTGATCCCTTGACTCAAGTCGAGGCTTCCAAAGGCTCGCCTTTGGCGGGGTCCAGGGGCAGAGCCCCTGGCCTTGCTTTCTTTCGGCGCGGGCGTCAGGGCCGTATGTAGCTCCAGCCCTGCTCCTGCAGGGTGACGAGGCGGACCACGCCGGCCGGGACGTCGGTGACGCCGGGCAGTTCGGGGATCTGCTCGGGCGACTTGCCTTCCGCCTGCGCCATGCCGCGCCGGGCGTTCTGGCAGGCGGAGAACACCACGAAGGGCAGGCGGGCGTGGATGTCGGCGATGCGGGCCGCGACCGGGGAGGCGTCGGCGCGCAGCATGGCGTAGCCCGGCCCGTAGGCGACCAGCTCGATCGCGACGGTCTCGCCCCTGACGGCGTAGGCGTCGGCGATGTTGGAGATGTTGGACAGGGCGAGGTTCATCAGCGCCGGGTCGGCGACGCTGACCTGGATCGCCACCCGGTGCCCGGACGTGGCGGCGGGCGCGGCGCGGGCGCGGCGGGCGGCGAGGGCGAGGGCGGCGGCGAGCAGGCCGGCACCGCTGCGGGCGAACAGGCGTCGGTTCATCGTGGGGAGTTCCTGGCGGGGGTTTCAGGCCGTGCGGTGGGCGGCGATCGCCTCGGCCATGCGCAGGGCGGCGAGGAGGCTGGCAGGGTCGGCGATGCCCTGGCCGGCGATGTCGAAGGCGGTGCCGTGGTCGGGCGAGGTGCGCACGATCGGCAGGCCGAGGGTGACGTTGACGCCGCCCGCCATGTCCACGGTCTTGAGCGGGATCAGCGCCTGGTCGTGGTACATGCAGATCGCCACGTCGTAGGCGGCGCGCGCGCGGGGCGTGAACATGGTGTCGGGCGGCCAGGGCCCGGACACGGACAGGCCGTCGGCACGCAGGGCGTCGATCGCGGGCTGGATCAGGGTGCGCTCCTCGGTGCCCATGGTGGCGTCCTCGCCGGCGTGGGGGTTGAGGCCGGCGACCGCGAGGCGGGGCGAGGCGATGCCGAAGTCGCGGCGCAGGGCATGGGCCGTGGTGCGGGCGGCGGCGACGATCGCGGCGGTGTCGAGCGTGTCGAGGGCGCGGCGCAGGGAGACGTGGATCGTCACCGGGACCACGCGCAGCTCCGGGCAGGCGAGCATCATCACCTCGCGGCCGGCGCAGCCGCACAGGGCGGCGAGGAACTCGGTGTGGCCGGGGTGGGGGAAGCCGGCGCGCTGCAGCACGGATTTCGCGATCGGGCTGGTGACCACGGCCGCGGCGTCGCCGGACCGGCACAGGCGGACGGCGCGCTCGATGGACGCGACGGTGGCGGCGGCGTTGGCGGGATCGGGGCGGCCGGGGCAGGCGGCGGCGGCGAGCGGGACGGGGATCACGGCAATGGCGTCGTCGAAGGTGGCCTCGCCCGGATAGTCGACGACGCGAACCGGGGCGCCGTGGGACGCGAGCCAGGCGGGGTCGGCCAGCGCCACGAAGCGGGGGGCGCCGGCGCGCCAGGCGGCCGTGGCGATCTCGCCGCCGATGCCGGCGGGGTCGCCCATGGTGAGTGCCAGGGTCATGGGCGGGCTCCGAGGGTAGAAAAGCAAGGTTGAGGCTCTGCCTCAAACTCCGCCAGGGGCAGCGCCCCTGGACCGGCCTCCTTTAAGGAAAGAGTTTTCGGAGGGCCATGCCCTTTGGCGGGTTCGGGAAGGGCCCGGCCTTGCCTGCTTCCTGCGGCCGCTGCTATCGCCGGGCCATGCCCGACCTTGTTCTGGAGCTGCAGCACGGTGGCCGGGTCGCCGGCGTCGACGAGGTGGGCCGCGGGCCGCTGGCCGGGCCGGTGGTGGCCGCCGCCGTGGTGTTCCCGCGCGGGGTGCCCGACAGCCTCGCGGCCCTGATCGACGACTCGAAGAAGCTGTCGGCGGCGGCGCGGGAGGCGGCGTGCGCGGCGATGGTGGCGTCGGGGCTGGCGGAGATCGCGGTGGCGGCGGCGTCGGTGGCCGAGATCGAGCGGCTCAACATCCTGGGGGCGAGCCTGCTGGCGATGCGCCGCGCCGTGTCCAGGCTGCCGTCGGCGCCGGACCTCGCCCTGGTGGACGGCAACCGGGCGCCGGCGCTGGACTGCCCGGTGCGCTGCGTGGTGGGGGGCGACGCGCTGTGCCTGTCGATCGCGGCGGCCTCCGTGGTGGCCAAGGTGGTGCGCGACCGGGCGATGGCCCGGCTGGGCGTGCGGTTCCCCGAATACGGGTGGGGGCGGAACGCGGGGTATGGCACGCTGGCGCACCGCGCGGCGCTGCAGCGGCTCGGGCCCACGGCGCACCACCGGCGCGGGTTCGGCACGGTGCGTGCGCTGCTCGCCCGACCCTGACGAGGGTCCTGACGCACGTACCCCTGTCGTGACGTGCGCGGCGCGGGAGGTGTGGCAGACTGGCCACAGGCTTGCTTGACGCGGCTTCGGCCGCTTCGCCACTCTGCCGGCCCCCTCCCACCTCTGCCGCCAGGAACCAGGACACCGGTTTGGACCTCGCCCGCGAACTTCCGCTCGACCAGGTGCTGCGCGGCGACTCCGTCGAGATGATGCGGATGCTGCCGGCCGCGTCGGTGCACTGCGTGTTCGCCGACCCGCCGTACAACCTGCAGCTGCGCGGCGAGCTGCGCCGTCCGGACGACAGCCTGGTCGACGGGGTGGACGACGACTGGGACCGGTTCGCGGACTTCGCGGCCTACGACGCGTTCACCCGCGAATGGCTGGGCGAGTGCCGGCGGCTGCTGCGCAAGGACGGCACGATCTGGGTGATCGGGGCGTATCACAACATCTTCCGCATCGGCGCGATCCTGCAGGACCTGGGGTTCTGGGTGCTGAACGACGTGATCTGGCGCAAGTCGAACCCGATGCCGAACTTCCGCGGCCGGCGGTTCACCAACGCGCACGAGACGCTGATCTGGGCGGGGCGCGGGCGGGACAGCCGCTACCGCTTCAACTACCAGGCGATGAAGTCGCTCAACGATGACCTGCAGATGCGCTCGGACTGGCTGATCCCGCTGTGCACCGGGGCCGAGCGGCTGCGCAACGCCCACGGCCTCAAGCTGCACCCGACCCAGAAGCCGGAGGCGCTGCTGCACCGCGTGCTGCTGGCGAGCACGGCGCCGGACGACATCGTGCTCGACCCGTTCCTGGGCAGCGGCACCACCGCCGTGGTCGCACGCAGGCTGCACCGGCACTACATCGGCATCGAGCGCCACCCGGCCTACGTGGAGGCGGCGCTCGGTCGCATCCGAGCCGCGCGGCCGATGCCGGACGGCGGGCTGGCCACGCGGGCGAACCCGCGCGAAGCGCCAAGGGTGCCGTTCGGCTCGCTGGTGGAGCGCGGGCTGGTGCCGGCGGGAAGCACCCTGTTCGACCGGCAGCGCCGCGTCGCCGCGGTGGTGGCGGCGGACGGGACGCTGACCTGCGGGGCACACACCGGGTCGATCCACAAGGTCGGCTCGCTGGTGCAGAACGCGCCGTCGTGCAACGGCTGGACGTTCTGGCACGTCGAGCGGGAAGGCACGCTGGTGCAGCTCGACGGGCTCAGGCGGGAGTAGAGGCCGACCGCCCGAAGGAAGCATGTTCTTTCTTGAAAGAAAGAACCAAAGAACTTTTACCTATTAAGCTCCATGGCCACCCGCGTCCCCAGAGTCTTAATGAGCAAAGTCTTTTTACTTCTTTTTCTTCAGAAAAAGAAGACTCTTGCTTTCTTGCCTGAAGCAGCAGGTTGGCACCGGCTCCAGGTAAGGGGCTTCAAGGCGAGCCTTCGGCAGGGTCCTCGCCCTCAGGCGTTGGGAGCGGCAGCCCCGCCTTGCCGTCCTCAGTGGTCCGACGGGTTTGCCGGCGGCGTCGCGCCGGGCACCGCGGAGGTGTCGGAGGTGATCTTGTCGGCGCGGACCACCATGGTCTGGACGTGGCAGTCGGTCAGCTTGCCGGAGTCCAGCGTCTGGCCGTCCTTGAAGGTGACGGAGATGTGGTCGAGGCAGCCCTTCTGGTCGGTGCCGAAGCTCTGGTTCTGGTTCGGCTGGATGGCGCTCTGCGAGGTGACGAGGTCGGTCTTGTCGTTGCTCATGTAGGCGTGGGCCTGGGTGATGACCTTGCCCGACATGTTGCGCAGCGTGTAGGCGCGCAGGTTGCTGCTCGCCGGCTTCGGCGGGTTCGAGCTGGGCGTCGCGGTCTGCTGCTGGGCCAGGGCCGGGGCGACGCCGAGGAGGAGTGCGGCCGCGAGCCCGGCCGCCGTCACGTCACGCCACATCGTCGTTCTCCGATTCAGGTGACGTCCTAACCGGGCGGCGCACCCCGGGTTGCAGGGCGCCGTGACGGCGGCGCGCCCTCGAGCAGGCCGGGCGGCTCGCGCGCCGGCGGCGCGGCCTCTGCCGGGGCCAGGGCGGCCAGGGCCAGCGACACGCAGCGGCGCATCACCGTGGGCAGCGCCTGGTCCGCGAGGCCGGCGGTGGCGCACAGCGTGCCCTCGGCGTCCACCACGGCCAGCTCGGCCGCGTGGACGGCGAGGCGCAGCTCGAAGTGCGTCAGGCCGTGGCGGACCTCGCCGGCGAGGCGCCAGGCGGCCGCGACCGGCGCCTCGGCCAGCGCCTCCTCGCGCCCCCAGGGCGCCTCGCGCCAGCGCGTGCCGGGCAGCTCCGTCATGCCGCCGAACAGCCCCTTGTCGGGACGGCGGCGCAGCAGCACGCGGTCCGCGGCGTCGCGCACCAGGAACACGGCGCCGTGGCGCACCGGGCGGGCCCTGCGCGGCAGCTTGCGCGGCAGGCTGGCGGCGATGCCCTGCCGGCGCCCCTCGCAGCCGGGCATCCACGGGCAGACGCCGCAGGCCGGGGCGGCGGGCACGCATACCGTGGCGCCGAGGTCGAACAGGGCCTGGGCGAAGTCGGACGGGCGGGCGCGGGCCGCCAGGTCCTCGCCCAGCCGCGCGGCGCCGAGCGCGATCCGCGGGCGCGAGGCGGGCAGCGGCACCTCGATGGCGAACAGGCGCGAGACCACGCGCTCGACGTTGCCGTCCACCGGCACCACCGGCACCCCGAAGGCGATCGCCGCCACGGAGGCCGAGGTGTAGGCGCCGATGCCCGGCAGGGTGCGCAGGGTCGCGACGTCGGCGGGAAAGCCGCCGCGGGCCGCGACGGCGCGGGCGCAGGCCAGCAGGTTGCGGGCGCGGGCGTAGTAGCCGAGCCCGGCCCAGGCGGCCATGACCTGCTCGTCGGGGGCCGCGGCCAGGGCCTCGACCGTCGGGAACCGCGCCAGGAAGCGGGAGAAGTAGGGTATCACCGCCGCGACTGTGGTCTGCTGGAGCATGATCTCGCTCAGCCACACGCGGTACGGGTCCGGCGCTTCGCCGGGCAGGGCGCGCCAGGGCATGCTGCGGCGGTGGCGGTCGTACCAGCGGAGCAGCGCCTCGGCGGGCAGGGTTCCGGCGGGCTGCGTTTCAGGGGACGGGGAGGAGGACACGGCGCAGGTATGGCGAAGCAGGCACCCCCCGGCAACACGCCGCGCAAGGCCGCCGCCACCGGCGGGCCGGCGATGGCCACCTCGGCGACGCGGCGCACCGATACCCTGCTGGCGGGATCGCGCGCCGCCGCGGCGCCCGCGGCGGCGAAGCCCGGCGGCGCGGTGGCAGCGACGCCGGCGGCGGAGGCGGCACGCCATCCCTACGGCCCGCGCCCGCTCGGCGCGCTGATCCCCGCGCTCACCCGGGCGGCGTTCAAGCGGCGCTCGCCGGCCACCGCGCAGTTGCTGCTGGACTGGGCGGAGATCGCGGGGCCGGCGCTGGCGGCGGCGGCAGTCCCGAAGCGGCTGGTCGGCACCACGCTGACGCTGGCCTGCTCCGGGCCGGCGGCGCTGGAGCTGCAGCACCTGTCCGCGGCGCTGATCGGGCGCATCAACGGCCACCTCGGGCGCGCCGCGGTGGAACAGCTCCGCTTCGTGCAGGACGGCGCCCCGCCCCCGCCGCCCGCGCCGCCGCCCGGCCGGCCGCCGCCGGTCGCGGTCGCCGACATGCCGGAGGGCGAGCTGCGCGACGCGCTGGGCCGGCTGGGCGGCGCGATCGCCGGGCGGCAGAGCTAGGGGGCTGCTATGGACCTGGAACCAAGTCGTTGTTTCAGGTAGGCAAGCAAGAGTCTTCTTTTTCTGAAGAAAAAGAAGCAAAAAGACTTTGCCCATGGGGTTCCGGGCGCGCGGGTGGCTCCGAACCCAATGGGCCAAAGTTCTTTGGTTCTTTCTTTCAAGAAAGAACACGCTTCCTTATCGCCTCCGCGCAGGAAATCGGAGCCGACAGATCCATGACAGCCTCCAGGCAGGAAAGGACTCGGCAAGGTCGAGGCTCCGCCTCCGGAAACCCGACGCGGATTCCTCCTTCAGGATGCCGGTCCAGGGGCGGCTCGCCCCTGGCGGGTCCGGACAGAGCCCGGCCTTGCCTTGCTGCGCGCAGCCGGCGGAACTCGCAGGGTGGCCGGGCGTCGCCTGCAGCGCGGCCCTGGGCCGGTGCGTGGCAGGGCGGGGCCTGCGGGAGGAGAGACGATGAAGCTGTACTGGGGACCCCACACCTGCGCGATCGGCATCCACGTGCTGCTCGAGGAGATCGGCAAGCCGTTCGAGCTGGAGGAGATCGATGTGCAGGGCGGCGCCAATAAGAAGCCGCCGTTCATCGACGTCAACCCCAAGGGCAAGGTGCCGACGCTGGTGCGCGACGACGGCTCGGTGCTCACCGAGTACGGCGCGATCGCGACCTGGCTGGCGCGCACCAGCCCGGAGCGCGACCTGCTGCCGCACGACCCGGAAACGGAGGCGCGCTGCCTGGAGGTCACGGACTACGTGGTCGGCACGCTGCACGCCCAGGGGTTCGCGCGCATCTTCCTGCCGGAAAAGTTTGAGCCGCCGGACGTGGTGCACGCCACGCTGGGCCTGGGCGCGTCGAAGGTGAAGGCGCAGGGCCGCGCGATGGTGGAGGCGGCGCTGGGCATCCTGGGGACGGCGCTGACGGGAAAGCGCTACGTGGCGGGCGAGCAGTTCACGGTCGCGGACAGCGCACTGTTCTACGCGCTGCGCTGGGCGCCGCAGGTGGGCATCCCGCTGCCGCCGGCGCTGGCGGCGCACTACGCGGCGATGAAGCAGCGGCCGGCGGTGATGCGGGTGATGCGGCACTGGAAGGAGCCCGACGCGCCGTGAGCACGGGGGCGGAGGGGAAGCAGGGCCAGGGGCTCTGCCCCTGGACCCCGCCAAAGGCGAGCCTTTGGAAACCCGTACTTGAGGCAGGGGCCTCACGGTTCTTTGCGGGGGGGGGTCGGTGCCCGAAGGCTCCGATGGCCCGCCTGGGCCGTTGGGATGGGCGCCCGATCTTCCTTTCTGCCGTAGCCTGCTTGACCTTCGCGGCCGATGGCGGCCTTGCTTCCGGCCAAGCCCCCCGCAACGCCAAGGTCCCCATGCCGATCACCCGACGCCGCCTCCTTGTCGCCTCCGCCGCAGCGCCGCTGCTGGCCCGCGCCGCGCGCGCGGCGCCGGCCGCCGACCCGCGCATGGCGGACCGCTCGCTCGGCCCCGCCGACGCGAAGGTCGTCGTGCAGGAATGGTTCTCGCTGACCTGCACGCACTGCGCGGCGTTCTCGCGCACCGTGTTCCCCGAGGTGCAGAAGCAGCTGATCGACACGGGCAAGATCCGCTACGTGTTCAAGGATTTCCCGCTCGACCAGGTCGCGCTGAGCGCCGCGATGGTCGCGCGCAGCCTGCCGCCGGAGCGCTACGTGCCGTTCGTGAGCGCGCTGCTGGCGAGCCAGGACCACTGGGCGTTCTCGCGCACCAACAACAGCACCGACGAGCTGGCCAAGATGGCGGCGCTGGCCGGCATGGGGCGCGCGGCGTTCGACGCCACGCTGGCCGACGAGGGACTGAAGACCGCGATCCTGATGGAGCAGGACGCGGGCACGAAGAAGTACAACATCAACGCGACGCCGACCTTCGTGTTCGGCGACACGCCGCACTCGGGGGAGCTGTCGTTCGACAGCTTCGCCAAGCTGGCCGGAGCCTGAAGGAAGCAACGCCAGGAACCGGCAGTGTCTCGGTCTGACATTCGGAAGGGAAGGCCAGGGGCTCTGCCCCTGGACCCCGCCAAAGGTGAGCCTTTGGAATCCAATTTCAAGGACGGAACCAGGGCAGAGCCCTGGGCTTCCCAAACCGAGGCACTGCTTCTTGATTTTGCCAGAGCCAAGTCCTTGAGACTTCCTCCTTAAAAAGCGCCGGGTCCAGGGGCGGCTCGCCCCTGGCGGGTCCAGGGCAGAGCCCTGGCCTTGCCTTCCGCGCCCCCCGCGCGGCTATGGTCCCGCCCATGCCCGCCACCTTCGCCCGACTCCACATCGCCGGCTTCAAGAGCTTCGCCGAGCCGGCCACCGTGCTGATCCTCCCCGGCCTGACCGGCATCGTCGGCCCCAACGGCTGCGGCAAGTCCAACGTGGTCGAGGCGCTGCGCTGGCTGATGGGCGAGACCTCGGCGCGGGCGCTGCGCGGGCAAGAGATGGACGACGTCATCTTCGGCGGCACCGCGCACCGTGCCTCGCGCAACGTTGCGGAGGTGACGCTGACGCTGGAGGATGCGGCCGGGCTGGCGCCGCCGCCGCACGAGGCGGAGGCGGAGCTGCAGGTCACGCGGCGGCTGGAGCGGGGCGCGGGATCGAGCTGGCGGGTGAACGGGCGAGAGGCGCGCGGGCGCGACGTGGCGACGCTGTTCGCCGACCTGGCCAGCGGGGCGCGCTCGTCCGGACTGATCAGCCAGGGGCGGGTGGGGGCGCTGGTGGGGGCGCGGCCGGAGGAACGGCGGCAGCTTCTGGAGGAGGCGGCGGGCATCACCGGGCTGCACGCGCGCCGCCACGAGGCGGAGCAGAAGCTGCGGGCGGCGGAAGCCAACCTCGGGCGCGCCGAGGACCTGGCGGGGCAGCTCGGGCGGCAGCTCGACGGGCTGAGGACGCAGGCGCAGCAGGCGGCGCGCTTCCGCGTGCTGTCGGCGTCGGTGCGCGAGGCGGAGGCGGGATGGCTCGCAGTGCTGCGCGGCCGGGCCGTGGCGGCGCGCGACGCGGCGGCGCTGGCCCATGACGCGGCAACCGGGGAGGAGCGGCTGCGGCAGGCGGCGGCGCTGGACGCGGCACGGCGGGACGCGGCGGCGGGCGCGGCGCTGCCGGCGCTGCGCGGCGAGGAGGCCGCGCTGCGCACCGCGCTGGAGCGGCGGCGGGCGGAGGGCGAGCGGCTGGCGCTGGAGGGCGCGCAGGCGGAGGCGGCGCTGCAGGCGGCGGAGGCGCGGCTGGCGCAGGCGGGGCAGGACCTCGGCCACGCCAAGCTGGCGCATGGCCGGGCGGCCGAGGACGTGGAGCGCCTGGCGGGGGAAGGGGCGCGGCTGGAGCGGGCCGCGGCGGCGCTGCCGGGCCGGATCGCTGGGGCGGAGCAGGCCTGTGCGGCGACGGCGCAGGCGGCGCAGGCGGCCGGCCGCGATGCCGCGGCGGCGGGCAGACGCGCCACGGAGGCGGAGGGCGCCGCGCGCGGCGCCGAGGCCAGGCTGGCCGACGCGCGGGCGCGGGCGTCGCGCGCCGGCGAGGCGCACCGCCAGCTCGCCGCGGAGCACGAGGCGGCCTCTGGCGGGCTGGTGGCGCTGGCGGTGCTGGCGGAGGCGGAGGCGGCGTGCGAGGAGACCCGGCTTGCCGTGCGCGAGCGGGAGACGGCGCTCGGGGACGCGGCGGCGCTGCAGGCTGCCGCTTCCGCCGCGGCGACGGGCCTGCGCCGGGACCGCGAGGCGGCGGCGCAGGCGCAGCAGGCCGCGGCGGCGGCCGTTGCCGCGACACGTCGCGAGGCGGACCGGCTGGGGCAGCGCCACGCCGAAACCCTGGCGGCACAGGCGGAGGCCGGGGCGGAGCGGCCGGACGCGGCCGGGCTGGAGCTGGCGCGTCGGCGCGAGGCGGACGCGGCGGCCGCGCTCGGGCGGTGCGCCGCCGCCCTCGACGAGGCGGAGGCCGCGCGGGTCGCGGCGGAGGCCGGGTTCGCCGAGGTGCGGCGGCAGGCGGTCGCGCTCGCCGCCGAGCGCACACGCACCGCGTCGGCGGTGGCGGAGGCGCAGGTCCGGCTGCGTCGCTGCGCGGAAGGGCTCGGGGCAGCCGAGGCGGAGCTGTCGGCGGCGGAGGCGGCCCGGGTGCCCGCGGCCGACCGCGAGGCCGCGCGCGACGGCGCAGAGCACGCCGACGCGGCCGATCGCCACGCCGCGCGCGCGCTGGCCGAGGCGGACGCGGCGCGCACCGCCGCGGACACGGCGCTGGCCGCCGCGGTGTCGCGGGAGGCGGGGCTCGACGCGGCAGTCGCGCAGGCCGCCGCGGAGCACCAGGGGCTGCGCGAGGCGCTCGGCCCGCAGGCGGAAGCGGGCGGCACGCTCGCCGACGCCCTCGACGTGCCGCCGGGGCTGGAGCTGGCGGTCGGCGTGGCGCTCGGGGCGGGGCTGGATGGTGCGGACGGCGCGCATCCGGAGGCGGCGCGGCACTGGCGCGTGCTGCCGCCGCTGCAGGACGCGGCGACGCCGCCCGGCACGACGCCGCTTGCGGCGCTGTTGTCGGCGCCGCCGGAGCTGGCGCGCGCGCTGTCGCGGCTGTTCCTGCTGGACGCCGCACCCGGGGCCGATGCGGAGGGCGGGCTGCAGGCGGCGCTGCGGCCAGGGGAGACGGTGGTGTCGCGCGACGGCGCGGCCTGGCGGTGGGACGGCGAGGTGGTGCGCGCCGGCACGCCGTCCCCCGCGGCGGCCCGGCTGTCGCAAAGGACGCGGCTGCGCGAGGCCGGGCTTCGTCTCGACGCCGCCCGATCGGCCGCGGCGGAGCAGGCCGGCGCGCCGGCCGCGGCGCGCCACGACGCCGGCCGCGCCGCCGCCGCGGCCGCCGAGGCGCGCACCGCCCGGCGCACCGCGGAGGAGGGCCGCGCCGCCGCCGCGAGGCGGGTGGCCGCGCTGGACGCCCGCGACGCACAGGCCAGGGCACGCTGCCTGGTGCTGGCGCCGCAGCGCGACCGTCTGGCGGCAGAGCGGCGCGAGGCGGAGGCGGCGCTGGCCGCGGCGTGCGGCGTGCGCGACGGCCTGCCGGACGCCGCGGCGGCCGGCGGCCGCGACGCGCTGCTGGCGGCGGAGCAGGCGGTCGCGTCGGCCAGAACCGCGCGCGGCGACGCCGAGGCGGTGCTTGCCGAGGCCCGCGCCACGCTGTCGCGGCTGGAGCTGCGCGAGGTGTCCGCGGCGAACCGCCTCCTTGTCCTGGCGCCGCAGCTGCAGCGTCTCGCCGCGGACCTTGCCGAGGCGGAGGCGGCCTGGCGCGACGCCGCCGTCGCGCGGGACGCCCTGCCGTGCCTGGAAACGCTCGACCGCCTGCTCGGGGCGGCGGAGGCCTCGCTGGCGGCCGCGACGCACGTCGAGGCGGCGGCGACGGACGCGCTGCGCGGGGCCGCCGACGCGGCGGCGGACGCGGGGCGACGTCGCGACACTCTTTCGGGCCGGCAGGCGGCGGCGGCGGCGCGGCTGGACGCGCTGGCGCCGCAGCTCGCCCGGCTGGAGGCGGAGGCGGCGGAGTCCTCGGCCGCGCTGTCGGAAGCGGGGCGGGCGCTGGCCATGCTGCCGGACCTGGCCGCGCTGCGGGGCGGGGCGGAGGCGGCCGGGCAGGTCCTGCACGAGGCGCGCGACGCGGAGGCCGCCGCCCGCGCCGCCCTGCACGGCCTGCGCGAGGAGCGGGACCGGATGGCGTCGCGCCGCGCGGAGGTCGCCGGCAGCCGGTCCGAGGCCGACCGCCTCGCCGCCGCGACGGCCCGGGCCGGGGAGCTGGAGCGCCGGCTGATCGCGGAAAGCGTGGCACGGGACGCGCTGGCCGCGTCGCCCGCCCGGTCCGGCGGCCGGGCGGCGCACGCGCGGGCCGCGCTCGACGCTGCCGAGGCCGGGCACGCGCGGGGGGCGCTGGCGCTTGCGAACGCGGAGGAGGAGGCGCGGCTGGCGGCGGCGGGGCACCACGACGGGCAGGCCGCGGTCGCGGCGGCGCGCGAAGCAACGCTGCGGGCGGAGGCGGCGCTGTCGCAGGCGTCGGCCGCGCTGGACGCCGTGGGAGCGCGGATTGCCGAGCGGCTGGGCGAGGCGGCCGTGCTGCCGCCCGCAGCACCGGGCGCCGGGCCAGAGGAGGAGGCGCGGGCGCGGCGGCGCCTGGACCGGCTGGCGGCGGAGCGCGCGGCGGTGGGGCCGGTGAACCTGCGCGCCGAGGCGGAAGCGGAGGAGGCGGGCGTGCGGCTCGACGCCATCAGGCGCGAGCGGGAGGAGATCGGCACCGCCGTGAACCGGCTGCGCGGCGCGATCGGCAGCCTGAACCGAGAGGGGCGCGAGCGCCTGGCCGCGGTGTTTGGCCAGGTGGACCGGCAGTTCCGCCAGCTGTTCGTTCGACTGTTCGACGGCGGCCGCGCCCACCTGGCCCTGGTCGGCAGCGACGATCCGCTGGAAGCGGGGCTGGAGATCTACGCCCAGCCGCCGGGCAAGACGCCCGCGACCCTGTCGCTGCTGTCGGGCGGCGAGCAGGCGCTGACCGCGCTGGCGCTGATCTTCGCCACCTTCCGCTGCCAGCCGGCGCCGGTCTGCGTGCTTGACGAGGTCGACGCCCCGCTCGACGACGCCAACGTGACGCGGTTCTGCGCCCTGCTGGCCGACATGGCGGCGGAGACGGGCACGCGCTTCCTCGTGGTCACGCACCACGCGGTGACCATGGCGCGCATGGACCGGCTGTACGGGGTCACCATGCAGGAGCGGGGTGTGTCGCGGCTGCTGTCGGTGGACCTGACGCAGGCGTCGGAGATGGCGGCGGAGTGAGGCTCCGCCAAAGACCCGCCCTTGAAGTCCAACACCTGGAGGCTGCCATGGACCTGCCGGCCTTGATGTTGGGCGCGAAAGCGAGAAGGAAGCGTGTCCTTTCTTGAAAGAAAGAACCAAAGAACTTTGGCCCGTTGGGTTCGGAGCTGCCCGCGCATCCGGAGCCCCATGGGCAGGACCTCGTAGCAGCTCGTTGTTTCGGGCAGGAAGGCAAGACTCTTCTTTTTCTTCAGAAAAAGAAGCAAAAAGACTTTATCCATGAAATCTTGACCTATGAGTGGCGCCGTTGCCCAACAAGCAAAGTTCTTTGGTTCTTTCTTTCAAGAAAGAACATGATTTCTTCTTGCTGTGCTGCAAGAAGCCAAGGATGGCAGGTCGATAACACCCTCTAGGCATGCGTCACGGGCAGGCCGACCGTATTGGCCACGATGCTGCGGTGGCAGGTCGCGTGGTCGCGCTCGAAGCAGAACAGGTAGCACCGCCGGCGGGTCGCCAGAGCGGCAAGGCCCGCCAGCTCGTGCTGCGCCGCCTCGGTCGCCATGTGCTGGCCGAAAATGCGGTGGAGCTCCGCCACGTTGCCGGCGCGTGCCGCGATCCTGCCTGCCTTCGGGGTGCCGAGGCCCCGCAGGTGCAGGTAGTCGATGCCGCTTGCCTGCAGCGAGGCGGACAGCAGGGTCTTGGAGAAGCCGGGCTTGCAGGACTGCGCGACGGCTCGGATGTCGACGGGCAGCTCGACCCGGTGGGCCAGCAGACGGGCCAGGGTGGCGTCGAGGGTCTCCGCCTCGTAGCCGGTGGTGAGGAACCCGGCCGCCCCATCTCGAGCGCCCGGATGTGGCGGCCGATGCGGCCTCATACCAACAGCCGGTTGCTCTGACCGATCAGGATAGGAAGGCCAGGGGCTCTGCCCCTGGACTCCGCCAAGGGCAGGGCCCTTGGAACCCCTTGCTCAAGTCAAGCCGGTTCAGGGGCGGCTCCCTTCGGTGGCCTTTCCAACGATCCAAGCGGATCGTCGAAACCTTTGGCCACCTCCGCCTGGCGGGTCTGGGCAGAGCCCAGCCTTGCTCGCCTCGACAGGTCAGGATTTTCGGCCGTTGGTATCAGATGTGGCGGCCGATGCGGCCGACGATGTAGCCAAGCACCGCGGCGATCAGGATCGCGACCAGGGGCTGCTCCTGGATGCGGCCGCCGAGCGTGCCGGCGGCGTCGCGGGCGGTGGCGGCCATGTCGCCGCCGGTGGTCTGCAGGGCGCGCGAGGCGGAACCGCCCCGGTAGCGGCCGGCGGCGTCGTCGGCCCGGTCGGCCAGGGTGCGGGCGGTCTTGTCGTAGCTGTCGTAGGTCATCACGTGCTCCTGGCTTTCGCGCTGCCGGGGACAACCGTGCGCGGCGCCCGGGGTTCCCCCAAGGTGGCCCGTCCGCGGGGCTCGGCAGGGCGCAGGCACCGTGGCGGCGTCCGCGGGCCCATGGAACGGGAGGCTGGGAATGGGGCGGGCGTTTCGCGCAAGGCGCCGGTGCGGGGCGGTCCGGCCGTGGCGGTGACGAGCTGCGGCGTGCTGGTCACGGACGGGGCGGTGCTGCTGCTCGGCCACGCCACGGGGTCGCCGCGCTGGGACATCCCCAAGGGGCAGGCGGAGGACGGCGAGGCGTTCGAGGCGGCTGCGCACCGGGAGCTGACGGAGGAGACCGGGCTGGCGGCGCCGGCGGGGGCGCTGCTGCCACTGGGGGTGCACCGCTACCGCCCGGGCAAGCGGCTGGCGCTGTTCGTGTGGCGGGTGGCGGCGGTGCCACGGCCGGAGACGCTGGCGTGCGCCTCGCTGTTCCGGGACAGGTGGGGGCGGATGCGGCCGGAGTTCGACCGCTTCGGGGCGTTCGGGGGCGACGCGGTGCTGGGCCTGGTGGGCGGAGCGATGGCGGCGGTGCTGGCGCCGATCCTGGCGCGGGGCTTCACGGCGGACGGTCCCTGAGCAGGGAAGGTTGAGGCTCTGCCTCAAACTCCGCCAAAGGCAAGCCTTTGAAGACTCAGGCTCAAGGGGGGCCGGGTCCAGGGGCGGCTCCCTCCGGTGGCCTTTCCAACGATCCAAGGGGATCGTCGGAACCTTTGGACACCTCCGCCTGGCGGGTCTGGGCGTAGCTGGCCAAAAATTCCGGCAGCCCACTTATACCAACGGCCGAAAGTCTTGACCTGTCTAGGGAAGCAAGGCTGGGCTCTGCCCAGACCCGCCAGGGGCGAGCCGCCCCTGGACCGGCTTGACTTAAGTATTGGATTCCAAAGGCTCGGCCTTTGGCGGGGTCCCCACCTTCAAGCATGGGGGCAGAGCCCTGGCCTTCCTGTCCCGACCGGTCAGGGCAACAGGCCGTTGGTATTAGGCTGCTGGAATGGCCAGCGGAGGGAGAGCCCAGCCTTGCTTCCTGGCGGCCCCTATTGTCAGAGCCCGGACGGGTGCATGGGCGCGGGCCGCGGCCGGGCGGAGACGTGGCGCAGGCCGGCGGTGAGGTAGTCCCACCCGGTGATCAGCGTCAGCGCCGCCGCGACCCAGAGCATGACGCCGCCGACGGTGGACACCGGCAGCCAGTCCAGCCCGAGCAGGTGCGCCGTGGTGTCGCCGGCGAGCAGGGTGCCGAGGGCGCCCATCTGGAAACCGGTCTTCCACTTGGCGAGCTTCGTCACAGGCAGGCCGACGCGCAGGCCGGCGAGGTACTCGCGCAGGCCGGACACCAGGATCTCGCGCAGCAGGATCACGATGGCGGGATAGAGGCCCCAGAGCGCCAGGCGGCTGGTGCCGACGAGGACCATGAGGGAGGCGCCGACCAGCAGCTTGTCGGCGATGGGGTCGAGCATGCGGCCCAGCTCGGACAGCATCTGCCGGTCGCGGGCGATGCGGCCGTCGAGGTAGTCGGTAACGCCGGCCAGCGAGAACAGCACGCAGGCGGACAGGTCGGCCCAGGGGGCGCGCAGCATCACCAGCGCCACGAGCACCGGGATCGCGGCGATGCGCGACAGGGTCAGCACGTTGGGGAGGTCGGTGAGCATGCGCGGCGGAGGATAGAGCGAAACCGCGGGAGGAAGGAAGCGAGGTTGGGCTCTGCCCGAACCCGCCAGGCGCAGGTGGCCGAAGGTTCCGACGATCTGCCTGGATCGTTGGAAAGGCCACCGGAGGGAGCCGCCCCTCGACCCGGCATCCTGAAGAAAGACCTTCGTCGAGGTTTCCAAAGGCGAGCCTTTGGCGGGGTCCAGGGGCAGCGCCCCTGGCCTTGCCTGCCTCTCAGGTGTTCATGGCGTCGAAGAAATCCTGGTTGTTCTTGCTGTATTTCAGCTTGTCCAGGAGGAAGTCCATGGCGTCGGTCGGGCCCATCGGGTTCAGGATGCGGCGCAGGACCCACATCTTGCTGAGCGTGCCGCGCTCGACGAGCAGCTCCTCCTTGCGGGTGCCGGACTTGGTGATGTCGATGGCCGGGAAGGTCCGCTTGTCGCTGATCTTGCGGTCGAGGATGATCTCGGAGTTGCCGGTGCCCTTGAACTCCTCGAAGATCACCTCGTCCATGCGGCTGCCGGTGTCGATCAGCGCGGTCGCCACGATGGTCAGCGAGCCGCCCTCCTCGATGTTGCGCGCGGCGCCGAAGAAGCGCTTGGGGCGCTGGAGCGCGTTGGCATCCACGCCGCCGGTCAGCACCTTGCCCGACGAGGGGACCACGGAGTTGTAGGCGCGGGCGAGGCGGGTGATCGAGTCGAGCAGGATCACCACGTCGCGCTTGTGCTCGACCAGGCGCTTGGCCTTTTCCAAGACCATCTCGGTGACCTGGACGTGGCGGGTGGCCATCTCGTCGAAGGTGGAGGAGACGACCTCGCCCTTCACGGTGCGGGCCATGTCGGTGACCTCCTCGGGCCGCTCGTCGATGAGCAGGACGATGAGGAACACCTCGGGGTGGTTGTGGCTGATGGCGGTGGCGATGTTCTGCAGCATCACCGTCTTGCCGGTGCGCGGCGGCGCCACGATCAGCGCGCGCTGGCCCATGCCGATCGGCGCGATCAGGTCGATGACGCGCGAGGTGACGTCGCGCTGCATGCCCTTGGCCACGGGCTCGCGCTGCTCCAGCTCCATCTTGAGGCGGCGCTCGGGGTACAGCGGCGTGAGGTTGTCGAAGTTGGTGCGGTTCTTCACCGCCTCGGGCGGTTCGAAGTTGATGTTGTTGACCTTGAGCAGGGCGAAGTAGCGCTCGCCGTCCTTGGGGGCGCGGATCTGGCCCTCCACGGTGTCGCCGGTGCGCAGGCTGAAGCGGCGGACCTGGCTCGGGCTGACGTAGATGTCGTCGGGGCCGGGCAGGTAGTTGGACTCCGGGCTGCGCAGGTAGCCGAAGCCGTCGGACAGGATCTCCAGCGTGCCCTCGCCGTGGATC
>CAXSFU010000032.1:0-37665 GCA_964236695.1 uncultured Acetobacteraceae bacterium | reverse complement strand
CCAGGGGCGGCTCGCCCCTGGCGGGTCTGGGCAGAGCCCAGCCTTGCTTGCCTCCACAGGTCCAAGGCTTTCGGCCGTTGGCATCAGGCTCGCCTGCTGCCGGAGCACGGATCGATCCGAGGGCCACGACAAACCCCGCATCCATCCCAGATGGGGACATGCGTGGTGCCGCCCCCGCGACATTGATTGCCTCCGCCGGCCCAGCGGTGCAGCGGATGCTTGCCCCGGCCAGTGCCCGTGTGTCGTGATGGCGGCGGCTCTGGGGCACCCGTGATGATGCGGCGACGATCCTTCCTGATCTCCGGCCTGTCGACCGCCCTGCTGCCCACGCTCGGCGCTGCCACCGCCAGCGACCAGGGGGTGCTCGACGACGACGCCATCGGAGCGATCCTTGCCGAGCGGATCGAGGCCGACCGGCGCAGCGTCGGCATCCTTGCCGCCGTGATCACCGCGCAGGGCGACCGTCAGGTGGTCGGGCGCGGCCGGCTCGACCAGTCCGACCCGCGGGTGCCCGACATCGACACCGTGTTCGAGATCGGCTCGATCACCAAGGTGTTCACCGCCCTGCTGCTCGCCGACATGGCGCTGCGCGGCGTCGTCGCCTGGGACGAGCCGGTGGCGCGGCTGCTGCCGCCCTTCGTGCACGTGCCGCGCTTCGGTGAGACCCAGATCACCCTGCTCGACTTGGCGACGCACACCTCCGGCCTGCCGCGCATGCCATCCAACTTCCATCCCGCCGACCCGGGCGACCCGTATGCCGACTACACGGTGGGCCAGCTCTACGACTTCCTCGACAACGCGACCCTGACCCGCACGCCGGGCACCGCCTACGAGTACAGCAACCTCGGCTACGGGCTGCTCGGGCACGCGCTGGCGCGCAGGGCGGGGTCGGGGTTCGAGGAGCTGGTGCGCGCGCGCATCTGCGTGCCCCTCGGGCTGGACAGCACCGCGGTGACGCTGGACGCCAGCATGCGGGCGCGGCGCGCGATCGGGCACGACGCGGCGCTCGGCCCGGTGGAGCCGTGGTCGCTGCCGACGCTCGCGGGGGCGGCGGCGCTGCGCTCGACGGGGCGCGACCTGCTGGCGTTCCTGGCCGCCGCCAGCGGGCACGCCGCGACGCCGCTCGCGCCGGCGTTCGAAGCCCTGCTGGGCACCCGGCGGCGCGGCGACGCGCCAGCGACCGAGGCGGCGCTCGGCTGGCTGGTGACGCACCGGGCCGGCGGCGAGGTGGTGTGGAAGAACGGCGGCACCGGGGGATTCTCCTCCTATGCCGGCTGGTCGCCGCGGTCGGGGCGGTGCGCGGTGGTGCTGGGCAACGCGCAGGTGCCGCCGGGGCTGGACGACATCGGGCTCCACCTGATCGACCCCGCCTCGCCGCTCGCAGTGCTGCCGCGCCAAGCGCCGATCGACCCGGCGCGGCTCGACGCCTACGTGGGGCTGTACTCGGTGGCGCCGGTGTTCATGCTCGACGTGGCGCGGCTCGGCGACCGGCTGTTCGTGCAGACCACGGGGCAGCGGCCGCTGGAGATCTTCTACGGGGGCGACGGGCGGTTCTTCTTCAAGCAGGTTAACGCGCGGCTGGACTTCGCCTTCGACTCGCACGGGCGCGCGGTGTCGCTGGTGCTGGACCAGAACGGGCGCGACCTGCACGGGCTGCGCATCCAGTAGCGGGCGCGGCGATCGCCGGGCCGCCGGAAAAGCCCCTCCCTGCGACGGCGGAGTTCCTGTAGGACCCGTGCCGCGGCCGTGCGCGATCCGCCGCCGTCGATGCCGCGTCCGCGCACGACGGCGGGACGCGCACCCTGCGCTGCTGGCAAAAGGCCGGGCCCCGTGCCACAGGCGCGAGCGGGCCCTCCGGGCCGCTCCTGCCCGCGCCAGGATGGCGTATGCTGGTACCCACCCTCCGCAAGGCGAGCACCGGTTCCCATGCCCCTGACGCGCTGCACCGACCTGTTCGGCAACACGACCCTGCTCGATGCAGACCCGATGATCGAGACCTACACCGACGTGCTGTGCGTGCCGGCCGGCATCGAGGGCGTCCCGTCCGGGGTGTACGACCGCGGCCGCAAGCTGGTCACGGCGGCGGGCTACTTCCGCGCCTCGCCCGACCCGGTGCCGCTCGGCTCGCCGTTCACCACGCTCGACGCCACCCGCTTCGACTTCGCCGACGACGGGTTCACCTACTTGTTCCTGGGCACGCTGACCGCGCATTTCGGGCACTTCATCCTGGCCAGCATGGCCCGGCTGTGGCCGCTGCGCTTCGCCCCGGACCCGAGGCTGCGCTACGTGGTGCTCAACCCGGCGCCGCTCGACCCGCTGTTCGACACCGCGTTCCTGCGCGAGACCCTCGGCCAGCTCGGGATCGGCCCGCACAACACGGTCAGCTTCGGCGGCCCGACGCGCGTCGCCCGCCTGATCGTGCCCTCGCCGGCGATCGAGGAGCACAACTTCTCCCACCGCGTGTTCGCCCGGCTGTGCAACCGCATCGGCGCCCAGCTCACCGACCGCCTGCCGCAGGCCCCGCGCACGGTGCCGGTGTTCCTGTCCAAGCTGAAGGTCGGCGGCGGCGTCTCGCACCTGGCCAACGAGGCGGAGTTCTGCGACCGGCTGGCCGCGCGCGGCGTGGAGATCGTGTTCCCGGAGCAGCTCGACCTCGCGGAGCAGATCCGCCTGTTCCGCGACACCGACATGATCACGGGCTGGGCGGGCTCGGCGATGCACAGCGCGATCTTCGCGCCCGGCCGCGACATGCTGACGCTGTCCTTCAGCCCGACCATGCTGAGCAACCAGCGCCTGCTCGACCAGGTCAACGGCGCGCGCAGCCTGACCCTGTTCCCCGAGGGCGACATGCTGCCGGGGCCGGCGCACCCCGGGTTCCACCACAGCTTCCTGCTGCGCGACCCGGTGCGCACGGCCGACGAGTTCCTGGCCGAGATCGACGCGACGCTGCGCCCGGCGGTCGCCGCCAGGGGGAACGCGGTAGGCAAGAGCACGGGACGCGGGAGCACTGCGGGCGGGAGCGAGGCGGGCGCTGCCGGCGTGCCGGGCGCGGACGGCGGAGGGCGCGTGCTGTTCGAGCACCTGTTCAGCCTCGCGCCGCCGATCCTCACCGAGGGGGAGTCGGGGTGGAGCGAGCCCGAGCCGAACCACACCTGGACGCAGGGGCCGGAAAGCACGCTCACCCTGCCCCGGCCGGACACGGACGGGCCGGTGCGGCTCGAGCTGGGCCTGGCCACCATCCTGCTGGCGCCGCACCTGCTGTCGCGGCCGCTGACGGTCAGCGTCAACGGGGTGGAGGTGCGCAGCTTCACGGTGCGCCGCAGCGGCGAGTACTCCTGTATGTTGCCGGACACCTGCCTGACCGGCGAGCGGCTGTCGCTGCGGTTCAGCCACCCGCTGACGATGTCGCCGCGCGACCTGGGCCTGAGCGAGGACTCGCGGCTGATGAGCATCGCGTTCAGCCTCATCCGCCTGCGCGAGGACGACGCCGACTAGGCCGCGGCCGGTTGCCCTGGCCGGTCAGGAAGGAAAGGCCAGGGGCTCTGCCCCTGGACCCCGCCAAAGGCCGAGCCTTTGGAATCCACTTCTAAGTAAGGCCGGGTCCAGGGGCGGCTCGCTCCTGGCGGCTCTGGGCAGAGCCCAGCCTTGCTTGCTTCGACAGGCGAGCTTTCGGCCGCTGGTATGAAGCCGCGGCCGGGCCGGCGGCTTGAACTGGCGGCGGCGCCCTTGCATATCCCGGCCCCTGCGGGGCCTGGCGACGGCCCCTGCCGTCCCGTTCCGGGCGCGCGCCGGACGGACCGCTGGCCTGCGTACCGGAGGACAACGCCGTGACCGACGATCCCGACCGCCCGAGCCGAGAGGAGGCAGAGGCCGCAGTGCGCACCCTGATCCGCTGGGCGGGCGACGACCCCCTGCGCGAAGGGCTGCTCGACACGCCGGCGCGGGTGGTGCGCTCGTACGAGGAGTTCTACCAGGGCTACGCCCAGGACCCCGTCGCCCTGCTGGAGCGCACCTTCTCCGAGGTCGAGGGCTACGACGAGATCGTGCTGCTGCGCGACATCCGGCTGGAAAGCCACTGCGAGCACCACATGGTGCCGATCGTCGGGCGCGCGCACGTCGCCTACCTGCCGGACCGGCGCGTGGTCGGCATCAGCAAGCTGGCACGTCTGGTGGACGCCTACGCCCACCGGCTGCAGATCCAGGAGAAGCTCACCGCCCAGATCGCCGACACCATCCAGGCGGTGCTGCGCCCGCACGGCACGGCGGTGATCATCGAGGCGGTGCACGAGTGCATGAGCTGCCGGGGCGTGCACAAGACCGGGGTCAGCATGGTCACCAGCCGGATGCTCGGGATCTTCCGGGAGAACCGCTCGACGCGGCAGGAGCTGATGGCGATGGTCCAGGCGCCGCGGCTGTAGGCCGGCGGCGTCCTGCGCGGCAGGACGGGGAGCGGCAAGGGAAGCAAGGCCAGGGCTCTGCCCTGGACCCGCCAGGGCGAGCCGCCCTGGACCGGCTTTCTTGAGTCAGGGTTTCCAAAGGGCTCGGCCCTTTGGCGGGGTCCAGGGGCAGAGCCCCTGGCCTTGCCTTTCTACGCCAGCAGGCCGCGCACCAGATGCGCGGCTTCCGGACTGCCCCAGTCCGCCGAGCCTTCCAGACGCGCGCGCTCCAGGCCGTCCGGCCCGACGAGGACCGTGGTCGGCAGGCCGGCGAGGCGCAGGGCGTGGACCGCGGCGCTGCCGGGGTCGAGCAGCACCGGCAGGCCCTCGATGCCGTGGTTGCGGAAGAACGGCGCCACCACGTCGGCGCCGCCGCGGTCGGCAGAGACCGGCAGCACGGCGATGCGGTCGGCGTCCAGGGCGCGGGCCAGCAGGGCGAGGGACGGCATCTCGGCGACGCAGGGCGCGCACCAGGTGGCCCAGAAGTTCAGCACCAGCCCGCGCCCGTTGGCGCCGGTGTAGTCGGACACGTGCAGCAGCTTCCCGTCGGCGGTGGCGAAGCCGAACGGCGGCAGGGGTGCCGGCGGGTCCATGCGCGCCATCGCCGCCATGCCGCGCAGGCCTGGGGCGTCGTCGCTGCCGCCGACGCCGGAGATCTGTCCCTGGGCGGCGGCGGTGGTCATGCGCAGGTGCGCCAGTTTGCGCCCGGCGAGCACGCCGAGTACCGTCCCGCCGGCCGCCAAGACGGTGCGGCGCATGATCCGAGCCATGGTGCGTATGTCCCCAACTGATGCCGAGCGCGCCGCGGGCGCACCCACGCGCGACCCCGGCCTGGCCGGGATGCCCGAGGGCCGGGACGCGGGCCAAGAGTGTCGGCAGGCTTCGGCCGATGTCCAGGGGGGCGGGCGCGGGCACGACTCGGACGCGCGGGACGGGGGCACGCAGGCGGGCGACGCCCGGGCCGGGGGCGCGGGCGCCAACGTCCAGTGGGGTGGGCGCTTCGCCGGAGGTCCGTCTGCGATCATGGCGGAGATCAACGCCTCGGTGGGGTTCGACCGGGCGCTGTGGCGCCAGGACATCCGGGGGTCGCTGGCGCATGCGGCAATGCTGGCGCACGTCGGCATCATCGGGCGCGACGACGAGGCAGCGATCCGCGCTGGGCTGGGGGCGATCGGGGCGGAGATCGAGGCGGGGGGCTTCGACTGGCAGTCCGCGCTCGAGGACGTGCACATGAACATCGAGGCGCGGCTGAGCGAGCGCGTGGGCGACGCCGGGAAGCGGCTGCACACGGCGCGCAGCCGCAACGACCAGGTGGCGACGGACTTCCGGCTGTGGGTGCGCGACGCGATCGACGGGATCGACGCGCGGCTCGCGGACGCGATGGACGCGCTGGCGGGGCGGGCGGCTGAGCACGCGGCGGACCCGATGCCGGGCTTCACCCACCTGCAGACCGCGCAGCCGGTGACGTTCGGCCACCACCTGCTGGCGTATGTCGAGATGCTGGCGCGCGACCGGGGGCGGTTCGCGGACGCCCGCCGCCGGCTGAACGAGTGCCCGCTGGGGTCGGCGGCGCTGGCGGGGACGTCGTTCCCGATCGACCGGGCGATGACGGCCGCAGCACTGGGGTTCGACCGGCCGAGCGCCAACTCGCTGGACGCGGTGTCGGACCGGGATTTCGCGCTGGAGTTCCTGGCGGCGGCGTCGATCTGCGCGGTGCACCTGTCGCGGCTTGCGGAGGAGATCGTGATGTGGTGCTCGCCGGCGTTCGGCTTCGTGCGTCTCTCCGACGCGTTCACCACGGGCTCCTCGATCATGCCGCAGAAGCGCAACCCGGACGCGGCGGAGCTGGCGCGGGCGAAGACCGGGCGGATCGTGGGCAGCCTGGTGGGGCTGCTGACGGTGATGAAGGGGCTGCCGCTCGCCTACGCCAAGGACACGCAGGAGGACAAGGAGGGGGTGTTCGACGCGGCGGACGCGCTGGCGCTGGCGCTGGCGGCGATCGCGGGGATGGTGCGCGACCTGACGCCGGACTTGGTGCGCATGCGGGCGATGGCGGGGTCGGGGTTCTCCACCGCGACGGACCTTGCGGACTGGCTGGTGCGGGTGCTGCGGCTGCCGTTCCGCACCGCGCACCACGTCACCGGGCGGCTGGTGGCGGCCGCCGAGGCGCGCGGCGTCGAGCTGGCGGGGCTGAGCCTGGCGGAGATGCAAGCGGAGGAGGCGGGGATCACCGCGGACGTGTTCGGCGTGCTCACGGTGGAGGCGTCGATCGGCTCGCGCACCAGCCAGGGCGGCACGGCGCCGAGCAACGTGGCGCGCGAGGCGGCACGCTGGCGGGCGGCGCTGGCGGGCGCTGCCCCGGGTGGGGCGACGCCGGGTGGTTCGGCCCTGGGCGGGGCGGCGTGACGCGCCGCGCCGGGTGGCTGGCGGCGCTGCTCGCGCTGGCGCTGGTGGCGGGATGCGGCAAGAAGGGCGCGCCGGCCGCGCCTGGCCCAGCCGACCAGATCACATACCCGCGCAGCTACCCGACCTTCTGAGCGGCGTGGCGCAGGACGCGAGCCCGGGCCGCGCGGACGTGGCGCCGCCCGCAGCCCAGGCGCCGGGCGATGTGGCCTTACGGCCCGGGCTCGACGCGATCGGGCTGCGGCGCGGCACGGACAAGTCGTCGCGCCACCACGACCTCCTGCGGCTCTACGAGTCGTTCTTCACGCCGATGCGCGACCGGCCGCTGCGCATCCTGGAGATCGGCGTCTGGGAAGGGCAGTCGCTGCAGACCTGGGCGGAGTTCTTTCCCCGCGCGCAGGTGGTCGGGGCGGACATCAACCCGGACACGCGGCGGTTCGCGGGCGGGCGGATCGCGGTCGAGGTCGTGGACCAGTCCGACCCGGCGCAGCTCGCGGCGCTGGCGGCGGCGCACGGGCCGTTCGACATCGTGGTCGACGACGGCTCCCACGTCTGGACGCACCAGATCCTGACGCTGCAGGTGTTGCTGCCGCACGTGAGCGCGGGGGGCTTCTACGTGGTGGAGGACATCGACACCAGCTACGGGGCGCTCGGCGCGCAGTACAACGGGGGCGCGAAGGTGTCGCCGGCGCAGTACCTGCACGCGATGTCGGACTACCTGGTGGGGGACCGCTACACCGACCTCGACGCGGCGCCGGACGGCTTCGTGCGCGCCCACGCGCGGCGGCTGGACTTCGTGGCGTTCGCGCGAAGGACGGTGGTGATGAAGGTGAGGTAGGGAAGGCCAGGGCTCTGCCCTGGACCCGCCAAAGGGCCGAGCCCTTTGGAAACCCTTTCTTAAGTAGTGGATTCCAAAGGCTTGCCTTTGGCGGAGTTTGAGGCAGAGCCTCAACCTTGCTTGCTTCCCTTGGCCAAGGACCCCGCCATGCGCCTCCCTGCCCTCTGCCTTCTTTTCCTGGCCGTCTCGTTCCCGGCCGTCGCGCAGGTGGTGCCGCCGCCGATGGTCAACGCCCCTGCCCCCGGCGCCGGGGCGTTCGGCAGCGGGCTTGCCGGCCCGGCGCCGAGCCTCGGGCCGGCCCCGCAGGCGCAGGCCGCGCCGCCGCCGCTGCGCGCGGGGAACCTGGACCCGTATGGCGTGCCGTTCACCGAGGTGCAGCCGGGCAGCGGCCTGCCGTATACGCCGCCGCCGCTGTATGGCGCCGAGGGCCTGCGGCGGCGCTGAGGCGGCCTTGTCGGCGGGGCGGCCGACCCGTTATCTCTGGGCGATGGAGCAGCCCGCGCACGACCCTGCCACCGATCCCGGCGCCGCGGAGCTGCTGGCGGGGCGGCCGCACCTGTCGATGCACGCGATGGACGGGCTGCTGCTGGAGGGCGTGAGCCTGGCGGCGGTGGCGGCGGAGTTCGGCACGCCGTGCTGGGTGTATGGCGCGGACACGATGCGGGCGCGGGCGCGGGCGCTGCGGGCGGCGTTCGGGCAGGCCGGGCTCGACGTCGCGGTGCACTATGCGGTCAAGGCCAACGACCACCTCGCGGTGCTGCGGCTGCTCCGCGAGGAGGGGCTGGGGGCGGACGTGGTCAGCGCGGGCGAGCTGCTGCGGGCCAGGCGGGCGGGTGTCGCGGCCGGCGAGATCGTGTTCTCCGGGGTGGGCAAGAGCGACGTGGAGCTGCGCCTCGCGGTCGAGCAGGGCATCGGCCAGGTCAACGTGGAGAGTGCGGAGGAGCTGGACGCGCTGTCGGCGATCGCTTCGGGGATGGGGCGGGTGGCGCGGGTGGCGCTGCGGGTGAACCCGGACGTGGACGCGGGCACGCACGCCAAGATCGCCACCGGGCGGGCGGGGGACAAGTTCGGCGTGGCGGCCGACGAGGCGGCGGCGCTGTACGCGCGGGCGGCGGGGCTGCCGGGGATCAGGCTGGTGGGGCTGGCGGTGCACATCGGCAGCCAGATCGCCTCGTGCGCGCCGTACCGCGCGGCGTTCCGGCGGGTGGCGGGGCTGGTGGGCGAGATCCGCGCGGGCGGGCATGCCGTCGAGGTGGTGGACTGCGGCGGCGGGCTCGGGATCTCGTATCGCGACGAGGCGGCGGGGTCGCCGGCGGCGTGGGCGGGGGCGATCGCGGCGACGCTGGGCGGGCTGGGCGTCCGGCTGATGGTCGAGCCGGGGCGCTGGCTGGTCGGGCCGGCGGGGGTGCTGCTCGCGTCGGTGATCCGGGCGAAGCGAAGCGGGGGGCACCGCTTCGTGGTGATCGACGCGGCGATGACGGAGCTGGCGCGGCCGGCGCTGTACGACGCGTGGCACGGGGTGCTGGCGGTCGGCGCCGCCGACGCGGCGGGCGAGGCGAGCCCGGCGGACGTGGTGGGGCCGGTGTGCGAAAGCGGCGACATCCTGGCGCGGGGGCGCAGGCTGCCGGAGCTGGCGCCGAGGGCGCTGGTTGCGGTGCTGGACGCCGGAGCGTACGGGGCGGTGATGAGCTCGACCTACAACGCGCGGCCGGCGGCGGCGGCGGTGCTGGTCGAGGACGGGCGGGCGAACCTGATCCTGCCGCGGGCGACGGTGGAGTCGCTGTGGGCGCGCGACCTCCTGCCGGAGCAGGCCGGGGCGTTCGGGCTGCGGCGCGCGGGCGGGCGCGGGTGAGCGGCGTGCCACCCGAGGCGTCCGGCCCCGGTCCGGGCATGGGGGGGCTGCCGCGCGGCGCGATGGCGCGGCTGGGGCGCAGGCGCGGGCAGGCGCGCGCGGTGCTGTGGGTGGAGCGGCTGTGGCCGGCGGCCTGGCCGGCGGCGGCGCTGGTCGGCGGCTACGGGGTGGCGGCGCTGCTGGGCGGGGTGGCGCTGCTGCCGCCGGTGGCGCATGCGGCGGTGACGCTGGCGGTGCCGGCGGGGGTCGTGCTGCTACTGTGGCGGGGGATGCGGCCGTTGCGCGCGCCGGGTTCGGGCGAGGTGGACCGGCGGCTGGAGGCGGCGTCAGGGCTGCGCCACCAGCCGCTGCGGGTGCTGGCGGACCGGCCGGCGCGGGTTGGCGGCGGCGGGGCTGTCGAGGCGGGGGGACCGGACTCCGACCCGTTGTGGCGGGCGCATCTGTCACGGACGGCGGCGCAGCTGCACCGGCTGCGGGTGGGGGCGCCGCGCTCCGTGCTGGCGGGGCGCGACCTGCGGGCGCTGCGCGGGCTGGTGCTGGTGGGGCTGGCGGCGTCGCTGGTGGTGGCGGGGCCGGACGCGGGGCCGCGGCTGGCGGCGGCGTTCACCCCTGCCCTGCCGCCCGGGCCGCCGGCGGTGGCGCCGGTGCTGCAGGCGTGGATCACGCCGCCGCCGTCCACCGGGCTGGCGCCGGTGTTCCTGCATCCGGCCACGCCGCCAACGACTGTTTCGGTGCCGGCGGGCTCGAAGCTGCAGGTCAGCCTGACCGGGGGGAGCGGCGCGCCGACGCTGGCGATCGGCGCGGCGACGCAGGCGTTCGCGGTGCTCGGGCCGGCGAGCTGGCAGGTGGAGCGGGTGCTCGACGCGGGCGGGCTGCTGTCGGTGCGGCGCGGCGGCGGTCCAGTTGCGTCGTGGACGCTGGACGTGGTGCCGGACGAGGCGCCGGTGGTGGCGTGGGCGGCGGCGCCCGGGCCGGCTGCGGCGCACGGCGGGCAGGCGGACACGCGCACCCGGCTGCCGTGGCAGGTGTCGCACCGCTACGGGGTGGCGGGGCTGGTTGCGGAGCTGACGCTGGATGCGCGGCCGGACGATCCCGCGTCGGCCGTGGCGATCCCGCTGCCGGGGGCGCCGAAGGATGCGCACGGCACGGCGTCGCCGGACCTGACCGCGAATCCGTGGGCGGGAATGGCGGTGTCGGCGGTGCTGGTCGGGCGCGACGGACAGGGGCTGGCCGGGCGCTCCGAGGTGGCGCGCTTCACGCTGCCGGAGCGGGCGTTCGCCAACCCGCTGGCGCGCGCGCTGATCGCGGCGCGGCGGCGGCTGACGCTGGACCCGGCGCACCGTGATCCGGTGGTGGCGGATATCAGGGGGCTGGCGGATGCGCCGGAAGCGTTCGGGGCGAACCTGGGCACCTATCTGGGGCTGAGCACGATCGCCTCGCTGCTGTCGCAGGAGGACGGGCCGCAGGACGCGGTGGCGCAGGCGCAGGCGCGGCTGTGGGAGATGGCGCTGGCGCTGGACGCCGGGGCGGTGGAGCGGACCGCGCGGGTGGTGGAGCAGGCGCGCGAGCAGGTGCGCCAGACGCTCGACGCGATGCAGCGCGATCCGGCGAAGCAGGCGGACCCGAAGCAGCAGGCGGAGCTGAAGGCGCGGGTCGAGGCGATGCGGCAGGCGATCCATGACCACCTGCAGGCGATGCTGGAGCAGGCGCGCAAGGACGGCACGCTGCAGCCGCGCGACCAGGCGGCGCAGAAGATGGACGCCGGCGGCCTGGACCGGATGCTGCGCGAGATGGAGGACGCCGCGAAGCAGGGGCGGACCGAGGAGGCCGAGGCGAAGCTGGAGCAGCTGCAGAAGCAGATGCAGGCGCTCGACGACGCGGCGAAGCAGTCCTCGGAGCAGGCGCAGCAGGGCAAGTCCGGCAAGGGCGGCGGCAAGGAGGACTCCGAGAAGGCGCAGACGGCGAAGGACGCGGTGCAGGACCTGCTCAAGCGGGAGGGCGGGCTGCTCGACGCCGCGCAGGGGCGCGGCAGGGAGCAGGGGCGCGAGGCGGGGCAGGACAAGGGGCAGCAGGCCGGCAAGCAAGGCGGGCAGCCAGCGCCAGGCGCCGGCAAGTCGGCGCCGGGCGGCCAGGACGCGCGCGAGGGCGCCGCGCCGCAGCCGGGGGGCGCGGGCCCGCAGGGTGGCGAGCCCGGGCAGCAGGCCGGGCAGGATCAGGGGGCGCCTCCCGGCGGGGCGGCCCAGGGGCAGCCGCCGGCACGCGGGCAGGCGCAGCGCCAGCCGGGCGGGCGGCCCGGCGGGCAGGATGCCGCCGTGGCACCCGCGCCGCGCGATGCCGAGGGGCGGGTACAGCGCGCCATGCGCCGGGCGCTGGGCGAGCTGATGCAGCAGTTCGGCGACTCGGCGGGGTCGGTGCCGAAGAGCCTCGGCGACGCGGACCAGGCGATGCAGCAGGCCGAGGACGCCTTGCGCGCCGGGCACGACGACGCGGCGCGCGACGCGGAGCAGCGCGCGGTCGCGGACCTGCGCAAGGGCGGCCAGGAGATGGGCCAGACCATGCAGCGCCAGTTCGGACTGTCCGACTCCAAGGACGGCAAGGACGGGCAGGAAGGCGACGGCAAGGGCGACGAGGCCCAGGACGGCGACGGCGAGGGCGGCAGCGGCAACAAGCCGGGCAAGGCCGGGCGGTCCAAGAAGGTGCAGCGCGACCCGCTCGGGCGGCTGACGCAGGATGGCGGGCACGGGATCAGCGACGGCGACGACGTCCACGTGCCCGACCAGGCGGAGCAGGCCAGGTCGCGCGACCTGCAGGACGAGCTGCGGCGGCGCGGCGCGGACCGGGGGCGGCCGCAGGACGAGCTGGACTACATCGGGCGGCTGCTGAAGCCGTTCTGAAGCAAGCAAGGTCGGGCTCTGCCCGAACCCGCCAAAGGGCCGAGCCCTTTGGAAACCCTCTACTTTAAGGTGGATTCCAAAGGCTTGCCTTTGGCGGAGTCCAGAGGCGGAGCCTTTGGCCTTCCTTGCTCGAGGCCGAGCGCCCCGTAGACCCGGCCGCTCGGCGGCCAGGCGTGCTGCACCGCGCCGCGCCAGGCGACCGCCGCGGCCGCCAGGGCGACCAGCAGCACGAGGCTGACCAGCCAGCCGATCCAGCCGTCGCGCCGGCCTGCAGCGGCGGGCTCGCGCCCGTTGTTCTGCGACAGCAGCACGTCGCGCCAGGCGTGGGCGTCGCCGGGGGCGAGCGGCGCGGCCGGCGGCAGGGTGGTGTCGAGGTCTTCGGCGGTGAAGCGCGGGCGGTCCGGCCTGGGAAGGTCGAGGTCGTCCTCGAAGGCGGGAGCCTCGAAGGCGGGCGGGGCGGCGTCGTGCGCCGGGGGGGCGGGCTGCGGCTGCCATTCGCGCAGGCAGCGCACGCAGCGCACGCTGCGGCCGACGCCGAGCATGGCGTCGGGCACGTCGTAGCTGGCGTTGCAGGCGGGGCAGGTGATGCGCATCGCGGCGGAGTGTCGCCAGGGGCGCACGGCTTGGCAATGCCGGGAGCGGCGGCGGGACGGACCGGGAAAGCGCGCGCGGGTTGCGCTTGCCGCGCGCCGGCTCGCGCGGGGGCGGCTATGGTGGCGGGGGGCGCGTGGGCGGCGGCGGGCGCGGATCGCGGCGGGGGAGAGGGGCATGGTGCGGCTGGAGGGGGTGGGGCTGAGCTACGCGGCGCCGGGCGCCTGGGGCGCGGGACGGGGCGGGGAGGACGCGGTGCTCGACGACATCAGCTTCGCCGTGCCGGCAGGCGGGTTCCGCTGGCTGCTGGGGCCGTCGGGGGCGGGCAAGACGAGCCTGCTGCGGCTGCTCACCCTGGCGGCGCTGCCGTCGCGCGGGCGTGTGCACCTGCTGGGCCACGAGATCGGGCCGCACCGCACGGCGCAGCGTCGGCTGCTGCCGCGGCTGCGGCGCAGGATCGGCGTGGTGTTCCAGGATTTTCGCCTGTTGCCGCACCTGTCGGCGCACGACAACGTGGCGCTGCCGCTGCGCCTGGCGGGGCACGACGAGGCGGAGATCGCGGCGGACGTGTCGGACATGCTGGGCTGGGTCGGGCTGTCGCGCAGGGCGCAGGCGCGGCCGGCGCAGCTTTCGGGCGGCGAGCAGCAGCGGGTGGCGATCGCGCGGGCGGTGATCGCGCGGCCGGAGCTGCTGCTGGCCGACGAGCCGACCGGCAACCTCGACGACGCGCAGGCGGTGCGGCTGATGCAGCTGCTGGGCGAGATGCGCAGGCGGGGGACGACGATCGTGGTGGCCACGCACAACGAGTCGCTGGTGGAGCGGCACCCGGCGCGCGCGCTGCGGCTGGACCGCGGGCGGCTGGTTGCCGATGCCTGACGCGGCGGACACGGGCGATGTCGGCACGGGCGACTTCGGCGCGGGCGCGGGGCCGTCCGGGCGGGGGGGCGCGGGGCTGCCGGGCGGGCGGGCGGGCGCCGCGCGGCGCGGCCGGTTCGATGCGCTGGGGCTGCGGCGCGCGCTGTCGGACCGGCTGCTGCCGGGGCTGGTGGCGGCGATGGCGTTCCTGGCGGCGCTGGCGCTGGCGGGGGCGGTGGCGGCGTCGTCGCTGGCGTCTCGCTGGCGCGAGGGGGCGGGCACGGTGCTCACGGTGCAGGTGCCGGACCCGCTGGCGCCGTCGGTTCCGGGGCCGGGCGCGGCGTCCGGCACCAGCCGGGTGGACGCGGTAAGGGCGCTGCTGCGCGCGCAGCCGGGGGTGGTCTCGGCGCACCTGCTCGGCGAGGCGGAGCTGGCGGAATTGCTGCGGCCCTGGCTGGGCACGGGCGACGCGCTGTCGCTGCCGCTGCCGGGGGTGATCGAGGTGAGGCTTCGCGGCGGCGCGGACGCCGAGGCGCCTGGCGCGGGCCTGGATGGGGCGGCAGGCGCCGCGCCGGGCGTGGTGGCAGGCGGGGCGACTGGCGGGGGGGGCGGCACCCTGGCGGGGCGGCTGGCGCAGGCGGCGCCGGGGACGCTGGTGGAGCGCAACGGCGACTGGATGCGACGGCTGGGGGCGCTGGCGCGGTCGCTGCAGGCGTGCGCTGCGGCGGCGCTGCTGGTGGTGGCGGGGGTGGCGGCGGCGGTGGTGGCGGTGGCGACGCGCGCGGGGCTGTCGGCGCGGCGCGACGCGATCGGGATCGTGCACGGGCTGGGCGCCACGGACGGCTACATCGCCGGGCGGTTCGCCGCGCGCGCAACGCTGCTGGCCAGCCTGGGGGCAGGGCTCGGGGCGCTGGCGGCACTGCCGGTGCTGCTCGGGCTGGCGTCGCTGGCGGCGCCGTTCGCGGCTCCCGCGGCGAGCGACGCGGCGGCGGGCGGGTTCGACGCGCTGCCGGCAACGATCTGGGGCGCGCTGCCGGTGCTGCCGCTGGCGGCGGCGGCGATCGGCTGGGGCACGGCGCAGTTCACGGTGCGGCGCTGGCTGCGGCGGCTGCCGTGACCGGGGCTGCGGGCGATGATCCTCAGGCAGCGGGGCCGCCGGGAGTGGGGCCGGGGACCATCGCGCCGCCGGATGCGGGGCTGTCGGGCGAGTCCCGGGACGGGCGGCCCGGGGGGCAGCCGAGGGGTGGGCGGGCCCGGGGTCGCCTGCTCCGGCGTTTGGCCAGGCTGGCCGGGACGGTGGCGCTGCTCGCGGTGCTGGCGTGGGGGGCGGGGCTGGCGTGGTTCGTCCACTCTGCGCTGCAGCCGGGGGAGGTGCCGCCGGACGCGGACGGAATCGTGGCGCTGACCGGGGGGGCGGAGCGGATCGAGCTGGCGCTGCGGCTGCTGGCGCAGGGCCGGGCGCGGCTGCTGCTGGTGTCCGGGGTGGCGCCGGCGGCGGAGCTGGGGGAGCTGGCGCGCCGGGCGGGCGTGGACCCCGGGCCGCTGGCCGCGCGGATCACGCTCGGGCGGCAGGCGCGCTCCACGCTGGGCAACGCGGCCGAGACCGCGTCCTGGGCGAGGGCGAACGGCGTGCGCTCGCTGATCGTGGTGACCGCCGGCTACCACATGCCGCGCGCGCTGGCCGAGATCGGCTGGGCGCTGCCGGAGGTGACGCTCCATCCCGTCGCGGTGCTGCCGCCGGCGCTGCGCGCGGGCGGGCCGGCGGCGCTGCGGCTGCTGGCGTCGGAATACACCAAGTGGCTGCTGGTGCGCTCCGGGCTGTCGCGCCAGTCGATCTGACGGCACGCGGCCGAGGGATGTCCCGGCGCGTGCCGTGGCGTTACAGGGGACGCAGGCCCGCCAGCGCCTCCAGGCTGGCCGCAGGGCCGCCGAAGCCGGGACCCGATTCCTTGAACACCGCCTGTTCCTTGAACACCGACAGCCGCTCGGGGATCGTGTAGGCGATTGGCGGCAGGCCTTTCGCCATCATCGCCACGGCCATGGCCAAGGCAAACACGCTTGTCGCCACCATCTGAAGCCACATGCTGTCCTCCTGCGCCGTTAACCTCCTGTTAACACTTTCTGGGACATTGTCAATTTATTTGGACGATCTGACGCGCCGGTGCGCCCTGCCGCCCTGCCCTGCTTCCCCGGCGCCGCCGCGGGTGGCGTCTTGAACGAGGTTGCGGGTGTGCTCGCCGCGCAGCGGGCCGAGGGCGGCGCGGCGCCGTCGCTGCGCGCGCGGCTGGACACTCTGGCGCGGCTCGACGCGATGCTGCTGCGCGAGCGCGAGGGGTTCGCCGCGGCGATCTCGGCGGATTTCGGCAACCGCGCGCGGCCGGAGACCATGCTGGCCGAGCTGGTGCCGCTGCGCGCGGCGATCGCCCACGCCCGGCGCCACCTGGCGCGCTGGATGCGGCCGCGCCGGCACCCGGTGGCGCCGGCGTTCCAGTTCGGGCGTGCCTGGGTGCGCACCGAGCCGCTGGGCTGCGTGGGCATCGTGTCGCCCTGGAACTACCCGCTGCTGCTGGGTCTGTCGCCGGTGATCGACGCGCTGGCGGCCGGCAACCGGGTGATGCTCAAGCCGTCCGAGCTGACGCCGCGCTTCTCCGGGCTGCTGGCTCACAGCCTCGCCGGCGTGTTTCCGGCGACGCAGGTGGCCGTGGTGCAGGGTGGCCGCGAGGTTGGGGAAGCGTTCGTGCGGCTGCCGTTCGACCACCTGCTGTTCACCGGCTCGACCGCGGTGGGGCGCGCGGTGCTGCGGGCGGCGGCGGAGCGGCTGACGCCGGTGACGCTGGAACTGGGCGGCAAGTCGCCGGTGGTGGTGGGCGACGACATCGACCTGGCGCGGGCCGCGCGGATCGTGGCGGTCGGAAAGCTGTTCAGCGCCGGACAGACCTGCATCGCCCCGGACTACGCCCTGGTGCGCGCCGACCGGGCGGAGGACTTCGCCCAGCTGGTGGCGGCGGAGGCGGCGCGGATGCTGCCGACGCTGGCGGGCAACCCGGACTGCACTGCGATCATCTCCCCGGGGCATTTCGCGCGCCTGCAGGGGATGCTGCGCGAGGCGGAGGGATCGGGCGCGCGGCTGCTGCGCCATTCGGCGCAGGACGATGCGGGGGCGCGGCGCATGGGGCCGGTGGTGGTGCTCGACCCGCCAGCGGACGGGGCGCTGATGCGCGAGGAGATCTTCGGGCCGGTGCTGCCGGTGGTGGCGGTGCGCGACCTGGATGCGGCGCTGGGGTTCCTGGCGGCGCGGCCGCATCCGCTGGCGCTGTACTGTCTGAGCGACGACGCGGAGGTGCGGCGTCGGGTGCTGGAGGGCACGGTATCGGGCGGGGTGGCGATGAATGCCACGCTGCTGCACTGCGCGCAGCCGTCGCTGCCGTTCGGCGGGCGCGGTCCGTCTGGGATGGGCGCCTACCACGGGGAGGACGGGTTCCGGCGGTTCTCGCACCGCAGGGCGGTGTTCGCCGCCGGGCGGCTCAACGGGGCGATGCTGCTGACGCCGCCGCATGGGCGGGCGATGGCGCTGCTGCTGCGCGCGCTGCTGCGGGGGTGAGGACGCCGGCCTGCCATCCCGGAGGACCGGCCTCGTCGGAGCCCCTGCCCCGGCTGCCGCACCCTTCCCGTTCCGGGATCGCCGGGCATGGCTCATTGCCGCCCACGGGGCCGCGTTCCGGCATGTGGATAACTCTGTGGGCAGTCGGTCGGCCATCGGTGCCGTTCGCGCCGTCAGACGGGCCTAACACCCTGAAGCGCCGCGACTTTCTGCTTCGGAAGGCCGCCGGCGCGGCGCCGGAAGCTGAAAGCCGAGTCGATGTATTTTGGACAAGCCGTTGATTACACAGAATTCCTCTGTAACAGGAAAATCATGACGTGTCTGTGACCGTGATGTCCAGGCAGTACAACCCCGGGACTGGCCATGGGCGGCCTGCCTGTGGACAAGACCGTACCATCCCGTTGGAAAGGAATGGTTATCGGAAAGGAACGTCGTGTGACGGAAGGGGGGCGTCCACGGCACGGAAGGCAGGAAGCGGGCGTGGACCCTGGCCTTGAACTCTGCCGGAGGCTTGCCTTCGGGCTCCCTTTCTCAAGTATAGGGCGTTCGGAATGGCGCAGGTTTCTGGCAGGTTCGGGCGGGACTGCCCGGCGGGTCCGGTGCTCCGCCTGGAGGCTGTCATGGACCCGCCGGCTCCGACTTCCTGCGCGAAGGTAAGAAGGAAGCGTGTTCTTTCTTGAAAGAAAAAGCCAGAGAACTTTTGTGCATTGGGTTCCGCCGCCGCCTGCGCGCTCCGAACCCAATAGACAAAGTCTTTTTGCTTCTTTTTCTTCAGAAAAAGAAGACCTTGCTTCCCTGCCTTCAGAGACGAGCTGATTCCAGGCTCATGGCAGCGTCCAGGCTGTCGGCAGAGGTGGCGCTTTCGTCGTTTATTCCTGCTCCAGCGCCGCGAGGAACGCCTCTGCCCAGGCCGCCGCCGTCCGGGTGCGCACCGCCTCGTGCATGCCTGTCCAGCGCTCGCGCCGCGCTGCGCCGTCGAGCGTGAGGGCGGCGTGGATCGCTTCGGCGATCTCGTCGGGGTCGTACGGGTTGACCAGGATCGCGCCGCGCATGTCCGAGGCGGCGCCGGCGAAGCGCGACAGCACCAGGACGCCGGGGTCGGCGGGGTCCTGGGCGGCGACGTATTCCTTGGCAACCAGGTTCATGCCGTCGCGGAGCGGCGTGATCAGGCCGACGCGGGCGCGGCGGTGGAAGCCGGCGAGGGTGGCGCGCGGCACGGAGCGGGTGATGTAGTGCAGCGGCACCCAGTCGAACTCGGCGTGCTCGCCGTTGATGAAGCCGGCCAGCTCGTCCAGCTCGCGGCGCAGGGCGCGGTACTGCGACACGTCGCCGCGCGAGACCGGGGTGACCTGGAGGTAGCTGACGTGGCCACGGTGCTCGGGGAAGCGGGCGAGCAGCTGGGCGAAGCCGCGCAGGCGCTGCGGCAGGCCCTTGGTGTAGTCCAGGCGGTCCACGCCGAGGATGAGCGCGCGCTCGCCGAGGCTGTCGTGCAGGCGGCGGTCTTCGGCCCCGCCTTCGGCACGTTCCGCGTCGCGGGCGAAGGCGTCGGGGTCGATGCCGATCGGGAAGGCCCGGGCGCGGGTGGCGACGCCGGCGGCTTCGAGGCAGGCGTTGAGGTTGGCGGCGTCGTCGGCGGTCTGGGTGCCGACGACGTCGTAGGCGGCGAAGCTGCGCAGGAGGCGCTCGCCCTGCGGCAGCATGTCGAACAGGAAGGGCGGGGGGAACGGGGTGTGCAGGAAGAAGCCGAGGCGCTGGGTGGCTCCCGCCTCGCGCAGCGCCTGGCCGAACGGGATCAGGTGGTAGTCGTGCACCCAGACCACGTCGTCGGCGAGGAGCTGGCCGGACAGGGCCGCGGCGAACAGGGCGTTGACGGCGAGGTAGGACTCGAGGTCGGCGCGGCGGAACTCGGACAGGCCGAGCCGGCCGTGCAGCAGCGGCCAGAGCATGCCGTTGCTGAAGCCGCGGTAGAAGCCGCGGTACTGCGCCTCGGTGAGGTCGATCGTGGCGAAGGCGAGGCGGCCGGACTGGGAGACGGCGAGCCTGGTGCTCGTGGACTGCTTGCCGGACCAGCCGAACCACAGGGTGTCGCGGCCGGTGATCGCGTCCTTGAGGCCGACCGCGAGGCCGCCGGCGAGCTGGGCGCGCTCGCGGGGCGGCGGCACGCGGTTGGAGACGACGACTAGGCGGGCCATCCGCCGCCTCCGGGGTCGGCGTTCGCGAGGCGGGCGATCCAGGCGCGCACGCCCTCCGGGTCGCCGAACGTGTCCGGCACGCGCAGGCCGACGCCGCCGAGCGCGACGGCGGCGGCAATGCCGTCCTCGTCGGTGACGTCGTCGCCCACGAACACCGGCAGGCGGCCGGCGAACGGCGGGCGCGCCATCAGCGCGCGCACCGCGGAGCCCTTGTCGGCGCCGGCGGGGCGGATCTCCCAGGCCATCTTGGCGCCGAGCAGGTGGAAGGCTTCGCCAGCGGGCGTGTCGCCAGGAAGGGTGTGGCCAGCGGGGGCTAGCAGCGCGGCCAGCGCCGTGCGCAGCGACGCGCCGTGCTCCGGCGCGGCGCGGTAGTGCAGGACGATGCCGCGGCGCTTGTCCTCCACCCTGGCGCCGGGGTGGGCGGCGGCGATGCGCGCGGCGGCCTCGCGCCACGCGTCGGGGATGTCGGCGAGGGGCGCGGCGCTCACCGTCTCGCCAGGGGCGTGGCGGGTGGCGCCGCCGTGCTCGCCGGCGACGGCGTGGGGCACGCCAGGCAGCAGGGCGTCGATCTGCGCGATCGGCCGGCCGGTGACGATGGCGAGCGCGCCGCCCACCCGGTCGCGCAAGGCGGCGAGGTCGGCGGCGAGGCCGGGCGCGACCACCACGGACTCGGGCGTGGGCGCGATGTCGAGCAGCGTGCCGTCGAGGTCGAGCAGGAACGCGGCCCTGTCCGGCGGCGGCAGCGCCGGGTGCGACGAAGGAGGCCGGGTCATCGCAGAGCGCGTCCCGGTGCTGCGGCGGCGGGCGCGGCGGCGGCGGCCGGGGCGGACGCGGCGGCGTCGGTGCGGCAGGACAGCAGGTGCACGTCGTACAGCGGGTTCTCCAGCATGGCGATCTGCGGCTCGCCGGAGAACATCCAGCCGTGGAAGCCGGGCTCGCCCTCGTGGCTGTCGACGATGTCGAGGAAGGCGGCGGAGTCGGGGGGCAGCTCGGGCGGGCGCACCGCGCAGGCGCGCACGGTCACGGTCAGGGAATGGAAGCCGCCCGACTGCCCAACCGAGAGCACCAGGGGCGTGGCCTGAGCGGCCACCTTGTCGAGCACGCGCAGCTCCGCGGTCTGACGCGGCAGCCAGGTGTCGGGATCGGGCAGGCGCGGGGGTGCCACGGTCTCGGCCGCGCGGACGGAAGCGGCCTGCGGCGTGGCGGAGAGAAGGGCGGCCGCCGCGACGGCTGCCAGGACGCGCGGCGCGGCCGGGCGGGCGGGCGGCGCGGCGCCTGGGCTGCAGGGCCGGCTCACGCCCGCTTCGGGCTGCGCAGGCCGCGCACCGTGGCGGCGAGGTGCTCGCGCATCGCCGCCTCGTCGACGCCCATGAGGACGGCGTCCTCGAAGGCGTCCTGCATCACCTGCACCAGCTCGGCGTGGTTCTCTTCCAGCACCCGCAGCTTCTCACGGCAGGCGACCGGCGTGCCGTCCGGCTGGCGCCAGGAGGTCCGGGCGGGCGCGGCCGGAGCGGGCGCGAGCGGAGCGGGCGTGGTCGGGGCGGGGCCGCTCACTGCAGGCCCGGGCCGGTTCCGGCGGCGGCGGGCTTGGCCCCGGGCGGCTTCACGGCGTTGACCATGTCGGTGACGCTGAAGATGAACTTGCCGAGCAACTGCTCCAGGCTGACGGAGCCCTGGGTCACGGTGATGGTGCCCCCGGCCGGCAGCATCGCCTCCGCGCCGCCAGGGGCCAGCGCCAGGTACTTGCCGCCGAGCAGGCCGTCGCTGGTGATCTCCGCGCTGCTGTCGGTGGGCAGCTTCACGTCGCTGCGCACCGACAGGGTGACGTCGGCGAGGTAGGTCTTGGGGTCGATCGCGGTGCCGAGCACGGTGCCGATCTTCACCCCGGCGAGGCGCACGTCCGAGCCGGCGCCCATGCCGTCGATGTGGTCGAAGGCGGCGTGCAGCACGTAGCCGGACGCGCCGCCGCGGCCGCTGTTGGCGACCGCGTAGGCCAGGAAGCCGCATGCCACCAGAAGCACGCACGCGCCGGTCAGCAGCTCCGCGGGGTTGCGCCTGGTCGTGGCCATCGGCTCAGCCCCCCGGCGTCCAGGCTTCGTAGTCGCCGGTCGCGGCCGCGGTGCGCCCGCCGCGGTAGTCGCTGCCGGACGGGCGATAGCCGTCGGAGGTGCCGGTCATGTTGGGCAGGTGGGGCTTCTCCCAGGCGCGGCGCGTCACGGCGGTCAGCGGCACGTCGGTGGTGTAGTGCAGCCAGGCGTGCCACTCGGCGGGCACCGCACTGCCTTCTGTGGCGCCGGCGAACAATACCCAGCGGCGCCTGCGGAAGCCTGGGCGCTGGCGACGCTCGGTGAAGTAGCGGTTGCCGGCCTCGTCGGTGCCGACGGGGCTGCCGCGCAGCCAGGTGAACAGGCGGGTGCCGAGGGTCATGGCAGGGATATACGCAACTGCAGCACGGCGGTCCATGGCGAGGCGGAAGGCAAGCCAAGGTCGAGGCTCTGCCTCGAGCTCCGCCAGGGGCAAGCCGCCCCTGGACCGGCCTTCCTTGAGGGAAGGTTTCCAAAGGGCTCGGCCCTTTGGCGGGTCTGGGCAGAGCCCAGCCTTGCTTGCTGCCCTCTACGGGTTATCCACAACATTGTGTGGTCGCGATGGTGGTCAGGCCACGAAATACGGTTTGCGCCGGGTGCGGGCCGACCTAGGCTGCGAGCATGAGAACGAGCCCGATCTGGCGTGGCGTGAGGATGCGGACCCTGCATGCGGGGGCCGACCCGGATTCGCCCACGCGGATGGTGACGCTGCCGGCGGCCTGGGACGTGGCGGCGGCCGAGGCGTTCTCGGTGCTGGCGCCGGGACAGCGCAGCGCATCGCTGGCGGCGGCGGCGGAGGCGTGGGTCAGGCCGCTGGCGCGCCGGGCGCTGCTACTCGGCGAGGCGCCGGGGCTGGACGTGCGGCTGCACGCGCTGCTGCTGCACCGCAGGGCGGCGCCGAACGGGGCGGTGTGGGCCTGCGACGGGTCGGCGGCCGGGTGCGACGACGAGGCGTCGCGGGTGCAGGCGCCCGGCTTCGTGCTGTCGCTGCCGGCGTTCCACGATGCTGCGGGGGCGGCCGGGGCGCCGGCGGGGCACGGCCGGGCGGGATGGCAGCCGGGCGACGCGGGCCCGGCGCGCGGGTCGGCGGCCGAAGCGCAGGAGCCGGGCGGCGACGTGGCCGGCTTCGATGTCGCGGGCTTCGTGGGCGCGGCCGACACGGTGGCCGAGGCGCTGCGGATGATCGACGGGGCGGGGTCCTGGGTCGCGATGTCCGGGCTGGACGCGCTGCTGGCCTCGCTGGGGCTGGACTACGCGTCGCGGGCGGCGCGCGACGTGGCGGCGTGCCTGGCGGCGCTGCTGCGCGCGCGGGTCGACACGGTGATGTCGGACGGGCAGCGCGACCTGCTGCGCCACGAGCCGTCCTGGGCGGCGGCGCCGTCCTGCTGCGTGGTGCCGGGCCTCGCGGAGGCGGCGCAGGCGGCGCGCGACGCGGCCGGCGGGCTGCCGGAGCTGGACGCGGCGGCGGTGGCGGCGCCCGGGCCGGCGGACGCGCTGCTGGGTCTGGAGACCGCGGGCATCGCCCCGGCGTTCTCCTCCGTCACGCCGGAAGGCAGCCTCAGCGAGGCGACGCAGCGCAGGCTCGCGGCGCGCGCGCTGTCGCCGGAAGCGGCGCTGGCGCTGGTGCTGCGCGGCGACACCCTGCTGACGCCCGCGGACGCCGCGGCGCATGCGGCGATGCACGACGCGGTGGCGCCGTTCCTGCCGAGGATGCCGGCGCGGCCGGCGACGGTGGCGGCCGCCCTGCCCGCCGGGTCGCGGCGCCGCGTGATGCCGGCGCGGCACAGCGGGTCGGTGCAGAAGGCCACGCTCGGCGGCCACCGGCTGTTCCTGCGCACCGGCGAGTTCGCCGACGGCGGGGTCGGCGAGATCGAGGTCAGCCTGCCGCGCGAGTCGGCCCTGGCGCGCGGGCTGATGGACGGGCTCAACCAGGCGGTCAGCCTCGGGCTGCAGCACGGCGTGCCGCTGGCCGCGTTCGTGGAAGCGTTCGCCGGCACCCAGTTCGGGCCGGCGGGCGCAGTCGAGGGCGACGCGGCGGTGGACTTCGCCACCTCGCCGCTGGACTACGTCGCGCGCAGCCTGGCGGCGCACCACCTGGGCGAGGCGCTGCCGGCGGCGGAGGTGGAGCCCGTGCCGGCCACGGGCAGGGAGCCGGAGCTGCCGCTGGAGCTGCCGCGGCGGGCGAGGCTGCGGCTGGTGGCGTAGGCGAGGAAGGCCAGGACTCCGCCCTGGCCTTCAGCTTTCCAATTCGCTGTCCCAGTAGAGGTAGTCGCGCCAACTGCCGTGCAGGTAGTTCGGCGGGAAGGCGCGGCCGTTCTCCTGCAGCTCCCAGGTGGAGGGCTGCAGCGGGATCTGGCGCGGGTGCATGTGGCACTCGCGCGGCAGCTTCGAGCCCTTGACCAGGTTGCAGTCGCCGCAGGCGGTGACGACGTTCTCCCAGGTGGTGCGGCCGCCGCGGCTGCGCGGGATCACGTGGTCGAAGGTCAGGTCGTGGGTGGGCAGGCGCTCGCCGCAGTACTGGCAGGCGAAGGCGTCGCGCAGGAACACGTTGAAGCGGGTGAAGGCGGGGCGGCGCGCGGCGGGGATGTAGTCCTTGAGCGCGATCACGCTGGGCAGGCGCATCGCCATCGAGGGGGAGTGCACCTCGAACTCGTATTCGCTGAGCACCGAGACGCGGTCGAGGAACACCGCCTTCACGGCGTCCTGCCAGGCCCAGGTAGAGAGAGGGAAATAGGAGAGAGGCCGGAAATCCGCGTTCAGCACGAGCGCGGGGTAGTGCAGGCCGCCGTCTTGCAACACGTGCTCCTGTCCGGGAGCGGCACGGCGCGCGGGGGCACTTCACGAGAGACTGCCCGCCAGGCGCAGCGCGACTCCGAAATCCTCCCGACGACTATGGTACGGGGTGGAGTCCTCGGCAAGATGCGCGCCACGGTTTCACCGCGCGGTCACGAGGGTGCGGCGTGGGACGGGCCGCCGGACAGCGGCAGCGCGATCTCCTCCAGCGATTTCCCCTCCGAGTCGATGCCGATCGCCGCCTCGGTCGCGGCGGCGACGGCCATCAGCCCTGCGGCGGCCAGGTAGCCGCCGGCGACCGCCCAGGCGCTGCCGCTGCCGATCAGGGCGCCGAGCACGAATGGCGCCGCGACGCCGCCGATCGCGGTGCCGAGCGCGTAGAACACCGCGATCGCGAGCGCGCGGGTTTCCAGCGGGAAGATCTCGCTCGCGGTGAGATAGGCCGAGGAAGCGGCGGCGCTGGCGAAGAAGAAGATCGCGGTCCAGGCCAGGGTCTGGGTGCGGGCGTCGAGCATCCCCTGGCCGAACAGGACCGCGGTGGCGGCCAGCAGCAGGGCGGCGGCGGCATAGGTGGCGGTGATCATGCGCCGGCGGCCGATCGTGTCGAACAGCGGGCCGAGCAGCAGCGGGCCGAGGAAGCTGCCGGCGGCGAGCGGCAGGATGTAGAGGCCGATCGAGTCGTCGGGGACGGCGTAGAAGCGTTCCAGCACCAGCCCGTAGGTGAAGAACACCGCGTTGAACAGGAACGCCTGCGCCACCATCAGCACGAGTGCCAGCACGGAGCGCATCCGGTATGGTCCGAGCATGGCGGAGAACACCTGGCCGAGGCCGAAGCTCGTCTGCGGGTGGACCTCCAGGGGGGCGCCGGTGACGGGCGGCAGGGTGCCGCCGGTGGCCGTGACGCGGGCCTCGATGTCGTCCAACGTCCGGTTCGCCTCGTCGATCCGGCCGTGGGTGAGCAGCCAGCGCGGGCTTTCCGGCACCCAGCGGCGCAGCAGCAGCACGCAGAGGCCGAGCACGCCGCCGAGGCCGAAGCCCAGCCGCCAGCCGAGGTCGAGCCCGACCCAGCGGCCGCCGAGCAGGGGCAGCGAGACCGCGGCGCCGGCGGCCGCACCGATCCAGTAGGAGCCGCTGACCGCGAGGTCGATCCGGCCGCGCAGCTTCGAGGGCATCAGCTCGTCGATCGCGGAGTTGATCGCCGCGTATTCGCCGCCGATGCCCAGGCCGGTGAGCACGCGGAAGGCCATGAAGCTCGGGGCGTTCCAGGCGCAGGCGGAGGCGAGGACGCCGGCGAGGTAGACCAGCAGGGTGAGGTTGAAGATGAGCCTGCGGCCGTAGCGGTCGGTGGCCCAGCCGAACAGCAGGGCGCCGGCAACCGCGCCGGCGACGTAGGCCGAGGCAGAGCCGCCGACCTCGGCCGCGCTGAGCGCCAGGGTGCGGGGGTCCTGCAGCACCGGGCCGATCGAGCCGACGATCGTCACCTCCAGGCCGTCCAGCACCCAGGTGATGCCGAGTGCCGCGACCACGAGCAGGTGGAAGCGGCTCCAGCCGAGGCGGTCCAGGCGGGCGGGGACGTCGGAGCGCACGGGGGCGGGCATCCGGCATGGCAGCACGGCGGCGGGACGCAGACAAGGAATGCCAGGGCTCTGCCCTGGACCCGCCAAAGGGCCGGGCCCTTTGGAAACCCTATCCTTAAGAATCGGATTCCAAAGGCTCGGCCTTTGGCGGGGTCCCCGCCTTCAAGCATGGAGGCAGAGCCCCTGGCCTTGCTGCCTTAGCCTTCGGCGATGATCGAGACCTTGCCGTCGCGCTCGGCCACCGCGTAGCGCACCTGTTCCAGGCGCGACAGGCCGCGCTGTCGTGCGGCGGCCATCACGTCCTGCGGCTCGATGCGCAGGGTGCGCATGCGCTTCTCGTGCCAGTGGCCGTCCTCGTAGATCACCACCGGCGTGCCGTCGATCAGCCGGCCGAAAGCGTCGGAGCGGACCTTCAGCCAGGACACCAGCAGGTGCATCAGGCCGATGGTGGCAACCGTGCTGTAGGCGGCCACCAGGGAGTGGTCCTCGCCGAGCACGGACGCCATGGTGGCGCCGCCGAACAGGAACAGCACGATGAGGTCGAACGGCGCCATCATGCTGGCGGTGCGCCGCCCCACCAGGCGGACCGCGATCAGCAGGATCCAGTAGGCGACGGCGGCGCGCAGCACGACCGTCATGGCGGGGCCTCCGGCGGGGCGGTCATGGCAGGACCACCTGGGTCCAGGTCAGGGGGGCTGCGTCGTCCACCGTGGCGCGCAGCCTCACCGGCCCGACCACGGACGGCTTGAGCTGCAGCCGCACCAGCGTGTCGCCGTGCCCCGGGCGCGTGGCAAAGGTCATGGTGATGCCGCCCTGGTCCGTGGCGCTGGCCAGGGGCGTCGGCTGCACGGTCTGCAGGCCCATCGGCTCGACGAAGTCCGTGCCGATGGACAGCGTGCTGGCCTGCTGCCCGGGCGCTGGGCGGAGATGCAGGGTGACCTGCGTGGGGGTGTCGTAGCGTGCCAGGGGTTCGTAGTCGACCGAGGCGCCGCCGCCCGGAGCGCGCACGACCTGGTGGCTGAACGGTCCGCGGCCGAGCAGTCCGCTCAGCGCCAGGGCGACGAACAGGATCAGGAAGGCCCGCCCGGCCACCTCCGCCCAGTGGAACCGCCGCTCGAACCGCTCGTCGAAGCCGACCTCCAGCTCGTCGTTGACACGGTCGGCACCCCGCAATGTCTGTTGGTCCGGCATGGCGGGACAACTCGGCGCCGCACGGCCGGTTCGCGCCGGCCCTGGTCACGTTGCCGGATGCACGCCATGGTTGCGCCCATGCCCGCCTACTGGTCCTCCACCGCCGCCGCGCTGATCGAGGCCGACCCGCAGGCGGTGGCGGCGCGGCTGGCGCTGGCGCAGGCGCAGGCGTTCCGGGTGAGCGAGGCGACGCAGCTGCGCGCCTGGGCCGTGACCGTGGCGCTGCTGCAGGGCGCCCTGGCGCGGGTGGGCGCGGGGGCGGCGGGGTGGCGGGTGCTGCTGGAGTATCCGCTGCTGCGGCTGGGGCGGCGGGCGGACGCGGTGCTGGTGACGGGCGGCGCGATCGTGGTGCTGGAGCTCAAGGTCGGCGCCACGCAGTTCGGGCGCGCGGACCGCGAGCAGGCGGAGGATTTCGCGCTCGACCTGCAGGACTTCCACGCCGGGTCACGCGGGCATCCGATCGTGCCGGTGCTGGTGGCGACGGAGGCGGCGTCGCCGTCCGGGGTGCGGCCGCTGCTGCTGCCGGGGACGGTGAGCGCGGTGCTGGAAGCCAATGCGGCGGGCCTGCCGGCGCTGCTGGCGGAGCTGGCGGCGATCCCGGGGGGCGCCGCGCTCGACGCCGAGGGATGGGAGCACGCGCCGTACCGGCCGGTGCCGACGATCATCGAGGCGGCGCGGATGCTGTACGGGCGGCACGACGTGGCGGCGATCGCCGAGGCGCGGGCCGACGTGGGGAGCCTGCGCGCCACGGCGGACGCGGTGCGGCGCGAGATCGCGGCAGCGCAGGCGGCGGGGCGGCCGCGGGTGCTGTTCGTGTCCGGCATCCCCGGCGCGGGGAAGACGCTGTGCGGGCTGAATGCGTGCTTCGGCGACCGGGGCGAGGGGCGCGCCACCTTCCTGACCGGCAACCCGTCGCTGGTGCACGTGCTGCGCGAGGCGCTGGCGCGCGACGCGATCGGGCGCGGGCTCGACGGGCGGGCGGCGCGGCAGCGCATGGAGGGGGTGATCCAGGCCCTGCCCCGGTTCCGCGACCATCACGTGGGCAGCGGCGAGATGCCGGCCGAGCGGGTGGTGGTGGTCGACGAGGCGCAGCGCTGCTGGTCGCGCGCGCACGCGATCCGCAAGACGCTGGACCGGCCGGTGCGGCTGAGCGACTCCGAACCGGGGCACCTGCTCGACATCATGGCGCATCATGCGGGGTGGGCGGCGATCGTCTGCCTGGTGGGCGGCGGGCAGGAGATCCACGACGGCGAGGGCGGGCTTGCGGAATGGGGGGCGGCGCTGGCGTCGCGGCCGGGCTGGGACGTGGTGGCGGCGCCGGACGCGGCGGGGGCGGCCGACCCGCGGCAGCGCCTGCCGCCGATCGGCGGGCTGCGCACGGATGCGGCCCTGCACCTCGACGTGGCGGTGCGCCAGGTCCGCGGCCCGCTGTCGGCGCGCTGGGTCGACGCCGTGCTGCGTGGTGCCGCGGACGAGGCGCTGCTTCTGGCGGAGGGCGCGCCACTGCTGACGCGCGATCTCGCGGCGATGCGCGCGCACCTGCGGGCGCAGAGCCGGGGCACGCGGCGCTGCGGGCTGCTGGCCAGCTCTGGGGCGCGCAGGCTGCGCGCGGAAGGGCTGGGGGTGGAGCTGGCGCACATGGACGCGGGCGCGGTGGCGCGCTGGTTCCTCGACCGCTGGCCGGACGTGCGGGCGTCGGACGCGCTGGAGGTGGTGGCGACCGAGTTCTCCGCGCAGGGGCTGGTGCTGGACCACGCGGGGCTGTGCTGGGACGCGGACCTGGTGCGGGTGGCGGGGCAGGCGGCGTGGCGGGTGCGCTCCTTCCGCGGCACCGCCTGGCAGGTGGCGCGCGACGCGGAGGCAGTTGCCAACCGGGTCAACACGTATCGCGTGCTGCTGACGCGGGCGCGCTACGATACGGTGGTCTGGGTGCCGCGCGGCGACGCGGGCGATGCCACGCGCGACCCGGCGGTGCTGGACGGGGTCGCGGCGTTCCTGGCCCGGTGCGGGGCGCGGGCGCTGCCGGAGCCCGTGGCGGTGGCGCGGGCGGGAGGGGAGCGGGTGCTGCTGTGAAGCGCGCGAGAAGAAAGCAAGGTTGAGGCTCTGCCTCAAACTCCGCCAGGGGCAGCGCCCCTGGACCGGCCTTCGAAAGGAGGCGGGGCGGGAGTTCCGGGTCTGCGCGAGGCGGACATCGGCGTGCCCGGGCACGGGGCGGTCCTGGCCGGCCATGGGCGGGGCGGCGCGCGATCGCCCGGACGGAATCCCGTGTGCCGGACGAGGCCCGGTGCGATGGTGACGGAAAACGGGTCCCCGGGACCCCGGGGAAGGGACGTGCCATGGTGACGACGACCTGGATCGCCGGCTCGGGCAACTGGAACACCGCGTCGAGCTGGAGCGACGGCGTGCCCACGGCGGCCGACGCCGCCGTGTTCGCGGACAACCCGACGCTCGACGGGTCCTACACCGTCACCGGCGGCGGTGCGGCCGCGTCGCTCACCGTCATGCCCGACCCTGGCGCGTTCTACCCGTATTTCGCGGGTACCCTCTCGGTCGGCAGCTTCACCGACAGCGTCGTGTACGCGCACCTGCTCGGCTCCGCGGCCCTCGGCTTCGCGACGGGGACACTCACGGCCGGCGCCCGCTTCGAGGTGCAGGCCGGCGCCACCCTGGGGGGCGGCGCGCTCACGCTGGACAACGGAACGCTGACCGGGACGCTGGGCACGTTGGCGAACCCGATCGCGCTTGCGGGGAGCGGCGACAACGTCGCCGCGACGGGAACGCTGGCTGGGCTGATCACGGGCGCGGGCGCGCTGCACGTCAGCGGCAACGTGGTCCTCACGAATCCCGGCAACACCTATTCCGGCGGTATCCTGATCGGGCCGGACAGCATCATCGACATCGCTTCCGCCAGCTACCCCAACCGCCTCGAACTCGCCGCCACGGGCGCGGCGGGCACCGGGCCGCTGGCACTCGCCGCCGGCACGCTGATGCTGGACCGGGGCGTCGCGATCGCGTCGATCACGACGACGTTTCCGCTGGGGACCGAGATCGACGCCACCGACCAGGCGACCACCGTGTTCGCCGGTCAGGGCTCCCTGGTCTACAACAACGGGGCGGGCCACGCGACGATCGTGGGCGGCATCCAGCCCGGTCCGGTCTTCACCGGCGAAGGTTCGGACGTCTTCGGCTCCATGACAGTGCAGGGCGGCACCGGGAGCGGCACCATGTTCGCCGGCGGCAGCGGCGACCTGCTGGTCGCCAGCGGCACCGACAACACCCAGCCGACCGATCCTGTCGGGGGGTTCAACACCCTTATCGCCGCCGGCGGCAGCGAGACGCTGACCGGCGCCGGCTCCACCGGGCGTGTCCTGTTCTACGGCGGCACCGGCGCGGACGTGATCGCGGCCGGCGGCGGGGCGAGCACGATCGTGGCCGGCAGCGGCGCCGCCACCCTCAGCGGCGGCAACGCAGCCACGGCGATCTTCGCGGGCGCCGGGCCCGATGTCGTGCTGGGCGGCAGTGGGGCGGACTACGTGCAGGCCGGCGCGGGCAACGCCACCCTGTTCGCGGGCTCGGGGATGGACCTGATCGGCGTGGTCGACGGCCAGGGCGGCGGCAGCCTGGTCGTGTCGGGTTTCCGCACGGCGACCGACCGCATCTCGGCGCAGGGCTACGCCGCCGCTCCGGTCGTGGCGACGAGCGGCGGCAGCACGGTGCTGACGTTCTCCGACCACACGCGGGTCACGCTGCTGGGCGTGGCGTCGCTGCCGGGGGCGGCGTTCGCGTGAGGCGCAGGAAGGCCAGGGGCTCTGCCCCTGGACCCCGCCAAAGGCGAGCCTTTGGAATCCACTTCTTAAGTCAAGGGATCAAAGGGCCTCACGGCCTGCGGGTTCAGGGCAGAGCGCTGGCCTTGCTTGCCTTCCTCCTGCCCGCCCCTGCCCTCGCCCGCGATCTCAAGGTCGCGACCTGGAACATCGAGTGGGCGACGCTGCGCCCGGCCGGCGATCCGTCGCTGCCGGGCGACGTGCGGCCCAAGACGCCAGAGGACCTGGCGCTGCTGCGCGGCTACGCGGACCGGCTCGACGCCGACGTGGTGGCGCTGCAGGAGGTGGACGGGCCCGCGGTCGCCGCGCGGGTCTTCGACCCGGACCGCTACGCGCTGCTGTTCATCGACGAGGACGTGGTGCAGCGCGTGGGGCTCGCGGTGCGGCGGGGCATCGCGGTGACGCGCAACCCGGACCTCGTGGCGCTCGACGTGTATCCGGAGGCGCGGCACCCGCTGCGCAACGGGCTGGACGTGACGCTCGAGCTGCCGGGGGCGCGGCTGCGGGTGCTGGCGGTGCACCTCAAGACCGGATGCCGGGAGGACCCGCCGGAGAGCAGCCGCCGTCCGGGCTGCGCGGCCCTGGCGCGGCAGGTGCCGGCGCTTGCGGGTTGGATCGCGCAGCGGCGGGCGGAGGGGGCGGCGTTCCTGGTGCTGGGCGACTTCAACCGGTGGATGGGGCCGGGGGACGCGGTGCTGTCGGCGCTGGAGGCGGCGGCGCCGCTGGCACGGGCGACGGAAGGGAAGTCGAGCCCGTGCTGGGGTCGGGAGAACTTCATCGATCACATCCTGGCCGGCGGGGCGGCGCGGGGGTGGATGCAGGCGGACACGCTGCGGGTGATGACGTATCGGGAGACGGGCGAGGGCTGGAAGGAGCGGCTGTCGGACCACTGCCCGGTGTCGGTGCGGCTACGGCTGCCGGGGTGAGGGGAGGCGTCTCCGGCGTTGCGTCCGGACAGGAAGGCCAGGGGCTCTGCCCCCGGACCCCGCCAAAAGCCGAGCCTTTGGAATCCGATCCTTGAGCGAGGCCGGGTCCAGGGGCGGCTCCCTTCGGTGGCCTTTCCAACGATCCAAGCGGATCGTTGGAACCTTTACCCACCTACGCCTGGCGGGTCCAGGGCAGAGCCCTGGCCTTTCTGGCTGAGGCGCTGCCTGGCCCCTGGCGAAGTTGGAGGCAGACCCTCACCCTTGTCCTGCCTGCCTTGGCATCCTTGTGCGCCTCCGCCACGTTCAGACCGCATCCCGACCCGAGGAGTTCCTGACCATGGCCTACACCGCGACTGCCTCCACCACCGCCGGCCGCAACGGCCATGTCCGCACGTCCGACGGCGTGATCGACCTCGACCTGCGCCTGCCCAAGGAGCTGGGCGGCCCGGGCGGCGACGCTGCCACCAACCCGGAGGCGCTGTTCGCTGCGGGGTATTCCGCGTGCTTCGGCCAGGCGCTGATCGCGATCGCAGGGGCGGAGAAGATCAGGCCGGAGGGCGTGCACGTCACCGCCGCGGTGACCATCGACAAGAACGACGACGGGTTCTTCCTGGCGGTGCGCCTGACGGCGAAGCTGGACGGCGTGGCGCGCGCGCAGGCCGAGGAGATGGTGCGGCGTGCCCACGAGGAGGTCTGCCCTTACTCCAAGGCGACGCGCGGCAACATCGACGTCACGGTCGACGTGGCGTGAGCGGGGGCCTGGGCCGCACGGCGCTCGTCACCGGCGCGACGGCGGGCTTCGGCACCGCGATCGCCCGGCGCCTGGTCCGCGACGGCTTCCGGGTGGTCGTGGCCGGGCGCCGTGCCGAGCGGCTTGAGGCGCTGCGCGAGGAGCTGGGCGAGGCGGTGCTGGCGCTGCCGCTCGACGTGACGGACGCGGCGGCGGTGGCAGCGCTTCCCGCCGGCCTGCCCGAGGGGTGGCGCGAGGTCGACGTGCTGGTGAACAACGCCGGGCTGGCGCTTGGTCTGGACCCGGCGCAGAAGGCCTCGCTCGCGGACTGGGACACCATGGTCGCGACCAACGTCACCGGGCTGATCCACCTGACGCGGGCGATCCTGCCGGGCATGGTCGAGCGCGACCGCGGCCACGTGGTCAACCTGGGCAGCATCGCCGGCTCCTACCCGTATCCGGGCGGGCACGTGTACGGCGCCACCAAGGCGTTCGTGAAGCAGTTCACCCTGAACCTGAAGGCGGACCTGGTCGGCAGCTTCGTGCGGGTGACCGACATCGAGCCCGGGCTGTGCGGCGGCACGGAGTTCTCCACGGTGCGCTTCGACGGCGACGCGGCCAAGGCGGCCAAGGTCTACGAGGGCACGGAGCCGCTCACGGCGGAGGACATCGCCGAGGCGGTCGGCTGGGTGGTGGCACTGCCGCGGCACGTCAACATCAACCGGGTGGAGATGATGCCGACCTGCCAGGGGCCGGGGAGCTTCGCCATCAGGCGCACCGGCGTCTGATGAGTCCGGTGCCCGCTTCGCACGGTGCCGGGCGGAGCCGGTCGTGAGCCGGGACGTGCTGGCCGGGCTGCCCGGGCGATACCGGGTGGACGGGGGCAAGGCGGGCCTCGACCGGCGCGACCCGGATGATATCGCGCCCGGCTTCGACAAGGAGCGGGCCACCTTGCTGCTTGCCGGCTCGGTGAAGCGGCTCGCCGCGCTGCAGATCGTGCTGGCGGCGGCGGCAGAGCGCTCGCTGCTGGTGGTGCTGCAGGCGATGGATGCCGGCGGCAAGGACGGCACCATCCGCCACGTCATGTCCGGCGTGAACCCGCAGGGGGTGCGCGTCACCTCGTTCAAGCAGCCCGGCGGCGTGGAGCTGCAGCAGGACTTCCTGCGCCGGGTCCACGCTGCGGTGCCGCTGCACGGCGAGATCGGGTTGTTCAACCGCAGCCATTACGAGGACGTGCTGGTCGGGCGCGTGCACCCGGACCGTCTGGACCCGCGGCTGCGCGAGCGTGCGGGCCACGCCGCGTTCTGGGACGAGCGTCTGGCCGACATCGCCGCCTTCGAGGCCTACCTGGGGCGGCAGGGCGTGGTGATCGTCAAGGTGTTCCTGCACATCTCAAAGGCGGAGCAGCGGCGGCGCTTCCTGAGCCGCCTCGACCATCCGGAGAAGCTGTGGAAGCTGTCGGCCGCGGACCTGACGGAGCGGCGATACTGGGACGACTACCAGCGCGCCTACGAGGCGGCGATCTCGGCGACCGCGACGGAGGCCGCGCCGTGGTTCGTGGTGCCGGCGGACCACAAGTGGTTCGCGCGGCTGGTGGTGGTGGAGTTGATCGTGCAGGCGCTGGAAAGGATGGGGCTGGCGTTCCCGGAGCCGGACCCTGACGAGGTCGCGATGCTGCGGCGGGCCAGGGCGGGGCTGGAAGCGGAGTAGGAAGGCCAGGGCTCTGCCCTGGACCCGCCAGTCGAAGGTGGCCAAAGGTTCCTACGATCCTCTTGGATCGTTGGAAAGGCCACCGGAGGGAGCCGCCCCTGGACCCGGCCTCCCTTCAGCAAGAGGTTCCAAGGGCCCTGCCCTTGGCGGGGTCCAGGGGCAGAGCCCCTGGCCTTGCTCCTCGCCGATCACTTCGTGACGGTCACACCCTTCCAGAACGCGACCCGGCCCTTGATCTCTACGGCGGCGGCCTTCGGCTCCGGGTAGAACCACGCCGCGTTCTCGTTCGACGCGCCGTCCACGGCGAGGCTGTGGTAGTGCGCCGTGCCTTTCCACGGGCAGGCGCTGGTGTGGGTGCTCGGGCGCAGCAGGTCCTGGCGCACCGAGGCGGCCGGAAAGTAGGCGTTGCCCTCGACGGTGACGATGTCATCGCTCTCGGCGATCACCTGATCGTGCCACATGGCCTTCATCGCGTGCTCCCAAGGAAAAAGGGCCGACGCATGATGCGCCGGCCCCGGTGTCCGCAGCACTTGCCGTGCGGGGCGGCTACTCGACGATCTCTGGCTCGCGCTCGGAGCCGCCCTCGTCCGGCGTGCCGACGGCAGGCTCGTCGCCGTTGGAGACGTAGCTGAACTCCAGCCTGCCGTCGGCCAGCTCGACCTTGACCGCGCCGCCCTTGACCAGGCGGCCGAACAGCAGCTCCTCGGCGAGCGGCTTCTTGATGTACTCCTGGATCACGCGGGCCAGCGGCCGCGCGCCGTAGAGCCTGTCGTAGCCGCGCTCCGCCAGCCATTCCTTGGCCGCCGAGGACAGCTCGATGGTGACGTTGCGGTCGGCGAGCTGCGCCTCGAGCTGCATCACGAACTTCTCGACCACGCGGCCGACGATGTCCTGGGTGAGGCCGGCGAAGCCGATGGTCGCGTCGAGGCGGTTGCGGAACTCGGGGGTGAACAGGCGCTTGATCGCCTCGTCGTCCTCGCCCTCGCGCACGTCGCGGCCGAAGCCGATCGCCTCCTTGGCCATGTCGGACGCACCGGCGTTGGTGGTCATGATCAGGATGACGTTGCGGAAGTCCACCGTCTTGCCGTTGTGGTCGGTGAGCTTGCCGTGGTCCATGACCTGCAGGAGGATGTTGTAGAGGTCCTGGTGTGCCTTCTCGATCTCGTCGAGCAGCAGCACCGCATGTGGGTGCTGGTCGATGCCGTCGGTCAGCAGGCCGCCTTGGTCGAAGCCCACGTAGCCGGGGGGGGCGCCGATCAGGCGGCTGATGCTGTGCCGCTCCATGTACTCGCTCATGTCGAAGCGGATCAGCTCGATGCCCAGCGTGGAGGCGAGCTGCTTGGCGACCTCGGTCTTGCCGACGCCGGTCGGGCCGCTGAACAGGTAGTTGCCGATCGGCTTCTCCGCGTCGCGCAGGCCGGCGCGCGACAGCTTGATCGCGGCGGACAGGGCGTCGATCGCCTTGTCCTGGCCGAACACCATCGACTTCAGGTCGCGCTCGAGGTTGCGCAGCACCTCCTTGTCGTCGGTGCTGACCGACTTCGGGGGGATGCGGGCGATCTTGGCGACGATGTCCTCGACGTCCTTGAGCGTCACCGTCTTGCGGCGCTTGCCCTCGGGCAGCAGCATCCGGCTGGCGCCGACCTCGTCGATCACGTCGATCGCCTTGTCGGGCAGCTTGCGGTCGTTGATGTACTTGGCCGACAGCTCGACGGCGGCGCGGATCGCCTCGTCGGTGTAGCGGACCTTGTGGTGCTTCTCGTAGTTGGTCTTGAGGCCACGCAGGATCTTCACCGTGTCCTCGATCGAGGGCTCGGCGACGTCGATCTTCTGGAACCGGCGCACCAGGGCGCGGTCCTTCTCGAAGTAGTTGCGGAACTCCTTGTAGGTGGTCGAGCCGATGCAGCGCAGCGTGCCCTGCGCCAGCGCAGGCTTGAGCAGGTTCGACGCGTCCATGGCGCCGCCGCTGGTGGCGCCGGCGCCGATCACGGTGTGAATCTCGTCGATGAACAGCACCGCGGTGGGCTGGGCCTCAAGCTCGGTGACGACGGCCTTGAGACGCTCCTCGAAGTCGCCGCGGTAGCGCGTGCCGGCGAGCAGGGCGCCCATGTCGAGCGCGTAGATCGTGCTCTTGGCCAGCACCTCGGGGACGTCGCCCTCGACGATGCGCTTGGCCAGTCCCTCGGCGATCGCGGTCTTGCCGACGCCGGGATCGCCCACGTAGAGCGGGTTGTTCTTGGTGCGGCGGCACAGGATCTGGATGGTGCGCTCGACCTCGCTGTCGCGACCGATCAGCGGGTCGATCTTGCCCGACGTCGCCTTCTTGTTGAGGTTCACGCAGTAGGTGCTGAGCGCGTCCTGGGCGCGGCGGCCGCCCTTCTCCTCGCGCTCGGACTCGCCGCCGCCGCCCTCGCCGGGAGGCGAGCCGCTGGCGGTGGGGCGGCCGGAGCCGCCGCGTCCTGGGGCCTTGGCGATGCCGTGGCTGATGAAGTTCACGGCGTCCAGGCGGGTCATGTCCTGGAGCTGCAGGTAGTAGACGGCGTGGCTTTCGCGCTCGCTGAACAGCGCGACCAGCACGTTGGCGCCGGTGACCTCGTCGCGGCCGGAGGACTGCACGTGGATGGCGGCGCGCTGCACGACACGCTGGAAGCCGGCGGTGGGCTTGGGCTCGCCGGTGCGGTCGGTGGCGAGGCCGGACAGCTCCTTCTCCAGGAACTCGTTCAGCTCGACGCGCAGCTTGTCGAGGTCGACGCCGCAGGCGCGCAGCACGGTGGCGGCGTCGGTGTCGTCGGCCAGGCCGAGCAGCAGGTGCTCGAGGGTGGCGTACTCGTGGTGGCGGTCGCTGGCGAACGACAGCGCACGGTGGAGCGTCTGTTCCAGGTTACGTGACAGCATGGCGGTACGCTCCTTCACGCTCGGCCCGCCGCATGGCCGGCCCGTCCTGGACGAGGATGGTGCCGAAGGATGCGGTGTGCGGGAAGCGAATTAGTGGTGCCTTCCACAGATGAGCATCACGCGGCCGTATACCAGGGAGACTCGCCTTGCGCGGCGTTCATGGACGCGGGGCCGGCCGCTTGCCCGGAACCGCCAGGGACCTGGGTCCTTGGCCCTTGAGAAAGCCGGTCCAGGGCGGCTCGCCCTGGCGGGTCCAGGGCAGAGCCCTGGCCT
>CAXSFU010000031.1:9308-37727 GCA_964236695.1 uncultured Acetobacteraceae bacterium | reverse complement strand
CGTAGATGTCGATCGCCTCGCCGAGCTTGCGGTCCAGCTCGACCACGGCGCCGCGGCCGAGCTTGAGAAGCTGGCTGACCTGCATCGTCGCGCGGCCGAGCACGGCGCTCACCGTGACGGGGATGTCGTAGACCGCCTCCAGGTCGCGCACGGCGCGGGGCGCGGCGTCGCCCGGCAGCGCCGGGTCGGTGAACTCTGCCAGTTCCATGTCAGCCGGCATCAGCCATCTCCTTGGGGCCAGGTGTGGTCGGGTCAGGCATCGCCGGCACAGCCTGGACGGCCGCCGGGGGTGCGGACTCGAACAGGCCGAGCGGGGCCAGCACGGCCTCGATGGCGGCCGCGATCGCGCGCCGGTCGCGCGCCGCCCGCCCGTCCTGCCAGGCGATCCGCACCTCGTCGGCCGCCAGCGTCTCGGTGGGCACGAGCTGCACCCGGGCGGCGAGGTCGGGGTCAAGGCGGGCCACTGTCTCCGCCAGCCCGCGCAGGGCGGCCGTGCCCGCCCGGACGACGATGCGCGGCTCCGTGTCGAGCGCCGGCAGCACCGCCTCCGCCAGGGCACGCAGCTCGCGCTCCCCGTTGCGGGCGCAGGTCGCGGGCAGCGCCGCCGCCAGCAGCGACAGCGCGGTGCGCGCCACCGCCTCCGCGGCGGTGGCGGCCAGGGATTCGCCGGCGCTCCGGGCGTCGGACAGCGCGGCCGCGACGGCGTGCAGCACCGCGGCGCGCTGCGCCTCGGCCTCGGAATCCGCCGAAGCGCGCGCCGCCCTCCAGCCTTCCGCGCGTCCCGTCTCTCGGGCGTCGGCCAGCTCGACCGCGGAATGGGTTGGCTCCGGCGCGGGCGGCGCGGGCGGCGGCGGCGCGGGCGCGTCGAAATCCTCGGCGTAGAGGATGCCGCCGAGCGGGCGCGGCGCGGCGCGGGCAGCGTCGGGCGCGGGGTCGGCGTCGCCCGCGCCGGCGAGCATGGCGGGGTGGTCGTGCAGGGCGGCGCGCACGGCGTCACGCAGCAGCGCGTCCATGCCGCGCGGGCCACGCTCCGGGTGCTCGGTCCGGTCGGGGCTCAATACAGCAGCTCCTCTTCCTGCCCGCCGCCCATCTCGATCTCGCCGGACGCGGCCAGCGTCTTGGCGACCAGCACGATGGAGGACTGCGCCTCGTCGACGTCGCGCAGCTTGACCGGGCCGAGCGCCTCGATGTCGTCGCGCAGCATGCGGCCGGCACGCTCGGACATGGAGGCGAAGAACTGCTCGCGCAGCTTCTCCGGGGCGCCCTTGAGGGCCAGCGGCAGCTTGTCCTTCTCGACCACGCGCAGCACGACCTGCATCGCGGCAGGGCTCAGGCGCGACAGATCGTCGAAGGTGAACATCAGCTGCTTCACCCGGTCCGCGCTGTCCTGGCTGCGCTCCTCGAGCGCCGCGGTGAAGCGGGCCTCGGACTGCCGGTCGAAGTTGTTGAAGATCTCGGCCATCATCTCGTGGCTGTCGCGCCGTGCGCCGCGGGCGAGGTTGGACATGAACTCGGAACGCAAGGTGCGCTCCACCCCGTCGAGCACGTCCTTCTGCACGCTTTCCATGCGCAGCATCCGCATCACCACCTCCATCGCGAAGCTTTCCGGCAGCAGCGCAAGGACGCGGGCGGCATGGTCGGGCTTCACCTTGGACAGCACGACGGCGACGGTCTGCGGGTATTCGTTCTTGAGGTAGTTGGCGAGCACGCTCTCGTGCACGTTGCCGAGCTTGTCCCACATGGTGCGCCCCGCCGGGCCGCGGATTTCCTCCATGATCTGGCCGGCGCGCTCGCGCGACATGGTCTGCTGCAGCAGCCGCTCGGTGGTCTCGAAATTGCCCACCACGCTGCCAGCGCTGCCCAGCTTCTCGGTGAACTCGGCCAGGAGCTGCTCCACCATGGTCGCGCTCACCGGGCCGAGCTGGGCCATGGCGGCGGAGATCTCGCGGATCTCGTCCTCGCCCATCATCGAGAACAGCCGCGAGCACTGCTCGGAGCTGAGCGTCAGCAGCAGCACGGCGGCACGCTGCGGGCCGCTGAGCTGGTCGCCGGTGCCGGTTCTCGCCATGGTCAGGACTTCTCCTGCGAGATCCAGTTGCGCACGATCACCAGGCTTTCCTCCGGATGCTTGTCCACGAGCTCGCCGATTTTGCGCAGGGTGGAGGCGCGCATCTGTCCCTCGATGTTGGCGAGATTGACCATCGCCTCGCCGGGCTCGCCCGCCGGCCCTGCCAGGGCCGGCACGCCCGTGGCACCAGGCCCGGCAAGGGCGAGCCTTTCCTGGGCGCTTTCCGCGGCCAGCAGGGCGGCGCTTCCCTGGTCGAGGGCGGGGCCCGGCGTGGTCAGCCGCAGCATCGTCGGCCGCACCACGAAGAACAGGGCGAGCAGCGCGATCAGGCCGATCGCCCCGGTCTGCACCAGCGTCATGAGGTCGGACTTCTCGAGGTGCAGGCCGAAGCGCGAAGCGGCCTCCGGCGTTGCCGTGTCGGCGTCGGGGGCCACGAAGCGCATGCTGACCACCTCGACCTTGTCGCCGCGCTTCTCGTCGAAGCCGATGGCGCTGCGGGCGATGGTGGCGATGCGCGCCAGCTCCTCCGGCGAGCGCTCGTGCCAGACCGGCTTGCCGTCGGCGTCTGGCGTGGTGGTGCCGTCCACCATCACCGCGAGGCTGATGCGACGGATCTGCGGCTGGTCATGCACCGTGGTGCGCACGGTCTTGCCGATCTCGTAGTTGGTGGTCTCCTCCTGCTTCTGCTGCTGGCTGCCGGCCTGGGACTGGGCGGCGCCGGCATCGGCGTTGGGCAGGTTGTTGGCGACCGTGGTGGGCTTGTCCGCGGCCTCCGTCGACTTGGAGTTGTCGCTGTTGGTCTGGGTGGAGCGCACCACCTGCTGGTCGGGGTCGAAGCTTTCCTTGGTCTCGTGCAGCTGGTCGAAGTCCATCTGCACCGCCGCCTCGGCGCGCACCCGGCCGGCGCCGAGGCTGCGCTCGAGCAGGTCCTCGACGGAGCGCGACAGGCGCTGCTCGGTCGTGTGGCGGAGCTCCTCGGCGGTCTGCGCTGCTTCCGCGCCCTGGGTCGCGTCCGGGTCGCCGGCGCGTGCCAGCAGGTTGCCGCGGCTGTCGATCAGGGCGATGTTGTGCGCGCGCAGGCCGGGCACCGCGGCGGAGATCAGGTTGAGCACGGACTGCACGCCCTCGCGGTCCATGCGTGCGCCGCCGGCCATGGTCAGCACGACGCTGGCCTGCGCCTCCTGCTGCTGGTGGGAGAACGGCTGGCGCTTCGGCAGCACCAGGTGGACGCGGGCCGCGCGCACCCCGGAGATCATGCGGATGGAGCGGGCGATCTCGCCTTCCATCGCGCGGGTCTGGTTCATCTCCTGCTGGAACTGGCTGGAGGTGAGGCTGTCGCCGCGGTCGAAGATCTCGTAGCCGATCGAGCCGCCGGAGGGCAGTCCGTCCTTGGCGAGCAGCAGGCGGGCGCGGGCGACATCGGCGGACGGCACGAGCACCGTCTGCCCGCCGCCCTGTTCCTGGTGAGCGATGTGGGCCTTGTCGAGCGCGTCGACGAGCTGGCCGGCCTCGCGCAGGTCGAGGTCGGCGTAGAGCAGCGCGTAGGAGGAGGGGGTGCTGCCGCGCATCGCCAGCAGCCCGAGGATGCCGAGCATGCCGATCGCGACCACCGCCATCGCCGCCAGCCTGGCGGGGCCGAGCGCGCGCAGGCCTTCGAGCACCGGCCTCATGGCGCGTTCCGCCGCGGCTCCGGCACGTGCAGCACGGAGCACCGCCAGGGTGCGGCCGGCGGCAGGGCCCGCCACGGCGCAGGCGGGGAGCCACGCCCCGGGATCGGCGTCGAGGCGGCCTGCGCGGCGATCCGGCCGGTGCTTGTCCGCGGCATGCCCTGCTCGGCGCCGGGAGGCGCGCCGGCGGTGTCCTGGGGCTGGGTCGAATCCGTCATGCCGCGCTTCCGCTCCACCGGCGTTCTGCCGGCAGGCACAAGGTGGCGGGCCGGGCTTACCCCTTGGTTAACGGCCCGGCATTTGCTGCCCGGTCGGCGCGGACGCCGGCGCGACCCTGGCCTGCCGTGCGGATTCAGTTCACCAGCGACTGCAGCGCGCTGATGTCCACAGAGGTGGCGCCGAGCTGCAGGCTGGTCGAGGTGCCGCTCTTGACCAGGCCGGTGACGGTGCCCTGCACGGTGAACGGCACCGCGACCGCCGTGGTGCCGTTGGCGCTCGGCGTCACCACGGACGCGGCGTAGCTGCCGTCCGGCACGGACGCGCCGGAGTCGCTGGTGCCGTTCCACTTCCAGGTGTTGGCCCCTGCGGCCGAGGTCAGGGTGGCGGTCCTGACCGTCTTGCCGGACGCGTCGGTGATGGCGATGCCGATCGGCTCGGCCGCGGCGGTGGTGAACTGCAGCTCGCCGCTGCCGTTCTGCAGCGCGATGCTGCTCGAGGACACGTTGGCGGTCTTGCCGACCAGCGCGGTGGACTGCAGCACCTGGCTGCCCTGGGTCAGCGCGATCAGCTGGGTCAGGTTGCTGTTGGTGCTGACCTGCTGCTGGACGCTGGTCATCTGCACCAGCTCGCTGGTGAACTGGTTGGTGTCCATCGGGCTGGTCGGGTCCTGGTTCTGCAGCTGCGTGGTCAGCAGGCTCAGGAAGCTCTGGAAGTTGTCGGCGAGCGAGGTGAGGGCGTTGACTCCGGCCGTGGTGCCGGTGCTCGACGCTGTGGCGCCGGCGGCGGCAGTGCCGGAGGTGCTGGAAGCGATGCTGGTCATGAGGGGTCCCCGAACGGTTCAGGCGGTGATGTCGATGCCGGCGGGCTGCCAGGCCGAGGCGTAGGACTGGACGGCGGACACGGCGCGGCCGGAGCCGGACCGTGCGCCCTGTCCCCCGGCGGAGTTCTGTCGGGCGCCGTCGCGGCCGGGCTGGCCCGGGTCGCCGCCCTGGCCGCCGCCCGCGCCCTGGCGCGCATCCTGGGCGAGGTCGCGGGGGGAGGCGGAATGGTCGTGGCCCGCGAAGCTGCCGGGCGGAGCCTGCTGCAGCGACAGCGTCCGGTCCTGCGGCAGGCCGGCCTGGCTCAGGGCGTGCTGGAGCTGCGCCTGGTCGTGCAGCAGCAGGCGCAGCGTTTCCGGCCGCTCCACGAGCACCGAGACCGATGCGGCCCCGTCATGGTCGCGGGTGATCTGGACCTGCACGGTGCCGAGCTCGGCCGGGGTCAGGCGCAGCATCATGTTCTGCGCGCCGTTGGCGCCGTGCATGGCCAGCACCGCCGGGACGATCTGCGCCGCGGGCGAGGCCGCGGGCTGTCCCGGCGCCACGGCGGGCGTGGCGGCGGGCATGGCCGGGGGGGACGGGCTGGCCGGCGGCAGGCCGGACTGGGCCGTCAGGACGGTCGAGGCAGGGTTCGGGTCCTGGGCGCCCGTCTGCTGGAGCGCGCCCGGCTGGGTAGGCGCCGGCTGGGCTGCGGCGTCGGACGCAGTGCCGGAGGCCGCGCCCGACTTCGGATCAGCCAGGAGATGGCGGCCCGGCGACGGTGTTTCCGGTTCGGCGTGCGCCAGGCCGGCAGGCTGAGGCGGTGCGTCGCGCGACGGCGTGGCGTCCGGCAGGGCGGCCTGGCTGGGCGTGGACACGGCCGACGCCGGCTGGACGGCGACGCCGGGCGACGCTGCGGCGGAGGCAGCGGCGGCGCGTCGCGACGGCGCCTGAGGAGCCTCGGCCGCCGCGTGCAGGGCCGATGCGGCATCGGGCCGAATGGAAGCGGCGTCCAGAACCGAACCGGCCGGGGCGGCGGATGGCATCGCGGAACCGGCCGACCCTGCGGCCGCATCGCCGGGTGGCGTTGCGGTGACGCCGGCCGGCGTGGTGGCGGAGGCTGTCGGGCCGGGCACCGCCGCGAGCCCGGCCGCCACACCGGCGTCCGCGGCTCCGCTGCCCGGCGCGCTGCCCTGGATGGCGTCCGCGGGCGGCGCTGCGGGCGAGAGTGCGAGGGGTGCCGCAACCGGTTCGCCGACCGTAGCCTGCGTCGCAGCCTGCGGTGCGTCATCGCTGTCCGTGGCGCGGCGCAGGGCTGTAGTCACGCCGTGCCGCGCCGGCAGCGCACCTGCGCTGGCGGCAGGCGGCAAGGCGTTCGTGTCCGCCGTCGGCGCCGCGGATGCGCCCGCGGGGTCGGGCGTGGCGGCAGGGTCCTGCGCGGCACCGGGTGCCGTGCCGGGCGCCGAAAACTCGGTTTGGCCTGCGCCGGGAGCGGCTGCTGTTGCGTCGGCTCCGTCGGTCGTGGTGGCGCCGTCCGGGTCCGGCAGGGGTCCCGCAGCGGAGGTCGCCTGTGTGGCAGCCCGGACCGGGTGCGAGCCGGCGGCGGACGGAACCCGGGTGGGCTGACAGGCCTGCGCGGATGGCGTGCGGGTCGAGGCGGCCGCGCCGAGCGCAGCGCCGAAGCCGTCGCCGGTCGAACCGCCGCGGACGACGACCGATCGGGGATCGGGCCTGGACAGGGTGGACGGCTCGGCGATGGCGGAGGCTGGCATTCGTGGTGTCCCGGCGTTCGGCCGGCACGGCAGCAAGTTCCAGGCCACGTCCGGTGCCCGCGGTGACGCTGCGCGAGCCGCGCCGGCCATGCAGGACTCGCCCGGCAGATCCTGCCGGGAGGCCGTATCACGCCCGGCAGCAAAGGCCTTGCGGGTTGCGCGACGCCCTGCGCGGCCCCGCATCCAGGGCGTGCGGCGGAAGCGAAGGCTGGCACGGATTCTGCCTTGGCGGTGCCAGACCCAACGAGGAGAGTTCCATGTCGCTGTTCGGCGCACTCAACACCGCGGTGAGCGGACTGACCGCGCAGTCCGCCGCCTTCACCAACATCAGCGACAACGTCGCCAACAGCCAGACCGTCGGCTTCAAGGGGATCAACACGAGCTTCATCGACTACCTGAGCAGCTCGACGGCGACGGAGAACCAGTCCGGCTCGGTGGCGACCCGGCCGGACTACGAGAACAACGTGCAGGGCACGATCGAGACCAGCACCGACGCCACGGCGATGGCGATCTCCGGGCAGGGCTTCTTCCAGGTCAGCACGCAGAGCGGCGTCACCGCGTCCGGGGTGCCGATCCTGAACAACACGCCCGAGTACACGCGTACCGGCGACTTCACCGTCGACAAGGCCGGCTACATGGTCAACAGCGCGGGCGGCTACCTCAACGGCTGGCCGGCGGACGCGAAGGGCAACGTGATCCAGGGCGCGCTGTCGCCGATCAAGATCAACCAGACGCAGAACCCGCCGGTCGCGACCGGCAACGTCGTGGTGGCGTCCAACCTGCCGGAAGGCGGCACCACGGCCAACACCACCACGGTGAGCGCCTTCGACACCGCGGGCGCGTCGCACACCCTTGCGCTGACCTGGACGCCGGTGGGCACCGCCGCGGCTCCCTCGACCGACTGGACGCTGTCCGTGGCGCAGGACGGCGGGACGGCCGCCAACGTCGGCACCGCGACGTTCAACGCGAACGGGACGCTGAACACGTTCACCCCCTCCGGGTCGGGCGCGGCGCTCGCGACGCAGACCACGGCGGGCGAGCAGGGCGTCACCGTGCCGACCAGCTGGGGCAACGTCGCGTTCAATCTCGGCACGAGCGGGCTGTCGGACGGGGTGACGCAGTTCGCGGGCCTGCCCTACGCGTCGCGCAACATCACCGCGGACGGCGTGACCGCCGGTAACTACACCGGGGTCAGCATCCAGTCGAACGGCAGCGTGGTGGCCAGCTACGACAACGGCACCACGCGCACGCTGGCGCAGGTGCCGGTGGTGACGTTCGGCAACGCCAATGCGCTGCAGCGGCAGAACGGCGAGGCGTTCACGGCGACCGCGGCCTCGGGCAACGGGCTGGTGAACGTGCAGAACGCGAACGGCGCCGGCAGCCTGGACATCGGCTCGACGGAGAACTCGAACGTCGACATCGCCACCGAGCTGACCAAGCTGATCGTGGCGCAGCAGGCGTATGGCGCCAACGCGAAGATGATCACGGCCGCAAACCAGATGTTAACCACGACGATCAATACCATCCAGTAGCGCCAACCCGGCGACGCCGACCCGGCCATGCCGGCGGGGCGGCGCCGGCTCCGGCAGCAGGAGCAGCCCGATGAGCCTCGAATCAGCCTTGTCGATCGCCGGCAGCGGCCTTGCCGTGGTGCAGCGCCAGATCAGCGTCGTGTCGCAGAACGTGGCCAACGCCAGCACCACCGGATACGTGCGCGAGGTGTCGGTGCAGACCTCGCTGGAGGCCGGCTCCCAGCCGAGCGGGGTCGTGTCGGGGCCGACGCAGCGGGCGCTGGACGCACCGCTGCAGGCCAGCGTGCTGTCTCAGAACGCTGCGGTGTCGGGGCTGCAGACCAGGGCGGCCGCGCTGTCGGTGGTGGACGCGGCGCAGGGCACCACGGGCGACGGCGGCAGCAGTCTGGCCAGCCTTGCGGGCGGGCTGCAGACCGCGTTCACCACGCTGCGCACCGACCCGTCCAGCGCGCCGCAGCAGCAGGCGGTGGTCGGCGCGGCGCAGTCGCTGGCGGGCGGGATCAACGCGCTGTCGCAGACCTACACGGCGCAGCGCCAGGCGGCGCAGGACGCCGTGGTGCAGCAGGTCGCGACCGCCAACCAGGCGCTGGGCCAGATCGGCGCGCTGTCGACGCAGATCGTGGCGCTGCGCGCGCAGGGCGCCAGCACCGCCGACCTGGAGAACCAGCGCGACGAGCAGGTGGCCTCGCTGAGCAGCCTGCTGTCGGTGCACACCAAGGTGTCGGCGAGCGGCGACATGAGCGTGACCACCGACGACGGCCTGTCGCTGCCGACGCGCGGGACGGGCGGGCCGCTGGCCACCTCCGACCTTACGATCGCGCCGGGCGATACCTACGCCAAGGGTCCGCCGGCCGGGGCGATCCCCGCGATCACCATCGGCAAGGTGGACGTGACGGCCTCGCTCACCGGCGGCTCGATCGGCGCCAACGTCATGCTGCGCGACACGACGCTGCCGGGCTACCAGGCGGGCCTGGACGGCTATTCGCAGACGCTGGCGACGCGGTTCAGCGGCCAGGGCCTGGACCTGTTCACCGCCGGGGGCGCGACGGTGCCGGCGGCGCCGGCCGGCGCCGCCGGGCTGTCCGCGTCGATTCAGGTCAATGCGGCGGTCATGGCGACGCCGAGCCAGGTGCGCGACGGCACGTCCGGGGCGGCGAGCGGCGCGGCGGGCAGCACCACGATCATCGACGGCGTGCTGAACACCACGTTCGCGGCGCAGGGCGGCGCGCAGGGGCTGGTGTCGCAGGCGGCGACGCTGGTGGCGTCGCAGTCGCAGGACAGTGCGGCGGCGAGCGCGTCGCTGAGCACGCAGACCGGGGTGCAGACAACGCTGAAATCCCAGCTCGACAGCGCGTCGGGCGTGTCCGTGGACCAGGAGCTTTCGAACATGGTTGGGCTGCAGAACGCCTACGGGGCGGGGGGGAAGATCATCTCGGCGCTGGAGTCGATGTTCAACTCCCTGCTGTCCGCGGTGAACCCGTGACCGTGAGTGGGGTTGCGGGCTTCGCGTCGCGCGGGCTGCTCGCGGAGCTGTCCGGCAACGCGGGCGTGATCAGCCAGAAGCTGACGCAGGTGGGCGAGGAGGTGTCGACCGGGCTGGTGTCGACAACCTATGCCGGGCTGGGCAGCGGGGCGCTGACCTCGCTGAACCTGCGGCCGCAGATGGCGCAGAACGACGCGATCTCGGACGGCATCGGCGCGGCGACGTCGCAGATGGGCGTCACGCAGACGGCGATGACGCAGATCGGTGCGCTGGCGCAGGGGGTACTGGCGAAGCTGAGCGCCGCCGGCGGCACCGGCACCGGCGCCAACGGGCTCGACGAGATCGCGGCGCAGGCACGCGACGCGTTCAACAGCGTGGTGTCGCTGCTCAACACCAAGGACGGCGACAGCTACGTCTTCGCGGGGGAGGACAGCGCCAACCCGCCGGTGGGCAGCACGGCCGGCTTCTTGGCCGGGGTGACGGGCGCGGTGCAGGGGCTGGGCACGCCGGGCACCACGCTGGCCGCGACGGAGGCCGGGTCGCTGGGGGCCGGCACGTCGGGGGTGTTCTCGACGGCGGCGGGACAGTCCACCGTGCAGACGATGCAGACCGGGCAGGGGACGCCGGTGCCGTACGGCGTGTTGGCGGGCTCGTCGTACATGCGGCAGATCCTGCAGTCGCTGGCGACAATCGGCGCGCTCGGCTCGTCGCAGACGGGGGCGGCGGGGTACTCCGCCTTCGTGCAGGACGCGACGAAGCAGCTCGGGGCGGCGTCGACGGCGCTGACGGCGGACCAGGGCGTGCTGGGCGAGCGGCAGGGCGAGCTGACGGCGACGCAGACGACGCTGGCGAGCACGAAGATCTCGCTCGCCACTCAGCTGTCGGGGGTGGAGGACGCGGACGTGGCGGCGCTGGCGACGACGCAGTCGCTGCTGCAGACGCAGCTGCAGACGTCCTACAAGCTGATCTCGAACATGCAGAACCTGTCGCTGGTCCAGTATCTCTGAGTTCTGGGCTGAGACGGGCTGATTTCTTTCGACGGATTTTACCCGTTGTTAAGGCATCTGGTTCAGGATGCCTTGGCGCCGCCAAAACTGCGGCACTGAGTGAACTTCGGATACCAAAGGTAAGACACCATGACCTCCGTGAACACCAACACCGGCGCGATGACGGCCCTGATGTCGCTGAACGCGACCTCGAGCTCGCTGGCGATGACAGAGAAGAAGATCTCCACCGGCTACAAGGTCGCCGATTCGACCGACGACGGCGCGGCCTATGCCGTGGCACAGGGCGTGCGCTCCAACGTCAGCGTGCTGACGGCGGTGAACAACCAGCTCGGCAACGCGACCGGCCTGATGAGCGTGACCAACTCGGCGCTCAACTCGGCCTCAGACTACATGAAGACGATCTCGTCCGACCTGACCAACATCGCGGCCGGCACCAGCAACGAGACCGCCAACTACGTCGCGAAGTTCGCCCAGGACCTGGGCCAGCTGACCGGCTTCCTGTCCGGTGCGAGCTACAACGGGCAGAGCCTGATCACGCTGGGTGCCGTTGCTGCCAACACCAACACGGGTGTGGTCGGCTCCGCTGCCGTGACCGGCGCCGACCAGACGTTGACCATCGACGACGTGGGCGGCACGAGGACGCTGAAGGCGGCGAGCTATGATCTCACGACGTTCCTCAGCAACGTCTCGGGCGCTCTCGGCACCGGCACGACATTGGCCGACTTCCAGGCTGCCGCTCAGACGTACGTGAACGCTGCGCCGAACGCCACGACGGGCCTGAAGGCCGACACCGCCGCCCTCAACAAGGTCGCCAGCCAGGGCGGCTCGGACGCGAACTTCATCTCCAACCAGCAGACCTTCAACAGCGCCAAGATGGACGCGCTGAACACGGGTCTCGGCGCGCTGGTGGATGCGGACCTCGCCAAGGAGTCGGCGAACCTGACCGCGCTGCAGATCAAGCAGCAGCTCGGCCAGCAGTCGCTGTCGATCTCGAACCAGGCGCCGTCCGGTCTGGTCAGCCTGTTCCGCTGATGGCTTGCGGCGGCGGGCCTCGCGCCCGCCGCCGTTCCTTTCGCGACACGACCAAAACGACCTTGCCGCCCAAGGCAGCCCAAGAAGGACTCCCATGTCGAACCTGGTCCTGGAACTCCGCCAAGGCGAGACGATGATCGTCAACGGAGCGCCGATCCGCTTCCGCACCAAGACACGCCTGGAGCTGACCGCGCGCGCCCGGTTCCTGTTCGGCAAGCAGATCATGTCGCCGGTGCAGGCTGACAGCCCGGCGCGGCACATCTATTTCGCCCTGCAGACCGCCTACATCGGCACCGACGACGAGCGGGCCGGCGGGCTGGCCTCGGCGCGCACCCTGATTGCCGAGTACAAGACCACCACGACCTCGCCGCTGGCGCGCGACATCCTGGATCGCTCGCTGGCCGCGGCCGAGGCGGACGACTGCTACCAGGCGCTCAAGCTGGTGCGGCGGATCATCCGCCACGAGGACAACGTGCTCGGCCGCAACGACGCCGCCGCCTTCGCGCCGGCCTCGGCCGGGCTGTCCGCGGCGGCGGAGTAGAGACATGGCCGTGATGAACCGGGCGTTCCGCGCCTACGCCAGCGCCAGCGCGCAGCGCAGCCCGCGCGAGCAGGAGGCCGAGCTGTTCCGCACGCTCAGCGGCCGGCTGCGCAATGCCCGCGACGGCGCAGAGATGGACCGTGTTCGCGCGCTCGCCGACAACGCCAGGCTGTGGATCGCAGCGAGCGGCTTCCTGCAGGATCCGGCGAACCGGCTGCCGCCCGAGACGCGCGCCGGGATCGTGTCGATCAGCCACGCCGTTGGTCGCGCGATGGCCGCCAGCGATCCCGACTTCGACTTCCTGATCTCGGTGAACGACACCATGGCGTCCGGGCTGTCCGGCGCCGGCTGAAGGGGCGCGGATCATGAGCATCGGTCTGACGGGGCTCAACATCAGCCAGCTGTTCGGCGGCGCGTCGAGCGACGACAACGGGATCATGAGCATCCTGTCCGGCAGCGCGGGCGGCGTCAGCGCGACCAACCCGATCACCGCGCTGAAGTCGGCCGAGACCAACCAGACCAAGGACATCGCGGCGACGGCGAAGGACCCGCAGGTGGCGCGCGACCTCGCGACCTTCACCAAGGCCGTGACGGGCGCCAAGAGCGTGACACAGCTGCTGGCAAACCCGACGGTGATGAAGGTCCTGCTGACCGCGAACGGCCTGGGCGACCAGGTGTCGTACACGGCGCTGGCACGCAAGGCGCTGACCTCGGATCTGACCAACACGAACTCGGTGGCCAACCAGCTCAAGACGACGAACTCGGCGTGGCTGTCCGCCGCGCAGACCTACCAGTTCGCCGCCAAGGGCCTGTCGGTGATCCAGACTCCAAGCGTGCTGAGCACGATCACCAACGCCTATGCCGAGGTGACCTGGCGCACCTCGCTCGACGCGTCGACACCGGGGCTGTCGAACGCGCTGACGTTCCGGTCCAGCGCGTCGACTGTGACGTCGGTGGACCAGATCCTGGGCGATCCCGTGCTGCGCGACGTGGTCACGACGGCGCTCGGCCTGCCGCTGCAGATTGCCGAGCAGCCGCTGTCGACCCAGGAGAAGCTGATCAGCAACGGGCTCGACGTCACCAAGCTGAAGGACCCCAGGTTCGTGGAAAGCTTCGTGCAGCGCTACCTGCTGGCGAAGGGCTCGAACGGCACTGGCGGTTCCTCCCTGGTGGTCTGAGACCGGCGGCCGGGGCCACGGGTCTGCCAGCAAGCAAGGCTGGGCTCTGCCCAGACCCGCAAAAGGCCTGGAGGCCCTTGGAAACTTATGAATTAGCTCAGGCTTTCAAAGGCGAGCCTCCGGCGGAGTTTGAGGCAGAGCCTCAGCCTTCGCTTGCTTCTGTTTTCACGCAGTAAGCCCCTGTGGCCTGGCCTGACACAGTAGCAGGCTGCGCGTCGCGCTCAGCACGTCTGCCACCGCCCTGCGCCGGTAGGACCAGACAGGGTCCGGCGGCGGCATCGCGACCGTCATGGTGGCGTTGGCCTCGAACAGCAGGACGTTCCTCCGCGGTCCGAGGGCGAAGTCGATGCCGCCGTAGTCGAGCGCCAGCGCGTCGCTGATCCGCCGCAGGGCCGCGACCGCCGCCGGCCCGAGCACGCCGGGCATGTCGTCGAGGAACGCAGCCTCCTCGTCGCGATGGGCAGGCCGGTCCTGCATGTCGGCGGTGAAGTGGTGCACCTTCCAATGCGGCGAGATCGCGAGGTGCAGGGGCAGGATCGCGCCGCCCACCAGCATGACCCGATACTTCCGCCAGGCACCGTCGGCCCCCCGGGCATCGAGCGGCTCGATCAGGGTCAGGGTGTCGCCGGGCAGGGTGCGCAGCGCCGCCGCGAGATCGCCGGTGTTCTCCAAGCGAAGGAAATTCTGGCCGGTGTGGTAGCCGGGGCTGCGCAGGAGAATGGGGTAGGCGAAGCCCTCCGGCAGGCCCGGCGCCAGCGCGGTGCGAGGCAGCGTCGCGACCCGCGGTGTCGTGACTCCTTCGAGGCGGCCGAGCGCCGCGTTGCCGGCCCGGGTCGTGGGCGTGATCCGCGCGGGGGCATTGACGACCGGAGCGTCGGTGCGTGTCAGCAGGGCCGCAGCCTGTTGCAGCGCGGTTCCGCAGCGTTCCGCATCGCCGATCGCGTTGAACACGAGGTCGTGCGGCGGCAGCGCGAGGCTGGGTGGGGCGTAATCGGCGACGATGCTGTGGGTGAGGAAGGTGGCGTCGTCGAGCAGGACCGTGGTTGGCACGTTGCCGCCGCGCGCTGAGACGAGCTGGAGCACGCGCACCGGGTCGCCTGGGCCGCGGAACGGCCGGGTGGTCAGTGCCCGCCCGGTGAAGCCGAGCGTCCGGTGGCGTTCGGCGGCCGCGTCGTCGACGGCCTCGAGGAGGTAGGACAGGCCCTGGTGCGCTTCCGGCTGTGCCGGGTCGATGCGCAGCGCGGCGTCGTAGTGGCTGCGGGCTGCGTTGCTGTCGTCGGCGGCGCGCAGCAGGTGGGCGAGGCTCACGTGGGCGGCGGCGCTGTCCGGGTGGGCGGCGACCGCGCGGGCGAGCACCGTGCGCGCGGCGGTGGTGAAGCCGGTTGCCGCGAGCAGAGCGCCCAGCCGCAGCAGCGTTTCGCAGTGGGTGGTGTCGATGGCCAGCACGGCGAGGTAGGCCTCGCGCGCCTCCGGACGCCCGAGCCGGTCGAGCAGGCGGGCCCGGTGGAACCGGGCGGTGGCGTCGTCCGGCGCGCGGGCCAGCCGCCGTTCCGCCAGGCGCAGTTCCCGCTCGGCGGCTTGGAGGGGAGGCCAGGTCGGGCGTGCTGTCATGGGCCCACGGTGGCCGGGTCCGCGGATTTCTGGAAGGATTTTGGCGGGCCAGTAACGCGCCCATTCAGGGGCGTATGGTGCGAGGTGTCCTGGTGTCGCAGGGCCGGCCGTGCCGGCCGGCGTTTCAGGGCCAGCGCACCTCGGGCGGCAGGCTCATCAGGATCGCCTCCACGTTGCCGCCGGTCTTCAGGCCGAACAGCGTGCCGCGGTCGTGCAGCAGGTTGAACTCGACGTAGCGGCCGCGCCGCACGAGCTGGTGGTCGCGGTCTTCCGGCGTCCAGGGCTGCGCCATGCGTCTGCGCACGATCGCGGCGTAGCCGTCCAGGAAGGCCTGGCCGACGTCGCGCACGAATGCGAAGTCGCCGTCGATGTCTGGGTTGGCGAGGCGGTCGAAGAAGATGCCGCCGAGGCCGCGCGGCTCGTTGCGGTGGGGCAGGAAGAAGTAGCGGTCGCACCAGTCCTTGAAGCGGGGATAGCAGCCGGGGTCGTGGCGGTCGCAGGCGGCTTTGAGCGCGTCGTGGAAGCTGGCGCCATCGGCCTGGGCGTCCTCGCTGTCCGGGCGCATCGGCGTGAGGTCGCCGCCGCCGCCGAACCAGCCCTGGGTGGTGACCAGCATGCGCGTGTTCATGTGGGCTGCGGGCACGTGCGGATTTCGGGGGTGGGCCACGACGCTGATGCCGGAGGCCCAGAAGCGCGGGTCCTGGTCGGCGCCGGGAATCTGAGTGCGGAACTCCTCGCTGAAGCTGCCCCAGACGGTGGAGACGTTGACGCCGACCTTCTCGAACACGCGACCGTGCATGACGCTGATGACGCCGCCGCCGCCGGGCTCGTCCTGCTCGGTTGGGCGTTGCCAGGGCCTGCGCTCGAAGCGGCCCGGCGGCAGTTCTACGCCGGGCGGCCCTGGCATGGCGGTCTGCTCGTCCTCGATCGCCTCGAAGCCTGCGCAGAGCCGGTCGCGCAGGGTCTCGAACCAGAGCCGGGCCGGCTCCTTCCAGGGCTGGTGCGACGCGGCGCCGGCGGGTGCGTCCTGTGTGGTCGCCGGTGCGGGGAGCGGGACGGCGGCGCTGCCTGCCGGAGGGAGCGACCTGGTGTAGGCGATCTCGGGCTTGGCGTTCTGCATGGCCCGATCCTAGCCGGAATGGCCTGACCCGCCAGCCCGGGTCTGCGACGGGGCGGGCGATCGTGTTTCAGGGCGATCGTGTTTCAGGGAGCGGGCGGGGGACGCCAATATTGCCTGATGTCGCGAGTTGCAGCCTCGCGGGACGGGCCTTAATGTGGGTACAATACGCGGGTGCACGCATCCGCCGGTCCTCCCGCGCCGCGCGAGGGCATCATCCGAGCGGTTGAAGGACTCCAGGATGGCCGGGCTGCACAAGAGCGATTTCACCAATCCGGTCCTGAACTGGGTCGATACCCGCCTGCCGGTATTTACCCTGCTGCAGAAGGAATACGGGACCTTTCCGACGCCGAAGAATTTCAACTACTTCTGGAACTTCGGCGCGCTGGCGGTGGTCAACCTGCTGATCATGATCTCGACTGGCGTGTTCCTGGCGATGAACTACACTGCCAACGTCAATCTGGCGTTTGATTCGGTCGAGCGTATCATGCGCGACGTGAACTACGGCTGGTTGATCCGCTACGTTCACATGAACGGCGCATCGATGTTCTTCATCGTGATCTACATCCACATGTTTCGTGGCCTGTATTACGGATCCTACAAGAAGCCGCGCGAGCTCCTGTGGATGACCGGCGTGGTGCTGTTCCTGTTGCTGATGGCGACCGCATTCATGGGTTACGTGCTGCCCTGGGGCCAGATGTCGTATTGGGGTGCGACAGTTATCACCAATCTGTTCTCGGCCATTCCTGTGGTCGGCAACACTATCGTGACTTGGCTGTGGGGCGGGTTCTCGGTCGACAACCCGACACTCAACCGGTTCTTCTCGCTGCATTACCTGCTGCCGTTCGTGATTACCGGCGTGATCTTCCTCCATGTCTCGGCATTGCACATCACCGGGTCGAACAACCCGCTCGGCATCGATGTGAAGGGGCCGCAGGACACCCTGCCATTCCATCCCTACTACACCGCCAAGGACAGCGTTGGCGTGGCGTTCTACCTGCTGGTTTTCGCGGTGCTGGTGTTCTTCGTGCCAAACTTCCTCGGCCACCCCGACAACTACATCCAGGCCAATCCACTGCAGACTCCGTCGGAGATCGTGCCGGAGTGGTACTTCCTGCCCTATTACGCGATCCTGCGTTCGGTGCCGAACAAGCTTGGCGGGGTGGCCTGCATGTTCGGCTCCATCGCGCTCCTGTTCGTGCTGCCCTGGCTGGATACCTCGCCGGTGCGCAGCGCGCGGTTCCGGCCGATCTACCGTCAGCTGATGGTCCTGCTGGTGCTCGCGATGTTTGCGCTGGGCTATGTTGGCGCGCATCGCCCAGAGGGCTGGAACGTCGTGATCGGCCGGGTGGCGACCACCTATTATTTCCTGCATTTCCTGGTGCTGCTACCGCTGCTGGGCAGGCTGGAGCGTCCGCTGCCGTTGCCGGAAAGCATCAGCCGGCCGGTGCTGTCGGGGCGGACGCCTCGCGGCGGCGGGCCGCTTCCCGGTGGAGCCACGGCCAAGCCGATGGAGAAGCAGTGATGCAGGCAATGTATGGCGCTACGGCATGTGCTTGCTTCGGGGTTTCGGCTCGCGCGGTAGCGGCTTTGGTGGTTCTTGGCACCGCCGTGATGCCGCTGGCGGGGGCGATGGCGCAGGAGGGCACGCCGGTTCCGCCGGAGCAGCACTGGGCGTTCGATGGGCCGTTCGGCACCTTTGACCGTGCCTCGTTGCAGCGCGGCTTCCAGGTCTACAAGGAAGTCTGCTCGAACTGCCACTCGATGAAGCTGATGTCGTACCGCAACCTGGAGGGGATCGGTCTTGATGCCGCCCAGGTGCGGGCGATCGCGGCCAGCGTCCAGGTGCCTGGCGGCACAGATGACAGCGGTGCGGCCGTTGAGCGCAATGCCCTGCCGTCCGATACCTTCCGCTCGCCGTTTCCCAACGACAAGGCGGCGCGCGCGGCCAACAATGGCGCCCTGCCGCCGGACCAGTCGGATCTGGAGAAGGCCCGCGAGGGAGGGCCGAACTACATCGATGCCATCCTGACCGGGTACAAGGATGCGCCGGCGGGGGTTACGGTGCCGGACGGCTCTTACTACAACGAGTACTTTCCCGGGCATGCGATCCACATGCCTCCGCCGCTGTCCGACGACCAGGTGACCTATGCCGACGGCACCAAGGCCACCGTCGACCAGATGGCGCACGACGTGACCGTGTTCCTGACCTACGCGTCGCATCCGGAGATGGAGCAGCGCAAGCGGCTGGGCGTGAAGATCGTGCTGTTCCTCGCCTTCATGACCGGGCTGACCTATGTGGTGAAGCGCAAGGTCTGGGCCGACGTGCACTAGGCGCCATCAGGGCGGAGTGGCAGGGGGGCGGGTCGCGGGCGCGGTCCGCCCTTCTTGCATGGCAGGCTGGGGGAGCGGGACATGGAGCAGGTCGAGCCGGTCGTCGGCATCATCGGTGGGTCCGGGCTCTACGACATCGCCGGGCTGGAGCGGCCGGAGTGGCGGCGGATCGACACGCCGTGGGGCGAGGCGTCGGACGAGCTGCTGTTCGGGCGGCTGGACGGGGTGGCCTGCGTGTTCCTGCCCAGGCACGGGCGGGGGCACAGGATCGCGCCGAGCGGGCTGAACTACCGGGCCAACATCGACGCGATGAAGCGTGCGGGGTGCACGGACGTGCTGTCGCTGTCCGCGGTGGGCTCGTTGCGCGAGGAGCTGCCGCCCGGGCATTTCGTGATCGTGGACCAGTTCATCGACCGCTCCTTCGCGCGGGAGAAGAGCTTCTTCGGCACCGGCTGTGTGGCGCATGTCTCGGTGGCGGACCCGGTGTGTTCGCGGCTGGGTGACGCGCTGCAGGCGAGCGCAGAGGCGCTGGGGCTGCCGGCCAGCCGGAGCGGCAGCTACCTGGTGATGGAGGGGCCGCAGTTCTCCACCAGGGCGGAGAGCACCCTGTACCGGTCGTGGGGGTGCAGCGTGATCGGCATGACCAACATGCCCGAGGCCAAGCTCGCCCGGGAGGCGGAGCTCTGCTACGCGACGGTGGCGATGGTCACCGACTACGACTGCTGGCACGAGGCGCTCGACCACGTCACGGTGGATGCGGTGGTCAAGGTGCTGCTGGAAAATGCGGAGCGGGCGCGCGACCTGGTGCGCAGCGTCATCCCGGTGCTCGGCGCGCGGCGCGGGCCTTGCCGGGCCGGTTGCGACCACGCGCTCGACCACGCGATCATCACCGCGCCGGGGGCGCGCGATCCGGCGGCGCTGGCCAGGCTGGACGCGGTGGCGGGTCGGGTGCTGCGGTCCTGACGCCGTCCGGGGACGAGGGGGCCGGCGCGGTCGCGCACAGGGACGGCGCCGCGGCGGGCGAGCAGGACCGCTACGACGGCTTCGCGGCGCGCTGGTGGGACCAGGACGGGCCGATGCGGGCGCTGCACGCGATGAACCCGCTGCGCACCGCCTGGATCGTGGAGCGGGTGCGCGAGGCGGGGCTCGGCTCGGGTGCGGGAGGACTGCGCGGCCTGCGGGTGCTCGATGTCGGCTGTTCCGGGGGGCTGCTGAGCGAGGCGCTGGCCCGGGCGGGCGCGGAGGTTGTCGGCGTGGACGTGTCGGGCGAGGCGGTGGCGGTGGCGCGGCGCCATGCCGCGGGGGCCGGGCTTGCGATCGACTACCGGGCGGGGACGCTGCAGGGGGCGGTCGGCGAGGACGGCTTCGACGTGGTCTGCGCCCTGGAGGTGGTGGAGCACGTCGAGAGCCCGACGGACTTCCTGGCGGCCTGTGTCGGGCGGCTGCGGCCGGGCGGGCTGCTGTTCGTGTCGACGATCTCGCGCACGCCGGAGAGCCTGGTGCTGGCGAAGTTCGCGGCGGAGTACGTGGCGCGGCTATTGCCGGTGGGCACGCACCGCTGGTCGATGTTCCGCGACCCCGGCGAGATCGACGGCATCGTGCGCGCGCTCGGGCTGCGGCGGCTGCGGCTGACCGGGATGGGCTACCTGCCGGGGGTGAACCGTGCGTGGTGGCGGGCCAACACTCGGGTTAACTGGATGGCGGCGTGGCGGAAGCCGGGGGCGGCTGGGGGTGGCTGAGCGTGGGATTAAGGAAGGCCAGGGGCTCTGCCCCTGGACCCCGCCAAAGGCCGGGCTTTTGGAAACCTCGACTTAAGTAAGGCCGGGTCCAGGGGCGGCTCCCTCCGGTAGCCTTTCCAACGATCCAGGAGGATCGTCGGAACCTTTGGCCACCTGCGCCTGGCGGCTCTGGACAGAGCCCAGCCTTGCTTACTCTTCCGGCCCCGCAGCACCCCGGGCTGCGGCCGCCTCGGGGCACCGGCGGCTTGTCACGGTGAGCGGGACGTCCCCGTCATGCGCCCCGAGACGGATTCGGGGTTTACGGGGCGCGCGGTCCTGCGCCGCGGGACGTCTTGGGGCGGCGCGCCGGGGTGATCGTCGCGCGACCTGGGACGATGTCGCGGTATGGCACGCATTCTGTGACGCATTCCGTGCGCGGGGCGGGGCCGGACGCCATGTCCGCTGAATTTGTTTGTTAAAAGTAACGATTGTGACGCGGGGTGGGGTGTTCCGGTTGCCTGCGCGGGCGGGCCGGTGGCGTGCGGCTTCTCGCGGGCGGGGCGGGGGGGCGGCCTGACCTGTCGCGCACGGGCAGGGCCGGCGCGGTGCGCCGCGGGCCTCGAAACCACTTGTTGCCGTCCCGGTGAAGGGGCAGGGTTTGCGCGGCAAACGGGAGAGCGTCCTTGGGTCTGATCCTTCTCATCATCCTCATCATCCTGCTGTTTGGCGGCGGGCTGGGGACGACGTTCGGCGGCTGGGGCGGGGGCGCCTACGGCCATTACGGCTATGGCGGCGTAGGGCTGGGCACGATCCTGATCATCGTGCTGATCGTGCTGCTCGTGAGCGGCCGATTGTAGGCTGGCGGAGCATGGGCGCCGCCGGCGTGTGGCGCGGATGCCCGCGCGCGGCGGTGGCGCCCGGCCGCGGCCTGTCCTGCCGCAGCGCCTTTTGCAGCGGGATCGGGCGTGTCGTTCTGGCGGGACGGGCGGCGATGGTTCGGGGTTGGCGATGCTGGTGAGGGTCGGCGAGGCGGACGGACTCACGGTCGACCTGCGCTATGCTGGCGCGGACAATCTTGCCGGGCGGCCGATCTATTCCCGGCCGGTCGCGATGCTGCATCCCAGCGCCGCCGTGCTGCTGGGGGCGGCTGCGCGCCGGGCGGCGGTGCTGGGGCTGCGGCTCCGGATCTATGACGCGTTCCGGCCGGTCGAGGCGCAGTGGGTGCTGTGGCACGCGTTGCCGGACCCGAGGTTCGTGGCGGATCCCCGTGCCGGCGGCAGCCACACGCAGGGGGCGGCGGTCGATCTGACGCTGGAGGACGGGCGGGGCGTCCTGCCGATGGGCACGGGGTTCGACGCGATGGAGGCGGCGGCGGCGCACAACGCGTTCGGGCTGCCAGCCGAGGCGGTGCGCAACCGGGCGATGCTGCTGGGCATCATGGTGGCCAGCGGGTGGGAGCCATACCTGCCGGAGTGGTGGCACTACCAAGTGCCGGACTGCGGGGACTGGCCGGTGCTGTCGGCGGCGGACGTGCCGGACGGGCCGATGCAGGCGTGAGGACGCAAGGCCAGGAGCTCTGCCCCTGGACCCCGCCAGGGGGAAGCCCCCCTGGACCGGCTTCCTTTAGGTCATGGGGTCAAAGGGTCCTCGGACCCTTTGCGGGTCTGGGCGTAGCTGCCAAAGGTTCAGACGATCCGCTTGGATCGTTGGAATGGCAGCGTAGGGAGAGCCCAGCCTTTGCTTGCTACTCGTCGTAGCTGACGAGGGTTTCCACGGGCACGTCGAGCTTCGCGCGGCCGGCGAGGAAGGTCAGCTCGATCAAGACGCCGATCGCCGGCACCTCGGCGCCGACCTGGCGCAGCAGGGACAGGCCGGCCGAGAGGGTGCCGCCGGTGGCCAGCAGGTCGTCGAGCAGCACCACGCGCTGGCCGGGGCGGACCGCGTCGGCCTGGATCTCCAGGCGGTCGGTGCCGTACTCCAGCGCGTAGTCCAGGCCGACCAGGGGGCCGGGCAGCTTGTTGCGCTTGCGCAGCATGGTGAAGCCGACGCCGAGCTTGGTGGCGAGCGGGGCGGCGAGCAGGAAGCCGCGCGATTCGATGCCGGCCAGCAAGTCGGGGCGGTGGCCCTGGATGGCGCGCGCCATGCGGCCCATCGCGACCTGCCAGGCGTCGGCGTCGCGCAGCAGGGTCGAGATGTCGTAGAACAGGATGCCGGGCTTCGGGAAATCCGGGACTGCGCGGATGTGGTCCTTGAGGTCGATCGCGGGCTGGTTCATCGCGGGTTCCGTCGCAGGGTGACGCCCGCCGCGTCTGGCACGAGGGGGGCGGGGGAGGTATAGCCCGGCCGCGCCGCGCCGCAACCGGCGGGTCGGCACACCAGGGGTCTTTGCCATGTCGCGCACGCTTGTGGCCTGTCTGCTGGGCGTGGCGTTCGTGGTCGCCTGGCTGGTCGCGGCGGCGACGCTGGCCGACGTGGTGCGGCCGGCGGGCGGGGTGGCGCTGGCGGTGTTCTACGCGGTGTTCGGGGTGGCGTGGGTGGTGCCGGTGTACCGGCTGATGCGCTGGGCGGTGCGGCCGGTCGACGGGACCGGCGGGGACGGCGGGCCGAGGGGGTGAGCGCGGGCGGGGCCGGGAGGCCGTTGGCAGTGTCCTGGTCTGAAATCTAGAAAGGAAGGCCAGGGGCTCTGCCCCTGGACCCCGCCAAAGGCAAGCCTTTGGAATCCACTTTCTAAGTAAGGCCGGGTCCAGGGGCGGCTCGCCCCTGGCGGGTCCAGGGCAGAGCCCTGGCCTTCCTGCCTTCCTTCGCCGGACCGGGCAGGGCATCGTGCGCGCCATGGACATCCAGGCCGAGACTTCCTCCGACCCGCACGCGCCCGCCCTGCGCGCCATGGCGACTGCCGCGCGCGAGGCGGGGCGCACGCTGGCGCACCTGCCGGGGCCGGCGCGCGACGCGGCGCTGCTGCGGGTCGCGGCGGCGCTGCGGGCGCACGGGCCGGCGATCCTGGACGCCAATGCGGAGGATCTCGCGCGGTTCGAGGGCGGGGCGGCGCTGCGCGACCGGCTGACGCTGACGCCGGCGCGGGTGGAGGCGATGGCCGAGGGGATGGAGCAGGTGGCGGCGCTGCCCGATCCGCTGGCGCGCACGCTGGCGGCGTGGGTGCGGCCGAACGGGCTGCGGATGCGCAGGGTGGCGGCGCCGATCGGGGTGATCGGCATGATCTACGAGAGCCGGCCGAACGTGGGGGCGGACGCGGCGGCGCTGTGCCTGAAGTCGGGCAACACGGTGATCCTGCGCGGCGGCTCGGACAGCTTCGCGAGTGCGGGGGCGATCCAGGCGGCGGTGCGGGCGGGGCTGCGCGAGGCGGGGGTGCCGGAGGCGGCGGTGCAGCAGGCGCCGACGGCGGAGCGCGGGTTCGTGGCGGCGATGCTGGCGGCTGCGGGGCAGGTCGACCTGATCATCCCGCGTGGCGGGCGGGGGCTGGTGGAGCGGGTGCAGCGCGAGGCGCGGGTGCCGGTGCTCTCGCACGCGGAGGGGCTGTGCCACACCTTCGTGCATGCGGCGGCGGACCCAGAGATGGCGGTGCGGGTGGTGGCGGACGCCAAGATGCGTCGCACCGGGATCTGCGGGGCGACGGAGACGCTGCTGGTCGATGCGGCCGCCGTGGCCACGCTGCTGCCGCCGATCGTGGCGCGGCTGCGGGCGTTGGGGTGCGACTTCCGGGCGGACGGGCGGGCGCGGGCGGTGCTGCCGGAGCTGGCGGCGGCGGGGGCGGGGGACTTCGACACGGAGTGGCTGGACGCGGTGCTGTCGGTGGCGGTGGTGGACGGGGTGGACGGGGCGCTGGCGCACATCGCGCGGCATGGCAGCGAGCACACGGAGGCGATCATCACCCAGGATGAGGCGGCGGCGCGGCGGTTCCTGGAAGGCAGCGACAGCGCGGTGACGCTGTGGAACGCATCCACGCAGTTCTGCGACGGGGGAGAGTTCGGCTTCGGGGCGGAGATCGGCATCGCCACCGGGCGGCTGCATGCGCGCGGGCCGGTGGGGGTCGAGCAGCTCACGACGTTCCGCTACGTGGTGGAGGGTGACGGGCAGGTGCGTGGCTAGGGGAGCCAGGCAAGGCCGGGCTCTGCCCGGACCCGCCAGGGGGGGAAGCCCCCCCCTGGACCCGGCCTGGTTGAAGGGAGGCCGGTCCAGGGGGGCTTTCCCCTGGCGGGGTCCAGGGGCAGAGCCCCTGGCCTTGCCTGCGTCAGCCCCGGTGTTGCGCAGGGGGCCGAGGGTCGGGCTGCTGGGCGGGTCGTTCAACCCGGCGCACGAGGGGCACCGTCACGTGGCGGAGCTGGCACTGCGGCGGCTGCGGTTGGATCAGGTGTGGCTGATGGTCTCGCCGGGCAACCCGCTGAAGCCGGCGCGGGGGATGGCGGCGTTCGAGGACCGGCTGGCGTCGGCGGCGGGGATCGCGGACGGGCGGCGGGTGGTGGCCAGCGGGATCGAGCGGCGGCTCGGCACGCGCTATGCCTGGGACACGCTGCGGGCGCTGCGTCGGCGGTTCCCGCGCACGCGCTTCGTGTGGCTGATGGGCGCGGACATCCTGGGGGAGCTGCCGCGCTGGAGGCGTTGGAGCGAGCTGGTGCGGATCGTTCCGTTTGCGGTGCTGCCGCGGCCTTCCTACACTCGGCGTGCGCTGGCCGGGCAGGCGGCGCGGCGGCTGCGGGCGTGGCGGATTTCGGCGCGGGCGGCGGCCACTCTGGCGGATCGCAAGGCGCCGGCGTGGGTGTTCCTGCCGGTGCGGGAGTCGGGATGGTCGGCGACGGCGCTGCGCGGGTCGGGGCGGCTCGCCTGGGGCGTCTGAGCCGGGATTTCCGGCCCGCGATGTTTGACTCGGAGCGGGGGCGGGCGTTTAGGCGGGGCAGGCGGGCGGCCTGTCTGATGCCGGCGGTTGACCTCGGGCCGGGCGCGGGCATGTTTGGTTCACGATCGGCCGACACGCGTCGGCCGGCGCTGCACGGAGAACGACGATCGCCAGAAAGCCCCCCGCCGAGTCCGCCAGCAAGGCCGCGCGCGGCGCCACGGGCGAGCCGGCCAAGCGCCGCTCGCCCAAGCCGCCCGCCGCGCTGTCGGAGGCGGCCAAGGCGCTCGGCACGCCGCGCAAGAAGGCCGCCGCCGCCGGGCCCCGGCCCCAGGCCACGCCGGCCGAGGCGCGCGAGGCGCCGGCCGAGCCGTCGCAGCTCGACCGCGTGCAGGCGGTGATCGTGGAGAGCCTGGAGGCCGACAAGGGCGAGGGCATCGTGATCCTGGACCTGGCCGGGCGGGCCAGCTTCGCGGACCGCATGGTCGTCGCCACCGGGCTGGCCGACCGCCAGATCAGCGCGATGGCGACGCACCTCGAGGAGTCGCTGCACAAGGCCGGGGTCAAGCGGGTGCTGATCGAGGGCGCGGGCGGCTCGGACTGGGTGCTGATCGATGCCGGCGACATCATCGTGCACCTGTTCAAGCCGGAAGCGCGGACGCTGTATGCGCTGGAGCGGATGTGGGGCGCGGAGCTGGACGAGGTGGATGCGGTGCAGCCGGAGGCGTCGGCCGAGCCGGCCTGATCCCGGGCGGCGTCCGGTGCGCCTGATCGCGGTGGGGCGGATGCGGGCGGGGCCGGAGGCGGACCTGTTCGCGCGCTACGTGGTGCGGTTGCGGCCGGCGCTGGCGGTGACGGAGCTGGCGGAGGCGCGGGGCGCTGCGGCCGAGGTGAAGCGGCGCGAGGGGGAGGCGATTCTGGCGGCGCTGCCGGCGCAGGCGCTGGCGGTGGCGCTCGATCCGGGGGGAGAGGCGCCGGACAGCGAGGCGCTGGCGGTGCGGCTCGACGGCTGGCTGGCGGGGCAGCGGCCGCTGTGCTTCGTGATCGGGGGGGCGGAGGGGCTGTCGGCGGCGGTGATGGCGCGCTCGGACCACGCGGTGTCGCTCGGGCGGCTGACCTGGCCGCACATGCTGGCGCGGGTGATGCTGGCGGAGCAGCTGTATCGGGCGCGGGCGATCGCGCAGGGGCATCCGTACCATCGGGCGGGGCGGCCTTGAGGAAGAAAGGCCTGGGGCTCTGCCCCTGGAACCCGCCAGGGGAAGCTCCCTGGACGGCTTTACTGGAGTGATGGGATCAAAGGGTCCTCGGACCCTTTGCGGGTCTGGGCGTAGCTGCCGAAGGTTCCAACGATCCGCTTGGATCGTTGGAATGGCAGCGGAGGGAGAGCCCAGCCTTGCTTTCTTTTCTTCGGGGGTCGTGGTGGCCGGTTTGCGTTTCCTTCATCTCGCCGACCTGCATCTTGACAGCCCGTTGCGCGGCCTGGAGGCGGAGGCGCCGGCGGTGCGCATCCGCGAAGCGTCGCGGCGGGCGCTGGCCAATGCGGTGCAGTTCGCGCTCGACGAGGCGCTGCCGCTGGTGGTGATCGCGGGGGATCTGTTCGACGGCGACTGGAAGGACTGGCGGACGGGGCACTTCCTGGTCGGGCAGGTGGCGCGGCTGACGCGGGCGGGGGTCAGGGTGGTGGCGATCAGCGGCAACCACGACGCGGACAGCGTGGTGTCGCGCAGGGTGCGCTGGGAGGCGCCGGCGACGCTGCTGCGCTCGGACCGGGCGGAGACGGTGGGGTTTCCCGAGATCGGGGTTGCGGTGCACGGGCAGAGTTTCCGCACGCGCGAGATGACGGAGAACCTGGCGCGGGGATATCCGGAGCCGGTGCGGGGGCTGTTCAACATCGGGCTGCTGCACACCGCGGCAGAGGGGCATGAAGGGCACGCGAACTACGCGCCGTGCTCGGTCGAGCAGCTGGCGGCGCATGGCTACGACTACTGGGCGCTGGGGCACGTGCACACGCGCGGGGTGCTGCACGAGGACCCGCCGATCGTGTTCGCGGGGAACCTGCAGGGGCGGCACGTCAACGAGTCGGGGGCGCGCGGCGGCACGCTGGTGAGCGTGGAGGGCGGGCGGGTGGCGCTGCGGCACGTGGCGTTCGACGTGGTGCGGTGGGAGCGGCTGGCGGTCGACGTGTCGGGGGCGGGGGATGCTGGCGACGCGATGGCGCTGGTGCGGGCGGCGGCGGGGGAGGCGGTGGAGCGGGCGGACGGGCGGCTGCTGGCGCTGCGGGTGGTGCTGACAGGGGCGAGTGCGGCGCATGCGGCGCTGTCGGGGGCTTTGGGCGAGCTGCGCGAGATGGTGCGCGGCGAGCTGCTGGCGGCGGCGGGCGAGGAGGCGTGGCTGGAGGGGGTGAGGGTCGCGACGGCGCCGCGGCTGGAGCGGGCGGCGATGCGGGCGCGCACGGATGCGTTCGGCGAGCTGGTGCGCGCAGTCGAGGCGGTGGACGGGGCGGCGCTGGCGAGGCCGCTGCAGGCGTATGCGGCGCGGATGCTGGGGCGGGCGGGCGGGGTGAGCGAGGCACTGGGCGAGGCGCATCCGGCGGTGCGGCTGGCGGCGGGCGAGGTGCCGGAGGCGCTGATGCGGCGGGCGCGCGATCTGCTGCTGGCGCGGCTGGGCGAGGGGGAGGGCTGAGTGCGCCTCGAGTCGCTGACGCTGGAGAAGTACGGGAACTTCGAGCGCGAGGCTGTGCGGCTCGATCCGCGGCCGGGGCTTTTGAACCTGCTGGTGGCGCCGAACGGGGCGGGCAAGTCGGTGCTGCGGCAGGCGTTCGCCGACCTGCTGTACGGGATCGGCGGACAGTCCAGGATGGGGTTCCGCTTCGGCTATCCGGGCATGCGGCTGACCGCGGAGCTGCGCGATGCGCAGGGCGCCGCGGTGCGGCTGGTGCGGCGCAAGGGGCAGGGCGGCACGCTGATCGACGGGGAGGGGCGGGACGGGGCGGCGCTGCTGGCGTCCCTGCTGGGCGGGACGGATTCGCGTCGGCTGCTGCAGCTGTTCTCGCTGGACACGGAGCGGCTGCGCGTGGGGGGGCGGGAGCTGCTGGAGACGGGGGGCGATCTCGCGGAGGCACTGCTGTCGGCGGGGTCGGGGCTGCGCCGGGCGCGGGAGCTGGAGCGCGGGTTCGTCGAGGCGCGCGATGCGCTGGCGCCGGAGCGCAAGGCGATGGGCAAGCCGTTCTACCAGGGGCTGGATGCGCTGCTGGAGGCCCGCAAGGCGGGACGGGCGGAGACGCTGACGGACGGAGGCCTGGGAGGGGTTGCAGCGCGAGGTTGCGGCGGCGGCGGATGCGCTCGGGCGGGCGGAGGCGGAGGTGGCGGCGCTGGGGGCGGAGGCAAGCCGGCTGGAGCGCATCAGGGCGACGCGGCCGCTGCTGCGCCAGCACGAGCAGGCGGCGGAGTGGCTGGCGACGCACCGGGACGCGCCGGTGCTGGGCGAGGCGCTGG
>CAXSFU010000031.1:0-9208 GCA_964236695.1 uncultured Acetobacteraceae bacterium | reverse complement strand
CGGGGGAGGCGCCGCTGCAGCGCCATGCGGAGGCGCTGGCGCGGATCGTGCCGGATGTGCGGCTGCTGGAGCAGGCGGAGGCGATCGAGGCGCTGCTGCGCGAGTCGGCGACGGTGCGGCAGATCGAGGGCGACCTGCCGGCGGTGGCGGGGGAGCTGGCGGCGGCGGAGCGGCGGGTGGCGGCGCTGCGCGCCGACCTGGGGCTGCCGCAGGGGGAGGCGGCGGGCGTGACGGGGGCGGGGGGCGTCGTGGCGGGCGTGGCGCTGCCTCTGGCGGGCGTGGCGCTGCCGGCGCGGCCGCTGCTGGCGCAGGCGCAGGCGCTGCTGGACCGGCACGCCGGGCTGGCGGCGCGGCTGGTGGAGCTGCCGGAGGCGCTGTCCGGGCTGGCGGCGGAGCGCGATGCGCTTGCCGGGGAGCTGGCGGGGCTGCCGCAGGGGCGCGAGGCGGGCGGGGTGGAGGCGCTGGTGCGCGAGATACGCGAGGCCGGCGATCCCGGGCGCAGCCTGGCGGCGGCGGCGGCCGCGGCGGTGTCGCGGCGCCTGGAGGCGGGGGTGGCGCTGGCGCTGGTGCCTGGCTGGGGCGGCGGGGACGGGGCGGCGGGGCTGGGCCTGCTGCGGCCGGAGCTGCCGGCGGGCTACGACCGGCGCCACCAGCAGGTGCTGGATGGCGGGTGGGCGCTCGATCTGGCGGTGCGGGAAGCGGCGGTGCTGTGCGAGGCGGAGGGCGCGATCGCGGCGGAGATCGACGGGCTGGTCGCGGGCGAGGCGCCGGTGGAGGCGGAGGCGCTCGCCGCGGCGCGGGGGCATCGCGACCGCGGCTGGGACCTGGTGGCGCGGATCGCCTTCTCGCCGGGGGATAGGGGGGCAGAGGAGGACGCGGCGGCGCGGGTCTGGGCGGGCGGTGCGTCGCTGCCGGTCGCGTATGTGCGCGCGGTGGAGGGGGCGGACCGGCTGGCGGACCGGCGGGTGCAGGAGGCGGCGCGGCTCGACCGGCTGCTGCAGGCGCGGCTGCGGCTCGGGCAGGCGGGGCAGGCGGCGCTGCGCGCGGAGCAGGCGGTCGATGCGGCGCGGCAGCGGGCGGAGGCGGCCCGGGCGGAGTGGCGCGCGGCGGTGGCGCCGCTGCGGCTCGGCGAGGCGGCCACCGCGTCCGACGTGCGCGACCTGCTGCGGCTGCGCGAGGCGGCGCTGGGGGCCGTGGCGGCGGCGGAGGCGGCGGCGGCCGGGGAGGCGGCGCTGCTGGCGCTGCATGCGGGGTGGGCGGCGCGGCTCGCGGGGGTGGTGGGCCGGGCGGCTGCGGACGGGGCGGGTGTAGAGGGGGCGGGTGCGCCGGGCGGGCTGTCGGCGCTGCTGGCCGAGGCGGAGCAGGGGATCGTGGCGGCGCGCGAGCAGGCGGCGCGGCGGGCGGAGCTGGGCGGGCGGCTGGACCAGGTGACGCGGCGGATCGCCCAGGATGCGGCGCGGCTGGCGGGGGAGCGGGCGCGGCTCGCGGAGTGGGAGGCGGAGTGGCGGCAGTGCCTCGCGGCGCTGGGGCGGCCGGCGGGGGAGGCGCCGGCGTCGGTTGCGGTGGCGCTCGACCTGCTCGGGCAGCTTCGCGAGACGCTGGGTGCTGCGGAGGCGCTGCGCGAGCGGGTGGCGGGGATGGAGCGGCGCTGCGCTGCGTTCGCCGACCGGGCGCTGTCGCTGTCGCGGCTGGGGGGGCCGGCGCTGGGGGTGCTGCGGCCGGTGGAGGCGGCGGAGCGTCTGGCGGCGGGGCTGGCGGAGGCGCGCGGGCAGCAGGCAAGGCAGGCCGAGCTTGCCCAGGTGCGCGACCAGGCGCTGGAGGACCATCGCGCGGCGGAGGCGGCGCTGGCGCTGGCGCGGTCGGCGCTGGGGCGTGCGGTGGCGACCGCCGGCGCCGGCACCGTGGCGGAGGCGGAGGCGCTGCTGCGACTGGCGGCCGAGCGGCGGCGGTACGAGGCGGCGCTGCACGAGGCGGAGGTGCGGCTGCTGGAAGCGGGGGCGGGGCTGGCGACGGACGTGCTGCGGCGCGAGGCGGAGGCGATGGGGCCGGACGAGCTGGCGGTGGCGCTGGAGGCGGTGTCGGCGCGGCAGGGGGCGGCGATCGCGGCGCAGAGCCGGGCGGCGGCGGAGCGCCAGCAGTGCTCGGACGCGCTGGAGCGGGTGCTGGCGGAGGACGGCGCGTCGCGGGCGGCGGCGGCGCAGGCGTCGGCGGTGGCGCTGCTGGGCCGCTCGCTCGACGAGGCGCTGGTGCAGCATGCGGCGGCGCTGCTGCTGCGCGAGGGGCTGCGCGCTGTGGAGGCGGGGGGCGACAACGCGCTGGCCGCGCGGATCGGGGCGGTGTTCGCGCTCGTGACGGGCGGGCAGTATCCCGGGCTGCGCGTGGTGGCGGCCGAGGAGAAGCGGGCGGCGCGTCTGGTGGCGGTGGAGCGCGGCTTCGCCGACGAGGTGCGCGAGATCGAGGCGCTGTCGGAGGGCACGCGCGACCAGCTGTTCCTGGCGCTGCGTCTGGCGGCGATCGAGGCGGAGGTGGCGGCGGGGCCGTCGCCGCCGTTCCTGGTGGACGACGTGCTGCAGAGCTTCGACGACCGGCGGGCGGTGGCGGCGCTGCGGGCGATGCTGCCGCTCAGCGAGGGGACGCAGGTGATCGTGCTGACGCACCACCGGCACTTGGTCGAGCTGGTGGGGGCGCTGCCGGCGGGGGCGGTGCACGTGTGCGGGTTCGGGGAGGCGGGCAAGGAAGGTTGAGGCTGTGCCTCAAACTCCGCCAAGGGCGAGCCTTTGGAATCCATCACTTGAGTCAGGGGATCAAAGGGCCTTACGGCCCTTTGCGGGTCTGGGCAGAGCCCAGCCTTGCTTTCTGAGGGAGGCGCGCATGTCGGAGGCGGCGGATCGGGAGGCGGTGGTGTCGGCGTGCCGGGCGCTGGCGGCGGCGGCGCTGAACCGGGGGACGTCGGGCAACGTCAGCCTGCGGCGGGGCGGCATGGTGCTGGTGTCGCCGTCGGGGGTGGCGCCGGAGCGGATGCGGGCGGGCGACGTGGCGGCGATGCCGATCGAGGGCGGCGGGGCGTGGTCGGGGCCGCTGCGGCCGTCGACGGAGTGGCGGTTCCACCTGGACATCCTGCGCGCGCGGCCGGAGATGGCGGCGGTGGTGCACTGCCATCCGACGTTTGCGACGGCGCTGTCGATCGCGCGGCGGGGGATCCCGGCGTGCCACTACATGATTGCGACGTTCGGGGGGGCGGACGTGCGGTGCGCGCCGTATGCGCTGTTCGGGTCGGCGGCGCTGTCGGCGCATGCGGTGGCGGCGCTGGAGGGGCGCAGCGCGTGCCTGCTGGCGAACCACGGGACGATCGTGTGCGGGCCGAGCCTGGAGCGGGCGTTGTGGCTGGCGGTGGAGCTGGAGGTGCTGGCGGCGCAGTACTGGCACAGCCTGCCGCTGGGGCCGGTGCTGCTCGACGACGCGGAGGTGGCGGAGGCGGTCAAGGCGTTCCGGGGCTATGGGGTGCAGGCGGCGGGGACGGCGTGACGGGGGGCGCATGACGGGGCGGGCGGTCGGGATCGATCTCGGGACGTCCGGCGTGCGGGTGGCGCTGCTGGACGGGGCGGGGGAGGTGGTGGCCGGGGCGGGGTGTGTGCTGCCGGCGGGAGGGATCAGCGAGCCGGGGGCGTGGTGGGAGGGCGTAGAGGCGGCGTTCGCGGGGCTGCGGGGGCGGGCGGAGCTGGGCGGGGTGGGCGCGGTCGCGGTGGACGGGACGTCGGGGACGGTGCTGCTGGCGGATGGGGGCGGGGCGGTGGTGGGGCGGGCGAGCCCGTATGACGCGGTGGCGGGGGATGCCGGGGTGGTGGCGCGGATCGCCGGGTTGGCGGGGGAGGGGAGTGCCGCGCGGGGCGTGGGGTCGCCGCTGGCGCGGCTGCTGGAGCGGGGGCGGGTGGGCGCGGGGGTCGGGCTGCTGCACCAGGCGGACTGGGTGGCGGGGCTGCTGTGCGGGCGCTTCGACGTCACCGACGAGAACAACGCGCTGAAGACGGGGTACGACCCGGTGGCGCGGGCGTGGCCGGGGTGGGTGCAGGGGCTGTGGGGCGAGGCGGGGGGCGTGCTGCCGGAGGTGGTCTCGCCGGGGGCGGTGATCGGGGCGGTGCTGCCGGGGGTGGCGGCGCGGCTCGGGCTGCCGACGGGCGTGGCGGTGGTGGCGGGGACGACGGACGGGTGCGCGGCGTTCCTGGCGACGGGGGCGGAGGCGGTGGGCGACGGGGTGACGTCGCTGGGGTCGACGCTGGTGCTGAAGCAGCTGGTGGCGGGGCCGGTGTTTTCCGCGCGGCACGGGGTGTACAGCCATCGGTTGGGGGACCGCTGGCTGGCGGGCGGGGCATCGAACAGCGGGGGGCGGGCGCTGGCAGCTTGGTTCGGGCCGGAAGCGCTGGAGCGGCTCAGCGCGGGGATCGACGGGGCGGTGGCGAGCCCGCTGGACTTCTATCCGCTGCATGGGCGGGGGGAGAGGTTTCCGGAGGCCGATCCGGCGCGGGAGTCGCGGGTCGGGCCGAGGCCGGACGACGAGGTGGCGTTCCTGCACGGGCTGCTGGAAGGGGTCGCGCGGGTGGAGGCGCAGGGGTATTTGCGGCTGCGGGCGCTGGGCGGGCCGGCGCTGCGGTCGCTGCGCAGCGTTGGGGGCGGGGCGGGGAACGCGGCGTGGACCGCGATTCGGGCGCGGGTGGTGGGGGCGGCGATGCTGCCGTCGCGCTCGGAGCAGGCGGCGGTGGGGGTGGCGCGGCTGGCGCTGCGGGTGGTCGCGGGGTGAGGGCGGGCTACTCCAGGCCGTGGTCGTGCAGGTAGCTGTGGAAGGCGCCGCGGTCCTGGTCGTTGTCGGCGCAGGACGCCAGGCTGGCGGAGAGCAGGGCGGCGAGGAGCAGCAGGGTGCGGGTGGCCATGGGTCTGGTCCTGTCGGGTTGCGGTCGGGGCCTGCGGTGTGGAACGCGGCGGGCGTCGCGGGTTTGCCGGGGGGGCGGGTGACAAGAGTGCGCTTGGCCACATGCCCCACGCCGGCGTAACGTTGCTTCCATGCTCGGGATGACGCGGCGCCGGCTGGCGGGTGCGCACGCCGGGTGGTTCTGACCCCTGCGAGCCTGGCCCGGTGTGGGCCGGGGGTGCGCCGCGGTTGAGCGGAGCGGGTTGCAGGAGTTCGCGGCGCGGTCGGCGCCGTTCTCGATCGTATCATCCGCGTCGGTGTCATGCCGGCCGGATCTTGACCCGCCGCCGCAGTCCGCGGCGGCGGCATTGCCCGTTGCGGGCTCCAGGAGCGAATGCATGTCCGAGACACTGACCACCCAGGCCTTGACCACCCAGACCGCTGCGATGGCGCTGCAGAACATTCCGACGCTGATCGGGCTGGTGGCGGGCAACCGCCTGGTCACGGTGAACGCCACCATCCAGGCGGCGCTGACCCGGGCCGAGACCGATGCGACCGGGGAGATCGGCCGGCTGAAGGCGGCGTTCGACGCGTTCGAGGCGGAGAACCCGATGGTGGCGGCGGCGCTCGATGCGGCGCGGCGGTCCAGCGTGGCGCTGGGGCTGGATTTCCCGGGCGAGGACCAGGTCGCGGCGCAGGTGAAGGCGGCGGCGGTGGACCTGATCGGGGCGCTGCTGGCGCAGCCGGCGAAGTAGCGGCCGGGCTGGCGGCGGGGGAGGCTTTCCTCCGCCGCCCGTTCCGGCAACCCGGGCGGGTTGCCGGGATCCGACGGGGTTTTGGGGGTACCGGAGGCGTCCTTCTCGAGTGAGGCCGGCGGCCGGCTGCCGTGATCGGTCAGGACAGGAAGGCCAGGGGCTTTGCCCCTGGACCCCGCCAAAGGCCAAGCCTTTGGAATCCATTCCTTAAGTAAAGCCGGTCCAGGGGCGGCTCGCTCCTGGCGGGTCTGGGCAGAGCCCAGCCTTGCTTGCCTCGACAGGCCAAGGCTTCCGGCCGTGTTCCTCAGCCGGCCTGAGCGGCAGCGTTCCAGCGTCTGGCGGCTTCCAGGAATGCCCGTATGTCATGCGAGATGATCAGGGGCAGGAAGCTGTCGACGACCTCGTCGGGCCAGTCCCACCACCGGACTGCCAGCAGCGACTCGATGGTGTCCTGCTCGAACCGGTGGTGGAGGACGCGCGCCGGACTGCCGGCGACGGTCGCATAGGCGGGCACGTCCCTCGTGACGACGCTGTGGGCGCCGACCACTGCCCCGTCGCCGATGTGGACGCCCGGGCCGATGAACGCGTTGACGCCGATCCACACGTCGTTGCCGATCGTGACGCCTGCGTGGGTCGAGTGGTCGGATGCCGAGGGCGGGACCGAGGACCAGTAGGCCCTCAGCGTCACGAACGGGTAGCAGCTCACGTTGCGGGTGTCGTGGTTGCTCAAGGCTATGCTGACGCCGCTCGCGATCGAGGTGAACTTCCCGATCTCCAGGGCTGCCTGGCCTGCCTCGAAGACGAGCGGCACGCCGTAGGTGTGGTCGCCGATCTTCCAGCCGTAGCGTGCGATGTCGCCGGCCAGCTCGAACCTGGTGCTCTTGCCGAACTGCAGCCAGCTGTTCTGGCGGACCAGGCGGTTGATGATGGCTGGGTCGCCCACGAAGCTGCCCTGGAGGGCCAGCCTGCCGTCCAGGTCGAGCCGCGTGTCGAAGACGGTGGTGATCATCCCGTCCTCACGGAGGAAGCAGAGATGACCCTCCGAGACGGCCCAGGCGCATTCGTTGGGGTGGTCGTAGCCCCTGAGTCTGCCGTCCGGGAGGAAGCACAGTGCCTCGGTGACGACGTTTCCGCCCACGCGCGAGAACTGCCAGCGGGACGTGGTCACCACCTTCTCGGTGATGTCTATCAGGCGATCAACCATGCGGCGCAGATTCCTGTCGTGACCCGTCGATCGTCGGGCAGCCTAGCGGATCATGATCCGGCGGGGCGGTCAGGCTCTGCCATCTCGCGGTGCTGCCTTGCAAGTGGTGACGCGCCGCGGGTTTGAGCGGCGGGTCTTTCCGGGCATGGCCCCTGCCGGACGCCGGCGTCACGCCGGCTCGCCGTCTTCCGGCCGAGCTGGCGCCGCAGCCGGCGCCCTGATGGCCGTGGAATCCGCCGCATGGCCGTCGCCTCCTACCGCACCCAGGCGGTCAGCGACCGGGTCGCCCTGACCCGCGACCAGGGGACGAGGTCCTGGTGGACGATCTTGCGATCGAGGACGCTGCCGTGCTGCACGAACGGCTTGGCAGCGCGCTGCGCCGCGTCCGCGACGTCGCGGACCAGGCGCTTCCGCCGTGAGGGTGGCCGACGCGCTCCGGCGCCGGGTCCCGCCCGCCTCGAGCTTCACCGTCGTCGGCGTCTCCCGCCTGGCCGGGGTTGCCGCCGGCTTCGGCCTGCGGCGGCCCGGATGTCCCGGGGAAGCCGGCCTGGTGGTGGGTGCGGCCCGGGCGAACACCCGCCCGCAGGCTGCCCCGGGTGTGGCGTCGTCGTCGTCGAGACCCTGACCGGACCATCGAGGCAGCGGTCAAGGCGCGGCGCTGCGAGGGCGTGACGTCTTTCAAGTAAAGGACGCGCTATGATCTTGGTCGAGCTGGTGAAGCCGACGCTTCTGTACATCACGAAGCCCGGCGGAACCTATCCCATCGGCTCCGTTGTCGAAGTTCCCGACGATCTGGCCGCTGGTCTGATTACCGGTGGTTCCGCCATCCTGGCGGCGAACGGCACTGGAGTGTCCGGCGGAGCAGCGGGCAACTCCACCGTCGTCAGCGGCACGGGCGCAACCACTGCGGCCGGCAGCGCGGTGCTCACGGCGGCGCAGCTCGCTGCCCTTGCAGGTGAGCCCGTCGACGAGGCTGCGATCGCCGTGTTGCAGCAACAGCACGCGGCCGAGATGGCGGAAGACGCCTTTCTGCAATCCGAGATCACCGCGCTGCAGTCGGGTTCCGGCGCCACGACCAATACAGCCACAGCAAACGGCAATTTTTCGGCCGATTTCGACAGCAACGAAGCATAAGGGCATCTGCACATGGCAACTCTCCCGACCGTCGCCGGCCTCGTCACCAAGCCGGGCGCCGGGCAGGTCACGCCTTCCGGAATCGACACCGTGATCCAGGGCGATCTAGCGCCCTTGGCTGCCGCCGAGGCGGCCGATGCAAGCAGCATCAGCTCGCTCACCACCGCCGAGGCACACCTCGCGAGCCTCGTCACCCTGTCCACCGCCGCTCCGTTCGCCTATCCTGATGGGTCTGGCGCGTTGCGAGCGGGCGCCGTGCTGCCGGCCAGCCTGTTCCACAACGGGACGCTCGACCTGACCAGCCTGATGGGCACGGCGTCGGCGTCCGGCACGTCGACCAGCGGCACGTCGACCAGCGGCACGGGCACGTCCGGCACCGGGACCTCGACCGGCGGCACCTCCACGACCGGCACGGGCACGTCGACGGGCGGGACCGCGACCGCCGCCGCCCCGCCGCCGGTCCCTGCGTTCGGCGCCGCGCCCAGCGCGTCCGGCAGTCCGCCGACGATCTACCAGGTGGTGTCGGCGCAGAACGTCAGCGGCAGCTCCTTCGGCACCACCCTCACGGCGACGCTGGGCACCCTGACGGCAGGCAGCCATGTTGCCGTGCTGGTCAACGGCAGCGATGGCGTCTCGAATGCCGCCAAGGCGACGATCTCGACCAGCGGGCTCGCGAAGCTGGCCGATCAGGTCCATGCGACCGGGTGGGTGGCCGGGTGGTTCGGGCCGTCCGCCTCGCTGAGCGGGCTGGCGATCACGCTCGGCGCGCTCACGGGCATCGCCAACATGGCGGTGATCGAGACCAACGCCGCCAGCCTCGACCTGACCTGGGGCGCGCTGGGAGGGGTGGGGACCACCAGCAAGCTCTACACCCCGACCGCGGCGAGCCCTGCGTCTGCCACGGCGATCGTGCTCGCCAAGACGAACGAGAACTCCACCATGTCGCTGGCGAGCGGCACCGCGCTTGCCACGTATCCGGGCGTTGTCGCAGGCGGCATCGCCTACCATGCGGGACTGCTCGCGGCGGTTCCGGCCGGTTCGTCGAGCGCGATCACGCTGACGACCGCGAACGGGAACACCTCGCCCAGCTCCGCGACCTGCGCCCTGACGGCCAACTTCTACAGCACCACGCTGGCCGGCGGCGGCAACACGGCGGCGACGCCCGTGGTGGTCGGCGGCGCCACCCCGACCCCGGCGGTGATCCCGCCCCCG
>CAXSFU010000030.1:16516-38199 GCA_964236695.1 uncultured Acetobacteraceae bacterium | reverse complement strand
TTCCAAAGGCTTGCCTTTGGCGGGGTCCAGGGGCAGAGCCCCTGGCCTTCCTTCCCCGGACAGGCCAAGACCCGGGACCGCTGGTATCAGGCCGAGCCGGTCCTATGCGGCAAGCCGTGCCTCAAGGTCGGGGTGCACGGTAAAACGTGCGGCCGTCTTGGCCCGGACGTCGTCCAGCGTGACGTCCGGCGCGATGTCGACCAGCGTGAGTCCCGGTCGGGCGACGTCGAACACGCCGAGGTCGGTGACGATGACGTCGACCACGCCGGCGCCGGTCAGCGGCAGGGTGCAGGCAGGCAGGATCTTGGGCTCGCCCTTGGCGGTGTGCTCCATGAGCACGACGATGCGCGGCACGCCGGCGACCAGGTCCATGGCGCCGCCCATGCCCTTGACCATCTTGCCCGGCACCATCCAGTTGGCGAGGTCGCCGTTCTCCGCGACCTGCAGCGCGCCGAGCACGGAGAGCTGGACATGGCCGCCACGGATCATGGCGAACGAGGTGGCGCTGTCGAAGAACGACGAGGTGGGCAGGGTGGTCACGGTCTGCTTGCCGGCGTTGATGAGGTCGGGGTCCTCGTCGCCCTCGAACGGGAACGGGCCCATGCCGAGCATGCCGTTCTCGCTGTGCAACGAGATCGTCATGCCCGGCGGGATGTGGTTGGCGACCAGCGTGGGGATGCCGATGCCGAGGTTGACGTAGAAGCCGTCCTGCAGCTCGGCCGCCGCGCGGGCAGCCATCTGGTCGCGGGTCCAGGGCATGTCAGGCGGCCTCTTCCTGTGCGGGGCGCTTGCGTGTCGTTCTCTGCTCGATCCGTTTGCCGGCGGAGCCCACGACGATCATGCGTTGCACGAAGATGCCCGGCGTGACGATGGCGTCGGGGTCGAGCGAGCCCTGCGGCACCAGCTCCTCGACCTCGGCCACCGTGGTGGCGGCGGCGGTGGCCATCACCGGGTTGAAGTTGCGCGCGGCCATCCGGTAGACGAGGTTGCCCTCCGGGTCGCCGCGCCAGGCATGGATGATGGCGAGGTCGGCGCGCAGGCCGGTCTCCATGATGTGGTCGTGGCCGGCGAAGCTGCGGACCTCCTTGCCCTCGGCGATCGCGGTGCCGGCGCCGGTGCGGGTGTAGAAGGCGGGGATGCCGGCGCCGCCCGCGCGGATGCGCTCGGCGAGCGTGCCCTGCGGGTTGAACTCGATCTGCAGCTCGCCGGCGAGGTACTGGTCCATGAACAGCCTGTTCTCGCCGACGTAGGAGCTGATCATGCGCGCGATCTGGCGGGTCTGGAGCAGCTCGCCGAGGCCGCCGTCCTCCACGCCGGCGTTGTTGGAGACGACGGTGAGGTCGCGCACGCCGGACTCGCGGATCGCGGTGATCAGGGTGGACGGGATGCCGCACAGGCCGAAGCCGCCGGAGTGGATCAGCATGCCGTCGCGCAGCAGGCCGGCCAGGGCGGACGCGCCGGTCTCGTGGATCTTGTTGACGGCCATGGCCGCGATGCCTCCGCAGTGTTGTGCGCAGGGTGGCATGGGGGGTGGGCGGGGGAAAGGAAGGTTGAGGCTCTGCCTCAAACTCCGCCAGGGGCGAGCCGCCCCTGGACCGGCCTGACGTGAGGATGCCGGTCCAGGGCAGAGCCCTGGCCTTGCCTTGCCTCAGTCGGGCAAGGCTCCGTGCCGGCGGAGGAAGGCGAGCAGGGGGAGCATCGGCAGGCCGAGGATGGCGGTGTGCTCGCCGTCGATCGTGTGGAAGAGCTGGAGGCCGGGACCTTCGAGGCGGTAGGCGCCGACGCTGGACAGCACGGCGTCGCCTTCGCGGGCAAGGTAGGCGTCCAGGAAGGCGTCGGAGAAGGCGCGCATGGCGAGGCGGGGGGTGGCGAGGTGGCGCCAGACCTCTGCTCCGTCGTGATGGACGACCACGGCGGTGTGCAGGGTGTGGGTGCGGCCGCGCAGGGCCTGGAGGTGGGCGCGGGCCTCGGCGGGGGTGGCGGGCTTGTCGAACCAGGCGTCGTCGCAGGTGAGAAGCTGGTCGGCGGCGATCACCAGGGCGCCCGTTTCCGCGAGGCCATGGCCGTGGATGCGGCGGGCCTTGAGGGTGGCGAGCAGGAGGGCGGTGTCGCCGGGGGTGGCGCCGTCGGTGCGGGCCTGGCGCTTGGTCACGGCCTCGTCGATGCGGGCGGGGCGGGCGGTGACGTCGAGGCCGGCGGCATGGAGGAGGGCGAGGCGGGTGGTGCTGGCGCTGGCGAGGATGAGCGGGGACTGGAGCATCGGGATTCGGATGTCCTGGAAGGAAGCAAGGCTGGGCTCTGCTCAAACCCGCCGGAAGTCAGGGAATTTTGAAAACCCATTCCTCAAGTAAATCGGATTCCAAAGGCTTGCCTTTGGCGGAGTTTGAGGCAGCGCCTCAACCTTGCTGTCTTCAGGTCGCGGCGAGCGCCCTGCGCAGCCGGGCGAGCGCGCCGGGCAGGCCGCGGACGCGCAGGACGCGGCCGGTCTCGTCGTAGTCCTCCGACAGCACGCGGGCGCTTTCGTAGACCTCGCCGAGCAGGTTCTGGCGGCTGTAGGGGAGCACGAGCTCGTCGTCGACCATGCGCTCCTCGAAGAAGGCGACGAGGGTGTCGTGCAGGCCGGCGACGTCGTCGGGGATGTGGGCGGACAGCATGATGGCGTCGGGGTGCGCCTCGCGCAGGGCGGCGCGGGCGGGCTCGTCGAGGCGGTCGGCCTTGTTGAGGACCAGGCGGGAGGGGACGGTGTCGGCGCCGATCTCGCGCAGCACGGAGCGGCTGACGGCGAGCTGGGCCATGTGGGTGGGGTCGGAGGCGTCGACGACGTAGAGCAGCAGCGAAGCCTGCAGCGCCTCGGCCAGGGTGGAGCGGAACGAGGCGACGAGGTCGTGGGGGAGCTGCTTGATGAAGCCCACGGTGTCGGAGACCAGGATGCGCGGGCGGGTCTCCGGCGTGAGCGTGCGCACGGTGGTGTCCAGCGTCGCGAACAGCTTGTCCTGGACCAGGACCTCGCTGCCGGTGAGTGCGCGCATCAGCGAGGACTTGCCGGCGTTGGTGTAGCCGACCAGCGCCACGCGGAGCTGGTCGGCGCGGGCGGTGCGGCGCTGGTCGCCGTCGCGCTGCACGGCATCGAGCTGCTCGCGCAGCTCGGCGAGGCGGTCGCGGATCTTGCGGCGGTCGAGGTCGAGGTTGCTCTCGCCCGCGCCGGGGCCCTGCTGCCGCCCGCCACCACCACCCGTCTCGCGCAGGCGGGGGGCGACGTATTTCAGCCGCGCCATCTCGACCTGGAGCTTCGCCTCGCGGGTGTTGGCGTGGCGGTGGAAGATCTCGACGATGACGCCGGTGCGGTCGAGCACCTCGGCGCCGGACGCGCGCTCCAGGTTGCGGATCTGGCTGGGGGACAGCTCGTGGTCGACGATCACGAACCCGGGGCGCGCAGGCGCGTCGTCGTCGGGCTCCGGCACCGGGCGGGCGGTGTCGCGCGCGGTGTCCGGCGTGGTCTCGAAGCGGGCGCGGGCCTTGGACTTCGGGCCGGGAGCCATGGTGGTGATCGCGCCGGTGCCGCCGGTCAGCGCGGCCAGCTCCTCCAGCTTGCCGGCGCCGAGCACGCTGGCCGCGCCGGTGCCGTCGCGGCGCTGCGACAGGGTGCCGACCACCTCGTAGCCGAGGGTCTTCACCAGGCGGCCCAGCTCCTCCAGGCTCGCGGCGTGGGCGGCATCGTCGACGTCGGGGGTCTGGATGCCCACCAGGAGGGCGCGGGGGGTCGGGGGCTTGGTCTCCATGGGCGGGGTGTAGCACGGATCGAGGGGAAGCAAGGCCAGGGCTCTGCCCTGGACCCGCCAGGGGCAGCGCCCCTGGACCGGCCTCCATTTGGGGCTGGGCGCATCGGGCGATGTCTGGACTCCAGGGGATGGTGTCCAGAGGCCTCCGGCCTTTGGCGGGTTCGGGCAGAGCCCGACCTTGCTTGCTTGACCACGGCCCGGCCGTTGCCTGACAACCGGGACATGCAGCGCACCTTCTCCGGCATCCAGCCGTCCGGCACCCTTCATCTCGGCAACTACCTCGGCGCGATCCGCCGCTGGGTGTCGCTGCAGGCGGACCACGAGTGCCTGTACTGCCTGGTCGACCTGCACGCGGTCACCGTGTGGCAGGAGCCCGACGCGCTGCGCCGCCAGGTGCGCGAGGCGGCGGCGACGGTGATCGCCTGCGGCATCGACCCGGCGCGGCACGTGCTGTTCAACCAGTCGGCGGTGGGCGCGCACGCCCGGCTGGCGTGGGTGTTCAACTGCGTGGCGCGCATCGGCTGGCTGAACCGGATGACGCAGTTCAAGGACAAGGCCGGCCGCGATCGCGAGGCGATGTCGGTCGGGCTGTACGCATACCCGGACCTGATGGCGGCCGACATCCACGCCTATCACGCGACCCGGGTGCCGGTGGGCGACGACCAGCGCCAGCACCTGGAGCTGGCCAACGACATCGGGGCGAAGTTCAACCACGACTACGGGGTGGAGTTCTTCCCCCTGATCGAGCCGCTGATCGGCGAGGTGGCGGCGCGGGTGATGAGCCTGCGCGACGGCGCGCGCAAGATGAGCAAGTCCGACCCGTCGGACCAGAGCCGGGTGAACCTCACGGACAGCGCCGACGAGATCGCGCTGAAGGTGCGTCGCGCGCGCACCGACCCGGACGCGCTGCCGTCGGAGGTCGAGGGGCTGGAAGGGCGGGCGGAGGCGCGCAACCTGGTGGCGATCTACGCCGCGGTCAGCGGGGTGGCGCCGGGCGACGTGCTGGGCGAATGGGGCGGGCAGGGGTTCGGGGTGTTCAAGGGGGCGCTGGCGGACCTGCTGGTGGCGCATCTGGCGCCGATCCGCGAGGAGACGGCGCGGCTGCTGGGCGACGCGGGGCACATCGAGGCGGTGCTGCGCGACGGCGCGCAGAGGGCGGTGGCGATCGCGGACCCGATCGTGGCGGAAGCGGAGCGGATCGTGGGGTTCCTGCGCTAGAGGCTGTCATGAATTTCGCAGCGGATCGTTGCCTTGGGCAGGAAAGCAAGAGTCTTCTTTTTCTGAAGAAAAAGAAGCAAAAAGACTTTGCCCATGGGGTTCCGGGCGCGCGGGCGGCTCCGGAGTCCTATGGGCAAAAGTTCTTTGGTTCTTTTTTTCAAGAAAGAACACGCTTCCTTCCTGCGGCGGCGTAGAAAACGGGGAATGGCAGGTCAGTAACATCCTCCAGGGCACGGCGGGTGGAAAGGACATCAGGGCCGGGCTCCGCCTGTGCCCGGGGCTTCCGGAAACCAATCCCTCTGGTCCAGGTTTCCAAAGGCGAGCCTTTGGCGGAGCTTGAGGCAGAGCCTCGACCCTGCGTTCTGCCTGGGACGGCTTGGTGCAGGAGGCGGCCATGAACACGGTGACGGTGGTGAGCCTGTTCGCGGCGACGCTGTCCACGGTCAGCTTCGTGCCGCAGGCGTGGGCGATCATCCGCTCGCGCAGCACGGAGGGCATCTCGCTGCGGATGTACCTGATCACGGTGGTGGGGTTCGTCGCCTGGCTCGCCTACGGGGTGCTGGTGCGGCAGTGGGCGATCGTGGTGCAGAACGTGGTGTGCCTGGGACTGTCGTCGTTCATCCTGACGATGAAGCTGCTGCCGCAGGCGAAGAAGGAGGCGGTGGCCGACGCGCTCACGCCGGAGGGGCTCGGGGACGACCCGGGCTGAGGGCGGGCCGCTGCGGGCGGAGCCGCCAGTCGTGACGTGACAGCTCGAACCGGGTCTCGTCGCTGGCGCCGCCCTTGAAGAAGTCGGCCTGCTCGACCGTGCGCACTGCGGTGAAGCCGAGGGAGGCGAGCAGGGCGCGGGAGACCTGGTTGCGCGTGTCCACAAGGGCCTCGGCGAGGGTCACGGACGCAAGGTCGAACACGAGGCCGAGCGTGGCGGCCAGGGCCCCGCGGCCGATGCCCTGGCGCCAGTGGGACGGGAAGACGTGGTAGGCGACGGTGGCGCGCTCGCCCGTGACGGTGGCCTGGGTGTAGCCCAGCAGGGCGCCGTCGGGTTCGCGGCGAACGACCCAGTTGAGCCAGAGGGCGGAACCGTCCGGGGATCGTCCGGCGGTCTGGCGGCGGTAGCGGGCCTGCAGGGCGGCAAGGCTGGCGGGCGGGTCGTCTGGCAGGAAGGCGTAGGCGGCGGCGTCGGACAGGCCGGCGAGCATGGCGGGAGCGTGGTCGACACGCAGGGGCTCGAGCGAGATCATGGCGGGCGGCTCCTGGCGCCGGCGTGCGGGCGGACGGGCGCGGACGGCGGGCGCGGGGGTGGCCCAATCGGGCCGGCAGGCCGGGACCGGCCTGCTACCCCGGCCGGCGCATGTCGAACCGGCTGTCCGGCCGGATCTCCGCGTAGGCCGACGGCCCGCCGGCGCGCAGGATGATGCCGGCGTTGAACGTGTCGAACACCCCGTCCGGCAGCAGGGTGCGGCGGATGTGCACCGCGACCACCTCGGCCAGCACCAGCCACGCCGACGCCGGCACGCCTGCGTGGCCCCTGAGCTGCACGACGTCGGACACCCTGCACTCGAACGCCACCGGGCTTTCGGCCACGCGCGGCGCCGCGACCAGGCGCGACGCCGCGGGCGTGACCCCGGCCAGGGCGAACTCGTCCGTGCCGTACGGCACGGCGGCGCAGCTCTGGTTCATCGGCTCCGCAAGCGTGCGGGTGGCGAGGTTCCAGACGAACTCGCCGGTTTCGCGGCAGTTGCGCAGGCTGTCCTTCGCCCCGGTCGAGGAGAAGCCGACGATCGGCGGCGTGTAGCAGAACGCGTTGAAGAAGCTGTACGGCGCGAGGTTGAGCGAGCCGTCGCCGCCGCGCGTCGACACCCAGCCGATCGGCCGCGGCCCGACGATGGCGTTGAACGGATCGTGCGGCAGGCCGTGGCCGTGCCGCGGCTCGTAGAAATGCGTGTCGTCCGCTCCGGCCACCGTCTGCGCCCCCTGGTCAAATTCGGCGGACCGTGCACGAATCAGGCCTGCGCGCAACTCCACGGCGCGATACCGGCCCGTTCCCCTGTGGCCGTCCCCCTTGCCGCCGCCCTGCCCTGGCGCCGTCCCGAACCCCGTGGCATCGCGGCCCCGTCCGCCGACCCAGGCGCCCTGCACGGACCCTGACGCTCGCCGCCACGGGGCGCTATGCAGGCCGGGCCGGCACGCGCCTCGTGCCGCAGGCCGGGAGCGCCCTCGCATGCAGACCCTATTCCACCTGGTCCGCCACGGACGGTACGGCCTGCTCGACCGGGCGCTGGGCGGCCGTGCGCCGGGCCACGCCCTGGACGCGGACGGGCAGGCGCAGGCGGCGCAGGTCGCAGGGGCGCTGCGCGGCCGCACGGTGGCGGCGGTGGTGTCGAGCCCGGTGCAGCGCGCCGTGGAGACCGCGGCGCCGATCGCCGCAGTCCTCGGCCTCGCAGTGCGGATCGACGCGGAGCTGGTCGAGCTGGACTGCGGCGAATGGACGGGCATGACGTTCGAAGCGCTGCATGGGCGGTCGGACTGGCAGCGCTGGAACCGCTTCCGCTCCAGCGCCGCCATTCCCGGCGGCGAAAGCATGCTGGCGGTGCAGGCGCGCACGGTGGCGGCGCTGGAACGGCTGCACGCCGAGCATGGCGGGCCCGGCGTGGTGGAGGTGGTGGTGGTGAGCCACGCCGACGTCATCAAGGCGGCGCTGCTGCACGTGCTCGGCGCGCCACTCGACCACATGGGGCGGCTGGAGATCGGGCCGGGATCGCGCAGCGTGGTGGCCTGGCACGACGAGACCGCGCGGGTGCTGGCAGCCAACCTGTCGCCCGGACGCTAGAGACTGTTGTTGACCTGCCAGCCTTGATGTCCTGCGCCACGGTAGGAAGAAAGCGTGTTCTTTCTTGAAAGAAAGAACCAAAGAACTTTTGTCCACAAGAATCCGGAGCCGCCCTTGCGCCCAGGGTCCCATGGACAGCATCTTTTTACTTTTTTTCTCCAGAAAAGAAGAGCTTTCCCGTCGCGCCCGAAGCAACGACCTGCTGCGAAGTCCATGACACCCTCTGGCGCCAGCGGACGGCCACGCCGGCGCTGATAGGCTCAGCCTATGGCGGGCATAGTTTTTTTGTCATAGATCTATGGCCGGAGCAGAACTAGCCATGTGCTCGCCGAGACCATGACGTGACGATGCTGGCGACGATGGCTTCGGAACATCAGGGCGCGCCGCGCCCTCTTCTCAAGGATGAAGACAATGGCCTGGACGCGTCCCACCATCAGCGAAGTGTGCGTGGCTCTCGAGATCAACGGCTATATGCCGAGCGAGTTCTGATCCACACGGATCACCACCGGCCCTGAGGCGGGCCGGACGGAGGGAGCGGGGCATGTCCCCGCTCTTTTTTTGCCCGCCGTGCCGCGCGTCAGAAAATGTCATGCATCTCGCAGCAGGTCGTTGCTTCGGGTAGGAAAGCAAGCATCTTCTTTTTCTAAAAAAGAAAAAATAAAAAGACTTTGCTCGTTGGGGTCAGGGCGCGCGGGCGGCTCCGGAGCTTAGTGGGCCAAAGTTCTTTGGTTCTTTCTTTCAAGAAAGAACATGCTTTCTTCCTGCCGTGGTGCAGGACATCGAGGCTGGCAGGCAAACAACCCCCTCTAGTGCAGGCCAGCGTCGTCGCGGCCCGGTCTCGCCCCTGGCCAGCGCCAGCGCCACAGCACCAGGCCGGTCAGCCCGGTGCAGATCTCGCGCAGCCGCTTGAGCAGGGACAGCGCCAGCCCCACCGTGACCCCGGCCGCCACCCCGCCCGGCATGGCCGCGCCCGACAGGCCCGCCGCGGCCACCGCCAGAACGAAGCCGCCTTCCTGGACGCCGATCGCGCCCGGCAGGGCGAACCCTGCAGAGCGGGCCGCCATGCCGAGGCTCTCGACCACCAGGGCCTGCAGCGGCGACACGCCCAGCCCGAGCGCGTGCAGCACCGCCCAGGTCTCCACCGTGCCGAGCAGCCAGGCGAACCCGTGCAGCCCGGCCGCGCGCCGCAGGGCGGAGCCGCGCCGGTAGATCGCCTCCGCCGCGGCCTGCAGCCCCACAAGATCGGCCAGGCCGGGCACGTGGCGCGCCACCGCCCCGGTCAGCAGCTCAAGGCCGCGCAGCGCCCCGAAGCGCTGCGCCAGCACCAGCAGCGCCGCCATCCCCCCCACCGCCGGCAGCAGCCACGCCACGGGGACCCACCCCGCGTCGCCCGACCGGCCGGACCCGCCGCCTGGCAGCGCCAGCAGCGCCACCAGGCCCGCGGCCAGGAACAGCACCTGGGTCAGCAGCTCCATGGTGACGTCGACCACGATGCTGGCGCCGGCCAGCGGCGCCGACACGCCCAGGCGATGCAGCAGCCGCGCGCCGACGATCTCGCCGCCGACCTGGGCCACCGGCAGCAGGGAGTCGATGCCCTCGCGCACGATGCGCAGCCGCCAGAACAGCGCCAGCGACGGCAGCGGCGGCCTGCCCGGCGCCACGCGAGGCGTCAGCAGGCCGCGCCACGCGATGGCGGACAGCAGGAGCTGCCCCAGGTGCAGCGCCACGAGGGCCGGCAGCAGCCAGACCGCGCGCACGAGGTCGGCGCGCACCGCAGCCGCCGCGCCCTGCACCGAGACCAGCGCCCAGCCGGCGCCGAGCACCGCCACGGTGGTGGCGAGCGAGGCCGCGAGGCGGAGCCGGCGCCCGGCAGCCGGCGCCGCCGCACCCGCTGCCACGGTCCCGGACGCCACCGCACCGGGCAAGGGAGGGTCGGCGTTCGGGGCGGAGGCGGCGGGCCGGACGGGCACGGCGTCGGGAGGGGTGTTGCCGCGCCGGGCCGGCAGGAGGTCTGGGGGATGGGACGGGCGTTCGATCATCGTGTTCCGGCCGGGGCCGGCGAGACTAGAACAGCTCCCGCGGCGTGGATACGCGGCCCGCCCGGCCTCGCGACGAGGCCGGGCGGGGCAGGCTAGCCCAGCAGCTTCTTCCACCAGGGCAGCCGCGCCTCCTGCGCCGGCGCGGCGGGGCTGGTCGGAGCGGGTCTGGTCGCGGCGGGAGCAGGCGACGGGCGGAACGCGGGGGCGGGCGAAGGCGGCGCCGGGAGCGGGGCGGCGGGGCGCGCCGCGGGCTGTGTCGACGCCGGCGGCTTCGGGACCGCGGGCGCTGCCTTGGCGGGCGCCGGGGCTGCCGGCTTCTGGGCTGTCGATGCCGGCGGCACCGGGACGGGCGCCGGGCCGGGAGATACCGGGCTGGGAGGCATCGGGGCGACCGGAGCGGCGGCGGCCGGCGCCGGGCGTGCGGACGGCACTGGCGCCGGCGCCGCAGTGGTCGCTGCGGGGCTGGCCACCGGGGGGGCCGCCGCCTGCAGCGACAGCCGGGCGGTGCGCACGAACACCGAGATCTCCCTCTGGTCGCCCTCGCCGCCGGTCAGCTCCGATGGCCGCCACGCGTCGGGGTGCGACAGCACCAGCGTCAGCCCCGGCTCGCGGCCGATCACCGACCACGGCAGCATGCAGTGCTGCACGCCCTCGTCCACCAGCACGAACTCGCCCACCGTGACGCCGTTCACGCCCACCGTCAGGCGCTGCGAGTCGTGGCCCGGCCCGGTCAGCGCGCCGAGGTCCAGCTCGAGGCGGTAGTCGCCCCTGGCCTCGGGACGCGGCAGCACCAGCAGGCTCTGCTGCCCCAGCATCCAGGCGCCGGTGCCTTCCGGCTCGGCCCACCCGGTGCCGCGATGATCGTCGCCGTTGCCGCCGAAGCGGAAATCCACGGTCAGGTCGTTGCCCATGCGGGGTCCCTCAGCGCTGCGTCGGCCGGACGGCGGTCGGATCCGCCCCGTGCCACATGATGTGCCATCCTACACGCGGTGCGTTACCAAGGTATGTCGGCGTTGCATCCTTCCGCACGACTCCGCCTCCTGCGCACGCCCCGGAAGGAACCCGCCGGCATCTTCCTCACGACTCCGCCCGTCCCGCACCTCTGCGCCCGCCTCAGTTCCGGACCTCCAGCACCTCCATCGCCACCGACTTCACCAGGGCCAGCGCCGCGCCGCCCGCGCGCAGCTCCAGCCGCGCCACGGCGTCCGGCGTCACCCTGGCCAGCAGCGGCTGCCCGTCCAGCGCCAGCGCCACCAGAGCCGCCCCGCCCGCCAGCGTCACGCCCTCCACCCGGCAGCGCAGGATGTTGTGCACGCTGATGCCGCGCGGCACCTCGGTCGCCAGGATCACCTCGCGCGCCGGCACCCGCAGCCGCAGCACCGCGCCCGGCCGCGCTTCGAGCAGAGGCAGCCACACGGTCTGCCCCTCCGCCCGCCCGCCCTCGGCGCCGGATGTCCCCTGCCCGTCCCTCGCCCCGTGCCAGCCCCCAGCCTCCAGCCTCGCCGCCGACAGCCCGCGCGCCGTGTCGTGCCCCAGCACCACCGCCCGCAGCAGCCCCGCCGCGTCGTCGCGCCGCGCCAGCGCCAGGTCCGCCCGCCCCGCGATCTCGGCCACCGGCCCCGCGCCCGTCACCCGCCCCGCCTCGATCAGCACCAGCGTGTCCGCCAGCCGCGCCACCTCGTCGAGCGCGTGCGTCACGTACAGCACCGGCAGCGACAGCTCCGTGCGCAGCCGATCCAGGAACGGCAGGATCCCGTCGCGCAGCCCCGCGTCCAGCGACGCCAGCGGCTCGTCCATCAGCAGCAGCCGCGGCTGCGACAGCAGCGCCCGCCCGATCGCCACCCGCTGCCGCTCGCCGCCCGACAGCGTCCCCGGCCGGCGCGCCAGCAGCCGCTCCAGCCCCAGCAGCGCGACCACCGCGTCGAATCCGATCGCCCCCCCTGGCGCAGCCCGGCGCAGCCCGTAGCGCAGGTTCGCCGCCACGGCCATGTGCGGGAACAGCCGCGAATCCTGGAACACCAGCCCCACCCGACGCCGCTCCGGCGCCAGCGCGGACAGCGCCTCGCCGTCCACCATCACCCGGCAGTGCTCCGCCCGCAGCAGGCCCGCCACCGCCGCCACCACGCTCGACTTGCCCGAGCCGGAGGGACCGAACAGCGCCACCACGCCGGGCGTCGGCGCCTCGAACGCCACGTCCAGCGCGAAGCCGGGGTGGCGGTGGCGCAGCGAGACGCTCAGCACCGCAGGCTCGGGGAAAGGCAAGGCCAGGGCTCTGCCCCGGACCCGCCAGGGGCGGCGCCCCTGGACCGGCGCACGAAAGCCTCGCCGGTCATGTCCTGAGGCTGCCGGCGTCCTCCGCCAGGCCGCCGCCCCAGCGCCACCAGGCCGGCGGCAGCGACCCGGCCGCCCGCTCCGCCCCGGCGGGAGTGGCGAACAGCGCGAAGCACGTCGCCCCCGACCCGCTCATCCGCGCCAGCAGGCACCCCGGCTGCGCCCGCAGCGCCGCCAGCACCGCGCCCACCGGCGGGCACAGCGCCAGCGCCGCGTCCTCCAGGTCGTTGCCCGTCCCGCCCAGCCAGCCTGCCAGCGCCGCCGCATCCGCCCAGCCCGCCGGCAGCGGCGGCGCGGCCCGCCCGCCGAACGGCCCCGCCCCGCCGGCCGACGCCGCCCTCGCCTCGAACACCGCGCGCGTCGACACCGCGACTCCCGGGTTGACCAGCGCCAGCCCCAGCGACGGCAGCGCCGGCACCGCGGACAACACCTCGCCCACGCCGCCCATCCGCGCAGGACGCGATCCCAGGCACACCGGAACGTCCGCCCCGAGACCCAGCGCCAGCGCCGCCAGCTCGCCCGGCCGCGGCGCAACGCCCCACAGCGCCTGCAGCAGCCGCAGCGCCGCCGCGGCGTCCGCAGAGCCGCCGCCGATCCCCGACGCCACCGGCAGCCGCTTGTCCAGCACCAGCGCCGCGCGCGGCGCCTGCCCGGTCAGCGCCGACAGCGCCCGCGCCGCCCGCAGCACCAGGTTCTCCGCCGCCCCGGCGTCGCGCGCGTCCGGCACCGGCAGCCCCGACGCGAACGGCCCGGCCACCGCGAGCGACAGCGCGCCATCGAACCGCGCGTGCAGCACGTCGCCGGCCGCGGCGAACACCACGAGGCTGTCCAGCAGGTGGTAGCCGTCCGCGCGTCGCCCGGTGACGTGCAGGAACAGGTTGACCTTGGCCGGCGCCGGGCAGGACAGGCCCGCCGCCGTCCTGGCGCCGTCGGCGTCGCTCACCGCCGCGTCGCCCCGCGGCCCCGGCGCCCTCGCAGCGCCTTCCGCCGCACGCGGCCCTTCAGCGGCCGGCGGCCGGCGGCGCCACGGCGCCGGGCACTGCGCTGCCCGGCGCGGCGCTCTCCGAGCCCGGGCCGGAGCGGGGCGGCGCCACCGCCGGCGCCTTCTGCCCGGCCGCGCCGTCGGCCGCCGGCGCCGGCACCGCCGCGGCACCCCCCGCGCCGCCGTCCGACCCCGGCGTGGCCGTCGTCGCCGCCGGGCCGGTCGCGGCGCCACCCGCCGCCGGGGAGCCCGCGGCCCCGCCCTCCGCCGCCCCGACGGCCGCGTGCTCCGGCAGGTCCTGCTCCGCACGGCGAAGCTTCGCCTCGATCGGCGCCACCTCGTCCGGCTCCGGATGGAACACCAGCGCGCGCCGCCACTGGTCCGCCGCCTCCCGCCTGCGCCCCGCCGCCCAGTACGCGTCGCCCAGATGCGCGTTGATCGTCGCATCGTCCGGCTGCAGCTCGGTGGCGCGCTCCAGCCGCCGCACCGCCCCCGCCACGTCGCCCTGGCGCAGCATCACCCAGCCGAGGCTGTCGACCACCTGGCCGTCCTCCGGCTTGGCGGCCACCGCGCGCTGCAGCAGGTCGCGCGCCTGGCCCAGGTTGCGGTTCTGGTCGGCCCAGGAATAGCCCAGGTAGTTCATCACCACCGCCTGGTCGGGCGCCATCCGCAGCGCGCGCTGCAGGTCGTCCTCGGCGCGCTTCCACTCGTGCGCACGGTCCAGCGCCACGCCGCGGTCGAAGAACAGCGCCCAGTCCGCCTTGTCCGGGTGCGCGATGCGCGCCATCGCCGCGTCGTACGCCACGACCGCCTCGCCGAACCGCTTCTGCCGCGCGAGCTGCCCGCCGAGCTGCTCCAGCGGCTCCGGCTGCTGCGGGAACTGCGCCGCCAGCGCGCGCAGCCCGCGCTCCGCCTCCGCGTCCTCGCCCAGCACCCCCTCGAACTGCGCCGTGCGCAGCGCCACGACGGCGTGCAGCGGGTCGTCCGACGGCACCCCGCGCAGCAGCGCCAGTCCTTCCTCCGGCTGGTGCGCGGCCAGCAGGATGTCGCTCATCAGCAGCTTGGCCGCGGCGAAGTCCGGCCGCATCCCCAGCGCGAGGCGCAGCAGCACCTGCGCGAAGGCGTCGGCGTTCTGCTGGCGCAGCGACGCCGCCATCGCCAGGTATGCCTCGGCGATCCCCTCCGCCGGCGTGGAGATCACCGGCCGCGCCACCGCCGCCAGCAGCCCCGGTTCCGCCATCGCGAGGTCCGGGCTCTGCGCCACCATCGCCGTGATCGTCTCGCGCGCCTCCGCCTCGTGCCCGTGCCGCGCCTCGAAGCTCGCCACGATCTGCCCGAGCCGCAGGTTGGTGCCGGTGAAGCCGCTCTGCGCGTCGGCGAACAGCCGCGCGGCCTCCTCCGCGCGGCCCGCCTGGTCGGCGATCATCGCCGCGTGCAGCGCGTAGATCCCCTGGGCGTGCTTGTCGCGCATCAGCGGCGCCAGCGTGCCAAGCGCCGCGTCGGTGTCGCCCGCGCCCTGCTCCGCCCAGGCCACCAGCAGCGGCTTGATGATGTCGGTGAGCGGCTGCGGCGGCAGCGCGCCGTACAGCGCCTGCGCCGCCGGCCATTCCGCGTCGCCCGCCTTGGTGTCGCCGAGCAGCAGCAGCGCCGCCGCGCTGTCGTGCAGCTGCACCGCGAGCGGCACCGCCTCCTCGCGCCCCGCCAGCAGGCAGGCCAGGAACGTCTGCTGCTGCAGCGTGGCATTGCCCGGGTCCGCCCGCAGCGCCCGCAGCAGCAGGTCCGCGGCGTCCGCCGGGTCGTCCTTGGACATCGCGAACTGCCCGCCCAGGAACGCCCCGAACGCCCCCGAGCCCACCGTCTCGGAGTCGTCGTCGGCTTCCGCCTGGTCGCCGCCGCCCTGGTCGCCCGGCCCGGCCTGCGCGTCGGGCGCCACGTCCGGCACCGGATGCGGCACCACCGTGGGCGCCGGCCCGGGCGAGGGCGCCAGCGCCGGCGCGTCCGGCTGCTCCGGCGGCATGCCAGGACGGGCGCCGGCCTGCGGCTGCGGCGCGGCCGCCGCGCCGGCAGCCAGCGCCAGCGCCGCCGTGCCGACCAGGAGCGCCAGTCCTGCCGGGGACGCCGGCGCGCGCCGGGCGCGCGAGGCCGGCAGGGAAGCGGGGACGGGAGGAGGAAGGGCCATGCGGTCGAGCCTAGCGAGCCCGCCGCCGCCCGGGAAGGCGGGTCGCGTGCGCGGGTCCTCCGGATGCGGCGCAGGGCGGCAACCCTGGCATGGAGCCCGGGTCCGGCCCTGGCAGCCGACCGGGTGACGCCCTCCGGCCTGCCGGGATAAATCCAGCCCCGCCGGCCGCTTGCGTCCCGATCGCCGGAGCCGCTTCGAGCCGCTCCTGCCGGCGACCTGGTTACGGCTTCGTACGCATTTACGTATGCACTACTTTTGCGTGTGTATAAGGTTCCGTCGTGTTCAGAGGTTGCATTCGATGAGCCGGCGCACTCTGACGTTCCGCAATCTTTCCTTCCTCATGGCCGGCCTGATCGGCACCGTGGTGCTGGTCGGCGGCCTCGTCCTCGCCGACGCCTATCGCGAGCTCGTCGCGCAGACCCGTCGCGTCGCCACCAACCTGACGCTCACGGTGGAGCGCGACGTCGGCCACGACATCCGCCTCGTGGACCTCTCGCTGCAGGGCACCGTCAGGGCCACGCTCCTGCCCGGGATCGATGCGCTGCCCCCCGAGCTGAGGCAGGCCGCCCTGTTCGACAGCGCCTTCACGCAGGCGGAGTTCGGGCGGTTCCTGATCCTCGACGGTGCGGGCCAGGTCGTCGCCGTCTCAGGTCGCGGCAAGGTCGCGACGACGGACTTCTCCGACCGCGCCTACTTCCTCAGGCACCGCGACAACCCCTCGCCCGACATGTTCGTCGGACCCATGCTGACCAGCCGGCTGGACGGGCAGCGCGTCCTGCCCATCAGCCGGCGCATCGCGGCCCAGGACGGCTCGTTCGGCGGCCTCGTCGTGGGCACCATCCACCCGTCCGCCTTCCGCCACGTGTTCGAGCGCCTCGACCTCGGCGCCGGCGGCTCCATCACGCTCGCCCACCAGGACGGCACCGTGCTGCTGCGCGAGCCGGAGCTGCCGGCAGGCGTGCCCGCGTCGCCAGCCGCCCCTGGCACGCCGGACTCCTTTTCCCCAGGGCCGAGGACGGCGGCGATGCCTGGTGCGCCGGAAACTCGCGCCGCGCCCCCGGACGGGAAAACGGTTCCCTGGCAGGACGGCTTCGGCCTCGCCGTCGGACCGGACGGCGTGCTGCGGTTCTATGCGGCACGGCGCATGTCCGGGCTGCCGCTGACCGTGGTCGTCGGCTTCTCCGCATGGGACATCATGACTCCCTGGCTGCACAAGCTCGTGGTGATCGGGTCGCTGACCCTGCTGCTGTGCGGCGCGTCGGTCCTGCTCACCCGCGCCCTGGGACGCGAACTGCGGCGGCGCCACGATGCCGAGGACCGCCTGCTGGCCTTCAACCGGGAGCTGGAGGCGCGGGTGCAGCGCGAGGTCGCCGCCCGCGACGAGGCCAGGACCAGGCTGGTCGCGGGCCAGCGGATGGAGGCGCTCGGACAGCTCGCGGGCGGCATCGCGCACGACATCAACAACGTGCTCCAGGTGGTCTCGAGCGCCAACGGGGCGCTCGCCCGCCAGTGCCCGCCCGCAAGCGACGGCCGCCGCCTGAGCGGGATGATCGCCGCCGCGGCCGAGCGCGGCGCCGCGGTGACCCGGCGCCTGCTGGTGTTCGCCCGCCAGGGCGAACTGAAGGCCGAGCCGGTCGACGTCGTGGCCCTCGTGTCCGGGCTGCGCGAGCTGCTGGTCCACACCCTTGGCGGGAGCCTCGCGATCGAGCTCCGTGCGGAGCCGGACCTCGCCCCGGTGCTGGCGGACCGGGTCGAGCTGGAAACCGTGCTCGTCAACCTCGCCACCAACGCGCGCGACGCGATGGCCGGGACCGGCGGGACCCTGTCCATCGAGGTCCGGTGCCTGGAACCGCAGGCCGGGACGGGGCGCGGGCGGCAGCCGCACGGCGGAGGTCGCGAGCGGCATCCGGACGGGCGGGACCAGGCCGCGACCGGTGCCGCCGGCTGGGTCTGCATCGCGGTCGCCGACACGGGCTGCGGCATGGACCCGGCCCTGCGCGCGCGCGTCGTCGAGCCGTTCTTCACCACCAAGCCCGTCGGCAAGGGCACCGGGCTCGGCCTCTCGATGGCCAACGGCTTCGCAGAGCAGTCCGGCGGCTGGCTGGAGATCGACAGCCGGCCCGGCGAGGGCACGACGGTGACCCTCTGGCTGCCCCGGGACGGCACCGCGCCGGCCGCCTCCCCGGCGCCCGCCGCCCCGCCCCGCCCCGTCGCGGTGCCCGGGCCGGAGCAGCTCGCCCGGGTCCTGCTCGTCGACAACGACCCGGTGGTGCGCGAGCTGCTGGCCGCCGAGCTGGTCGAGCTGGGCTACGAGGTCCGCCAGGCGGACGATGCCGGCTCCGCGCTCGGCATGATGGACAGGCCGCCCGACGTGCTGGTGACCGACTTCTCGATGCCCGGCATGGACGGCCTCGCCCTGATCCGCGAGACGCACCGGCGCCACCCCGACCTGCCGGCGATCCTCGTCACCGGCCATGCCGGCGACAGCGCCTCGCTCGCGCGCTCCGGCGCGTTCGCGGCGGACTGCACGCTGCTGCACAAGCCGCTGCGGACCTCCAGGCTCGCAGAGCGGATCGCCGCCGCGCTGCGAACCCCGGCCGGCCTCGCGGCGCAGGACGCGCGGATGGGCTGCCTGGAACTGGACGCCTGATACCGGCGGCCGGTTGCCGTGACCGGCCAGGATAGGAAGGCCAGGGGCTCTGCCCCTGGACCCCGCCAAAGGCAAGCCTTTGGAATCCACTCCTTAAGTAAGGCCGGTCCAGGGGCGGCTCCCTCCGGTGGCCTTTCCGACGATCCAAGCGGATCGTCGAAACCTTTGGCCACCTCCGCCTGGCGGGTCTGGGCGGAGGTGCCCAAAGGTTCCGATGGCCCGCTTGGGCCATTGGAATGGGCACCGGAGGGAGAGCCCAGCCTTGCTTGCCTTCACAGGTCAAGGCTTTCGGCAGGCCCGCGCGGGGATCCCGGTGGCCCGCCTGGACCACCGGAACAGCCCGGTTGTGCCTTCATCCGACGCGCTACGCCGCCGCATCCAGCTCCACCCCCAGCGCCGCCAGCAGCCGCGCCCGCAGCGCCGCCATCCCCGGGTCCGACGCCCTGCGCGGCCGCGGCATGTCGATCGCCACCTCCACCGCCACCCGGCCGCGGTCCAGCACCAGCGCCCGGTCCGCCAGCAGCAGCGCCTCGTCCACGTCGTGCGTGACCAGCAGCACCGCGCACCGGTGCCGCTCCCACAGCGCGCCGACCATCGCCTGCATCCGCAGCCGCGTCAGCGCGTCAAGCGACGCGAACGGCTCGTCCAGCAGCAGGAACTCCGGCGAGCGCACCATCGCCCGCGCGATCCCCGCCCGCTGCGCCTCGCCGCCCGACAGCGTCATCGGCCACGCGTCGGCCCGGTGCGACAGCCCCACCTCGCCCAGCGCCGCCTCCGCCCGCGCCCGCGCATCCGGTCCGCGCAGGCCCAGCGCCACGTTGCGCCACACCCTGCGCCACGGCAGCAGGCGCGCCTCCTGGAACACCACCGCGCGCCGCTCCGGCGCCACCACGCTGCCCTGGCTCACGGCGTCCAGCCCGGCCAGGGTGCGCAGCAGCGTCGTCTTGCCGGAGCCGGAGCGGCCGAGCAGGGCCACGAACTCGCCGGGCGCGATGTCGAGGTCGAGGGCGTCCAGGATCGGGGGACCGGCGAAGCGGCGGGTCAGGCCGCGGACCTGCACTGCGGACATCAGGGGAGGCTCCGGAAGGAGGGGAAGCAAGCAAGGCTGGGCTCTGCCCAGACCCGCAAAGGGCCGTGAGGCCCTTTGATCCCTTGAGTTAAGGAATGGATTCCAAAGGCTTGCCTTTGGCGGAGTTTGAGGCGGAGCCTCAACCTTGCCTTCTTCGGGGCAGGGTCAGAACGCCTTGGCGGTGCCGCCCATCAGCTCCGCCGCGGTCAGCTGCGCCAGCGACGTGGACCCGCCGCCGGTGAACAGCGGCCGGCGCGCCCGCAGCATCGGGTCCGGCGAGACCGTCGAGAGGTCGAGCAGCGGGAACAGCGTTTCCGCGACCCGGTACGCTTCCTCCAGGTGCGGATATCCCGAGCCGATCACCGCGTCGATGCCGAGCGCCCGGTATTCGGCGATCCGCGCCGCCACCGTCGCCGGCGAGCCGACCAGCGCGGTGCCGGCCCCGCCGCGCACCAGGCCGACGCCGGCCCACAGGTTGGGGCTGACCTCCAGCCCGTCGCCGCCGGCCTGCTTCGCGCGGTCCTGCAGCTCCAGCATCCGCCGCTGGCCCACAGAGTCCGTTTCGCGCCGCAGCTTGCCCTGCGCCGCCTCGATCACCTCCGGCGACAGCCTCGAGATCAGCGCCCGCGCCGCGGCCCAGGCCTCCTCGTCGGTGTCGCGCACGATGAAGTGCAGCCGGATGCCGTAGCGCAGGGTGCGGCCGCGGGCGGCGGCCTTGGCGCGCATCGCGGCGATCTTGCCGGCCACCGCGTCGGGCGGCTCGCCCCAGGTCAGGTAGGTGTCGATGTGCTCGGCCGCGATGTCCATCGCCGGGTCGGACGAGCCGCCGAACCAGAGCGGCGGAGTGGGCGACTGCACCGGCGGGAAGAACAGCCGCGCCCGCTTGTTGCGCAGGAAGCGGCCCTCGAAGTCCACGGTCTCGCCGCGCATCATGGCGCGCCACACCGACAGGAACTCCGCGGCCTGCGCGTAGCGCTCGTCGTGGTCAAGGAAGATGCCGTCGCCGGCGAGGTCGGTCGGGTTGCCGCCGGCGACCACGTTGAGGATCAGCCGCCCGTCGCTGAGCCGGTCGAAGGTCGCCGCCTGCCGCGCCGCCTCCGCCGGCAGGATCGCGCCCGGCCGCAGCGCGATCAGGTAGCGCAGCTGCTCGGTGTGGGTGACGACGGAGGTGGCGACACCCCACGCATCCTCGCAGCCCGGCCCGGTGGGCAGCAGCACGCCGTGGTAGCCGAGGCGGTCGACCGCCTGCGCCAGCTCGCGCAGGTAGCCGTTGGTGGCCGGGCGTGCCCGCTCCTGCGAGCCGAGAAAGGTGCCGTCGCCGCTGGTCGGCAGGAACCACAGGAAGTCCATCGGCGGCTGCGCGGGCGGGACGGCGACGTTCATGGAAACTCCCTCCGGGATTGCTGATCGAAATCGCAGAAAACCGCTCCCGCCAACCGTTGCGGGAGCCTCCAGGTGCGCCGGTCCAGGGGCGCTGCCCCTGGCGGGTCCAGGGCAGGGCCCTGGCTTACCTCGCGAGCAGCACCGGCCGCCACGCCAGCAGCCGCCGCTCCAGCCAGCGCACCCCGAGGTCGGCGCCGAGCCCGAGCAGGGCGTAGCTCAGCAGCCCGACCATGATGATGTCGGTGCGCAGGAAGTCGCGCGCGTCCATCATCATGTAGCCGAGCCCGGACGAGCTGTTGATCTGCTCGCCGACCACGAGGCTGAGCCAGCCGATGCCGACCGCGTAGCGCAGCCCGACCAGGAAGCCGGGCAGCGCGCCGGGCAGGATGACCTCGCGGATCATCTCCGTGCGCGACAGGCCGAGGACGCGGGCGCTTTCCACGAGCTTCGGGTCCACGCCGCGGATGGCGGCGAACAGGTTGAGGTAGATCGGAAACACCGCGCCGAGCGCCACCAGCGCGACCTTGGGGGTCTCGCCGATGCCGAACCACAGGATGAACAGCGGCACCAGCGCCAGGTGGGGCAGGGTGCGCGCCATCTGCACCGGCGCGTCGACCGCGTCCTCGCCGAGCCGCGACAGCCCAGCGACCAGGGCCATCGCCACCCCGGCGGCGACCGCGATCGCGAGGCCCGCCGCGACACGCCCCAGCGAGACCAGCGTGTCGACGGGCAGGGTGCCGTCCAGCACGAGGTGCCAGAAGCTGGCGGCGACCGAGGCGGGCGAGGCCAGGGTGCGGGCGGAGATCAGCCCCGCCGAGCTGGCGAGCTGCCACGCCGCCACCAGGAGCAGCGGCGAGGCAACTCGGCGGAGCGCACGTCCGGCCGCGGCGGCGCCGCGCGCCGCGGATGCCGTCGCGGCGCCGACGGGGACCCGGGCGGCGAGGCGTCGCGGCCGGCCAAGCAGAACGTCGGACATCAGGCCTCCTCAGGGCGGATCGCAGGGCCGGGCCGGACCGGGGCGGGCGCTGGCCGGTGCTCTGACATCTTCATTTTACACGACCGGGCTCCGTGTCAATCCCTATAGCACGTTACGTTGCCGTGAATTACCACGAACTCCCTGCGCCGGTGCAGGAACCGGATGCAGGCTCGCGGCGTGCGGATGCCCGTGCGGACTGGCGTGGGAGGACTGGCGTGGGAGGACTGGCGTGGGAGGACTGGCGTGG
>CAXSFU010000030.1:4440-16416 GCA_964236695.1 uncultured Acetobacteraceae bacterium | reverse complement strand
CGGACTGGCGTGGGAGGACTGGCGTGGGAGGACTGGCGTGGGAGGACTGGCGTGGATGCACGGCCCAAGACCTGCACCACGTTCACGTGGGAACCCGGCACGTGCCGCCGCGCTTGGGTTACGCATTGCACCGGCCAGGGCGCATGGCAGTCGCAGGAGATGACGATGGTGTGCACGAACCCGATCCAGGCCGCACGTCCGCGACAGGCTCACGCCCCGGAAGGCGGCGCCGCCGACCTTGCCCCCGGCCGCGACATCGACAAGACCTGCATCGACACCATCCGCACCTTGTCGATGGATGCGGTGCAGAAGGCGAACTCCGGCCACCCCGGCACGCCGATGGCCCTGGCTCCGGTCGGCTACACCGTGTGGCAGCGCTTCCTGCGCACCGACCCGGCCGAGCCGAGCTGGCCGAACCGCGACCGTTTCGTGCTCTCCGTCGGCCACGCCTCTATGCTGCTGTACTCGCTGATCCACCTCGCGGGCATCCGCGCCGTTAACGAGCACGAGGACACGAACGCGCCGGCGCTGACTATCGACGACCTCAAGGCGTTCCGCCAGGCCGACAGCAAGACGCCTGGCCACCCCGAGTACCGCATGACCTCGGGCGTGGAGACCACCACCGGCCCGCTCGGCCAGGGCTGCGGCAACTCCGTCGGCATGGCGATGGCAGAGCGCTGGCTGGCCGCGCGCTACAACAGGCCGGGCTTCATGGTGTTCGACCACCGCGTCTATGTGCTGTGCGGCGACGGCGACATGATGGAGGGCGTCACCCAGGAGGCCGCCTCGGTCGCCGCCCACCTGAAGCTGTCCAACCTGCTGTGGATCTACGACAGCAACCACATCACCATCGAGGGCAGCACCGACCTCGCGTTCAGCGAGGACGTGGCTGCTCGCCTGCACGCCTATGGCTGGCACACGCAGGATGTCGACGACGCCAACGACACCGACGCCCTGGCCGCGGCGATCGAGGCCGCCCATGCCGTCACCGACCGGCCGAGCTTCATCCGCGTGCATTCCACGATCGGCTTCGGCGCGCCCAAGAAGGCCGGCACCGCGGCAGCCCACGGCGAGCCCCTCGGCGCCGACGAGATCAAGGGCGCCAAGACCTCCTACGGCTGGCCCGCGGACCAGAGCTTCCTGGTCCCCGACGGCGTGCGCGAGCATTTCGCCGAGGTGATGGGCAAGCGCGGCCAGGCGCTGCGCACCGAGTGGGACGCGATGTTCGCCCGCTACCGGGCACAGTATCCGGAGCTGGCCGCGGAGCTGGACATGATGAACCAGCACACTCTGCCCGAGGGTTGGGACGCCGACATCCCGGTGTTCGAGGCGAGCGAGAAGGGCGTGGCCAGCCGCGACTCCTCGCAGAAGGTGCTCAACGCGATCGCGCCGCACGTGCCGTGGCTGGTCGGCGGCGCCGCCGACCTGGCGCCGTCGACCAAGTCCAACCTGACGTTCCAGGGCGCGGGCTCGTTCGAGGCCGACAACTACGGCGGCCGCAACATGCACTACGGCATCCGCGAGCACGCGATGGGCTCGATCACCAATGGCCTGGCGCTCGACGCCCTGCGCTCCTACGCCTCGGGCTTCCTGATCTTCAGCGACTACATGAAGCCGCCGATCCGGCTGTCTGCGATCATGGAGCTGCCGGTCGTCTACATCTTCACCCACGACAGCATCGGCGTCGGCGAGGACGGCCCCACCCACCAGCCGATCGAGCAGCTCGCCCAGCTTCGCGCCACCCCCGGCCTGATCACCCTGCGTCCGGGTGACGCCAACGAGGTCGCGGAGGCTTGGCGCACCATCCTGCCGCTCAAGGAGCAGCCGGTGTGCCTGATCCTGAGCCGCCAGGCGCTGCCCACGGTGGACCGCTCGAAATACGCGAGCGCCAAGGGCCTGGCGAAGGGCGCCTATGTCCTCGCCGACTGCGACGGCACGCCGGAGGTGATCCTGATGGCGACCGGCTCCGAGGTGGCGCTGGCCATGGGCGCGCACGAGACGCTGCAGGGCGAGGGCATCGCCTCGCGCGTGGTGTCCATGCCGTCGTGGGAGCTGTTCGAGCAGCAGACCCAGGAATATCGCGATACGGTGCTGCCGCCGGAGGTCACCGGCCGCGTGACGATCGAGCAGGCCGCGACCCTGGGCTGGGACCGCTACGCCGGGGCGTCGGGCAGGATCATCGGCATGCACACCTATGGCGCGTCTGCGCCGCTGGCCTCGTTGCTGACCAAGTTCGGCTTTACCCCGGAGAAGGTGGCCGAGGCCGCCCGCGAGCAGGCACAGGCCAGCCGCTCAAAGGCGAAGACTCCCGCCTGACACCGCGCTCCCTCACGGGAGCCACCATCGGCTGCAGGTCCAGGGGCGGCTCGCCTCTGGCGGGTCCAGGGCAGAGCCCTGGCCTTCCTTACCGGAGATCACCCATGCCCGACTCCAATCCCGCCGCCTCCGGCCCAGATACCCAGTCCGACAACCCGAAGGCCGGCACCGGCCATGAAAGCCCGCTGCGCCGGCTCGGCGAGCACGGCCAGTCGGTGTGGCTCGACTTCATCCGCCGCTCGTTCCTGGCCGACGGCAGCCTGACCAGGCTGGTCGAGGAGGATGGCCTGGGTGGCGTGACCTCGAACCCGTCGATCTTCGAGAAGGCGATGGGCGGCGGCGACGACTACGACGCGCAGTTCAAGCAGCTCGCGGCCAAGGGCGACCACGACGCCTCGGCGCTGTACGAGGCGATGGCGATCGACGACATCCGCGCGACGGCGAAGATCCTGCTGCCCGTGTTCGAGCGCACGGAAGGCCTGGACGGCTACGTCAGCCTGGAGGTCTCGCCCTACCTCGCGTTGCGCGCCGACGAGAGCATCGCGGAGGCCAGGCGCCTGCACGCCATGGTCGACCGGCCGAACCTGATGGTGAAGGTGCCGGGCACGACCGAGTGCGTGCCGGCGATCCGCACGCTGATCGCCGACGGCATCAACATCAACGTCACGCTGCTGTTCTCGATCGACGCCTACAAGGCGGTGGCCGAGGCGTACATGGCCGGGCTGGAGGAGCGCCACGCGAAGGGCGAGGACATCAGCCGCATCTCCTCCGTCGCCTCTTTCTTCGTCAGCCGGATCGACGCGCAGGTTGACAAGAAGATCGACGAGCGCCTGAAGGCGAACGACCCGGAGACCCCGGCGCTGAAGCTGATCCGCGGCAAGGTCGCGATCGCCAACGCCAAGCTGGCCTACGTCTACTACAAGGAGATGATCGCCACCGACCGCTGGCAGACGCTGAAGGCCGCCGGCGCCAACCCGCAGCGCCTGCTGTGGGCCAGCACCGGCACCAAGGACAAGGCGTACAGCGACGTGCTCTACGTCGAGGAGCTGGTGGGGGCGGAGACCGTCAACACCATCCCGCCCGCGACGATGGACGCGTTCCGCGACCACGGCACGGCGCGCAACTCGCTGGAGGAGGACGTCGACGGCGCCCGCCACGTCATCGACGAGGCCAAGCGCCTGGGCCTCGATCTCGCCAACGTCACCACGCTGCTGGTCGACGACGGGGTGAAGCTGTTCGCCGACGCGTTCGACAACCTGCTCGGCGCGGTGGCGGAGAAGCGCACCAAGCTGCTCGGCGGCACGGTGTCGGACCTGAAGCTCACCCTGCCGGAGTCGCTGCAGAAGGCGGTGGATGCCGAGATGGACGAGTGGCGCACCGGCGGCAAGGTGCGGCGGCTGTGGGCGCACGACGCCTCGCTGTGGACCGGCGAGGATGAGGCGGAGTGGCTCGCCTGGCTGCACGTCGTGGGGGAGCGCACCGAGCATGTCGACGAGTTGGTCTCGTTCGGCAGGGAGGTCGTGGACGAGGGCTTCACCCAGGCGCTGCTGCTCGGCATGGGCGGCTCCAGCCTCGGCCCGGAAGTGCTGGCGGAAACGTTCGGCCATCGCGGCGGCCATCCGGAACTGCACGTGCTCGACAGCACCGACCCGCAGCAGGTCGCGACTTTCGCGGGCAAGCTCGACCTCGCGAAGACCCTGGTGATCGTGTCGTCCAAGTCCGGCGGCACGCTGGAGCCCAACATCCTCAAGGCATACTTCTTCGACGCCATGCAGAAGGCGGTCGGCGCGGACAAGGCCGGCAGCCATTTCGTGGCCGTGACGGACCCCGGCTCGCACATGGAGGATGTCGCGAAGCGGGATGGCTTCCGCCATATCTTCCACGGCGACAAGCAGATCGGCGGGCGATACTCGGTGCTGTCGAACTTCGGCTTGGTGCCGGCGGCGGCCATGGGCATCGACGTCGCCCATTTCCTCGCCAGCGCCAACCTGATGGTGCAGGCCTGCGCTGCAGGCACGCCGCCGAAGTTCAACCCGGGCGTGCAGCTCGGCGTGGCGATGGGCGTGGCCGGCAGGCAGGGGCGTGACAAGCTGACGATCGTCGCCTCGCCCGGCATCGCCGACATGGGCGCCTGGCTGGAACAGCTCGTCGCCGAATCCACCGGCAAGCAGGGCCATGGCCTGGTTCCGGTGGATGGCGAGACCCTGGCCGCTCCGGACCACTATGGCGAGGACCGCCTGTTCGCCTACCTGCGCCTGAACGACGCCCCCGACCCCGCGCAGGACAAGGCGATCGAGGGGCTGGAGAAGGCGGGGCAGCCGGTGATCCGCGCCGGCCTGAACGGCCACGCCGAGATCGCCCAGCAGTTCTTCCTGTGGGAGTTCGCGACCGCCGTGGCCGGCACCATCCTCGGCATCAACGCGTTCAACCAGCCCGACGTCGAGGCCAGCAAGATCGCGACCCGCAAGCTCACCGACGCCTACGCCGAAAGCGGCAGCCTGCCGCCGGAGACGCCGTTCGCCGAGTTCGAGGGCATCGCCCTGTTCGCCGACGCGAAGAACGCCGAGGCCCTGCGCGCCGACAGCCTCGACGCGGTGATCGCGAAGCAGATCGGCCGCATTGGTCCCGGCGACTATGCGGCGCTGCTGGCCTACATCGAGCGCGACGACGCCAGCCGCGCTGCCCTGCAGTCCATGCGGCTCGCGATCCGCGACGCGAAGCACGTCGCCACGGTGGCGGAATTCGGACCGCGGTTCCTGCACTCCACCGGCCAGGCATACAAGGGTGGCCCGGACAGCGGCGTGTTCCTGCAGATCACCGCCGCCGACCGCGCCGACCTCGACGTGCCCGGCGAGAAGTACAGCTTCGGCACGGTGAAGGCGGCGCAGGCGCGCGGCGACTTCGACGTGCTCGCCGAGCGGGGGCGCAGGGCGCTGCGTGTGCACCTGGGCTCCGACGTCGGCGCGGGGCTGGCGCGGCTGCACAAGGCCCTGGCGGCGGCGCTGAAGTAAGGGAAGGCCAGGGGCTCTGCCCCTGGGCCCCGCCAAAGGCAAGCCTTTGGAAACCGCCGCTTGAGTCATGGGATCAAAGGGCCTCCGGCCCTTTGCGGGTTTGGGCGGAGCCCGACCCTGCTTTCTTCCTGAAGAAGGACGGACACGATGGAACTCGGCGTCATCGGACTCGGCCGCATGGGCGGCAACATCTGCCGCCGCCTGCTGCGCGCGAAGCACGGCATCGTGGCCTTCGACCGCGACGAGAAGGCGGTCAACACCGTGACCGGCAGCGGCGGCCAGGGCGCGTCCGGCGTCGAGGACCTGGTACGACAGCTCAAGACGCCGCGCGCGATCTGGGTGATGCTGCCCGCAGGCCCGATCACCGAGGCGACGGTGACGCAGCTCGCCGGCCTGCTCGAGCCGGGCGACACGATCATCGACGGCGGCAACTCCTACTACAAGGACGACATCCGCCGGGCGAGGACGCTGCGCGAGAAGCGGATCAACTACGTCGACGTCGGCACCTCGGGCGGGGTGTTCGGCCTGTCGCGCGGCTACTGCATGATGATCGGCGGGCCGGCGGACGAGGTGGAGCGGCTGGACCCGATCTTCGAGGCGCTGGCGCCGGGGATGGGCGACATCCCCAGGACGGAGGGGCGCGGGCAGGAGAGGGACGCCCGGCCGGAGAAGGGCTACATGTACTGCGGCCCGGCCGGCTCCGGGCATTTCGTCAAGATGGTGCACAACGGCATCGAGTACGGGATGATGCAGGCCTACGCCGAGGGCTTCGACATCCTCGCCGGCAAGGCCTCGACCGAGCTTGCGGAGGAGGAGAGGTTCTCCATCGACACCGCAGACGTCGCCGAGGTGTGGCGCCGCGGCAGCGTCATCTCCTCGTGGCTGCTCGACCTCACGGCCAATGCCCTGGCGGAGAACTCGACCCTGTCCGAGTTCAGCGGCGAGGTGCACGACTCCGGCGAGGGCCGCTGGACCATCGAGGCGGCGATCGAGCAGGCGGTGCCGGTGCCGGTGCTGTCGAGCGCGCTCTACGCCCGGTTCCGCTCGCGCTCGGGCAACACCTTCGGCGAGAAGCTGCTGTCGGCAATGCGCTTCCAGTTTGGCGGCCATGTCGAGCAGATGCCGGGCGACACCAAGCCGGCCGAGGTGAAGCACGAGGACGCCGTCAAGAAGGGCGGCTGAGCGGTGGTGCATCCCCGGACGGGAGGCTGAGCGCGGTGGAGGTCGCCGACACCCGGCTGGCCGACGACCCGGAGGTGCTTTCGCGCGGCGCCCCGGTGGCGGCGCCCCCGTGCACGATGGTGATCTTCGGCGCCGGCGGCGACCTGACGCGTCGCCTGCTGATGCCGGCGATCTACAACCTGCGTGCCGGCGGCCTGCTCAGCGAGGAGTTCCGCGTGCTCGGCGTGGACCGCGTCGAGAGCGACGACGAAACGTTCCGCGACCGCCTCAACGAGGCCATGGAGGACTTCGTCGCCCACCGACGCGGCGGCGACACGATGGACCGCGCCGCCTGGGACTGGCTGCGCGCGCGCGTCGGCTACGTGCAGGGCGACTTCGACGACCCCGCGCTGTTCGAGCGTCTCGGCACCGCGCTCGGCGACGGGAACTGCGTGTTCTACCTCGCCGTCGCCGACCGCTTCTTCGGCCCGATCACCGACCGGCTGTCGCAGGCCTCGCTGATGCAGCAGCGCGACAGCCGCTTCCGCCGCGTCGTCGTCGAGAAGCCGTTCGGCCACGACTACGGCAGCGCCCGCGCGCTGAACGCCCGCCTGCTGCGCGCCGTCGACGAGAGCCAGATCTTCCGCATCGACCACTACCTCGGCAAGGAGACGGTGCAGAACATCATGGCGCTGCGCTTCTCCAACGGCATGTTCGAGCCGCTGTGGCGCCGCGACCACATCGACCACGTGCAGATCACCGCGGCCGAGACCGTCGGCGTGGAACGGCGCGGCGCCTTCTACGAGAGCACCGGCGCGCTACGCGACATGGTGCCCAACCACATGTTCCAGCTCCTCGCCATGGTGGCGATGGAGGCGCCGACCAGCTTCGACGCCGACGCCGTGCGCACGGAAAAGGCGAAGGCGATCCAGTCCATCCGCCCGATGAACCGGGAGAACGCGCTCAACCGCGTGGTGCGCGGCCAGTACCGCGCGGGCCACGTCGGCGACCGCGACCTGCCGGCCTACCAGGACGAGGCAGACGTCGACGCCCGTTCCTCCACAGAGACGTATGTCGGCCTCAAGCTCGCCATCGACTCCTGGCGCTGGGCCGGCGTGCCGTTCTACATCCGCACCGGCAAGCGCCTGGCCACGCGGCGCACGGAGATCGCGATCCACTTCAAGCAGGCGCCGTACGCGCTGTTCCGCGACACGCCGGTGGAGAAGCTCACGCCCAACATCATGACGCTGCAGATCCAGCCGAGCGAGGGCGCCACCCTGCAGTTCAGCGCCAAGGTGCCCGGACCCACGGTGCGGCTCGGCGGCGTGAAGATGAACTTCAACTACGCCGACTGGTTCAGCGAAGGGCCGTCCACCGGCTACGAAACTCTGCTCTACGACGTGCTGATCGGCGACGCGACGCTGTTCCAGCGCGCCGACAACGTGGAGGCGGGGTGGGAGGTCGTGCAGCCCGTGCTCGACTCCTGGGATGCGGGGCACATCCACGTCCATCCCTACGCGGCCGGCAGCAGCGGGCCCACCGAGGCGGACGCCCTGCTCGCTCGGGACCGGCGGCAGTGGCAGCCGCTGTGAGAAGGCAGGCAAGGCCAGGGCTCTGCCCTGGACCCGCCAGGGGCGGCGCCCCTGGACCGGCGCACATGGAGACTCTGGAGGTCCGGTCCTTGGCGGGGTTCGGGGGCAGGGCCTCGTGACACCCGTCCGGCTGCTGATCTCCGACGTCGACGGCACCCTCGCCACCAGCGGCGAGGACCTGACCCCTGACACGGTCGCCGCCGCCGGGCGCCTGCGCGCCGCCGGCATCCGCCTGGCGCTCACCAGCGCGCGGCCGCCGCAGGGCCTGGAGCTGTTCGCGGCGCCCCTCGCGCTGGACACCCCGCGCGGCGCGTTCAACGGCGGCACCATCACCGGGCCGGACGGCGCAGTTCTGGAAACGCGGCTGGTGCCGGAGCAGGCCGCGCGCGACGCGGTGTCGTTCCTGGAAGCCAGCGGCGTCGACGTGTGGCTGTTCGTCGGCAACCACTGGCAGGTGCGCAACGCCCACGCGCACTGCATCGCCCTGGAAACCCGCACGCTGCGGCAGCCGCCCACGGTGGTGGAGAGCTTCGACGGCCTGCTCGGCCGCTGCGGCAAGGTCACCGGTACCACGAACGACCACGACCTGCTCGCGCGCCTGGAGGCGGAGCTGGCGGCCCGCATCGGCGCCGCCGCCAACGTGCACCGCAGCCAGGCATACTATCTCGACGTCACCCACCCCGACGCCAACAAGGGCCACGCCGCGACGAGCATCGCGCGCCTGCTCGGCATCGAGCTGCGCCACGTCGCGGTGATTGGCGACCAGGCCAACGACCTGGCGATGTTCGACGTCGCCGGTACCGCCATCGCGATGGGCAACGCGCCGCCCGACGTGCAGGCCCGCGCCCACCACGTCACCCGCCCGATCGCGGAGGCGGGCTGGGCCTGGGCCGTCGACCATCTGCTGCTGCCGCGCGCGCCTGCGGCATCCCCGGAGACCATTCCATGACCCGAGACCACCCCGCGGCCACCCGCATCCGCCTCGTGCTCGCCGACGTCGACGGCACCCTGGTGACGAAGGACAAGGTGCTGACCCAGCGCGCCATCGCCGCGGTGCACGCCCTGCACGCGCGTGGCATCGCCTTTGCCGTGACCAGCGGCCGGCCGCCGAAGGGCATGGCGATGCTGGTGGAGCCGCTCGCGCTGACCACGCCGATCTCCGGCTTCAACGGCGGCCTCGTGGTCGAGCCCGACCTCGTCACTGTTCTGGAAAGCCGCACCCTGCCGCGCGAGGCCGCGGAGGCCACCCTCGCCCTGCTGGAGCATCTGGGCCTCGACGCCTGGGTGTACAGCGGCGAGGACTGGCTGATCCGCGACCAGGACGCGCCGCACGTCGCCCGCGAGGCCGCCACGGTGAAGTTCGACGCCAAGGTGGTGCCCCGCTTCGAGGGCGACATGCTCGACCACGTGGTCAAGATCGTCGGCATCAGCGACGACCTCGAGCTGGTGCACCGCGCGGAGACGGAAGCGCAGAGGACGCTGGGCGACCGCGCGTCGGCCGCCCGCTCGCAGCCGTACTACCTCGACGTCACCCACCCCGACGCCAACAAGGGCGGCGCCATCGCCTGGCTGTCGCTCCATCTCGGCATCCCGCAGGACGAGATCGCCACCCTCGGCGACCAGCCGAACGACGTGCTGATGTTCCGCCCCAGCGGGCTGGCCATCGCCATGGGCAACGCGTCCGAGGAGGTGCAGGGCGAGGCCGACCGCGTCACCGCCTCCTACGACGACGAGGGTTTTGCCCGCGCGGTCGAGGACTTCATCCTGGCCACGGACGCCGGCCCCGCCGGCGCCGGCATGGAGCGCGCGCGATGACCCAGACCTATGACGGCACCCCCCGCGCCAACCGCACCGTGCTGGCCGACACCGCGGCCCTCGCCCGCCATGCCGCGGAACTCATCGTGGCCGAGGCCGCAGAGACCGAGGGCCGCTTCACCCTGTCGCTGTCCGGAGGCTCCACCCCGAAGGCGCTCTACGCCCTGCTCGCCACCCCGGAGTTCAGCGACCGCATGCCCTGGCCGCGCGTCCACCTGTTCTGGGGCGACGAGCGGTTCGTGTCGCACGACGACGCCGACAGCAACTACCGCATGACCCGCGAGGCGCTGCTCGACCACGTGCCGATCCCGCCGGAGAACGTCCACGCCGTTCCCTGCGACGGCACCCCCGCCGACGCGGCGCGCCTCTACGACCGCACCCTGCGCACCCACTACGGCCGCGAGAACCTCGACGCCTCGCGCCCGCTGTTCGACGTCACCCTGCTCGGCCTCGGCGAGGACGGCCACACCGCCTCGCTGTTCCCCGCCAGCCCCGCGCTCGACGAGACCCTCGCCTGGGTCGCCGCCGTGGACTCCCCCGGCGGCGCCAACGTCGCCCGGCCCCGCATCACCATGACCCTGCCCGCGATCGCCAGCTCCGGCACCGTGCTGTTCCTCGCCGCAGGCGCCGGCAAGCGCGCGATGCTGCAGCGGGTCTGGCAGGGTGACCACGACCTACCCTCGGCGCGGGTGCGCGCCGTGGGGCGCACGCTCTGGGTGGTCGACCGGGCGGCGGCCGGAGCATAAGCAAGGCCAGGGGCAGAGCCCCTGGCCTTCCTTTCTCCAGGAGTCCCCGATGCCCGACGACCCCGCCTCCGACCAGAAGCGCGCCGCCGCCGAGGCCGCCGCCGCCCTGGTGCAGTCCGGCATGGCCGTCGGCCTCGGCACCGGCTCCACGGCGTATTTCGCGATCGCCGCCCTGGTGCGCCGCGTGCGCGACGAGGGCCTGCGCATCGTGGCGGTGCCCACCAGCGAGCGCTCCGCCGCCCAGGCGCGCGAGGGCGGCATCGTGCTGACCGACTTCGCCGCCCACCCGCGGCTCGACCTGACGATCGACGGCGCGGACGAGATCGCCGGCGCCTCGCTCGACCTGGTCAAGGGCCTCGGCGGCGCCCTGCTGCGCGAGAAGATCGTGGCCGCCGCCAGCGCGCGCGAGATCATCGTCGCGGACAGCGCCAAACTCGTCGACCGGCTCGGCCGCCGCGCTCCGGTGCCGGTCGAGGTCACGCCCTGGGGCTGGGAGTCCACCGCCGCGCGCATCGCCCGCCTCGGCGCCCGCGTCACCCGACGCGAGATGGGAGGCGCGGCCTTCGTCAGCGATGGCGGCAACCTGATCCTGGACTGCGCCTTTGGGCCGATCGAGGACCCGCGCGCGCTCGACCTCGCCCTGCACGCCGTGGTCGGCGTGATCGAGACCGGGCTGTTCATCGGCTTGGCGACCGAGGCGTTCGTCGCCATGCACGACGGCGTGCAGCACCTGGAGGCCCGATGAGCGACGCGAGCGATGGCGCGGCCGGCGTGCCGCCGCAGGTGCTGGTGGTGATGGGCGTGTCCGGCGTCGGCAAGACCACGATCGCGAAGGCGCTGGACGAGCGGCTGCGCTGGCCGTTCCAGGAGGGCGACGAGCTGCATTCCAAGGCCAACGTCGACAAGATGGCGTCCGGCCGCGCGCTCACCGACGAGGACCGCGCGCCGTGGCTGCGCGCCGTCGCCGCCTGGATCGAGGCTCGCCAGCGGGCCGGCGAGCCGGGCGTGATCACCTGCTCGGCGCTGCGCCGCTCGTATCGCGACGCCGTCACCGGCGGGCGGCCCGGCGTGCGGGTGGTCTACCTGCGCGCCGACCGCGCCGTGATCGCCGAGCGCCTCAGCAGGCGCCGGCACCACTACATGCCGGCCGACCTGCTGCAGAGCCAGCTCGCCACCCTGGAGGAGCCCACGCCCGACGAGCAGGTGCTCACCGTCCAGGTGCACGGCAGCGTCGAGGATATCGCGGCGGAGATCGTCTCGAAGCTGCGCGACGCCGGCTGACGCCCCCCGAACGGCAGCGCCAGCCCCCATCCCCAAACGAAGGCCGGTCCAGGG
>CAXSFU010000030.1:0-4340 GCA_964236695.1 uncultured Acetobacteraceae bacterium | reverse complement strand
GGTCCAGGGCAGAGCCCTGGCCTTCCTCCCGCCGCGCCACCCAGGCGGGCACGGGTCCGACCGCCGCTAGCGCCCGCGCCGCAGCGCCACGGCGGCGCCGGTCGCCAGGAGCGCGGCGGCACCGAGGCCGACGATCCTGTCCAGCGGCAGGGGACCGGAGATCCCGCCGTTGTCGCCCGGCGCGAACAGCGCGCCGGACTGCGGCTCCTGCGCCGGCGCGGCGGCGGTGGCCAGGCCCAGCAGGCGCGTCATCGTCCACCGGCCCAGCCCCGGCGCCAGGGCGTAGGCCAGCGGCGCCAGCGTGGCCACCGCGCCCACCGACACCTTGTCGCGCGGGTGGCGGGCGAGGCGGACGATCGCGTCGGCGACGTCCTCCGCACGGTCCGGCGCGCGCACGTTCAGGCGGTGCCCTGTGTAGTTGCCGGCGTGGCCCACGCCCGGGGTGTCCACGAAGCCGGGGAACACGTCGCAGACGTGGATGCCCGGCTCGTCCTGCAGCTCCGCGCGCAGGCTTTCCGACAGGCCGCGCAGCCCGAACTTGGTGGCGGTGTAGCTGGCGCCGAACGGGGTGCCCACGAAGGCGCCGAACGAGACCACGTTGACCAGCACGCCGGCGTGGCGCCGGAGGAAATGCGGCAGCACGGCATGGTCGCCGTGCAGGTAGCCCATGAGGTTGGTGCGGATCACCTGGTCGTGCGCCTCGACCGGCACCTCGGTGAAGCGCCCGACCGCGCCCACGCCGGCGTTGTTCACCCAGACGTCCACCCGGCCGTAGCGACGCACCGCGGCCTCGACCAGGGCGCGCATCTGCAGGGCGCTGGCCACGTCGGTCTCGACGAACTGCGCCTGCCCGCCCTCGTCCACGCACTGGCGCGCGACGTCCGCCAGTGCGCCCCTGCCGCGCGCGGCCAGCGTCACGCTGGCGCCCTGGCGCGCGAAGGCCAGGGCGGTGGCCTTGCCGATGCCGCTGGACGCTCCTGTGATCACCACGCTCAGACCAACCAGCTTCGGCATCCGCCCGCCCTCCTGCATCGCCGGGCGGCAACAGGCGGACGGCGCTCCCGGTTCCCGGCGGTGACGCGAACATGTTCGGCGCCTCCGGGGCCTTGGTCGCTCCAGAGGGCACCGCGACGACCCCGAAGGAAGGAAGCGTGTTCTTTCTTGAAAGAAAGAACCAAAGAACTTTTGCCCATAGGACTCCGGAGCCGCCCGCGCGCCCGGAACCCCATGGGCAAAATCTTTTTGCTTCTTTTTCTTCAGAAAAAGAAGACTCTTGCTTGCCTGCCTGAAGCCCTGGCCTGACGAGAGGCCCATGACGGCCGCCAGAAGCGGCCGCCGTCGCGACACCCTTCGAGACCCGGAGGCCGGTTGCGCTGCAACAGGACGTTTGGTCTGATGCCCGCATGGACAGGCCGCCCGCCCCGCACGCTGCCGAGCCTGCGCTTCCCGCTTCCGCTGGCCTGGCCGCGCTGCGCGTCACGGTGTCCGCCCTGCTGGTGGCGATGCTGCTCGCGGGCGCCTGGGTGCGCTTCAACGGCCGGATCGCGGCCATCTCGCCCGGCCTGGCCGGACCGGCCGCCCAGGTCGCGGACGAGCTGGGCGAGTCCGGCCGCGTCAGGGGGCTGCTGGAGCTGGGCCTGCTGCCCGCGCCGTCCGGGCCGGAGGCCGTGGCCGCGATGGGCCTTTCGGCCGGCGAGGCGGCCTCGCTGACGCAGGCCGTGCAGCGCGGCCGCCTCAGGCTGGTGCGGCTGCCGCTGTTCGATGCAGGCGCCGCCGCGGACCCGGGGCACGCGCGCAGCGTCCAGGTCAGCTCCGGCGGCTACACCCGCCTGGTGCCGCTCGCCCGCCAGCCCGTGGTCGTGACCCTGCCGATCGCGCGCGTCGGCGCGGTCTCGTTCCGCGACGCGGGCCCTGGCAGCGCCACGGTCGGCGCGCTCACCCTGACCGGTCCGGTGCAGCTTCCCACACTGTCGCCCGGGCAGACCCTGGACGTCGGCGTGGTGGCGCAGTGAGGCGGCTGGTGCCGGCGGCGACCCGGCTGATGCCGGTGATGATGCTGCTGTTCCTGACGCTGGCGATCGTGCAGATCCTGGTGCAGCTGCACCTGTCGCCAGCGTCGCTGCTGCATGACATGCTGTCCTGGCTGACCCGGCTCGGCGCGCTGTACGCCGTGCTCGCGGCGGGGTCGTGGGCGCTGCTGCTGGGCGGGATCGGCTACGAGTGGCGGGCCGGCCTCGCGGCGCGCAAGGTGGCGGCCGGCGGGCGCATCCGCCGTCGCCGACGGGGATGGATCATGGACGTGCTGGCCCGGCTGACCAACCGCGCGGCGCTCGAGGACCTGCTGTCGCGCCAGGAGAAGGCCACGGTGATCGACGCCGCGGCGCTGTCCGACACCCTGCGCGCCCAGGTGATCGGCCAGGACCAGGTGTGCGAGGACATCGCCCAGCAGCTGCGCCGCCGCCTCGCGCTGCAGGTGCGCGGCAAGCCGGTCGGCATCTTCCTGCTGGCAGGCCCGCCGGGCACCGGCAAGACCTACCTGAGCAAGCGCCTCGCCGCGGCGCTGGGCCGCAAGCTGCTGCACTTCGACATGACGCAGATGAGCGCGCCGCACGCCGCCACCCAGCTGTTCGGCTCGCCCAAGGGCTACGTCGGCTCGGACAGCTTCGGCAAGCTGACCGGCGGCCTCAAGGAGATCCCCGACGCCGTGGTGCTGCTCGACGAGATCGAGAAGGCCCACCCCGACGTGTTCAAGAAGTTCCTCAGCGCCTGGAACGACGGCCACGTCACCGAGGCCTCCAACGGCGCCCAGGTCTCCACCACCCGCGCGATCTTCATGCTGACGTCCAACGTCGCCACCGAGGCGCTGGGCGAGATCGCCGACCGCCACGCCGCCGACCCGGAGGCGATGCGCGCCGCCTCGGTCGACGCCCTGCGTGCCGCCGGCTTCGCGCCGGAGGTGCTGAACCGGCTCGACCGCATCTTCGTGTTCCGCGCGCTGGCCGGCCTCGACGTGGCCCGCGTCGCCGCCCTGGAGATCGAGGCGATGATCGGCTCCTACGGCCTGGAGATCGCTTCGGGCGGCATCGACCCCCTGCTGCTGTTCGAGGTGATGGAGCGCCAGGACCGGCTCGGCCAGGGCGCCAGCGCCCGCGACCTGGTGCGCTCCATCGAGGAAATGGTCAGCGACGGCCTGATCGAGGCACGGCAGAAGGGCGCGCGCTGCGTGCGCCTGGAGCGCGGCGAGCACGGCATCCTCACCCGCATCGCCGACCTGCGCGCCCCCGCGCGCCAGGAGGCCCCCGTCCCGGCGCCGGACCCGGCGCCCTGAGCCCGCCCGCATGTCGGTGATCGGGCGTTTGTGGCGCCGCGCGCCGGCGTGGCGGCTGTGCGGCACCGTGGCCCTCGCCACCACCGCGCTGGCGGCGATGTTCCCGCCCACGCTGCCGCGCTGGCCCGCGCCCGCCTCCGCGACCTCTGGTGACGTCGCCGCTGCACCCGCGGCCCCGAATGGCGCGCTCCCCGTCGGCGCCGCCCGCTACGTCCCGCAGCCGGACCCGCCGCCGCCCAGCTACTCGACGCTCGACAAGCCGCCACTTGCCCCTGGACGCACCGGCCTGATTCCCGAGGCCGGACGCCTGATGCCGCTGCCCGCCGGGGCGTGGCAGACATTGGCCTTCGCCCGCGCGTCCGGGGCGGCAGTGACACAGGTCTCGGTGCTTGACCGGGTGGAGGACGGCCTGCTGACCGGCCTGCTGGTCCTCGGGGCGCCCGCTCCCGTGGGCCGCACGCCCGGCCCGGCAACGGCGCCGCTGCCCTGCGTCACCCCCAATGTTCTCGCCCGCCAGGTCATGCCCCAGCCTGCCACCAACCCATACGCGCATGAGTGCTGGACCATCGCCGCCACCGCCATGACCGGGCCGGACGGCGCCGCCGGTCACGACGCCCTGCTGAAGGTCGGGCTCGACCGCCTGGCAATGCTCCACGTGGCGGTGCCCGACCGCATGCTGGCCGTGCGCCTGGTCCGCTCCGACGAGACGGGGTGGATGATCGCCACCCTGTTTCTGCCCGACCGGCGCGCCACATCCCCGCTCGCCCTGCACCGCCTCGAAGCCTGGACCGCGCGGTTCGAAACGCTGTTCCACAAGGGGTACGACGGGAGCCTTGCAGCAGACGACGTCACTCCCTTGGCCGCGCGCGACCCGCAGGGCTGAGCGCAAAGGAGAGCAAGGACAGGAGCTCTGCCCCTGGACCCCGCCAGAGATAGGCCTTTGGAGTCCTCGACTCAAGTAAAGCCGGTCCAGGGGCGGCTCCCTCCGGTGGCCTTTCCAACGATCCAGGCG
>CAXSFU010000029.1:22943-40303 GCA_964236695.1 uncultured Acetobacteraceae bacterium | reverse complement strand
CATGAACACCGGTGCCGACGCTCGGAATTGAACCGAGGACCTACTGATTACGAATCAGTTGCTCTACCCCTGAGCTACGTCGGCGGCCGGCCCCGGCGGTATACCCGGCCCCCCGGAACGAGGCAACACGGACGGCGGGCCGGCAATACCTCCAGAAAGGAAGGCCAGGGGCTCTGCCCCTGGACCCCGCCAAAGGCCGAGCCTTTGGAATCCGATTCTTAAGCGAGGCCGGGTCCAGGGCAGAGCCCCTGGCCTTCCTGACCAAGGCGCGGCCGGCGCAACGCCGATCCCGCACCCGTGCTGTCGCCGGCCCTGGTGCAACACCGCGCGCGCTGTCACGTTGTGCAGCGCGATGCCGAACGCCATCACACGCCCCCCGACCTCAGACAGCCATCTCCGCGAGTGCCTCGCCTGCGGCATGTTCCAGCAGGTGCCGCCGATCGGGCCCAAGCAGGCCGCATACTGCCTGCGCTGCGACACCCCCCTGCGCCGCGGCCGCAGCAACCCTTTGACCCACAGCCTCGCGTTCGCGGTGGCCGCCGCCCTGATGCTGCTGCTTGCGGTCAGCCTGCCATTCCTCGGGCTGCGCACCCTCGGCCGCTTCTATCCGTCGACCATGCTCACCGGCCCGATGCAGCTGAGCCGGCACGGGCTGCCGGAGCTCGGGCTGCTCGTCGTGCTGTGCGCGATGGTGATGCCCGCGATCAAGCTCGGCCTGATGACCTACGTGCTGGTCGGCCTGCGCACCGCAAACCCGCCGCGTAGCCTGCCGCGCGCCTTCGCGTGGCTGGACTCCGTGCGGCCCTGGGCGATGGTCGAGGTGTTCATGCTCGGCGTGTTCGTCGCCTTCAGCCGGCTGGAAGCGATCGCCACCGTGACGATCGGCCCGGCGCTGTATGCGATCGGCGCCTGCATGCTGCTGACCGCGGCCGCCGACGCCTCGCTCGACCACGAGGCGGTGTGGGAGGAGATCGACCGGCGCGGCTTGTCCGGGGCGCCGCTCGACGACGGGCCGCACCGCATCAGCTGCACCAGCTGCCACCGCGTCCACCACGCCCGCTCCGGACAGCGCTGCACCCGGTGCAACACCACGCTCCGCCTGCGCACGCCGCGCAGCCTGGCCACCACCTGGTCGCTGGTGCTGGCCTCGCTGGTGTTCTACCTGCCGGCCAACCTGCTGCCGGTGATGACGGTGGTGCGCTACGGCCGTTCCCAGCCCGACACCATCATGAGCACGGTCAAGCAGCTCGGCGAGGCCGGCATGTGGCCGCTGGCCGGCCTGGTGTTCTTCGCCTCCATCATGGTGCCCGGCGCCAAGCTGGTCGCCCTGATCCTGATGATGGTCACGACCCACCGCGGCAGCGGCTGGGCGTTGCACGGCCGCACCAGGCTGCACAGGATCGTCGAGGCCATCGGCCGCTGGTCGATGCTCGACGTGTTCCTGCTGTCCACGCTGGTGGCGCTGGTGCAGATCGGGCTGCTGACCACGATCCGCCCGGAGAGCGGCGACATCTACTTCGCGTCCGTGGTGGTGCTGACCATGATCGCGGCCCGCTCCTTCGACTCTCGGCTGATGTGGGACGCGGCCGGCCGGTCCGGCGCCGACCAGCCGGACAGCGCGGAGATCGCAGCGTCGATGTCTGCTCTCGGCACGCCGCCGGACACCGCGGACCCGGATACGGCCGAGCCGGCCGGGGCGCGCGCGTGACGCCGCCACTCGGCGGGCCGCAGCCCGGTCGGACGGCACCTTGCCCGGACGATGCCTCTGGAAAGTGTCATGAACCTTGGGGCGAGTTGCTGCTTCGGACAGGAAAGCAAGGACCTACTTTTTCTGAAGAAAAAGAAGCAAAAAGATTTTGCTCGCTAGGTCAAGGCACACGAACGGCGGCGGAGCCCAATGGGCAAAAGTTCTTTGGTTCTTTCTTTCAAGAAAGAACACGCTTTCTTCCTGCCGTGGCGCAGGACATCGAGGCTGGCAGGTCAGTAACAGTCTCTAGGAGTGCGCGATGAGCGGCAGCGACCCCACAGGCCGGCCAGGACCCGTTCCCACGCCGCCACAGGGCACGACCCCCGCAACCGGGGCGCGCCGCGACGCGTCGACGCCGGGTGCCGCAGGTGGCGGCGACGGCGCCGCGCCGGGCGAGGCGTCGGTGCGCCGCCGCCACCTGTCCCTGGTGTGGATCATCCCGGTGGTGGCGGTGCTCGCCGCCGGCTACCTCGGCGTGCGCGCGCTCAACGACCGCGGTCCGCTGGCCACCATCACCTTCAACACCGCCGACGGCCTCACCGCCGGCCAGACCCAGGTCAAGCACAAGGCCGTGGGCCTGGGCACGGTGGAGGACATCACGCTGGCCAAGGACCTGAGCCACGTCATCGTCAAGGTGCGGATGAACAGCCAGGGCGAGCACGTGCTGACCGACCACGCACGCTTCTGGGTGGTCAAGCCGCGCATCAGCTCGGGCAACATCTCCGGGCTGGAAACGCTGGTCTCCGGCGCCTTCATCGCGATCGACCCGGGCGATCCCGGCGGCAGCCCGAAGACCGACTTCATCGGCCTGGAGCAGCCGCCCGGCGTGCGCTCCGACGAGCCCGGCCACATCTACCGGCTCGAGGCCGTGACCGTCGGCTCGCTGAGCGAGGGCACGCCGATCTTCTACCGCGACATCCCCGCCGGCGAGGTGCTCGGCTACGACTTCGGCGACGGCCACGGCCCCGTCACCGTGTCCGCCTTCGTCCGCGCCCCGTTCGACAAGTTCGTCCACCCTCAGACGCATTTCTGGAACGCGTCCGGCCTGAACGTGAGCCTCGGCGCCCAGGGCCTGCACCTCGAGGTTGAGAGCCTGCAGGCGGTGATCTCCGGCGCGGTGTCATTCGACTCGCCCAAGGAGTCCTGGTCTGGCCCGATGGCGCCCGACGACGCCAAGTTCCACCTCTACGAGAACAAGGCGGAGGCCGACGCCGCCGGCTTCAACCAGCGCATCCCGCTGGTGACCTACCTGCAGAGCTCCGTCTCCGGCCTGGGCTCCGGCGCGGCGGTCAACGTGTTCGGCATGCAGGTCGGCAACGTCACCGACGTCAAGCTGCTGCTCGACCCGGTCTCCGGCGTCGTCAAGGTCCGTGTCGCGATGGAGATCCAGCCGGAGCGCGTGTTCCCGCCGGACAGCTTCGCGACCAAGCTCGACCCGGCCAAGGTATTCGGCGCCCTCGTCGGCCAGGGCATGCGCGCCGAGGTCGACACCGCCAGCTACGTCACCGGCCAGAAGAACATCACCCTGACCTTCGTGCCGAACGCCAAGCCGGCCGGCATCGCGCTCGAGAACGACATCATCGTGCTGCCGGGCCAGGGCGGCGGCCTCGACAACATCATGGGCGCCGTCAGCGACGTGGCCAGCAAGCTGCAGCAGATCCCGTTCGCCCAGATCGGCGAGAACGCAAACGCCCTGATCGGCACGCTGAACAGCACCGTCGGCAGCCCGGAGGTGAAGAGCGCGCTGCGTTCGCTATCGGCCACACTGAAGGACGCCCAGGTCCTGGTGCGCGATACCGACACCGGGCTGCAGCCGACGCTGAAGAAGCTGCCGGAGATCTCGGCGCAGCTGCAGGACACGCTGAAGCACGCCAACGCGGCGCTCGCCAGCGTCAGCGGCTCCTACGGCGAGGACTCCGACTTCCAGCGCAACATCGAGCGCGTCCTCGCCCAGGCCAGCGACGCCGTGCGCTCCGTGCGCCTGCTCTCCGACTACCTCACCCGCAACCCGAGCGCGCTGATCCTCGGCCGCACCAGCCAGGCGGGCAACCGATGACCCACGCCACCTCCGCGGCCGCCCGCCTGGCGGGCCTGCTGCTGCTCGCCATGGTGTCCGGCTGCGCCTCGGCCAGGACCAGCTACTTCGCGCTCGCCCCGGTGCCCGGCACGCCCGCGACCGGCGGGCCCGCCGCGATCGAGGTGCGCCAGCCCGGGATTGCCGGCTACCTCGACCGCAACGGCATCGTGCGCGGCGACTCCGACTACAAGCTCGACATCGCCAGCACCCAGGTCTGGGGCGAGCCGCTCGGCGACATGATCGGCCGGGTGCTGGCCGAGGACCTCGCACAGCGCCTGCCTGGCACCCAGGTCACCGTCGCCCAGGGGGTGATCTCCGCACGGCCCGACCTGCTGGTCGAGCTGCAGGTCGACCGCTTCGACCCCGGCCACGACAACACGCTCACCCTGTCCGCGCAGGTCTCCGTGCTGCGCGCCCACGACCGCTCGCCGCTGGTGACGCGCTCGTTCCGGCTCACGGCGGCGAACCCGCCGGCCGGCACGGCCGAGCTTGTGGCAAGGATGAGCACGCTGCTGGGGCAGCTCGCGGACCAGGCGGCGAGCATGGTGCTCGGGCTCGCCACGGGCTAGGCAGACAAGGCCAGGGCTCTGCCCTGGACCCGCCTCTGTTCACGCCTGTGGCACGGGAACTGGCGGCGAGACGCCAGGCTTGATGGAGACGGGTTCCAACGGCCGCCGGCCTGTGGCGGATCCGGGTAGAACCCTGGCCTTCGTCGCCTGGAGGCTGTCATGAATCTCGCAGCAGATCGTTGCTTCGGGCAGGAAGGCAAGAGTCTTCTTTTCTGAAGAAAAAGAAGCAAGAAGACTTTATCCATGAAGATAAGGGCGCGCGGGCGGTTCCGTTGAACAACGAGCAAAAGTTCTTTGGTTCTTTCTTTCGAGAAAAAACATGCTTTCCTCCTGCCGAGGCGCAGGACATCGAGGCTGGCGCGTCAATAACAGCCTTCTACCGCCCGGTCATGATCCGCTCGAACAGTTGGCTCACCGACGGCACAAAGCCGTTGGAATAGAACGGATCGCTGCCGAACCGGTAGCCGTTGTGGCCGCTGAACATCAGGTTGTGGTCCGCGACCTCGGGCGAGTCGTGGTCATGGGCGATGTCCTGCAGCGTCTTCTGGATGCAGAACGAGCGCGGGTCGGCCTTCTTGCCGTTGCTGTACTCCGGCTCGACCTGGCTCCAGTTGCTGAACCGGCACTGGCTCAGGCAGCCCATGCAGGCGATCTGGTCCACCGTGATCTCCGCCGCCTTCTCCGGCGTCACGAACACCAGAGTGCCGTCCGGCGTGCGCAGCGCCTCGGTGAAGCCCTGCCGCTCCCAGCCGCGCACCTCGGCGTGGTCGCGCGCCGTCAGGAACACCTTGCGCCGCCGTGGCCCCACGCCGTACTCGGCGACGTGGTCGCCCACCACCTCGGTGGTGAACGCCACCTGCCGGTCCGAGCGCTCGCGCAGCTCGCGCAGGAACGCGTTGTTCACCGCCGAGGAATAGAACCCCGTCGGGCTGAACCGGTTGAGCGAGATGTCGCCCTGCTTCAGGGTGACCAGACGCTGCTTCCATGCCTCGCTGATCGGGCTCTCGGTGGTCAGCAGCGGCCGTGTACCGAACTGGAACGCGATCGGCCCGAGGTCGGGGTTGTCGATCCAGTCCTCCCACTCCTCCAGCCACCACACGCCGCCCGCCATGATGATCGGCGTCTCGCCCAGGCCGAACGCACGCATCTGCTGGCGCAGCGCCAGCACGCGCGGGAACGGGTCCTCCGGCAGCAGCGGGTCCTCGCCGTTGGACAGTCCGTTGTGCCCGCCGGCGCGCCACGGGTCCTCGTACACCACGCCGCCGAGCAGTCCGGCCGCCTTGTGGAACGCGCGCTTCCACAGCGCGGTGAACGCACGCCCGGAAGAGACGATCGGGTAGTAGTGCACGCCGAAGCGCGCCGCGATCTCGCTGAGCCGGTACGGCATCCCGGCACCACAGGTCAGCCCGTGCACCAAACCCTTCGCGCCCTCCAGCACGCCGGTGATGACCCGCTCGGCGCCGCCCATCTCCCACAGGATGTTGGCGTGCACCCGCCCCTTGCCGCCGGCGATATCGTGGGCACGCTGCGCCTGCACGATGCCGCCCTGGATCGCGTACGCCACCAACTCCTCGTGCCGGTCGCGCCGGGTGCGCCCATGGTAGACCTGCGGGATGACCTGACCGGCCTCGTCGTAGCTGTCCGCGTTGACCGCGCTGAAGGTGCCGGCCCCGCCGCTGGCGGCCCAGTGGCCGGAGGAGATACCGTTCGACACGGCGACCCCCTTGCCGCCCTCGACCAGCGGCAGGAGCTCGACCCCGCCCATCCTGATCGCGTTGATCGCCTTCATGACGCGTTGACCCGCAGTGAGGGGTGGGAGATTGGGGCCGGTGCGTGCCTGCGACAAGACCGGACCGGCCACCGAATCGTCAGTAAAACCGCCCCGGACCGGCCGCCCCTACCACCTGAGCACCCTGTTACCGAAGCAACCGCAATTCCCGGTTGCGTGCAGGTCCTAGACTACTCTGCGAACTCCTCGCGGCGACCGCCCTTCGGCCCGACCTTGTCGCTGATGTCCTCGCCCGTTGCCTGGTCGACCACGCGCATCGACAGCTTCACCTTGCCGCGGTCGTCGAAGCCGAGGACCTTGACCTTCACCGCGTCGCCGACGCTGACCACGTCGGAGGTCTTGTTCACCCGGCCCTGCTGCAGCTCGCTGACGTGCACCAGCCCGTCGCGCGAGCCGAGGAAGTTCACGAACGCCCCGAAGTCGGCGGTCTTGACCACCTTGCCCGGGTAGATCACGCCGACCTCGGGCTCGGCCACGATGCCGCGGATCCAGTTGATCGCCTTGTCAGAGGCCTCGTCCGAGGTCGCTGCGATCTTGATGGTGCCGTCGTCGCCGATGTCGATCTTGCAGCCGGTCTGCTCGGTGATCTCGCGGATCACCTTGCCGCCGGTGCCGATGATGTCGCGGATCTTCTCCTTGGGGATGGAGATGGTGGTGATCCGCGGCGCCGTTGCCGCCACCGAGCCGCGCGCCCCGGTCAGGCCCAGCGCCATCTCGCCCAGGATGTGCAGCCGCCCGTCGCGCGCCTGGTCGAGCGCGATCCTCATGATCTCGGGCGTGATCGAGGTGATCTTGATGTCCATCTGCAGCGAGGTGATGCCTGCCTCAGTGCCGGCCACCTTGAAGTCCATGTCGCCGAGGTGGTCCTCGTCGCCCAGGATGTCGGACAGCACCGCGAAGCCGCGGTCCTCCTTGATCAGCCCCATCGCAATGCCCGCCACCGGACGCGCCAGCGGCACGCCCGCGTCCATCAGCGACAGCGAGGTGCCGCACACCGTCGCCATCGACGACGAGCCGTTGCTCTCGGTGATCTCGGACACCACGCGCAGGGTGTAGGGGAACGCGGTCTTGGCCGGCAGCACCGGACGGATCGCGCGCCACGCCAGCTTGCCGTGGCCGATCTCGCGCCGCCCAGGGCTGCCCATGCGGCCCGCCTCGCCCACCGAATAGGGAGGAAAGTTGTAGTGCAGCATGAAGTGCTCGCGATACTCGCCGTCGAGCGCGTCCACGATCTGCTCGTCCTGCCCGGTGCCCAGAGTTGCCACGCACAGCGCCTGCGTCTCGCCGCGGGTGAACAGCGCCGAGCCGTGGGCGCGCGGCAGCACGCCGACCTCGGCCACGATCGGACGCACCGTCTTGGTGTCGCGCCCGTCGATGCGGATGCCGTGGTCCAGGATCGAGTTGCGGACGATGTCGGCCTCGAGGTCCTTGAACAGCGCCTTGGCAGCACCCGTCTCCAGCCCCTCGGCGGCGAGCTGCTCGGTCGCCGCCTTCTTGGCCGCGCCGACCTTCTCGTAGCGCGCCTGCTTGACGCGCTCGCCATACGCCGCCGCGATAGGCCCGCGCGCCAGCGCGTCGATGCGCCCGCGCAGGGTGCGCACGGACTCGGGCTCCTCGGCCACCGTCCACGGCTCCTTCGCCGCCGCCTCCGCCAGCTCGATGATCAGCGCGATCACCGGCTGGAAGCTCTGGTGGCCGAAGTTCACGGCCCCCAGCATGACCTCCTCGGACAGCTCGCGCGCCTCGCTCTCCACCATCAGCACGCCCTCGGTGGTGCCAGCGACCACCAGGTCAAGCGCCGCGCCCTCGGTCTGCTCCGTGGTCGGGTTCAGCACGTAGGCGCCGTCGGCGAAGCCGATGCGTGCCGCCGCCACCGGCCCCATGAACGGGATGCCGGAGATCGTCAGCGCCGCGGAGCAGCCGATCAGCGCCACGATGTCCGGGTCGTTCTCCATGTCGTGGCTGAGCACGGTGGCGATGACCTGGACCTCGTTGCGGAACCCCTGCGGGAACAGCGGCCGCAGCGGCCGGTCGATCAGCCGCGAGGTCAGCACCTCGTTCTCCGACGGCCGGCCCTCGCGCTTGAAGAAGCCGCCGGGGATCTTGCCGGCCGCGAACGCCTTCTCCTGGTAGTTCACGGTCAGCGGAAAGAAATCCTGCCCCGGCTTGACCGAGCGCACGCCGACCGCGGTGCACAGCACGATCGTGTCGCCATAGGTGACCAGCACGGCGCCGTCGGCCTGGCGGGCGATCTTGCCCGTCTCCAGCACCAGCGTGCGGCCGCCCCAATCGAGCTCCTTGCGGACATGGTTGAACATTCGCTCATCTCCATCCTGCGACCCGGCGCACGCGGCGCCCCGGTCGTGCCGCGGACAGACGGGCGGCGCGATCTGGAGTGGCTCCCGCCAAGGGGAGGCGGCGTCTCGGGCGGCATGGGAGCGGTCTGCCCGTCGCTCGGGTCAGAAGGGGCAGCCGCGAAGCCATGTGGCCGGAAACGCCGGGCCGGATCGAGTCCCCGCCAGGTCTGGCGGCAGTGCCCCCCGCCCCATGGCGGAAGGTCGGCTTGCCGGACGCGAACCGCCCGGCGGCGCCGGCGCCCGCATCGGGCACCGGCCGTCTCGTCCTAGCGGCGCAGGCCCAGACGCCCGATCAGCGTCTCGTACCGCGTCTTGTCCTTGCGCTTGAGGTAGTCGAGCAGCCGCCGCCGCCGCCCCACCAGCATCAGCAGCCCGCGGCGCGAATGGAAATCCTTCGCGTGCGTCTTGAGATGGTCGGTGAGGCTGGTGATGCGGTCCGAGATCAGGGCCACCTGGACTTCCGGGCTGCCGGTGTCGGCCGCACCCGTAGCATATTCGCCGATGAGCGTCGTGCGACGCTCCGCTGTCTGCGACATCATGAACTCCGTGGCTGGCCACCGAACGCCGGCAATGCGGTCGCCCGGCGGCGGGGTTACAGCAGGCGCTCGGGCTTCAACCAGCCATCCTCGAGACGGCACAGCCCGATCACGCGCGCCCCCGCCATGGCCCTGGCCAGCCCGCCATCGGGGTCGGCCAGGTCCGGAATCCGCCCCGTCAGGTCGACCAGGCTGATGGCCTGTCCCTGCGTGAAGCGGATGGCCTCGTGCTCCGTCAGGGCCAGCGCCGGGATGTCGGCCAGGGCGGTCAGGACGGGAAGCAGGAGGGCCGGGGAAGCTGGCGGTCTATCCTCCTCGCGCGTCGCCCTGTCCAGGGAAATCGCCTGCGCCTCCGTGAACGGCCCCACCCGCAGCCGGCGCAGCGCGGCGACGTGCCCGCACGCCCCGCACGCCGCCGCCAGGTCGCGCGCCAAGCTGCGCATGTACACGCCCTTGCCAGACTGCACCTCGAAGATCGCCGTCTCCGCGTCGACCCGCTCCACCAGCTCGAAGCGGTCCACCCGCGCCGCCCGCGCCGCAAGCGCAGGCGCCCTGCCCTCGCGCGCCATGTCGTACGCCCGCTCGCCCGCCACTTTGATCGCAGAATACACCGGCGGCACCTGCATGATCTCGCCCCGGAACGCCGGCAGCGCCGCGCGGATCGCCTCGTCCGTGGGCCGCGCGTCCGAGGTCGCCGTCACCGCGCCGTCCGCGTCGTCGGTGTCGCGCGCCTCGCCGAGCCTGAGCGTGAAGCGGTACAGCTTGGTGCCGTCCATGACGTAGGGCACGGTCTTGGTCGCCGCCCCGAACGCGATCGGCAGCACGCCGGTCGCCAGCGGGTCCAGCGTGCCGCCGTGCCCGGCCTTCTGCGCGTCGAAGCCGCGGCGGACGCGGTTGACCACGCTGGTGCTGGTGAGGCCGGACGGCTTGTCGATGATCAGCCAGCCGTCAAGCGGCAGGCCCTTCTTGCGGCGCATGGTCTGTGATCCGGAAAGAAAGGAAGGCCAGGGCTCTGCCCTGGACCCGCCAAAGGGCTGGGCCCTTTGGAAACCCTACGCTTAAGAAAGGCCAGTCCAGGGCGGCTCGCCCTGGCGGGGTCCCCGCCTTCAAGCATGGGGGCAGAGCCCCTGGCCTTACTGCTCCAGGTCGCGCGCAACCTCCGGCCGGTGCAGCAGCTCGTCGACGTGCATCGCATACTCCAGCGCCGTGTCCGGCTGGAACGACACGTCCGGCGCCACCCGCAGCCGCATTGCATGGGCGAGCTGCCCGCGCAGGTATGGTGCCACCCGCTTCAGGTTCGGCAGCAGCGCGTCGATGTCGGAGCGCCCGAGCCGCGCCACGAACGCCGTGGAGTGCTTGAGGTCCGGCGAGATCCGCACCTCGGTCACCGTCACCTGCGCCGCCGCGAGATCAGGGTCGCGGAACTCCCCGCGGGCGAAGATCCCCGCCAGGATGTGGCGGATCTCCTCGCCCACGCGGAGCTGTCGCTGGGTCGGGCCCTTTGGGGTGACGCGCTTGCTCAAGCCGGGATCAGCTCCGGCTCGTAGCACTCGACCATGTCGCCCTCGCGCAGGTCCTGGAAGCCGGCGAAGGACAGGCCGCACTCGTAGCCGCGCGCGACCTCCTTGACGTCGTCCTTGAACCGCTTGAGCACGCTGAGCTCGCCCTGGTGGATGACCACGTTGTCGCGCAGCAGACGCACGCCGCAGCCGCGCTTGACCAGGCCCTCGGTGATCATGCAGCCCGCGACCTTGCCCGACTTGGTGATGTCGAACACCTTGCGGATCTCGGCATAGCCCAGGAACCGCTCACGATACTTCGGGCTGATCTTGCCGCGCACCAACTGCTCGATGTCGTCGATCACCTGGTAGATGATCGAGTAGTAGCGGATCTCCACCTCGTCTCGCGTCGCCAGCGCCCGCGCCTGCGCGGTCGCGCGGACGTTGAAGCCGATGATCATCGCGTTGGAGGCCTTGGCGAGCTGGATGTCGCTCTCGGTGATCTGGCCCACGGAGGAGTTCAGCACGCGGACGTTGACCTCCTCGTGCTCCAGCTTGAGCACCGTCGCCTGGATCGCCTCGGCCGAGCCCTGCACGTCGGTCTTGATCAGCAGCGCCACCTCCTTCTGCGCGCCGGCCACGGCACGCGCGAGCATCTGCTCCATCGTGCCGCGCGCCGCCGTCAGCCCGGCCGAAGTCTTGGCCCGCACCTTGCGCTGGCGGAACTCGCTGATCTCGCGCGCCCGCATCTCGTTCTCGACCACCACGAACGGCTCGCCCGCGCCGGGCACGCCGCTCAGGCCGAGAATCTCGACCGGCGTGGACGGACCCGCCTCGCGCAGCGGCTGGCCCTTGTCGTCGAGCATGGCGCGGATGCGGCCCCACTCGGCGCCGGCCACCACGATCTCGCCCTGACGCAGCGTGCCCTTCTGCACCAGCATCGTCGCCACCGGACCGCGGCCGCGGTCGAGACGGCTTTCGATCACCGCACCCTCCGCGGTGCGCTCCGGGTTGGCGCGCAGGTCGAGCACCTCGGCCTGCAGCATGATCGCCTCCTCGAGCTTGTCGAGGCCGGTGCGCTTGGTCGCCGACACCTGCACGTCCTGGGTGTCGCCGCCCATGTCCTCGACCACGACCTCGTGGCTGAGCAGCTCCTGACGCACCCGCTGCGGATCGGAACCCGGCTTGTCCATCTTGTTGATCGCCACGATCAGCGGCGCGTTGGCCGCCTTGGCGTGGCGGATCGCCTCGATGGTCTGCGGCATCACCCCGTCGTCGCCGGCCACCACCAACACCACGATGTCCGTGACCTGGGCGCCGCGCGAACGCATCGCGGTGAACGCCTCGTGGCCCGGCGTGTCGAGGAAGGTGATCTGCTGGCCGGACGGCAGCGTGACCTGGTAGGCGCCGATATGCTGGGTGATGCCGCCGGCCTCGCCCTTGGCGACGTCGGTGGCGCGCAGCGCATCCAGCAGGCTGGTCTTGCCGTGGTCGACGTGGCCCATGATCGTGACCACGGGCGGGCGGGTCTGCAGGTCGGTGTCGACGTCGACGTCGCCCTCGATGCCCTGCTCGACGTCGCTCTCCGAGACGCGGCGCACACGATGGCCGAACTCCTGCACCACCAGCTCGGCGGTGTCGGCGTCGAGCGACTGCGTCACAGTGGCCATGACGCCCATCTTCATGAGCGCCTTGATCACGTCGGCGCCGCGCGTCGCCATGCGGTTCGCCAGCTCGGACACCGTGATCGAGTCGGGCAGCACCACGTCGCGCTGCACCTTGACCTGGTTCGAGCGCAGGGCGAGCAACTCGGCCTTGCGCCGCTCGCTCTCGCGCTGCCGGCGCACGGACGCCAGGCTGCGTGACTTGTCGTCGTCGCCCTCGATGGCGGCCTGCACGTCGATCCGGGTCGGGCGCCGGTTGGTGCCGTCGCCGAGCACCTTCTTCGGCGGCGGTGCCGGCGGCTTGCGGCCGGGAATGATCGGGCCGGTGCTGCGGCGGCGCGGCGCCTCGTCGTCCTCTCCGGCACGCTGCGGGCGCAGGCGCAGGGTCTCGGACGGCGACGCGGGCGTCGCGGTCGAGACCGGCGGACGCACCGGACGGCGCGTCTCCTCGGCGGCCTTGGCGCTGGGCGCCGCACTGGCGGCAGCCTCCGCGGCGGCGCGCGCGGCCTCCTCGGCCTTGACCTGCTCGGCCGCCTCGCGGGCGCGGCGCACCTCGTCCTCGGCGGCCCTGCGGACCTCCTCCTCCTTGCGCCGCGCCTCCTCGGCGGCGGACAGGATGTTGATCTTCTCCTGCTCGCGACGCTCGATCTCGCGCTTCGCCGCCTCGACCTTCTGCTCCTCCAGCACCCGCTGGCGCGTCGCCAGCTCGGACGCCGTCAGCGCACGGCCGCTGCCGGCGGGGCCGCGCACGCCGCCGCCGGTCGCGGGGCGCGCACCGGCCTGTCCGGGCGCAGGCGGCGTCGGCGCCACCGGGCCGCGCTTCTTGCGCACCTCGACCTGCACGACCTTGGACCGGCCGTGGCTGAAGCTCTGCCGCACGGACCCCGCATCCACCGTCCGCCCGAGCCCGAGCGGCCCCGCCGGCCTCAGCGAGAGGCGCCCCTTGGCCGTATCCTGATCGTTACCGCCGTCGCTCATGCACCCGTCCCATTCCGTCCGGTGACCCCGGACAACCGCTCAGTCTCGATGGCCAGCATCTCGGCCAACCGGCCCGCCGCCACCGCCACATGCACCACATGGTCGCGGCCGAACACCGCGCCCAGCCTCGCCGCGTCGAGCGGCGTCGCCACCCTCACGGCCCGCGCCCCAGACGACCTCCGCGAGGCCCGCCCGGCCGCCGGGCCGGCGCCGCCCGGCCCGCTGCCGCCAGGATCCTCGGCCGATCCGTCGCCAGCCTCGCCTCCGCCCGCCTCGCCGCCGCCCTCCGTCGCCGGACCGGCAGGCACGCCCGTCGCGGAGGGCGCGGCGCCCGCCATCGTCCAGCGCACGCCGGACAGCAGCCTCGCCCGCTCGTCGACGCTGCCGTCGCTGGCCTCCAGAACCAGCACCGCACGCCCCGACACCAGCCACTCCCGCGCCTTGGCGAAGCCCGCCACCGCCTCGCCGGCACGACGCGCGAAACCGACGAAATCGCCCACCCGCCCGGCCAATCCGGCCTGCAGGAGAGCGAGAAGATCGGCAGGCACGATGACCGGTCCGCGGGCGGCGCGTGCGAAGGCCCCGCGAATCTTGGCGTTCTCTACCACATCCGCGCGTGCGCTCAACCAGATTCCCCGCCCGGGCAGCCGCGCCGCCAGGTCGGGCACCACGCGGCGCTCCGGGCCGATCACGAAGCGCAGCATCCGCTCCCGCTCGCCCTGCTCGCGGGTGATGATGCACCGTCGCAGCGGCCCGCGCTCCGGCTCGTCCTCCGGCGCGTCCGCCTCGCCGTCCGGAGCCGCCGCGCCATTCGCCGGCACGGCCGTCCCAAGCGCCGCGTCCGTGCCGTCCGCCGGCGCGATAAGCGTCCCGGCAGGCACGTCGTCCTGTGCCGCGTCAGTCGTGGGAAGCCTCCTCGCCCGCAGCCGCGTCCGCACCCTCGGGGAGCGCGGCCTCGGTCGCCCCGTCGCCCACCGCCGTCGCGTCCCCATCCTCCCCGGCCAACGCCTCCGGCGCGCCGGAGGCATCCCCGTCCTCGAACCAGTGGGCGCGGGCAGACATGATGATCTCGTTGGCCGCCTGCTCGTCGATCACGTCGGCGCCCAGGATCTCCACCAGCTCGTCGGACGCGAGATCGGCCAGGTCGTCGAGCGACTTCACCCCCTTTTCGCCCAGCGCCACCAGCATCGTCGGCGTGAACACGTCGAAGCTGGCGACGTCCTCGCTCACCCCCAGCGTCTGGCGCTTCTCCGTCAGCGCCTGGTCGCGCCCGGCAAGGAACACCTCGGCGCGGCGGATCAGCTCGTCGGCCACGCTCTCGTCGAAGCCCTCGATCTCGGACAGCTCCTCATGCGGCACGAAGGCCAGTTCCTCGATCGTGTTGAACCCCTCCTGCACCAGCAGGCCCGCGATCACGTCGTCCACGTCCAGCGCCTCGACGAACAGCCCGGTGCGCCTGCGGAACTCCTCCTGCCGGCGCTCGCTCTCCTCTGCCTCGGTGAGGATGTCGATGTCCCAGCGCGTGAGCTGGCTCGCGAGCCGCACGTTTTGCCCGCGCCGCCCGATCGCCAGGCTGAGCTGCTCGTCGGGCACCACCACCTCGACGCGCCCGGCCTCCTCGTCCATCACCACCTTGGTCACCTCCGCCGGCGCCAGCGCGTTGACCACAAAGGTCGCCGCCTGCGGGCTCCAGGGAATGATGTCGATCTTCTCGCCCTGCAGCTCGGCGACCACCGCCTGCACCCGCGAGCCGCGCATGCCGACGCACGCACCCACCGGGTCGATCGAGGAGTCGCGCGAGATCACCGCCATCTTGGCGCGAGAGCCCGGGTCGCGCGCCACCGCCTTGATCTCGATGATCCCGTCGTAGATCTCCGGCACCTCCTGGGCGAACAGCTTGGCCAGGAACGCCGGGTGCGTGCGGCTGAGGAAGATCTGCGGCCCCCGCGGCTCCTCCCTCACGTCGTAGATGTACGCCCGCACCCGGTCGCCGTTGCGGAAGCTTTCGCGCGCGATCAGCTCGTCGCGGCGCAGCAGCGCCTCGGCCCGGCCGATCTCGACCATCATGTTGCCGTACTCGGTGCGCTTGACCACGCCGTTGATGATCTCGCCCACGCGGTCCTTGAACTCATCGTACTGCTTGCGCCGCTCGTACTCGCGCACCCGCTGCACGATCACCTGCTTGGCCGTCTGCGCCGCGATGCGCCCGAAGTCGATCGGCGGCAGCGGGTCGATCAGGTGGCCGCCCAGCACGATGTCCGCCTTGAACTTGCGCGCGATGTGGACGGGGATCTGCGTCTCCTCGTTCTCCACCACCTCCACCGCCTCGGTCCAGCGGCTCAGCCGGACGTCGCCGGTCTTGCGGTCGATGGTCGCGCGGATGTCCTTCTCGTGGCCGTACTTGGCGCGCCCGGCCTTCTGGATCGCCTGCTCCATGGCTTCCAGCACCTCCTCGCGGTCGATCGACTTCTCCCGCGCGACGGCGTCGGCGACGAGGAGCAGTTCCGGGCGGGCGATCGAGGTGTCCATGAAGCGATCTCTCTCACTGCCGGGCAGACCGCCCGGACGTCTCACGACGGGGACCGAGGTCCCCGGAGCAGGCACGGCATCCGCCACGCCGCAGGCCAGGCGCGCCTAGTTCGGCCGCGGCGGCACCGCCGTCGCCTCGATCAGCGCGTCGGTCAGCACCAGCTTCGCCTTGCGCATCTCGTCGAGCGGCAGCGCCACCTCCTGCCCATCTTCCAGCCGCAGCCGCGCGTGGGTGGCGTCCGCCCCCAGCACCACGCCGGAGAACCGCTTGCGCCCGCCCACCGGGATGTTGACCTCCGCCTTGGCCAGGTGCCCTGCGAAGCGGTTCCAGTCCTTGCCCCGCGTCAGCGGCCGGTCGATCCCGGCCGAACTGACCTCCAGCGTCCACGCGCCGGGGATCGGGTCGTTGACGTCGAGCACCGCACCCACCGCCCGGCTGATCTCCTGGCAGTCCTCGACGCTGATCTGCGCGCCGTCGCTGCGGTCCGCCATGATCTGCACCGTGGGGTTCTCCCGCCCCAGCACCGCCACCCGCACCAGCTCGAAGCCGAGGTCCGCCACCGTCGGCGCCACGGACGCCACGATGCGGCCCTCCAGCCCGGAGTGCCGGGGCAGCGCGTCGTCGTCTTCGGGACTGTCCGTATGGTCGGAGATTGGAACACCCTGCCGCAAGCGTGGAACGACCGCCCGCACAGGCCGTCGTCGTCAGCATCTGCGGGTATCCGATGGGCCGTGATATAGGCGTCCGCCCTGTCCGCCGCAAGCGCCGTGCCGGATGATGCAGAAAGCAAGGCTGGGCTCTGCCCAGACCCGCAAAGGGCCGTGGGGCCCTTTGATCCCTTGACTTAAGTAGTGGATTCCAAAGGCTCGGCCTTTGGCGGGGTCCCCGCCTTCAAGCATGGGGGGCAGAGCCCCTGGCCTTACTTGGCGTGCTACGCCTCGTCGTCCGCGTGCTTGGCCGCGTGCTTCGCCGCCGACGCCGCGGCCTCCTCCGCCGCCTCGCGGTCCGCAGACGCCTTGTGGTCGGCCTGGCGCGTGTAGAGGCCCAGCGCCTCAACGGTGTGCCGGTTGGCGATCTCCGCCTGCTCTGCGGCGGCGATGCCGAAGCGCTCCGCCTTCTCGAAGTTGCCTGCCTCGCAGTGCTTGGCGGCCTCGTGGTGCGCGCGCGCCGCGGATTCGAGCTGCTGCGCCGCCTTCAGGTGGTGCTCGGCGCCCAGCGCCTTCGTGTCGTCCATGATCGTGCTCCCCGCAATGCCGCGTCAGGTGCGCCGTTCACCAGCCCGAGGCAACCCGCGACCCCGCATCCCGGTTGTCACCGCGTCACGGCCGGTCGTGGCCCACGGGGAAGAAACGCCATGTCCGAGTCCACGCGCACCACGGGCGACACGCCGGTCGAGGGCCTCGATCCCGGCGGCACCCACTCCACCCATCCCGGCAAAACGACGGACAAGGGCCAAACGGTCAAGAACACCGTGGAAAGTGGCGACCAGAACACCCACCCCGAGCGCAACACCGACCCCGACTGACCTGATGCGCCGGTACGACCGGCCCCTTGGCATTAAAAATCTGTCATCCTGTGTCATGCGCGACAGGACATGATCCCCTCACAGGACCT
>CAXSFU010000029.1:0-22843 GCA_964236695.1 uncultured Acetobacteraceae bacterium | reverse complement strand
AAAAATCTGTCATCCTGTGTCATGCGCGACAGGACATGATCCCCTCACAGGACCTGTTTTGTCCCGGGGCGCAGGACAGGGTTGTCCTGCCGCCCAGAACGCATCCGTCCGCGTCTGAAACGCCCTGCCCGGCGCCTCGCGGAGGCACTTCCTGCACGGCCATCCGGGCTTCGGTCAGCCGGTCGGGACAGCCTCCCCGCCGGGAGCGACTGCCTCGGGCGGCACGGGACAAGCGTTACGCCGCAGCGTCCAGTAGAGTGGCCGCCGGCCTGCCGCAAGCGCCTTGGCCTCGTAGCGCGTGCCCGGCCAGCCGTCCGGGCGGCGCTCCACAGGCGCCGGCACGTCGAACCAGGGCTGCTGCACGAGCACCTCCGCCACCCACCCCTGGTACGTCGGATCATCCGTGGCGACGTGCCAGGCGCCGCCTTCGCGCACCGCGCGCGCGAGCGCCGGCAGCAGGTGCGGATGCACGAAGCGCCGCTTGACGTGGCGCGACTTCGGCCAGGGATCGGGGAACATCAGGAACAGCCGGTCGAGGCAGTCCGCCGGCAGGGCACGGATCAACGCCCTGGCGTCCCCGTCCCAGACCCGCAGGTTGGGCGGAAGTGCCCCGTCCGCCTCGCCGCCCTCGGCCACCAGGCGCGACATCAGCGAGCACAGCCCTTGCTCGAACACCTCGCAGGCGATCAGCCCGGCGTCCGGATTCGCTGCGATCTGCGCCAGCGCGTGCTCGCCGCCCCCGAAGCCGACCTCCAGCCACAACCTGCTCGGCCGGACGGGGAAGCTGCCCAGAGGGTTGGCGGCGTCGGACAGCCGCAGTCTCGGCAGCGTCGCCGCGAGCAGGAGCTCCTGCCGCGGCCGCAGGGCATGGCTGCGCTGCCGGCCGTAGAGCCGGTCCGGCGGCGGCTTGACCGCCGCGACGGCAGACCCGCCCGGACGGCCGCCTGCCGGGTCGGGCGAGGGCGGGCCGCCCGCGCCCGCTCCGGCCTCCGCCTGGAAGGGCGTGCCCTCCCGGGGCGGCTTCACCTGCCCAGGGCCGAGCGCAGTGCCGGCACCAGGTCGGTCTTCTCCCACGAGAACGTGCCCAGCGCCTCGTCCGGCGTGCGCCCGAAGTGCCCGTACGCCGAGGTCACGCCGTAGATCGGCCGGTTCAGCTTCAGGTGCTCGCGGATGCCGCGCGGCGACAGGTCCATGACCTGCTGCAGCGCCTTGACCAGCGCGTCGTCGTCCACGTCGTGCCCGCTGCCGTCGAGATCCACGTACACCGACAGCGGGTGCGACACGCCGATCGCATAGCTGATCTGCAGCGTGCAGCGCTCCGCCAGCCCCGCCGCCACCACGTTCTTCGCCAGGTAGCGGCACGCGTAGGCCGCAGAGCGGTCGACCTTGGTGGGGTCCTTGCCGCTGAACGCGCCGCCGCCGTGCGGGGCCGCGCCGCCGTAGGTGTCGACGATGATCTTGCGCCCGGTCAGGCCACAGTCGCCGTCCGGGCCGCCGATCACGAAGTTGCCGGTCGGGTTCACGTAGAACTCGGCCTCCGGACACATCCAGCCCTCGGGCAGCAGCGAGGCCACCAGTGGCGTCAGCCGCGCCTTCAGCTCCTTCTGGTCGACGCCCTCCTCGTGCTGCGTCGACAGCACCACGGAGGTCGCCCCCACCGGCTTGCCGTCGACGTAGCGCAGCGTGACCTGGCTTTTCGCGTCCGGCAGCAGCCCCGCGACGCGCTCGTCGCCTGCCCGCTTCAGCTCGTTGATGCGGCGCAGGATCAGGTGCGCGTAGTGGATCGGCGCTGGCATCAGCTCCGCGGTCTCGGTGGTGGCGTAGCCGAACATGATGCCCTGGTCGCCGGCGCCCTCGTCCTTGTTGCCGGCACTGTCCACGCCGGCGGCAATGTCGGCGGACTGCGCGTGCAGGTGGCTCTCGAAGCTCGCCCTGCGCCAGGAGAAGCCTTCCTGGTCGTAGCCGATGTCGCGCACCGCCTCGCGCACCAGCAGCTCGAGCTGGTCGGAGGTCACGCTTGCCGGGCCGCGTGTCTCGCCGGCCAGGATGATGCGGTTGGTCGTCACCATCGTCTCGCACGCCACGCGGGCATACGGGTCGGCGCGCAGGAACGCGTCGAGCACGGTGTCGCTGAGCCGGTCCGCCACCTTATCGGGGTGTCCTTCGGACACCGACTCCGATGTGAACAGATAGTCGCCCTTGTCGCGCATGGATTTCTCCTCTTGTCGCGATCCCATGGGACGAGCCACCGGCCGCACGCGGTCCGAGAGCCGTCGCGCCGGCCCGATGCCGGGGCAGCGCGGGTGTGGCGGATCGGGACCGCGGAATCAAGCGTGTGCTGCGGTGCAGCAAGCAGGACCGGGAAGCGAACCATCTCCGAACCCCGCGCAGCACGAGCGGCGCAACTTTCAAGGCGCGGGTCCGGGGGCGCCTGCCCCCGGGCGGGTCCAGGGCAGAGCCCTGGCCTTGCCTCAGCGCAGCCCGAGCACGTCCGTCATGCCGTACAGCCCCTCCTCGCGCCCATACGCCCACAGCGCCGCCCGGATCGCCCCGCCCGCGAACACGCCCCGGTCGAACGCGCGGTGGGTCAGCGCGATGTGCTCGCTGGCGCCGGCGAACAGCACGGTGTGCTCGCCCACCACCTGCCCGCCGCGCAGCGAGGCGAAGCCGATCTCGCCCTCGCGCCGCGCACCCGCCTGCCCCTCGCGCGACGTGCGCATCACGTCGTCCAGCACCATGCCCCGCCCCGCCGCGACCGCGCGCCCGAGCCCGAGCGCCGTGCCGGACGGCGCGTCCACCTTCTGCCGGTGGTGCATCTCGACGATCTCGGCATCGTACCCCGCGGCCGGCAGCGCCGCGGCAAGCCGCTCCGTCATCGCCAGCACCAGCACCACGCCGGGAGAGAAGTTCGGCGCGTGCACCACCGCGGCCCGGTGCGACGCCGCGACCACCGCCGCCTCGTCCTGCGCCGACAGCCCCGAGGTGCCGAGCACCCAGGCCGTGCCGCTGGCCGCGATGGCCGCCGCGTGGGCTTGGACCGTGCCGGCATGGGTGAAGTCCACGACCACGTCGCTGGACCGCGCCAGCGCCTCCAGGTCCGCCAGGACGGCGATCCCGTCCGGCGGCACGGCCGCCGAGCCGGGCCGCAGCGTGCCGCCGGATAGCGTCGCGCCGGCGCGCAGCGCCTCGGCGGCGAGCAGGCGCCCCATGCGGCCGGCCATGCCGGCAATCCCGATGCGCATTGGCCGGCTCCCTGGAAAGAAAACAAGCAAGGCTGGGCTCTGCCCAGACCCGCAAAGGGCCGTGAGGCCCTTTGATCCCTTGACTTAAGAATAGGACTCCAAAGACTTGCCTTTGGCGGGGTCCAGGGGCAGAGCCCCTGGCCTTCCTTCAACCTCGCCCTTCAAAGAAGCTCGCGACCCTGGCAAAGAATCCCTCGCTGTCCGGGTGCCCGCGCGTGTTGCCCCGCGCCTCGGACTCGAACTCCTCCAGCAGCTCGCGCTGCCGCTTGGTGAGGTGCTGCGGCGTCTCCACCGCGAACTGGATGTACATGTCGCCCCGCGCCGCCGAGCGCAGCACGGAGAACCCCTTGCCGCGCAGGCGGAGCTGCTCGCCCGACTGCGTGCCCGGCTGCACCTTGACCCGAGAGCGCGTGCCGTCGATCGCCGGCACCTCCACCTCGCCCCCCAGCGCCGCGCGCGTCAGCGGCAGCGGCACGCGGCAGAACACGTTGGCGCCGTCGCGCTGGAAGATCTCGTGCGCCTTGACGCCGACATGGACGTAAAGGTCGCCCGGCGTGGTGCCCTGCCCGCCGGCCTCGCCCTCGCCGGTGAGGCGGATGCGGGTGCCGTCCTCGACTCCGGCGGGGATCGCCACCTGCAGGCTGCGCTCGCGCTGCACGGTGCCGGCGCCGGCACACACACGGCACGGGTTGCGCACCACGCGCCCGGTGCCGCCGCAGGTCGGGCACGACCGCTCGACCAGGAAGAACCCCTGCTGCGCCCGCACCTTGCCGGCGCCGCCGCAGGTGCCGCAGGTCTCCGCCGTCTTGTCCTTGGACTCAGAGCCGGTGCCGCCGCAGGCCTCGCAGCTCACCCGCGTCGGCACCCGCAGCTGCGTCTTGGTGCCGCTGAACGCCTCCTCCAGCGTGATCTCGACCTGGGCGCGTACGTCGCCACCGGTGCGTGCCCGCCCGCCGCGGCGCCCGCCGCCGCCCATGAAGTCGCCGAACATCTGGTCGAAGATGTCGCCCAGCCCGCCCGCGCCGGCCTGCTCGAAGCCGCCACCGCCGCCACCCTGCTCGAAGGCGGCGTGGCCGAAGCGGTCGTAGGCGGCGCGCTTCTGGTCGTCCTTGAGGACGTCGTAGGCCTCGCTGACCTCCTTGAACTTGGCTTCCGCCGCGTGGTCGCCCGGGTTGCGGTCCGGGTGGTACTTCATCGCGAGCTTGCGGTACGCCTTCTTGAGGTCGTCGGCAGAGGCGTCGCGGGGCGCTTCAAGCGTTGCGTAGTAGTCACTTTTCGCCATGGACGCTCTCTGACAGGGGACCGGACGGTCGGGGCTGGTCGGCCTTGCAACGATCGGGCCGAGGGAAGGCCAGGGCGCCGCCCTGGACCCGCCAGGGGCAGCGCCCCTGGACCGGCGTCAACTTGGGACAAGGTCACGTCGCCCCGGCCGGAACGCGTCCGGCCGGGGTGCACCGCACCCCGGCCGGATCGCTGCCGACAGGAAGCCGGATCAGGCCGACTTCTTCTTGTCGTCGACCTCCTCGAACTCCGCGTCCACGACCTTGTCATCGTGCGCGGCGCCCGAGGCGGCACCCGGCTGCGCGCCCATCTCCGGCTCGGCACCCGCCTCGCCCTGCGGCTTGTACATCGCCTCGCCGATCTTCATCGCGGCCTGGCTGAGGCGCTCGGTCGCCGACTTGATCGCCTCGGCGTCGCCGCCCTCCATCGCCGACTTCGTGGCCGCCAGCGCCGCCTCCGCCTCGCCCTTGTCCTGAGCCGGCAGCTTGTCGCCGTGCTCCGCGAGGTTCTTCTCGACCTGGTGGACCATGCCCTCTGCCTGGTTGCGCGCCTCGATCGACTCGCGCTTCTTCTTGTCGGCCTCGGCGTTGGTCTCGGCCTCGCGCACCATGCGCTGGATGTCGGCGTCGCTCAGCCCGCCGCTGGCCTGGATGCGGATCTGCTGCTCCTTGCCGGTCGCCTTGTCGCGCGCCTGCACCGAGACGATGCCGTTGGCGTCGATGTCGAACGTCACCTCGATCTGCGGTACCCCGCGCGGCGCCGGCGGGATGCCGGTGAGGTCGAAGTTGCCAAGCGCCTTGTTGTCGGACGCCATCTCGCGCTCGCCCTGGAACACTTTGATGGTGACCGCGCCCTGGTTGTCGTCGGCGGTGGAGAACACCTGGCTCTTCTTGGTCGGGATCGTGGTGTTGCGCTCGATCAGGCGGGTGAACACCCCGCCCAGCGTCTCGATGCCCAGGCTCAACGGCGTCACGTCGAGCAGCAGCACGTCCTTGACGTCGCCCTTGAGCACCGCGCCCTGCACGGCGGCGCCGATCGCCACCACCTCGTCGGGGTTGACGTTGCGCGCGGGGTCCTTGCCGAAGAACGCCTTCACCGCCTCGATAACCTTGGGCATGCGGGTCATGCCGCCGACCAGGATCACCTCGTCGATCTCGGCCGCCGTCACGCCGGCATCCTTCAGCGCGGCGCGACACGGGTCCATGGTCCGGCTGATCAGGTCGTCGACCAGGCTCTCAAGCTTGGCGCGCGACAGCTTCATCACGAGGTGCTTCGGCCCGGACGCGTCCGCCGTGATGAACGGCAGGTTGATCTCCGTCTCCTTGGCCGAGGACAGCTCGATCTTGGCCTTCTCCGCCGCCTCCTTCAGACGCTGCAGGGCGAGCTTGTCGCGGCGTAGGTCGATGCCCTGGTCGCGCTGGAACTCGCTGGCCAGGAAGTCGATGACGCGGTTGTCGAAGTCCTCGCCGCCCAGGAAGGTGTCGCCGTTGGTGGACTTCACCTCGAACACGCCGTCGCCGATCTCCAGCACCGACACGTCGAAGGTGCCGCCGCCGAGGTCGTAGACCGCGATCGTGCCGCTGTTCTTCTTGTCCATGCCGTAGGCGAGCGCCGCCGCGGTCGGCTCGTTGATGATGCGCAGCACCTCTAGGCCGGCGATGCGGCCGGCGTCCTTGGTCGCCTGGCGCTGCGCGTCGTTGAAGTACGCCGGCACGGTGATGACCGCCTGCGTCACGCTCTCGCCGAGGAACGCTTCCGCGGTCTCCTTCATCTTGCCGAGGATGAAGGCGCTGACCTGGCCGGGGGCGTACTTCTCGCCGCGCGCCTCGACCCAGGCGTCGCCGTTGTCGCCGCGCACGATGCCGAACGGCACCATGGCGCGGTCCTTGACCACGGTGGGGTCGTCGAAGCGGCGCCCGATCAGGCGCTTGACAGCGTACAGGGTGTTGGTCGGGTTGGTGACGGCCTGGCGCTTGGCGGCCTGGCCGACGAGACGCTCGCCGTTCTCGGTGATCGCCACCATGGACGGGGTGGTGCGCGCGCCCTCGCTGTTCTCGACGACGCGCACGTCGTTCGCGGTCGAGCCCTCCATGATCGCGACGCACGAGTTGGTGGTGCCGAGGTCGATGCCGATGACCTTGCTCATCCGGGTAGTCTCCTTGTCAGCGGTCGCAACCGGCCCGAAGCACCGACGACGACCCTAGGGTGTGACGCGGGATGTATTGAGCCGCCCCCTCCGTCGCAAGGGGCGGGCGGGACAGGCAAAGCCAAACGCCCCGCCTCCCGGCCCTGTGCCAGGCACCTGCCATCGGAACCCGTCTCCAGGTCGCGGGATCAATAGGGCCCCACGGCCCTTTGCGGGTCCGGGCAGGGCCCGGCCTTGCCTGCTGTCAGACGCTGCGGTCGACGCCGCTGCCCTTGCTGACGACCACCATCGCCGGCCGCAGCAGCCGCCCGTTGAGCGTCCACGCCGGCGTGTAGGCCTGCAGCACGGTGCCCGGCGGGTGGGCGTCCGAGGCCTGCTCGCCCATGCCCTGGTGCAGGTTGGCGTCGAACGGCTTGCCGGTCGGGTCCTCGCGCGCCACGCCGTTGCGCTCCAGCGCCGCCAGCATCGCCCGCTCCACGCCCTCGAAGCCATCGCGCAGCTTGGCCACGATCTCCGCCTCGCCCGTCGACGCCGGCGGCAGGCTGTCGAGGCCGCGCCGCAGGTTCTCGGTCGCCTCGGCGATGTCGCGGGCGAACTTCTGCACCGCGAACTGCCGGGCGTCCTCGACCTCGCGGCGGGCCCGGGCGCGCACGTTGTGCGCCTCCGCCTCGGAGCGCATCCAGCGGTCGCGGAAGTCGTCGCGCTCGGCTTCCAGGGCGGCAAGCCGCGTGGCCGCGGCGTGCATGACCTGGTCCGGCGTCTGGGCGCCGTCGGCTCCGGCCACGTCCGGCGCGGGATCCGCCGCCGCCGTGGCCTCGGTGTGGGTGTCGATGTTCATGGCCGGTCAGGTAGGCGAGGAACGGCGCCGGAACAAGGCACACCCGCCGGGCTGCGCGCAGCGGGGACAGCGAAGTTCAAAGTCGCGAAGCTTCCCAGGACACGGTAGCGTGACCCGGTCTTCGATCAATCGGGGGTTGCATGACCGCACACGCTGCGCGGCAGTGGCGCAGCGTGCAGGTGCTGCGCGGGGGCGCCGCTCTGATGGTCGTCGCCTTCCACGCCCTGGAGCAGTGGCGCGCCCGCCCGGCCCCTGCCCTGTCCTTCCCCGGCGCGCGGCCCTGGGACACGTCCGTGTCGGGCGCCGCCTGGCCGAACGGCGCCGCCGGAGTCGACCTGTTCTTCGTGATCAGCGGGGTCGTGATGGTCGTGGCCTCCGCGCGGCTCGTGGTCCGCCCGGACGGCTGGCGGGTGTTCCTGCGCCGCAGGGTGGAGCGTGTGGCGCCGCTCTACTGGCTCGCGACCACCGCCAAGCTCGCCCTTGCCCTCGCGGCGCCGTCGCTGGCAAGGCACACCCGGCCGGACTGGGCCAACGCCGTGTGCTCCTACCTGTTCCTGCCCGCCGCCAACGCCGCCGGCGAGGTCCGCCCCGTGCTTCCGGTCGGCTGGACCCTGAGCTTCGAGATGCTGTTCTACCTGGTGTTCGCCGCCGGGCTGGCGCTGCGGCCGCGCGACGGCCTGCGCGGCGTCGTGCTGCGCGCAGTGCTGCCTGCGCTGGCGGCGCTGTCGCTGCTCGGGCTGGCACGCGCTCCGGGCTGGCCTGCGGTCGGCGTGCTCGCCGACCCGTTGGTGCTGGAGTTCGGCGCGGGCGCCCTGCTGGGGCTGTGGCTGCTGCGCCCGCCGGTCCGGGCGGCAGGCGGGCCGGCGGTCACGGCGGGCCTGGGGCTTCTGGCGGCCGCCGCGTCGCTGGCGCTCGCCGTCCTGCCCGCAGGCACGCCCTGGTGGCGCGCCCTGGATTGGGGCGGCCCGGCCACGCTGCTGGTCGCCGCCCTGCTCGCGGCCGAACGCAGGGGCGCCGTGCCCTGGCCCCGCGCCCTGCTGCGGCTTGGCGACGCGTCGTACGCGATCTACCTGGCGCACGGCTTCGTGCTGGGCGGGCTGGCGGCGCTGCATCTTCCGGCGGCCTGGATGCTGCTGGCCGCGGCACTGGCACTCAGCACCGTCGCGGGGCTCGCGGTGCACCACTGCGTGGAACGCCCGGTCGCGGCGTGGCTCGGGCGGGCGGGCGAAGTCGTCGAGCAAGTAAGCAAGAGTCTTCTTTTTCTGAAGAAAAAGAAGCAAAAAGACTTTGCCCGTAAGGCTCCAGGCGCGCAGGCAGCGCCGAAACTCAATAAGTAAAGTTCTTTAGTTCTTTCTTTCAAGAAAGAACACGCTTTCTTCCCGCCGCAACGCACGAAGATGCAGCCACGGGATCAAAGGCAGCCTCCAGGTTTGAGCCTCCAGCAGAGATCTTCTGGTATTGATGCGTCGGCCACGGACCAGGCAGGTCGGGTCAGGGCAGGCAGGCGGCCGCGAGCTGGGCGAAGGCGCGGGCGCGGTGGCTGCCGGCGTGCTTGTCGGCGGGCGCCATCTCCCCGTAGCTCAGCGAGCCTCCCGCCGGCACGAACATGGGGTCGTAGCCGAACCCCAGGTCGCCGCGCGGCGGCCAGCACGCCTGGCCGTCCACCCGGCCCAGGTAGGTGGCGCTCGCGCCGTCCGGCCACGCCAGGCACAGCGCGCAGCTGAACCACGCCCGCCGGTCCTCCGCCGCGCCGAGCCGCGCCTGCACCCGGGCCATCGCCGCGGCGAAGTCCTTGCCCGGCCCGGCCCAGCGTGCCGACAGCACGCCCGGGTCGCCGCCCAGCGCCGCCAGCCCGAACCCGGAGTCGTCGGCGAGCGCAGGTCCGCCGCTCGCCAGCGCCGCCGCCAGCGCCTTCAGCCGGGCGTTGCCCGCGAAGTCAGGCGCGTCCTCCTCCGGCTCCTCGAGCCCGAGCGCGCCGGCCGAGGTCGCTGCGACGCCGTATGGCGCGAGCAGCGCGGCGATCTCGCGCAGCTTGCCCGCATTGTGGGTGGCGAGCACCAGCCGGTCGCCGCGCCGCAGCCGCCGTGGGGCGCCGGAACCGCCTGCGTCCGTGCCGCCCGGGGCCGGCGCGTCGCGGCCGGCCGGCCCAGCATCCGCCGTCATGCGGCCTCCAGCGCGGCGCTCTGCCGTGCGTGCAGCCCGGCCGTGCCGAGCCGGGCCAGGCGCATCAGCGCCTCCATCTGCGCGTCGCTGAACGGCGCGCGCTCGGCGCTGGCCTGCACCTCGACGATGCCGGCCGCCTGCCCGCCGGACGCCGCGGTGAGCACGAAGCTGGCGTCCGCGTCCGCGCCGCTGCCCTCGCCGTAGTCAAGGTCGAGCAGCGCGCGGCCTTCGCACAGCCCGCACGACACCGCCGTGACCTGGCCGCGCAGCGGGCTGGCCGCGATCACCCGCAGCGACACCAGCCGGCGCAGCGCCAGGGCCAGGGCCACGCAGCCGCCGGTGATCGCGGCGCAGCGGGTACCGCCGTCGGCGTTGAGCACGTCGCAGTCCAGCGTGATCGTCATCTCGCCCATCGCGCGGCGGTCGACGACGGCGCGCAGCGCCCAGGCCACCAGGCGCTGGATCTCCTGCGTGCGCCCGGACTGGCGGCCGCGCGCGGCCTCGCGCTCGCCGCGCCTGTGGGTGGCGCGCGGCAGCATGCCGTATTCCGCGTTGATCCAGCCTTCCCCCTTGCCGCGCAGGAAGCCGGGCACCCGCGGCTCGACGCTGGCGGCGCACAGCACCTCGGTGCCGCCGATCCGGATCAGGCACGAGCCCTCGGCGTGGCGGGCAAAGCCCGGCTCGATGGAGACGGGGCGGAGGGCGTCGTCGGCCCGGCCGGAGGCGCGCATGGCGGCAATCCCGATGGTGGTGCGGCGGCATAGCGTGCCCGCCGCCCGGCAGGAACCCGCCTTGCCGCTGCCCGGCCGCGCCGACGCGCCGCCGGGGCCGGGCGGGCGAACCGGCAAGGACCGGCCGGCGTGCCGGAGCCGGACACCAGGCCGGTTCGCGCCCGGCGGCGATGCCCGCGCCTCGGGGGCCGCGACGCACTGCCATCGTCGTGCCATTGCGCGGCCTTACCTTGGCCCGGCGGCTTCGATACACAGCCCGGATGCGCCAGTTCGCCGCCCGTCCCGCGTGGATGATCGCCACCGCCCTGCTTGCCGCCAGCCAGGGGCCGGCCGCGGCACGCGCCGAACCAGCCTGGCGTTCCGTCGCCGCCGGTGACGAGGCCGGACCGCAGGCGCCTTTCGCGGCCGCGCCGTGTCTTCGCGCCGCCTGCGTCCCGAACCTCCGGCTCGTGCCCGTCGTCGCGTCGCGCGACCAGCCCCCTGGCTCCGCGACCGAGCCGACCATTCGCCAGACGCCGCCTGCCGGCGCTTCTGCCGTCCCGGATGGCGTCGGGGGCACGGCGTCGCAGGCGCCGGGGGTCGGGGACGATACGAACCGGAGCGGTGCGAACCTGACGCCGACATCGCCCGGCGAGACCGGGCCGGCGGGTATGGCAGCGCCGGACACAGGCACGCCGGCAGCCGGCCGGTCGGGCACAGGTGCCTCCGGTGTCTCCCCGGAGACGGCACCCGCCCTGCCCGCGGCACCTCGGGACGCGATCCGTCGCCGCGCCGGCGCGGCCGCGCCCATCGGCCACTTCCGGGTCTACGAGCATCCGCCCTGCGCCGGCGAGCTGTGCCAGGCCACGGTGAGCGACCTGGACGATGGGCGCAGCTTCGAGGCCACCGTGTCGCTCGGGCCGATGCACCTCGCGCGCCAGCTCGAGGAGTTCGCCCGGTCCGGCCAGATCGAACTGCTGCTGTCCGGCGAGCTGCGCCATGGGCCGGCAGGACCCATGCTGCGCGCGCTGCACCTCGAAGGCGTCACGCCGCACGCCCCGGAGCCGCCATCCCTTCAACGCCCCGGCCACGCCGGGCCGCCGCGCCGTGCCGAGCAGAGCCACGCGCCCGCCGCGCCCTCGCCCCGGCTGCTGCGCGCCTGACCCGGCACGGCGCACGCGCCCGCACGGTCGGCCGCGTGCCGGCGCCACTCCTGCCCCGCGTCGCGGCCGGGCGGGCGCATTGACCCTGCGGCCACCCGGCCCCAGCTTCGCGGGCAGACCGATGGACCATTCCCCCAAGCCGACCCGTGCGATCCCGCCGGAACTGGACGCCCGCTCCGCCGCCGTGCTGCGCGAGATCGTCGAGCAGTACGTCGAGACCGGCGATCCCGTCGGCAGCCGCACCCTGTCGCGCCGCCTGCCGATCGCGCTGTCGCCGGCGACCATCCGCAACGTGATGGCCGACCTCACCGACGCCGGCCTTCTGTTCGCGCCGCACACCTCGGCCGGGCGCCTGCCGACGGAACGCGGGCTGCGGCTGTTCGTCGACGGCCTGCTGCAGTTCGGCGACCTTGGCGAGGAGGAGCGCCAGACCATCGGCCGGGCGCTGGAGTCCAAGGGACGCTCCCTGCAGGACACGCTGGGCGAGGCATCGGCGATGCTGTCCGGCCTGTCGGCGGCCGCCGGCCTGGTGCTGGCGCCAAAGACCGAGGGCGCGATTCGCCACATCGACTTCGTGGCGCTGGGATCGAGCCGGGCGCTGGTGATCCTGGTCGCCGCCGACGGGCAGGTGGAGAACCGGGTGATCGAGACTCCGCCCGGCCTGCCGCCGGCCGCCCTCACCCAGGCGGCGAACTACCTCAACGCGCGCCTCGCCGGCCGATCGCTCCCCGAGCTGCGCCGCACGGTGGCTGAGGACATGGCGGGCGACCGCACACAGCTCGACGAGACCGCGTCGCTGGTGGTCGAGAGCGGGCTGGCGACCTGGACCGGCGAGGGCCGCGGCGGCGCGCTGATCGTGCGCGGGCAGTCCCGCCTGCTCGCCGAGATCACCCATGTCGAGCGCATCGCCTCCATCCGCACCCTGTTCGAGCGGCTGGAAGCCCAGGAGACCATGCTCAAGCTGCTCGACCTCGCCGAGCAGTCCGACGGGGTGCGCATCTTCATCGGCGCGGAAAGCGGGCTGTTCGGCACCTCGGGCATGGCGATGGTGGTGGCGCCGGCGCGCAACGAGGCGGACCGCATCGTCGGCGCGATCGGGGTGATTGGCCCCACGCGCATCAACTACGGCCGCATCATCCCGGTGATGGACTACACCGCCCGGTTGCTCGGCCGCCTGCTCGGATAGCGGCCGCGCGGACGGCACTCCAGGCCTGCCGCGCGTACCGTCTCGCGCCGCGAAACACTTTTGGCATTTCCTACGTTTTTTTGGACAGATTGTTCACTTGTTTCGCCTTATGATGCAGAGGCACGGCGGCGCTCAGGCGTCGGCAGTGCCCGCCCCGCCGGCGCGCGGACGCACGAGGACGTGCGTCGGTACCGCCAATCACTGGTCCGCGGCTGCCTGGCAGCCGTCGCACGTGCCGGTCAGGAAAGAGCGTCATGAAGGCATTCGAGACGAGCGTCGGACGTGCGGGCCCCCGCGTCCTGCCAGCCCGGCCCGCGGGCGAGCGCGTGACCTGGCTGGCGATCGTCTGCCTGGTCGGGGCGCTGTTCCTCGTCCGCTCCGGCTACGCGCCGGACCAGGCGCTGCGCCTCGCCAATCCGCTGGCCCTGGCGCTGTTCGTGATGGTCTATGTCCTGATCCGCATCCGCGAGGCCGGCGGCCGGCTCTGACCCGCCCGCCGCGCCCCAGGCCAGGGGCGCACCGTGGACGGCAACGGTGGCCCGCCGGCCCGGGGTGCAACCCTTGTCCCCCCGCCGCGTCGGCATGACGGAACCAGAAGGAACTCCGTCATGCTCGAAAAGCTGCCCGCCGCCGTCGGACATGCCCTGAGCGGCACCCGTGCCGGAGCCGATGCGCTCACCCTGCACCGCATCGAGGCGCCGTCCGGGATCGTGGTGACCAGCCCCGCCTTCGAGGCGGAGGCCGCGATCCCCGCCCGCTTCACCGCGGACGGCGAAGGCGTGTCGCCGCCGCTGCGCTGGACCGGCGTTCCCGCAGGCACACGGTCGGTGGTGCTGCTGGTCGAGGACGCGGACAGCCCGACGCCGCAACCGCTGGTGCATGCCATCGTCCACGACCTGCCGGGCGGCGACGGCGGCCTCGCGGAAGGCGCCATGACCAGCCCCGCCGGAGAGGGCGGCGCGGAGATGGGGCGCAACTCGTTCCTGCGCAGCGGCTGGCTGCCGCCCGACCCGCCGACGGGGCACGGGCCGCACCGCTACGTGTTCCAGGTCTATGCGCTCGACATCGAGCAGCCAGACGCGGCCTCGCCCGGGCGCGGCAATCTGGTCGCGACCATGACCGGCCACGTGCTGGCCAAGGGCGCGATGACCGCGCTGTTCGAGCGCGCCTGAGCGTCCCATGGCGGGCGATGGCGGGCCTTGAGCCCGCCCGCGCGAGACACGATGTCCTGCGAAACCGTGGAGCAGGCGATGTCAGGGTACACCGGCGTGGCGGGCGTGGAGCTTGTCGACCTGCAGCATCGCCTGGGGCGGCTGCGTCGTCTGGCGTGGCTGCTTGATGGGGCCGCGCGCATCCCTGGCACCCGGTTCCGCTTCGGGCTGAACAGCCTGATCGGCCTGGCGCCGGGGATTGGCGACACCGTTCTGGCGGGCATCTCGCTGTGGATTGTCTGGGAAGCGCGGGCGCTCGGCGTGCCGATGCATAAGCTGGTGCGCATGCTGGGCAACGTCGGCATCGAGGCGGCGATGGGCGCCGTCCCGTTGCTCGGTGACGCCATGGACGTCGTGTTCAAGGCGAACCTGCGCAACCTCGCGATCATCGAGGAGCACTTCACGAGGCGTTAAGCTTGATGCGGTTAAGAAAGGAAGGCCAGGGGCTCTGCCCCTGGACCCCGCCAAAGGCAAGCCTTGGGAATCCACTTCTTAAGGGAGGCCGGGTCCAGGGGCGGCTCGTCCCTGGCGGGTCCAGGGCAGAGCCCTGGCCTTCCAAACTAAGGCTTAGTGCGGCTTTTCGGTGAACGCGAAGCTGACCTCCGGCTTGCGCGCGGAATCATTGCCGGCCGCCATGATCGATACCCGCAGCGCCGCACTCCCAAGCAGGGTCGCCACCGAGGCGGCGTTGGCCAAGCTCGGCAGGCGGCGCGACACCAGCGACATGCCGAGCAGGCCGATCGGCAGGATCGTGCCGAGCACGGTGACGCCCTTCTCCGCCTGTCCTGCAGGCCCGTCGAGCGCGGCTGACACGCCGCGCGCCTTGAACGCCCGGTGCAGCGTGATGCCCGATGCCAGCTCGACGCCGAGCGCGGCCAGGGCGATGCGCTGCATCGCCGCGGCGGTGCGGTCCTCGCGGCCCAGGAACAGCGCGGCGGCGGCGGCGGCCAGCGAGGCGCTGGCGTAGCGCGCCGCCAGGCTTTTCGGCGCCGCGGCCCACAGCGGCGTGCTGGTCGCCGACAGCAGGGCCGCGGTGTAGGTGGCGAGCCCCGCCCCAGCCACCGCGGCCGGCACCTGCGCGGCCCCGGCCGTGCGCTTCGCCAGGGCCCCGAGCCTGCCGCTGTTGCGGTCGGCCACGAGCTGGGCGGCTGCGGTCAGTCCGGCGAAACCCGAGAAGATGGTCAGCACGTAGGTGCCGATCGACATCGGCGACGTGGCGCGGAAGATGCGGAACATGTTGTAGAACCGCGCGGGCGTGTGCAGGTCCCAGACCAGCATCGCGCTGCCGAGGGTCGGCGCCAGCATGGCCAGATAGCGGCCGCGACGCACGGTCGACGCCGCCGCGGGGCCGCGCGTCAGGTCGGCGAGCGTGGCCAGGATCTGCGACCCGCCGGACAGCCCGGCCAGGAAGATGTAGCCGCCGACCACCCAGTTGTTGAAGGGCGCGTGCTTGACCTGGTTGCGGCCGTAGTAGGTCTCGCCCTGCCACTCGCCCGGCGGCGTGCGCTTCGGACCCGCATGCGCCTCGGCCCCGTGCAGCAAGGTCTGGTCATCCGGCATTCTCAGTCCTCCCGTGCGAGCAGGGCGATCGAGGCCAGGGCGAGGCCGGCCACGGTGGCGAGGCCGGTCAGCAGCGACGGCCGCACCCTGCGCGACGCCCGCGTGGGTGCTGCCGGCAGGTTGTAGACCTCGGGCCGCTGCGTCAGCAGGAAGAATGCGTTCAGGTGGCCCAGGCCGCCTGTCGCCCCGGGGCTGTCCGGCACGCCGTAGAGGTAGGCGGCGGTCTGGCCGAGGCCGTGCAGCTGCTCGACCCGGTGCGCGGCACGCGCCTGCAGCAGCTCGACCTCGCCGAACTGGATGCTCTCGGTCGGGCATGCCTTGGCGCAGGCCGGCTCCAGCCCGCCCTTCAGCCGGTCGTAGCAGAGCGTGCACTTGTGCGCCTTGCCGTCCATAGTGGAGATGTCGACCACGCCGAACGGACAGGCGGGTACGCAGTAGCCGCAGCCGTTGCAGATGTCCTGCTGCACCACGACGGTGTCGAACTCGGTGCGGAACAGCGCGCCGGTGGGACAGGCCTCCAGGCAGGGCGCGTTGTGGCAGTGCTTGCACACGTCGCTGAGCATCACCCAGCCGCTCTGGAACGGGGTCTCGATGTCCGTGCGCACGTCCTGCTCGACGAAGGCGACGTGGCGCCAGGTGTTGGCCGAGAGCTGACCGGTGTTGTCGAAGCTTTCGCCGGTCATGCCGATGTTGTCGGCCGGCAGGTTGTTCCACTCCTTGCAGGCGACCTCGCAGGCCTTGCAGCCGATGCACAGCGTGGTGTCGGTGAAGAAGCCATACGACCTGCCGGGCCGGATCAGCACGCCGGTGGTCAGCTCGCTCTCATCGGGGATCACCCCGTCGAGCATGGACTGGTGGTGGTCGAGTACGCGCGGGTGCATGTCCATCAGCGCGCACCTTCCAGGGCATCGATCCGCGTCGCCACGTGCGCCAGCGCGTTGTCGCTGTCGCGGAAGGTGACGCGAACCGGGACCTGGTTGCGGCCCAGCGGCACGAGCTGCTCGGTCTCCATCGCCGCGTTGGGCGACAGCACGAACAGGCGCGTCACGCCTCCGGTGTCGGTCATCTGGAAGCGTCCCTCCTGCACGATGGTGATCACGCCCTCGACACTCTGCATCGCACGCTCCGGTCGCCACACACTGCGCTGTGGCATATGCGCCTGCCGGGCGAGACCCCGGCAAGCCGCCGTGCGCCCGATCCGCCCGATCTGGCGTTAACGTGACAGCGCCCGCGGCCGTGCCGGGTTGCCGCCGAGGCAACGCCGCGCAAACGTTCGCGTCATCATCGTTGCCGGTCCGCCGGCGGCACGCGGTCCGGCGCCTGTTGCCCGACCCTCAGATTCGGAGTGCTTCGCATGGGCAAGATCAGCCGCGGTCCCGCAGCGCGCGTCGGCCGGTTCCTCAAGGACTGGTCGCTGCCGCGTCAGCTCGCCGGCCAGAGCAGCCGCGACGTCGCCGCGCGCTCCACCGCGTCCGAGACCCTGCGCCCGCGCCTGGAGCACGCCGACCGCATCGGCACCAGCATCTGCCCGTTCTGCGCGGTCGGCTGCGGCCAGCTGGTCTATGCCAGGGACGGCAAGCCGATCCACATCGAGGGCGACCCGCGCTCGCCGGTCAACCAGGGCACGTTGTGCCCCAAAGGCAGCGGCACGCTCGGCCTGCTGCTGAGCCCGGAGCGCGTCAACCAGGTGATGTGGCGCGCGCCGCACTCCGACCACTGGGAACCCAAGCCGCTCGAGTGGGCCATGGACCGCATCGCGGCCCTGACGAAGCGCACCCGCGACGAGACCTATGCGCCGACGCTGCCGGACGGCACGGAGGTGAACCACACCCTGGGCATCGCCTCGCTGGGCGGCGCCACGCTGGACAACGAGGAGAACTACCTGATCAAGAAGCTGCTCGGCGGCGGCCTGGGCGTGGTCAACATCGAGAACCAGGCGAGGATATGACACTCCTCGTCGGTCCCCAGTCTGGGGACCTCCTTCGGACGCGGCGCGGCCACGATGGCGCTGTGGGACCTCGCGAACTCGGACGTCGTCGTGATCATGGGCTCCAACATGGCGGAGAACCATCCGATCGCGTTCCGCTTCGTCATGCAGGCCAAGGCGCGGGGTGGCACGGTCATCCACGTCGACCCGCGCTTCACCCGCACCTCGGCGCTGGCTGACATCCACGCGCCGATCCGCTCCGGCAGCGACATCGCCTTCCTCGGCGGCATCATCCACCACCTCCTTGAGAAGGACCTGTGGTTTCGCGAGTTCGCGATAGCCTACACCAACATCGCCCATATTATCGAGGACGGCTACGGCGACCCGGAGCAGCACGACGGGGTGTTCTCCGGCTTCAATGCCGCAGAGCACGACTACAAGCATGATACCTGGCAGTACAAGGGCAAGATTGTGCCCTCCTCGATTGCCGAGCACAGGGCGTCCACCGACGAGAGCCAGGGCGAAGGCTTCGAGTCGATGACGGAGAGTCCGCCGCCGACCGATCCCACGCTGCAGGACCCGAACTGCGTCTACCAGATCATGCGGCGACACTACGCGCGCTACACCCCGGAGATGGTGGAAAGCGTCACCGGCGTGGCGCGCGAGCAGTTCGTGCGCATTGCCGATGCGCTGGCCAGGAACTCCGGCCGCGAGCGCACCGGCGCGTTCTGCTACGCCGTCGGCTGGACCCACCACACCACGGGCGTGCAGATCATCCGCGCCTGCACGATCATCCAGGGCCTGCTCGGCAACGTCGGGCGGCCGGGCGGCGGCATCATGGCGCTGCGCGGCCACGCCAGCATCCAGGGCAGCACGGACATTCCGACGCTCTACAACATGCTGCCGACCTACCTGCCGCAGCCCAGCGCGCTGAAGCCGCACGCCGACCTCGCGGAATACCTGAAGACGGAGACGCCCTCGACGGGGTGGTGGCACAACTTTCCCAAGTACATGGTCAGCCTGCTGAAGGCCTGGTACGGCGACGCGGCGACGGCGGAGAACGGCTTCGGCTACTCCAACCTACCGCGGCTGACCGGCGACCAGTCGCAGCTGCCGATGACGCTGGCGATGGTGGACGGGGTGGTGCTCGGGCAGTTCGTGCTCGGGCAGAACCCGCTGGTCGGCGCGGTCAACGCCGACCTGGTGGAGCGCGGGCTGGGCAAGCTCGAGTGGCTGGTGGTGCGCGACTTCGCCATGACCGAGACGGCGGAGTTCTGGCGCAAGGGGCGGCTGGTGCAACGCGGCGAACTGAGCCCGGAGCAGATCGGCACGGAGGTGTTCTTCCTGCCGTGCGCGCTGTCGGCGGAGAAGTCCGGCACGGTGACCAACACCAGCCGCCTGGTGCAGTGGCACGACGAAGTGGTCGAGGCGCCCGGGGACAGCCGCTCCGAGCTGTGGTTCATGTACCACCTCGGGCGGCGGCTGAAGGCGATGTATGCCGGCAGCGACGACCCGCGCGACCGCGCGATCCAGGCGCTGACCTGGGACTACCCGGTCAAGGGCGAGCGGTCGGAGCCGGATGCGGAGGCGGTGCTGCAGGAGATCAACGGCCGCACCGTCGCCGACGGCAAGCTGATCGCCACCTACAAGGACCTCAAGGCGGACGGCTCGACCTCGTGCGGCGGGTGGATGTACAGCGGCATCTTCCCGCGTGAGGGCCACAACGTGGCCCGCTCGCGCAGGCCGGACGGGCCGGACGGGCCTGGCAGCCATCTCGGTTGGGCGTTCTCCTGGCCTGCCAACCGGAGGACGCTGTACAACCGCGCGTCCGCCGATCCGGCCGGCCGGCCCTGGTCGGAAGGCAAGAAGATGGTCTGGTGGGACGAGGCGGAGGCGAAGTGGGCCGGCACCGACGTCCCCGACTTCGAGCCGACCAAGCACCCCGACTACCGCCCGGACTGGAGCACCCATCCGCAGGGGATGGACGCGCTGTCGGGCGCCGACCCGTTCATCATGGAAGCCGACGGGCGCTGCCAGCTTTTCGTGCCGTCGGGGCTGAAGGACGGGCCGCTGCCGGTGCACTACGAGCCGATGGAGAGCCCGGTGCGCAACGAGCTGTATCCCCGGCAGCAGGAAAGCCCGACGGTGCAGCTTTGGCCCCGTCCCGGCAACGAGACGCACGGCGCGGCGGACCCGCGCTTCCCCTACGCATTCACGACGTTCCGGCTGACGGAGCTGCACTGCGGCGGCATCATGAGCCGGGTGACGCCGCACACCGCGGAGCTGCAGCCGGAGTGCTTCGTGGAGGTGCCGGTCGAGCTGGCAGAGGAGCTGGGGATCGCTCACCTGGACTGGACCGTGCTGTCGACGCTGCGCGGCGAGATCGAGGTCAAGGCGATGGTCACGAAGCGCCTGCGACCGTTCGTGATCGGCGGGCGCACGGTGTACCAGATCGCCATGCCCTGGGTGTTTGGCGGTGAAGGCATCGCGCACGGGGCGTCAGCCAACGTGCTGCTCGGCATCTACGGCGACGCCAACACCGGCATCCACTCCACCAAGGCGCTGACCTGCAACCTGCGGCGCGGCCGTCTCGACAACCCGGCGGGGCAGAACCATGGCCAGTGAGCCGGGTACGGCGAGCGGCCCGGCGGCGCTCGGCGTAGAGGCGCGCGCGGTCGAGCATCCGGAGCCCGATCCCGGGCGCCGGGCACTGGAGTGCCTGGACCGCGTGCTGGCGGAGAAGCCGACCGCGGACACCACGCGGGCGGAGCGCCGCGATCTCGGGCACGATTTCTCCGAGACCACGCGGTTCATGTGCGGCTACCGTGACATCCTGATCCGGGCGCAGCGCGCGGCCGGCGTCACCCCCGCCTCGCAGGCGCGACTGCAGGAGATCAACAGCGTGCTGAGCACAGTGCTGGGCGGGCATTTCCCGCTCGGCGATATCCCGTGGGCGCAGGTGGAACGGGCGCGCGATGCGTTTGCCGCGCTGCTGGACCGGGGCTGACGCGGCGGCCGGCCTCGCGGCCGGCCTGCTGCTGGCGCTGACTCCTGCGCAGGCCGGGGCGGCGCCGTTTTGCATCCGCACGCCGTCCGTGCCGTCGCGCTGCCTGTATGTCGATCCCGCCGAGTGCCGGGCCAACGCGCGCGCCCAGGGCGGGGAGTGCGTCGCCAACCCCGCGGAGCCGAGGCCGGCGGTCGGTACCGGGCGCTACTGCATCGTCGTGTCCGGCAGCCTGCTGCAGTGCGAGTACCCGGACCGCTCGCCCTGCGAGCGGGCGGCGGCGCGGATGGGCAGCGGCTGCGTCGAGGCGCCAAGGACGGAGGGCGGCGAGGCGCCATTGGCCGATCCGTTCCGGGCGGTCCGGCCTTACTGATGCCGATGGTCGGTCGTTGTGACCGGTCAGGAAGAGAAGGCCAGGGGCTCTGCCCCTGGACCCCGCCAGAGGCCGAACCTTTGGGATCCATTTCTTAAGGGAGGCCGGGTCCAGGGGCGGCTCCCTCCGGTGGCCTTTTCAACGATCCAACCTGAGACTGCAGGCTGCCGGGCCGATGGGCATGACGAAACCTGAACCGGCCCTGTCCCGACCCGCCAGAAGGCCGAGCCTTGCGGCGGGCTCCCTGCCCAGGTCGAGGGTTCCAAGGACGAGCCCTTGGCAAGGTCCAGCGGCGGAGCTCCTGGCCTTGCCTGGCTTGCAGCAACATGGAAGGGACAACAGGCCTGCGCCCCGTCCCTTCCATACCGGGAGCGTGGCTACTCGGCGGCTTTCTGGAGCGTGTTCTCCAGCGAGTTGGCGCGGTAGAACTCCTCGGCCGCCGCGGCGCCGCTGCCGGCCTCGACCTTGATGCCGACGTCGCGCATGGCCATCTCGGCACCGGTGATCGCGGCCAGGCACATCAGCTCGTTCAGGTCGCCCAGGTGGCCGATGCGGAACAGCTTGCCGGCCATCTTCGACAGGCCGGCGCCGGTGGCCAGGTTGTAGCGCAGGAAGGCGCGCTTGATCACGTCGGCGCCGCTGAAGCCCTCAGGCACCATGATCGCGCTGACGGTGTCGCTGTACCACTTGGGGTCCTGGGCGCAGAGCTTCAGCTTCCAGCCGTCGAGCACTGCGGCGCGCACGCCGCCGGCGAGGTAGGCGTGGCGGGCCACGACGTTGTCGAGGCCTTCCTCGTCGAGCAGCATGGTCAGCGATTCGCGCAGGCCGTAGAGCAGCGGCAGCGACGGGGTGTAGGGGAAGTAGCCGTCCTTGTTCGCCTTGGCCTGGTCGTCGAAGTCGAAGTAGGCGCGGCGCAGCGGATTGTTGTTGCGCGCGGCCTTCTGCGCCTCCAGCGCCTTCTGGCTGACGCAGGCGATGCCGAGGCCGGCCGGGAGCATCAGGCCCTTCTGGCTGCCGGTGATCGCACCGTCGACCTTCCAGTCGTCCATGCGGAAGTCGAGCGAACCGATCGAGCTGACGCCGTCGACGAACAGCAGCGCCGGGTGGCCGGCGGCGTCCATCGCGCGGCGGACCGCGGCGATGTCGCTGGTGACGCCGGTCGCGGTCTCGTTCTGCACGACCATGACAGCCTTGATCTCGTGGCCCTTGTCGGCCGCGAGGGCCTCGCCGATGCGGTCCGGCGAAGCGCCCGTGCCCCACTCCCCGTCCTGGATTACGACGTCGAGCCCGTGACGCTGGGCGAGGTCGATCCACAGCGAACTGAACTGGCCGAAGCGCGGCGAGAGCACCTTGTCGCCCTGGCTGAGCGTGTTGGTGAGCACCGCCTCCCAGCTGCCGGTGCCGGTCGCGGGGAAGATGAAGGCCTGGCCGGTGGTGGTGCGGAACAGGCGCTTGAGCTGCTCGAAGATCGGCAGGACCAGCTTGGGGAAGTTCGGGTTCCGATGGTCCTCCATCGGGACGTGCATCGCGTTGAGGATGCGATCCGGGACGTTGGTGGGTCCGGGCACGTTGAGGAAATGGCGTCCAGTCATGCAGGCCTCCCAATCGCGTCTTGCTTCCAGGTGCGGTGGGTCCGCCCGGGCATCCGCGTCGCTGGCCCGGACCAATAGCCCAGAGCGCAGCGCGGCTCAAACACCTGCTTTCGCGGTGCGCGACATTTCCGCAAGGCCGGGGAGGCCCGCCGGGCAAGAAAACGGCGCGGGCCGAGCGTCCGAAGTGCCCTGGAGGTGCCTGTTTGCCGGGGCCGGGTCGCCCCTCCGCTGATGCTTCGCAACCCGCTTTCTGAGTGGAAGTTTCCGAAGGCGAGCCTTTGGCAAAGTCCAGGGACAGAACCCTCAAGCAGTGCCCTCGTTTGAAGTCGAGAAAGGAAGGCCAGGGGCTCTGCCCCTGGACCCCGCCAAAGGCAGGGCCCTTGGAACCCGTTGCTAAGAGGCTGTTCGATAAATGCTGTTTTACGGCACCATGCCGATATCGCTCAG
>CAXSFU010000028.1:0-41604 GCA_964236695.1 uncultured Acetobacteraceae bacterium | reverse complement strand
TCTACGGCATGTGCCTGCGCGGCAAGCCGGGCTGGGGCGAGAACATGGCCTACGTGACCAGCCTGGTGAATGCCTTCGGCGGCCAGTGGTTCAACGACGCCTGGAAGACGGAGATCGACACGCCGGCCTGGCACAAGGCGGTCGGCTACTACGACGCCATCCTCAAGGCCGACGGCCCGCCCGGCGAGACCTCGAACGGCTTCAACGAGAATTTGGCGCTGTTCGGCTCCGGCCACTGCGGCATGTGGATCGACGCCACCGTCGCCGGCGGCCTGCTCTACGACAAGAAGCAGTCGAGCGTGTCCGACAAGGTGGGCTTCGCGCCGATGCCGACCGGCAGCTTCGCCCAGGCACCCACCTGGCTGTGGAGCTGGAACCTGGGCATTCCCGCCTCCTCGAAGCAGAAGGACGCGGCCAAGACCTTCGCCGCCTGGGCCACCTCCAAGGACTACATCAACCTGGTCGCCAAGGAGAACGGCTGGGTCGCCGTGCCGCCCGGCACCCGCCAGTCCACCTACGACAACCCCGACTACAAGAAGGTCGCCCCGTTCGCAGCCTTCGTGGAGAAGGCGATCGACAACTCCCACGCGCAAGGCCAGACCGAGCAGCCGCGCCCCTACACTGGCGCCCAGTTCGTCGCGATCCCCGAGTTCCAGGGCATCGGCACCCAGGTCGGCCAGACCATCGCCGCCACGCTCACCGGGCAGGACACCGAGGACCAGGCGCTCAAGGCCGCCCAGTCCGCGACGGAGCGCACCATGAGCCAGGCCGGCTACCCGAAGAAGTAGCCGCGTGGACACGGCCGCCCTCGCCCCCGCCGCGCCGGCGGCCGTGCTCGCCGCGCCGCCGCGGCGGGCCGGCTCGCTGCTTGTCGTGCCCTCGGTGCTGGTCCTCCTGCTGTGGATGATCGTGCCGCTGGTGATGACGGTGTGGTTCTCCGCGCTGCGCTACAACCTGCTCGACCCCTCCGTCTCGGGCTTCGCGGGCCTGGACAACTACCGCTTCCTGGTCACCGACCCGGACTTCTGGGCGTCGCTGGTCAACACGCTGGTGCTGGTGGGCGCAGTGCTGGCGATCACCGTGTGCTGCGGCACCCTGCTCGCCGTGCTGTTCGACCAGCCGTTCCCTGGCCACAAGGTCGCCCGACTGCTGGCGATCTCGCCGTTCTTCATCATGCCCACCGTCAGCGCGCTGATCTGGAAGAACCTGCTGATGCACCCGATCTACGGGGTGTTCGGCGCGCTCTCCTCGGCGCTCGGCCTGCAGCCCGTCGACTGGTTCGCGCAGTTCCCGATGCTCTCGGTGATCGCCATCGTGTCGTGGGAATGGCTGCCGTTCGCCATCCTGATCCTGCTCACCGCCGTGCAGTCGCTCGACCACGAGCAGCGCGAGGCAGCGCGCATGGACGGCGCCAGCGTGGTCGCGCAGTTCTTCTTCATCACGCTGCCGCACCTGCGCCGCGCCATCAGCGTCGTGGTGATGATCGAGACGATCTTCCTGCTCACCGTGTTCGCCGAGATCTTCGTCACCACCGCGGGCGGCCCCGGCAACGCCACCACCAACCTCGCCTTCCTGATCTACGCCCGTGCCCTGCTGCAGTTCGACATCGGCGGCGCCTCGGCCGGCGGCGTGGTCGCCATCATCCTGGCCAACGTCGTCGCTCTGTTCCTGGTGCGCTCCATCGCGCGCCGCCTGGAGGTCTGAGGCGATGCGCGCCAGCCTCGCAAGCCGCGCCCTCGTCGCCGTCGGCGGCTGGGCGATCGCGCTCGCCCTGTTCTTCCCGATCGCCTGGATGGCGCTCACCAGCCTCAAGACAGAGGTCGACGCCGTCGCCACCCCGCCGCGCCTGATCTTCTCGCCCAGCCTCGCCGCCTACGCCGAGGTGCTCGGCCGCGCCGACTACCTGTCCTTCGCGCTGAACAGCGTCGTCGTCTCCGTGGGCGGCACCCTGCTGGCGCTGGCCTTCGCCATTCCCGCCGCCTACTCGATGGCGTTCCACCCCACCAGGCGCACCCGCGGCACCCTGCTGTGGATGCTGTCGACCAAGATGCTGCCCCCGGTCGGCGTGCTGGTGCCGATCTACCTGCTGTTCCGCTCCACCGGCCTGCTCGACACCCGCACCGGCCTGCTGGCGATCTACGCCCTGATGAACCTGCCGATCGTGGTCTGGATGCTGTTTACCTTCTACAAGGACGTGCCGCACGAGATCCTGGAAGCCGGCCGCATGGACGGCGCCACCACCTTCGGCGAGCTGTGGTACCTGCTGATGCCGCTGACCCTGCCGGGCGTCGCCTCCACCGGCCTGCTGTCGCTGATCCTGTGCTGGAACGAGGCGTTCTGGAGCCTCAATCTCACCTCCTCTGCCGCGGCCCCGCTGCCCGCGTTCATCGCCTCCTTCTCCAGCCCCGAGGGCCTGTTCTTCGCCAAGCTGTCCGCCGCCTCGACCATGGCGGTCGCGCCCATCCTGGTGTTCGGCTGGCTGAGCCAGCGCCAGCTCGTCCGCGGCCTGACGTTCGGGGCGGTGAAGTGAGCAGGGAAAGCAAGCAAGGCCAGGGGCTCTGCCCCTGGACCCCGCCAAAGGCAAGCCTTTGGAAACCTGGTGAAAGATCCTCGCGCCCCACCGGCCGTCCGTGCCCTCAAACCCTTTCATGCGCCGGTCCAGAGGCGCTGCCCCTGGCGGGTCCAGGGCAGAGCCCTGGCCTTGCTTCCCTTTCCCTTCCGCACGGAGACGCACCATGGCCACGCTGACGCTGCGCGACCTGCGCAAGAGCTACGGCCCGCTGGAGGTCATCAAGGGCGTCGACCTCGACATCGCCGAGCGCGAACTGGTGGTGTTCGTGGGCCCCTCCGGCTGCGGCAAGTCGACGCTGCTGCGCATGATCGCGGGCCTGGAGGAGATCACCTCCGGCGAGCTGCTGATCGACGGCCGCCGCGTCAACGAGGTCGGCCCGGCCGACCGGGGCCTCGCGATGGTGTTCCAGTCCTACGCGCTCTACCCGCACATGACGGTGCGGCAGAACATGGCCTTCGCGCTGCGCCTCGCCCGGGTGCCGAAGCCGGAGCGCGACCGCAAGGTGGCAGAGGCCGCGCGCATCCTGCAGCTCGAGCCCTACCTCGACCGCAAGCCCGGCCAGATGTCGGGCGGCCAGCGCCAGCGCGTCGCCATCGGCCGCGCCATCGTGCGCAACCCGAAGGTGTTCCTGTTCGACGAGCCGCTGTCCAACCTCGACGCCGCGCTGCGCGGCAACATGCGCATCGAGCTGTCGCGCCTGCACGAGGAGCTGGCCGCGACCATGGTCTACGTCACCCACGACCAGGTCGAGGCGATGACCATGGCCAGCAAGATCGTGGTGATGCAGGCCGGCCGCGTGGAGCAGGTCGGCACGCCGCTGGAGCTGTACCACCACCCCGCCAACCTGTTCGTCGCCGGCTTTATCGGCTCGCCCCGCATGAACCTGCTGCCGGCGGGCGTGGTGCAGGCCGGGCCGGGCGGCGTCGAGGTCGAGTTGCCCGGCGGCGCGCGCTTCGTGGTGGCGTCCGACGCCACCCGCGCGCAGCGCGGCGCCGCGATGACGATCGGCATCCGCCCGGAAGCGCTGCGCGTCGCCGCCGACGGCCCGCTGGGCGGCGAGGTGCGGCTGGTGGAGCGGCTCGGCGGCCTGACCCTGCTGCACCTGGTGCTCGACGGCGGGCAGCCCGCGACGGTGCAGAGCGACGGCGGCGACACGACCCGCGCGCACCAGAGCGTCCGCCTCGCCGTGGACGCCGGCGCGTGCCACCTGTTCGACGGCAACGGCCAGGCGCTCGCCCGCCTGGCGCGGCATCCCCTGGCAGCGTGAGACAGCCAAGGCTGGGCTCTGCCCAGACCCGCAAAGGGCCCCGCTGCCAGGAATGCGGCCCTTTGATCCCCCCTCCCTTAAGAGAAGCCGGTCCAGGGCGGCTCGCCCTGGCGGGTCCAGGGCAGAGCCCTGGCCTTGCTTCCTTGCCCCGATAGGACTCCGCCCCGGTGTATCTCGGCCTCGACCTCGGCACCTCCGCCCTCAAGGCCCTCCTGGTGGACGACGCGCAGCGCGTGGTCGCCAGCGTGTCCCGCCCGCTCGCCGTGCAGCGCCCCGCCGCCGGCCACAGCGAGCAGAACCCCGCCGACTGGTGGGCCGCCACGCTCGACGCCGTCGACGCCTTGAAGCGCGAGCACCCCGCCGCGCTGGCCGCCGTGCGCGGCATGGGGGTTGCCGGGCAGATGCACGGCGCGATCCTGCTCGACGCGTCGGGCGAGGTGCTGCGCCCGGCGATCCTGTGGAACGACGTGCGCGCGGTGGCAGAGTGCCGCGAGCTGGAGGCCGCGTTCCCCGCGCTGCGCGCGACGGCCGGCAACATCGCGATGCCCGGCTTCACCGCGCCCAAGCTGCTCTGGGTGCGCGCGCACGAGCCGGACCTGTTCGCGCGCACCGCCACCGTGCTGCTGCCCAAGGCGTGGCTGCTGTTCCGCCTGACCGGCGAGCGGGTGGAGGAGATGTCGGACGCGTCGGGCACGCTGTGGCTGGACGTGGCGGCGCGCGACTGGTCGGACGCGGCGCTGGCGGCCACCGGCCTGTCGCGCGAGGCGATGCCGCGCCTGGTCGAGGGCAGCGAGGCCGCAGGCACCCTGCGCCCGGAGCTGGCCGCGCGCTGGGGGATGGGCCGCGTGGTGCTGGCCGGCGGCGCGGGCGACAACGCCGGCGGCGCGGTCGGTCTCGGCGCGATCCGGCCGAACGACGCCTTCGTCTCGCTCGGCACCTCCGGCGTGCTGTTCGCGGCGACCGACCGCTTCCGCCCCTACCCGCAGGCCGCGGTGCACGCGTTCTGCCACGCCCTGCCCGGCCTGTGGCACCAGATGGGCGTGACCCTGTCCGCGGCCGCCTCGCTCGCCTGGTGGTCGGGCGTGGCCGGCGTGGGCGAGCAGGCGCTGCTCGACGAGGTCGGCGACGCAGTGCGCGCGCCGGGCGCCGCGCTTTTCCTCCCCTATCTCGGCGGCGAGCGCACGCCGCACAACGACGGCGCGGTGCGCGGCGCCTTCGCCGGGCTGTCGCACGACACCGGCCGCGCCGCGCTGACGCAGGCGGTGCTGGAAGGCGTCGCGTTCTCCATGCGCGACTGCCTCGACGCCCTGGCCGCGTCCGGCACGCGGATCGTAGCGGCCGACGTGATCGGCGGCGGCTCGCGCTCGCGCCTGTGGGTGGCGATCATCGCCTCCGTGCTCGGCGTGCCGCTGCACCGCCTGGCCGACGGCGAGCACGGCGGGGCGTTCGGCGCCGCCCGCCTCGCCCGCCTGGCCACGACCGGCGAGGAGCCCGCCTCGCTGTGCACGCCGCCCGCGCGCGGCGAGACCATCGACCCCGACGCGGCACTGTCCGCCGCCTATGCCGCGCGCCACGCCGAGTACCGTGCGCTCTACCCCGCCCTTGCCGACGCGACACGACCGGGAGCCACCGCATGAGCGACACCCAGGCCCGCAGCGGCGGCGCCCGCCCGGCGCTCGACGGCCAGGTCGCAGTGGTGACCGGCGCCGCGCGCGGCATCGGCCGCGCCATCGCCCGCCGCTACGCCGCAGAGGGCGCGCGCGTGGTGATCGCCGACCTCGACGAGCCCGGCGCGCGCACCCTGGCCGACGAGATCGGCGAGGCGGCGCTCGCCGTCGCCTTCGACGCGACGCGCCAGGACTCGATCGACGCCCTGATCGCCGCCACCGTCGCCCGCTTCGGCCGCCTCGACGTCCTGGTCAACAACGCCGGGATCTTCGACCTGGCGCCCATCGTGGAGATCACCCGCGCAAGCTACGCCCGCGTGTTTGCGGTCAACGTCGAGGGCCTGCTGTTCACCCTGCAGGCCGCCGCCCGCCGGATGATCGCCCAGAACGACGAGGCGGGTGCGACGCGACGCGGCGGCAGCATCATCAACTTCGCGTCCCAGGCCGGCCGGCGCGGCGAGGCCCTGGTCGGCGTGTACTGCGCGTCCAAGGCCGCCGTGATCAGCCTGACGCAGAGCGCCGGGCTCGACCTGATCCGCCACGGCATCACCGTCAACGCCATCGCGCCGGGCGTGGTGGACGCCGAGCACTGGGACGACGTGGACCGCCGCTTCGCAGCCCACGAGAACCTTCCGCCAGGCGAGAAGAAGCGCCGCGTCGCCGCCGCGGTGCCGATCGGCCGCATGGCGCGGCCGGAGGAGATCGCCGGCCTTGCGACCTTCCTCGCCGGCGAGGACGCGCGCTACGTCGTCGCCCAGACCTACGGCATCGACGGGGGCAACTGGATGGCGTGAGCGCGCCGCGACGTGCCGTCACGCCGCCGCCGCCGCCGCCGCCGCCAGGGGCTGCGCGCGAAACACTGGACGCGAAACACCTGTCGTTGAACGTCTGTTGCGAACCACCGGGGAGGATGCCGCGATGAGCCGCCCATGCTGACCCGCAGCCCGCAGCTCCGCGCGTCCGCGCGCGGCGCGATCGCCGCCGGCGCCGCGCCGGACGGCCCGGAGCTGGAGCTGGTCGAGGCGCCGACGCCGGGATCGTTCAAGATCTGGTCGCACGGCTACCCGTACCGCACCGTGCGCTGGCACTTCCACCCGGAATACGAGCTGCACCTCGTCACCGCCACCTCCGGCACCTTCTTCGTCGGCGACCACGTCGGCAGCTTCGCGCCGGGACAGCTGGTGCTCGTCGGCCCCAACCTGCCGCACAACTGGGTCAGCCACGTGGCGCCGGGCGAGCAGGTCGCGCACCGCTGCGTGGTGCTGCAGTTCGCCCGCGCCTTCATCGAGGGCTGCATCGAGCATTTCCCCGAGCTGCACGCCATCGAGCGCCTGCTCGCCGCCTCCGCCTGCGGCGTCGAGTTCGCGCCCGCCGTCGCTGCCGCGGCCGCACCGCTCCTGCGCCAGCTGCTCGACGCGCAGGGCGCGCGCCGCGTCACCCTGTTCTTCAGCCTGCTCGACCTGCTGCTGCAGCCCGCAGACGCCACCCGGCTGGCGAGCGCCGGCTTCCGCATCGACGTGGCCGGCTACATGAACACCGAGATCAACCACGTCCTGGCCACGATCGGGCGCAACCTCGACGGCGACCTGCGCGAGGCCGACCTCGCCCGCTCCGTCGGCTACAGCCCGTCCAGGTTCTCCCGCAGCTTCCGTCGCCACACCGGCATGACCTTCGTGCGCTACGTCAACCGCCTGCGAATCGAGCGCGCCTGCCGCATGCTGCTCGACGACGAGCTGTCGATCACCGAGATCTGCTTCCGCACCGGCTTCAACAACCTGTCTAACTTCAACCGCCAGTTCCTAGAGCAGCGCGGCGTCCCGCCCTCGCGCTACCGCCACGACCACGGGGCCGCGGCCCCGGCCAGACGGCAAGGCTGAGGCCCCAAGCTCCGCCAAAGGCTGGGCCCTGGATCACCCCTTCCTAAAGAAGGCCGGTCCAGGGCGGCTCGCCCTGGCGGGTCCGGGCAGAGCCCGGCCTTGCTTTCCCGGACCGCGGCAGGAGGCGAAATGGACGAGTTCGGCCCGATGATGCTTGGCGGCCGCGAGCGCGAGATGCACTCGCCGCTGCTCTCGGTCACCGCCCTGCTGGCCAGCGTCGTGCTGCTGGTGTTCGGCACCAACCTGCAGGGCGTGCTGCTGCCGATCCGCCTGCAGCTCGACGGCGCCTCGATGGCGCGCGTCGGCCTGCTGTCGTCGGGCTGGTCGGCGGGCTTCATGCTGGCCTGCCTCAGCGTCGGCCGCCTGGTCACCGCGGTCGGCCACGTGCGCACCTTCGCCGCACTCGCGGCGCTGAGCGGCTCGACCGCGCTGCTGCTGCTGCCGCTGCAGCAGCCGCCGGCCTGGATCGCGCTGCGCGTGGTGATCGGCTTCTGCTACGGCGGGCTGGCGCTGATCATCGAGAGCTGGCTGAACGAGCGCGCCACCCAGGCCAGGCGCGGCGGCATCTTCGCCGCCTACATGACCGCGAACCTCGTCGCCTCGCTGGCCGGCACGCTCAGCCTCACCGCGCTCGACCCGCGCGGCCCGCTGCCGTTCATCCTGATGGTGGTGGCCGTGGTGCTGTCGATCATCCCGGTGGCGCTGACCCGCTCGCCGGTGCCGAAGCCGACGCGGCCGTTCTCCATCCACCTGCTCGAGCTGTACGCGATCTCGCCGTCGGGCGTGTCCGGCTGCTTCGCCGCCGGGCTGGTCAGCGGCGCGGTCGGCGGCCTCGGCCCGACCTTCGGCCTGGAGATGGGCCTGTCCACCCACGGCGTCGCGGTGATGCTCGCCTGCTCCGTGCTCGGCGGCGCGCTGTCGTACTACCCGGCGGGCCGGCTGTCGGACCGCATGGACCGGCGCTACCTGCTGCTCGCCCTGTCCGCCCTGGCGATTGCCACCTGCGCGCTGCTGGTGCTGCGCGGCGCAGCGCTGCCGCACGCCTGGCTGATCCTGGCGCTGGGCGTGTTCGGCTTCGCGCAATACCCGCTGTACGGGCTGTGCGTGGCGTTCGTGAACGACCGCATCCGCGAGCGCTCCTTCGCAGAGACAGCGAGCGAACTGCTGCTCACCTTCGCCGCCGGCACCGTGCTCGGGCCGCTGGCCGGCGCGGCGCTGATGGCGCACGGAGCCGCCAACCTGTTCGTGTTCGTGGGCGCGGTGCTGGCGCTCGAGTCGGCGTTCATCGCCTGGCGCCTGGTGCACGTCGCCCAGCCGGTGCTGCAGGCCGACGCGCGGCGCGACGCGTTCGAGGCGACGCCCGGCTCCATGAGCGTGCTCAAGGCCCGCGGCCGCCCCGGCCCGCGCTGAAGCGGACTCCTGTGGCCGCGCAACGACGGCCGGTGTCACTCTCCTGCTACAATTGTCGGACAAGTGCATGCCGGAGGCGCCAGAAGTGCAAGTTCGTCACGTCAACGCCATCAAAACCGATAGTGTCTGCCGAACCGCATCCAGGGTGACGAAGATCAACCGTGGCGGACCGCCTCGCACAGGGAACGCAGCCATCATGCCTGACACACGAGACCGCCGGCGCGTCGCCGGCCGTACCCGCCTTGGCCTCGCCGCGGCCGGCATTGGCCTTGCGCTCGGCCTCGCGCCCGCCGCGCGGGCGCAGAACATCAACAGCGGCGTCAGCATCGGCCCCAGCCAGCAGCTTTCCACGCCGCTGAGCCCCGCCGCGCCGCCGCCCACCTCGTCCTCGAAGGTGGACCAGCTCGTCGCCGGCCTGCCGGTGTTCGACAACGTGCGCACCAGCCTCGGCAACCTGGGCATCGACGTGCTCGGCGACTTCATCACCGAGTTCGCGAGCAACGTCAGCGGCGGCCTCAAGCAGGGCTCGACCTTCGCCAACCAGCTCGGCCTCGAGCTCGACGTCGACTGGCAGAAGCTCGCCCGCATCCAGGGCCTCTCGACCCACATCGTCGTGGTCAACCGCTCCGGCAGCCCGGACAGCGGCCTGATCGGCGACGGGCTGCAGCCGGTGCAGGAGATCTACGGCGCCGGCGGCGACGTCGGCATCCACCTGGTCTACGCCTTCGCCGAGGAGAAGCTGCTGCAGGACCACGTCGACGTCACCGTGGGCCGCATGCCGGTCAGCCTCGACTTCGCCGCATCGCCGCTCTACTGTAACTTCATGAACAACTCGCTGTGCGGCAACCCCAAGGCGCTGCCGGGCGGCAACATCGGCTTCAGCTCCTACCCGGACGCGGTGTGGGGCGGCCGCCTGCGCGTGCGTCCCACCGACAGCACCTACATCCAGGGCGGCATCTACGCGACCGACCAGGACCTCTACACCTACGACCGCTTCCGCTCCGGCTTCACCTTCGACACCAGCAAGATCAGCGGCGAAACGTTCCCGGTGGAGGCCGCCTGGCTGCCCACCTTCGGCGCCGACCGCCTGCCCGGCCACTACAAGGTCGGCTTCTCCTACGACAACTCCAGCTACCGCGACTTCTACGTCGGCGACAACGGCGCCCCGGCGCTGCTCACCGGCAACCCCTACAAGCTGCACAAGGGCCATACCCAGGCCTGGGCGCTGTTCGACCAGCTGGTGCTGCGCCAGGGCCCCGGGCCGAACGACGGCCTGACCGTGCTCGGCGGCTACATCCACAACGACGCCACCACCTCCGTCTACGCCGACCAGTACTTCGGCGGCCTGCTGGAGCGCTCGTTCTGGAAGGCCCGCCCGCTCGACACCATCGGCGTGCTGTTCTCCTACGTGAACACCAGCCCGCAGCTCGCCCACCAGCAGGCGCTCCAGGAGCAGCTCGGCCTGCCGATCACCGGCGCCACCGGCGTGCAGCGCCACTCGGAGATCATCGAGGCCAACTACGACATCCACGTCTACCGCGGCGTGAACTTCGAGCCCGACTTCCAGTACGTGTTCCGCCCCAACGGCGTGAACAACATCAAGGACGCCGCCGTGTTCGGCTTCAAGTCGCACATCGCCTTCTGAGCCGACGCTCGCGTGCCGACCTGCGGCGGGACCGGTGGTCCCGCCGTCCTCCCGGGAAGATCCCATGCCCCTCACGCTCCGCCACCTGCTCGCGTCCGCCGTTCTGCTGGCCGCCACGCAGGCGCCGGCAGCGGCCGCGCCCCCGTCCAGCTTCTCGATGGGGCCCAGCGAGGAACTGTCCAAGCCGCTGCCACATCGCCGCAGCACCCCGCAACGTGTTCCGCGCCGAGGCACCGCCTCGCCCGCCACCGCCTCGCCGGCCCGGGGCAACTCGATCCCGGGCACCGCGAGCCAGGTCCATCCCGCCGCCCCGCCGCCGTGAGCCGCGCCCGGCGCGCGACCCTGCCACCTCCCCGTTCCTGGCCCCGGGCTGCTGCCTGGGGCACGGTTCTGTCGCTGCTGGCGGCCGGTTGCGTGCCGCGCCCCACCGGCCCGATCCTCGGCGACTGGCGCGGCACCCCGCCCGGCCCCTGGGTCGACGAGCCCAAGATCGTCGAGCTGGTGCTCGACGGCGCGCCCGACGCGGTGTCCGGCCGCTACCACATCGCGATCACGATCCAGAACACCCAGACCGGTGCCGGCGTCGGTACCACACGCTGGCAGGGCGACTGGACCGGCAGCCAGCAGACGATCGACGGCCGCAGCGCGCGCATCATCCGGCTGCACCACATGGTCGGAGGCGAGACCGACCGCTACGAGCTGGCCGCCGACGGCACGCTGCGCCCCGCGACCGGCGACAACGACCGCGCGCAGTCCTACAGCGCCGCACAGGTCGCGCTCTACACCCTGCGGCCGCTGCGCCGCGGCAGCTGGAACTACGGCGTGGACTGAGAGGCTGGCTGGCCCGGCCGGTCAGGACAGGAAGGCCAGGGGCTCTGCCCCTGAACCCCGCCAAAGGCCGAGCCTTTGGCATCCGATTCTTAAGTTGCGCCGGGTCCAGGGGCGGCTCGCCCCTGGCGGGTCTGGGCAGAGCCCAGCCTTGCTTGCCTCAGCAGGCCGGCGCCCCAGGTCCCGCCCCCCCCGCCGCCGTCCATGCGACGCGCGCATAAGCCATATGACCGGCAGAGCACTACGCCCGGCCTGTCCCGAGGGCTACTTGTTGCAGTGCAGCATGAGACTGCTGCAGGAAGGAGCCCCGCCTATGACCAGAATGCTCGCCATCATGGCCGTCGCCCTCGTGACCGTGTGGATCCCAAGCGAGGCCGCGCGCCTCGGCGATTACCACCCTGCGGTGCAGGTCGTGCAGCCCGCCTCGCCGCACGAGCTGTCGCTGCAGAACCGCTTTGCCGGCACCGCCCTGCGCTGACGCCTGTACTTTCGCCGACGGCCAGCGGCTACGCCTCGCGCAGCCTGTGCATGCTGGGCTTCAGCGCCGGATACAGGTCCTTGAACACCGCGAACGCCCGGTCGTAGGTCCGCACCGCCTCTGCCTGCGGCACGGCGCGCGGCCGGAGTTCCACCCAGCCGGCTTCCGCCTGCGCCGGCGTCGCCAGCCCGACTCCCAGCGCGGCCAGCAGGGCGGCGCCCAGTGCGGCCTCCACCTCCTGCGCGATGGTCAGCACCGGGGCGTTGGTGATGTCGGCCACGATCTGCATCCACAGGTCGGAGCGCGCGGCCCCGCCCACCACGATCAGCGACTCGTCGAGCTGCGGCACCGACATCCGCCCGGCCTCGATGTTGTGGCGCAGCGCGAACGCCACGCCCTCCAGCACCGCGCGATACAGATGGGCGCGGGTGTGGAACAGGCTGAGGCCCACGAACGAGCCGCTCGCCCGCCCGTCCCAGATCGGGCTGCGCTCCCCGGCGAGGTAGGGCAGGAACACCAGCCCGTCCGCGCCCGCCGGCACCTTCGACGCGGCCGCGTCCAGCAGCGCCGCCGCCCGCCCTTCCCCGGCCCGCTCGCGCGCCAGCTCCTCGCCGCAGAACTGCTCGCGGAACCACGCCTCCGCGGCGCCGGCGGTGATCGCGCCGCCAAAGGTGTAGGTGTCGTCCTCGCCGCGGAACACGTGCGGCATGCTGACCAGCCCATGCGACGCGTCCGCCTGGCGGGTGATGGTGCCCCAGCACATGCTGGTGCCGATCATGGCGACGTGCTGCCCGGTCCGCGTGGCGCCGGCCGCGAAGGTCGCCACCGCCGCGTCCACCCCGCCCGCGACCACCGGCGTGCCCGCCGCAAGGCCGGTCGCCGCCGTCCACTCCGGCAGCACGAAGCCCACCACCGCGCTCGACTCGACCAGCAGCTCCGGCATCATCGCCATGGGAATGCCCAGCGCCTCGAGCATCGGCGCCGACCAGGCGCGCGCCGCCATGTCGTACACGCCGCCGATGTTGCCCGCCGACGAGTGGTCCACGGCCACCACGCCGGTGAGCTTGGCGATGATCCAGGCGTTGGGCGGCAGCAGCCAGCGGGTGCGCGCCCATACCTCCGGCCGCTCGTCGCGCAGCCACAGCATCTTGGTGAACCCGTAGTAGCTGTCCACGCCGTTGACGGTGACGGCGCGCAGCCGCTCCAGGTCCACGCCGGCCCGCACCGCCTCGACCTGCGCCTCCGCGCGGCGATCGAGCCAGATCAGGCACGGGTGCAGCGGCTCCAGCGCCGCGTCGACCGGGATGCCGGAGCCGCCGTACAGGCTGCTGATGCACACCGCGCGCACGTCGACCGGCCCACGCGCCGACGCCTCCTCCATGCAGCGCGCCAGGCAGGCGACCACCGCGTCCAGCCACACGACGGGCCACTGCTCGGCCCACAACGGGCGCGGCGTGTCCGGCTGGTACGACCGGCTGGCCTGCGCCACCACCCGCCCCGCCTCGTCGGTGAGCAGCACCTTGGTGCTCTGCGTGCCGATGTCGACGCCGATGACGTGCGGCACGGCGTCAGCCCGCCCGCGCCGAGACGTGCCTCGGGATCAACGGTGCCGCCACCCTGGGCCCGGCACCGCCGCCGCAGCGCGACATCCTCGCGTCCCCCCGGTTCCTGCGGTCACCGGAGCGGACGCCGCACGCGCCGGGGCGCCGCACCGCCGGCCGCGATCGCGGCGTCGGGCGGGTCGGCGTCCCGACGCCCCGGTCCTGCGGGCCGTGGCGGTCGAGGGCGGTCGTGCGGGTGTCGGGTCGGGTCATGGACGGATCCTGGGAGAGCGGTGCGGAACGGCGGGCGATGCAGGGACAGGCGCAGCCCGGCCGCGCCCGCTGTCATCTCCGACGATCGCACCGACGCGGGTCGCGGGCAGGACGATCCCGCTCTCGACCACGGACCGGCACGCGGTGGTTCATGCCAACGATTGCTCCTGCCAGGCTGAACCTAGGCCGGGCGCGCGGACGGCAGCCACGTGCCCTTCAACATCCCACTGATAGTTTCTTGCACGCACCGGGCGCGACGCGCAGGAGCGGCCCGGCGGCTGCGCGGCGCCGGCGGCCGCGCTGCCGCTAGGCCTGTGCGCGGGCCGGGTGGAAGGCCTCGAGGCTGTCATGAACCTCGCAGCAGCTCGCTGCTTCGGCCAGGAAGGCAAGGCTCTTCTTCTTCTGAAGAAAAAGAAGCAAAAAGACGTTGCACATTGAGCTTTGGATGCGCCGGCGGTTCCGGAGCCCAATGGGCCAAAGTTCTTTGGTTCTTTCTTTCAAGAAAGAACACGCTTTCTTCTGGCTGTAACGCAGAATGTCGAGGCTGGCCGGTCCACAACAGTCTTTAGCGCGCCTGCTCCAGGACGATGATGCGCGTCGCGCCGGCGGGCGGCAGGGTGTCGGGCGTGATCTCCACGTCCGTGCCCGCCACGCGGGTCACCTGTCCGGCGGGGAAACGCGCCAGGAAGCGGTCCACCTTCTCGATCTTCAGCACGCCGCGCTCGTGCCAGTAGTGCATCGGGATGACCACCCGCGGCCGGATCGCGGCGATCGCGGCGTCGAGGTCGTCGAGGCCGATGGTGGCGTGCTCGCCGGCCAGAGCCAGCAGGATGTCCACCTGCCCCGCCAGTTGCGCGAGCTGCGCCGGGTCGACCGGGTTGCCCAGGTCGCCCATGTGCAGCACCCGCAGCCCGCCCAGGGTGACGTGGTAGAGCGCGTTGGCGTCGGGGTCGCGGCCGAACTCGGACTGGTAGTCGAAGACCTTGCTCTCGTACGCCTCGAAGCCGCGGATCGGCACGCCGAGCACCACCGTGCCTTCCGGCGGCAGCTCCAGGGCGTTGACCACCACCGGGTCGCCCTCGACGTGGCTCGGGTCGGAATGGAAATCGTCGGTGCGCGAGCTCATGATCACGAGGTCGGCCGGCTCTCGGATCGGCCGGAAACCGCTGACGCCCGGCGTGTACGGGTCGGTCACCACCGCGATGCCGTCCGCCTCGAGGCGGAAGCTCGCGTGCGCGTAGAACCTGATCCTCATCGCTGGTCCCCCCGCCCCGCCCCGCCGCCGTCCAGCGGGCGCCCTGCGAACAGGGCCCAGCTTTCTACCACCGCGCCGTTCGCCTCGCCGAACGCGACCAGGTGCGGCGAGCGCATGTGCGCTTCCCACAGCGGCCGGCTTTCCCAACGCTCGCTGAACAGGAACGTCCCCGGTTCGTCGTCGGACCGGTTCAGCTCGTAGGCGATGCAGCCCTGCTCGGCCCGCGTGGGCCCGATCAGGGCCTGGAGCATGGCCAGCAGCGCCGCCTCCTGGCCCGGCCTGGCCTTCAGCGTCACCACCACGGTGAGGTGCGCCATCCCTGTTCTCCCTGGTAAGCGGCAGTCCCCGACTGCCATTGAGCCGTCCTGCCGGGCCGGCGTCCACGGCGCAGCGGCCGCGGATCGCCCACGGATTACCAGGACGGCCGCCCCTGCCGCGGCACCGCCGCGCCGGGGCAGGCCGCCATCTAGGAGGCGAACGGCCGCCGCGCGGTCCCGTTCCCGGGAAGCAGGCCTCGCCGCCGCGCTCAGCGCCGCGCGCTGGTCGCCACGTCGAGCCACACCGCCAGCAGCAGGATCACGCCCTTGACGATCATCTGCCAGAACGTGTCGACGCTAAGCATCGACATGCCGTTGTCCAGCGTCGCCATGATCAGCGCGCCCACCAGCGCGCCGAACACCGTGCCGGCCCCGCCGCGCATCGAGGTGCCGCCGATGATGCACGACGCGATCGCGTCCAGCTCCTGCAGCGAGCCGGCCGAGGGCGAGCCGGCCGCGAGCCGCGCGGTGGTGCTGATCCCCGCCAGCGCCGCCATCGCCCCCATCAGCGCGAACACCAGCAGCTTCACCCGGGCGACGTTGACGCCGGAGAAGCGCGTCGCTTCCAGGTTGCCGCCGACGGCGTAGATCCTGCGGCCGAACACGGTGCGCCGCGCCATCAGCGTGAACGCGCCGAGCAGCGCCAGCACCACGAGCACCGGCATCGGCACGCCGCGGTAAGAGTTCAGCAGCCACACGAAGCCGAACACCGCGGCCGCCGCCACCGCCAGCCTGGCGCCATCCGACCACAGCGCTGGCCTCGCCAGGCCGAGCGCCGCCCGACGCGACCGCCCGCGCAGCGTCACATACCCGATGCCCGCGAACAGCAGCACCGCCAGCACGGCGCCGGCCGACTGCGGCAGGTAGCTCTGCGCCACCGCCACCAGCGACGGCGAGACCGGCGCGATGGTGATCCCCCCGGTGATGCCCAGCAGCACGCCGCGGAACGCCAGCAGACCCGCCAGGGTGACGATGAACGAGGGCACCCGCAGGTAGGCGACCCAGTAGCCGTTGAACGCGCCGATCGCGGCACCGATCGCCACCACGACGGCGATGTTGACCACCACCGGCAGGTGCCACCCCACGTCCAGGATCGCCGACAGCCCGCCGAGCAGGCCGAGCAGAGAGCCCACGGACAGGTCGATCTCGCCGGAGATGATGACGAACACCATGCCGCAGGCCAGCATCCCGGTGATCGCCATCTGCCGCAGCAGGTTCGACAGGTTGCGCGCGGTGAGGAAGTCGCCGCCGGTGAGCTGGCTGAACAGCACCCACAGCACCGCGATGGCGATCACCAGCGCCAGCACCTTGTAGCGCGCAAACGCCGCCTTGAGCTGCTCGGCACGCAGCGTGCGCCGCCGCTCCGCCGGCGCAGAGGTCAGCGCCGCAGCGGTCGGCGCCACCGCGACGCCGCCCGGCAGCGCGGGGTCGGGCACCAGCTCCAGGCCCGCTGCGGGTGCGGCTGCGGGTCCGGGCGACGGGCCGGCGCGGGGCGCCAGGCCGAGGTCGGGGATCGGCGACGTGTCGGGCATGGTGTCCTCCTCGGTCCGGCTCAGGCGGCGCGCGGCAGCGGCGTGATGGCGGCCGACAGCACGCGCTCCTGGGTCAGGGTCTCGTCGTTGACGAAGTCGCCGCGCAGCTGGCCCTCGCCGATCACCAGCACGCGGTCGCTGATGCCCAGCACCTCGGGCAGCTCGGAGGACACCATGATGATCGACACGCCGCGCTGCACCAGCGAGAACATCAGCCGGTAGATCTCGTATTTCGCGCCCACGTCGACGCCGCGCGTCGGCTCGTCGAGGATCAGCACGCGCGGGGCGGGCTCCAGCATCTTGGAGATCACCGCCTTCTGCTGGTTGCCGCCGGACAGGCTGGCGATCGGCAGCAGCGGGCTGGCGGTGCGGATGCGCAGGCGCGCGATCGCCTCGCCGATGACGGAGAACTCGCGGCCCTCGTCGATCAGCCCCGAGCCCGCGAAACGGTCCAGCACGGACAGGGTGATGTTGTAGCCCACCCCCAGGCCGGGGACGATGCCATGCGCCTTGCGGTCCTCCGGCACCATGCACAGGCCCTGGCGCACCGCCTCCTGTGGCGAGCGCACCCGGATCGCGCGCCCATCCAGGCGGATTTCGCCGGAATGCGCGCCCGCGTAGGCGCCGAACAGCGCGCTGACCAGCTCGGTGCGTCCGGCGCCCACCAGGCCGGCGATGCCCAGGATCTCGCCGCGCCGCAGCGCGAACGAGACGTTGTCGACGCGCCGGCGCGCCTGGTTCTCCGGGTCGAGGCAGGTGATGCCGATCGCCTCGAACACCACCTCGCCGATCGGGTGGTCCTCGCGCGGGAACAGGCTGGTCATCTCGCGGCCGACCATCATGCGGATGATGTCGCCGGTGGACAGGTCGCGCATCGGCGCCTCGCCCACGAAGCGGCCGTCGCGGATCACGGTGACGCTGTCCGCGATCGCCTCGATCTCCTCCAGCTTGTGCGAGATGTAGACGCAGGCGGTGCCGCGCGCCTTGAGGTCGGCGATCAGGCGCAGCAGGATCGCGGTCTCGGACTGGGTCAGCGACGAGGTCGGCTCGTCCAGGATCAGCAGGCTGGCGTTCTTGCTCAGCGCCTTGGCGATCTCGATCAGCTGCTGCTCGCCGCCGGCGTAGTGCGAGACGGGCCTGGCGACGTTGATGTGGCCCATGCGCAGGCCGGCCAGCAGGCTCGCGGCCTCGGCGAACATGCGGTCGAAGTCGATCATGCCGCGCACCACCGGCTCGCGGCCGAGAAAGATGTTCTCCGCCACGGAAAGCTGGGGGACCAGCATCAGCTCCTGGTGGATGATGACGATGCCGGCGGCCTCGCTTTCGCGGATGGAGGCGCAGCGCAGCGGCTCGCCGCGCCACAGGATCTCGCCGCCCCAGGTGCCGAAGGGATAGACCGCGGACAGCACCTTCATCATGGTCGACTTGCCGGCGCCGTTCTCGCCGCACAGCCCGACGCACTCGCCGGGCCTGACGCGCAGGTCGATGCCGTCCAGCGCCACCACGCCGGAGAAGCTCTTGGTGATGCCGCGCATCTCCAGCAGGAACCCGCTCATCGTGGCAGCCCCCCGGCCAGCCGGGCAGCGCACGCGGGGCCGCGGTCTGAGCGCGTCGGGCCGTGGGCGACGGGAAGCGGCCTGCGCCCGGCCCCACGGAGGGTGCGGGCTCGACGGGTGGCGTGCAGAGGGAGGGTTCCCGGGGCGGGGTATGCTGTCACCGTTCCTGCCTTTTCCGGCGGCAGGCGGAGCGACGCAGGCGCCACGCACGACACTGCCGGCTGCAGCGCCCGACCCGGCCGCGGCATCCGAGCACGGACCGGCGGGACGGGCTCGACTTCGAGGAACGAAGGGGCGGCAAACGGATGTGCCAGGCCTGGCAGACAGACGACGAACCTTCCCGACGCGACTTTTTATCGTGCCAGCACACTACTCCGGCACAACGCCGTCAAGCGTGATCCCCGCCGGCTCCTCAGGGGATGAGGACGGTGCTCCCGGTGGTCTGGCGTGCCTCCAGCGCGCGGTGCGCCTCGGCGGCGTCGCTCAGCGCGAAGGTCTGGTTGACGCGGATCTGCACGGCGCCGCTGGCAACGACCTCGAACAGCTCGGCGGCCATGGCCTCCAGGTCGCTGCGCTTGGCGGTGTAGGTGGCCAGGGTGGGGCGGGTGAGGAACAGGCTGCCCTTGCTGGTGAGCAGCGACGGCTCCACCGCCGGCACCGGCCCGGAGGCGTTGCCGTAGGTGACCATGGTGCCGAGCGGGGCCAGGCAGTCCAGGCTGGCGGCGAAGCTGTCGCGTCCCACGCTGTCGTAGACCACCGGGACCATGGCGCCGTCGGTGATGCGGCGGACCTCGGCGGCCAGGGTGTCGGTGCCGATCACGACGTGGGTGGCACCGTGCTCGCGCGCCATCTCCGCCTTGGCCTCTGTGGAGACCACGCCGATCACCCGCACGCCGAGGTGTCGCGCCCACTGGCATAGGATGAGGCCGACGCCGCCGGCGGCCGCGTGCACCACCACTGTGTCGCCGGGCTGCACGCGGTGGGTGCGGCGCAGCAGATACTGCGCGGTCAGGCCCTGCAGCATCATGCCGGCCGCGGTGCGGAAGTCGATGCCGTCGGGCAGTGCCACCAGGCGGTCGGCGGCGATCACCCGCTTGGCCGCGTAGGCGCCGATCGGGCCGGCGTAGGCCACGCGGTCGCCGGCCTTGACCGTGGTGACACCGGGGCCTGTGGAGACCACGGTGCCCGCGCCCTCCATGCCGATGATCAGCGGCATGGACGGGGCCTTGTACAGCCCGGTGCGGAAGTAGACGTCGATGTAGTTCAGGCCGACCGCCTCGTGGGCGACCAGCGCCTGGCCGGCGGCCGGCTCGGGGGTGGGCACGTCCTCCCAGCGCATCACCTCGGGGCCGCCGTTGGCGTGGATGCGAATGGCCTTGGTCATGCGGAACTCCGTCACGATTGGTCAGGCCCGACAGGTCAGACACGGGCGATCAGGCTTGGGGCATCAGGCACGATGGGATCAGGCACGCCTGGCCGCACGGGCGGCGTGGACACGCGGCGGGAGTGCCCGGGCCGGTCCGGCCGCAGGGGCATGCGAGCAAGACGCGCGCCAGCCCGGCCCGGGGCGCGTCAGCTCATGCGACCGCCACGCCGGGCACCGCAACGGGCGGGGGCCGCGCGCGGACCTCCGCCTCCAGGGCCAGCAGGGCGCGCTTGGTGTCCAGGCCCTCGGCGCCGGTGTAGCCGCCCAGGCCGCGGGCGCCGACCACGCGGTGGCAGGGGATGATCACCGGCAGGGGGTTGAGCCCGTTGGCCTGGCCCACGGAGCGTGCGGAGCCGCCGGCCGCCGCGGCGAGCTGGGCGTAGGTGCGGGTCTCGCCAAACGGGATCTCCGCGAGCGCCTGCCAGACCCGGCGCCGGTAGGCGCTGCCGGCGGGGCGGAGCGGCAGGTCGAAGCGGCGCAGGGTGCCGTCGAAGTAGGCGTGGAGCTGGTCGCGGGCCCGGCGCAGCAGCGGAGTCTGCGCCTGGTCGCGGCCCCAGCCCCAGTCGAGGGCGACAAGGGCGCCGTCCTCCTCGGACAGGGTGACGGCACCGAACGGGGTCTGCATCGAGAGCTGGGGCACGGCGGGGATGGCGCACCCGGGCGGGGGTGCTGTCAAGCGGCGCAGCGCGGGCGTGATGGCAAGGAAGGCAGCAAGGCCGGGCTCTGCCCGGACCCGTCAAAGGGCCGAGCCCTTTGGAAACCCCTTCCTTAAAAAGTGGACTCCAAAGGCTCGCCTTTGGCGGAGTTTGAGGCAGAGCCTCAACCTTGCTCACTTCGCTTGGCTGGCTGTCCTCCATGCAGGACATGGCGCAGTTTTCCTGCGACCGGCGGGGCGCTAGGGTGCGGCTCCTGTGTTCGGGGAGAGCGTTCTTGGGCCTGCCGCAGCCGGGCGATCCGCCGCCGTATTTCGAGGCACACCTGTTTGTGTGCTGCAACCGCCGCGCGGAGGGGCATTCGCGCGGGTCGTGCGCCGCGGCGGGGTCGGAGCGGCTGCGGGACTACATGAAGGCGCGCGCCAAGGAGCTGGGGCTCGGCGGCCGGGTGCGGGTCAACGGGGCGGCGTGCCTCGACCGCTGCGAGCTGGGGCCGTGCGTGGTGATCTACCCCGAGGGCGTCTGGTACAGGATCGGGTCGACCGCCGACGTGGACTCGGTGCTGCAGCGCCACCTGGTCGAGGGCGGCCGGGCGACGGAGCTGATGCTTCCGCCGCGATGAGCGTCCCCCGAGGTCTACGCCTGGCTTTCTTCAAGGGGACTCTCAAGGCTCGCCTGGAGCGGAGTCCAGAGGCGGAGCCTTTGGCCTTGCCTTGCTTTGGCTTGTTTTCCCAATGAGCGCGTCCGACACGATCATGGCGCTGGCCAGCGGGCCCGGCCCGGCCGCAGTGGCGGTGCTGCGGCTCAGCGGGCCGGGGTGCGGCGCGGTGCTCGACGCGCTGTGCGGCCGGCCGGCGCCGCGGCGGGCGTCGCTGCGTGCGCTGCTCGACGCCGGGACGGCGGGGGCGGTGCTGGACCGGGCGCTGGTGCTGTGGATGCCGGGACCGGGGAGCTACACAGGGGAAGACTGCGCCGAGCTGCAGCTGCACGGCGGGGTGGCGGTGGTGGTGGCGGTGACGGCGGCGCTGGCGCGGCTGGGCGTGCGGCCGGCAGCGCCCGGGGAGTTCACGCGGCGCGCGGTGCTGGCCGGGCGGATGGACCTGCTGGAGGCCGAGGGGGTCGCGGACCTGGTGGCGGCGGAAGACGAGGCGCAGCGGCGCCAGGCGCTGCGGCAGATGGAGGGCGGGCTCGGGCGCAGGCTGGCGGGGTGGGCGGAGCGGCTGCGGGTGGTGCTGGCGCAGCAGGAGGCGCTGATCGACTTCCCCGACGAGGACCTGCCCGCGGAGGTGGAGGCGGTGCTGCTGGCCGAGGTGGCGGCGCTGGCCGGCGAGATGCGGCAGGGGCTCGCGGACGGGGCGGCGGGCGAGCGGGTGCGCGACGGGCTGGTGGTGGCGGTGTCGGGGGCGCCGGACGTGGGCAAGTCGAGCCTGGTGAACGCGCTGGCGGAGCGCGAGGTGGCGATCGTGGCGGCGGGGCCGGGGACCACGCGCGACGTGCTGGAGGTGGCGCTCGACGTCGGCGGCGTGCGGGTGGCGCTGCTCGACACGGCCGGGCTGCGCGAGACGGCGGACCCGGTGGAGGCGGAGGGCGTGCGCCGGGCCAGGGCGCGGGCGGCGGCGGCGGACCTGGTGATCGAGGTGCGCGACGCCCGTGCGGCGGCGGACCGCGAGCAGGACGTCGGCCGGGCGGAAGACGGGACGGTTCTGGCCGAGGGCGGTGGGCGGGAGCCGGCGGTGATCGTCGTGCTGAACAAGGCCGACCTGGACGGCGGCGGGGCGGCCGGCGCGGGGCTGCGGGTCAGCGCGCGCACCGGGCTGGGGGTGGCGGCGCTGCGGGCGCGGCTGGCGGAGGCGGTGGCGCGGCTGGTGGCGACGGGGGGCGTGCCGCTGACGCGGGCGCGGCACCGGGCGGCGCTGGGCGAGGCGGTCGAGGCGCTGGGACGGGCGGAGGCGGTGGCGTGGCCGGAGCTGCGCGGCGAGGAGCTGCGGCTGGCGCTGCGGGCGGTGGGGCGGGTCACCGGAGAGGTGGGCGTCGAGGCGCTGCTGGACACGGTGTTCTCGCGGTTCTGCATCGGGAAGTGAGGGAAGCAAGGCCAGGGCGCTGCCCTGGACCCGCCAGGGCGAGCCGCCCTGGACCGGCTTTCCTAAAGGAAGCCGGTCCAGGGGCGCTGCCCCTGGCGGAGTTTGAGGCAGAGCCTCAACCTTGCTTGCTGCTATGACGCCGCATCGGGCGGGAGCGTGTGATGGACAGGTTCGACGTGGTGGTGGTCGGCGGCGGGCATGCCGGGTGCGAGGCGGCGGCGGCGGCGGCGCGGGTGGGCGCGCGGGTGCTGCTGCTGACGCACCGGCTGGAGACGATCGGCGAGATGTCGTGCAATCCCGCAATCGGCGGCATCGGCAAGGCGCATCTGGTGCGCGAGGTGGATGCGCTCGACGGGATCATGGCGCGCGCGGCGGACCTCGCTGCGATCCACGTCAAGCTGCTCAACCGCAGCAAGGGCGCCGCGGTGCAGGGGCTGCGGATGCAGGCGGACCGGGGGCGCTACCGGGCGGCGGTGCAGGCGCTGCTGGCGGAGACAGAGGGGCTGGTGGTACGGGCGGGCGAGGTCGAGGACCTGGCGGTGGACGCGGCGGGGCGGGTTTCGGGGGTGGTGTGCGAGGACGGGGCGCGGGTGGCGGCTGCCGCGGTGGTGGTCACGGCGGGGACGTTCCTGCGCGGCGTGATCCATGTCGGGGCGGTGCAGCGGCCGGCGGGGCGGGCGGGCGAGGCGCCTTCGGTGGCGCTGGCGGCGAGGCTGGAGGCGCTGGGGCTGCCGACGGGGCGGCTGAAGACGGGGACGCCGCCGCGGCTGTCGCGGGCGAGCCTGGACTGGGAGGGGCTGGCGCGCGACCCGGGGGACGCGGAGGCGGAGGCGTTCAGCCGGATGGGCGCCGGGGTCACGGGGCCGCAGGTGGCGTGCCGGGTGACCGGGACCACGGAGGCGACGCACCGGGTGATCCGCGACAGCCTGCACCTGTCGGCGATCCATGCCGGGGGGATCTCCGGGCGCGGGCCGCGCTACTGCCCGTCGATCGAGGACAAGGTGGTGCGCTTCGCAGAGCGCACGCGCCACCAGGTGTTCCTGGAGCCGGAAGGGCTGGACGACGACACGGTGTATCCGAACGGCATCTCGACCAGCCTGCCGGAAGCGGTGCAGGCGGCGATGCTGCGCACGATCCCGGGGCTGGAGCGGGCGGTGGTGCTCAGGGCAGGGTATGCGATCGAGTACGACTACGTGGACCCGAGGGCGCTGACGCCGGGGTTCGCGGTGAAGGCGCTGCCGGGGCTGTTCCTGGCCGGGCAGGTGAACGGCACCACGGGCTACGAGGAGGCGGCGGCGCAGGGGCTGCTGGCCGGGGTGAACGCGGCGCGGCGGGCGGGGGGGCTGGACGAGGTGTCGCCGTCCCGGTCGGAAGCATACCTGGGGGTGATGGCGAGCGACCTGACGACGCTGGGGGCGAGCGAGCCGTACCGGATGTTCACGTCGCGCGCCGAGTTCCGGCTGACGCTGCGCCAGGACAACGCGGATTTGCGGCTGACCGGGCTCGGGGAGACATGGGGGTGCGTGGGGCCGGCGCGGGCAGTGGCGCATGCGGCGCTGGTGGCGGAGATCGGCGCGGCGTCGGCGCGGGCGGAGGCGGAAGGGGCGCTGCCGGGCGTGCTGGCGGGGCACGGAGTCGCGGTGGCGGCGGACGGGCGACGGCGCAGCGTGGCGGAGCTGATGGCCCAGGCCCAGGACGCGGCGGCGCTGGACCGGGCGTTCCCGTGGCTGCGCGACCTGTCGCCGCGGGTCAGGCGGCACCTGGAGGTGGAGGCGCAGTATGCCGGGTATCTGCCGCGGCAGCGCTCGGAGATACGCAGCCTGGCGGCGGAGGCGGCGGTCGGGCTGCCGGCGGGGCTGGACTACGCGCGGGTGGGCGGGCTGAGCGCGGAGGCGCGCGAGGCGCTGCGGCGGGTGCGGCCGGCGAGCCTGGCGGCGGCGACGCGGATTCCCGGGGTGACGCCGGCGGCGCTGTTGGCGGTGCTGGCACACGTGCGGCGGCTCCAGGACGCCGCGTGAGCGGGACGGACCGGGATCGCAACGATGTTTCACGTGAAACATATGGCCGGATCGATACCTATTGCGCGCTGCTGCTGCGCTGGAACGCCAGGATCAACCTGGTCGGGCGCGGCGACACGGCGAGGCTGCGGGCGCGCCATGTCGAGGACTCGCTGCAGCTGCTGGCGCTGATGCCGGACGGGCTGGCGCAGGGGTTCGGCGGCGAGGGCGGGGCGGCGCAGGCGGTGGACCTCGGCTCGGGCGGCGGATTTCCGGGGATGGTGCTGGCGATCGCGTCGGGGGTAGGCTTCGTGCTGGTCGAGGCGGACGGGCGCAAGGCGGCGTTCCTGCGCGAGGCGGCGCGGCTGGTGGACGCGCCGGTGCGGGTGCTGGCGGCGCGGATCGAGGCCGTGGCCCCGCAGGGCGCGGTTCTGGTCACGGCGCGGGCGCTGGCCCCACTGCCCCGGCTGCTGCCGCTGGTGGCGCGCCATCTCGCGCCGGGCGGCGTGGCGCTGCTGCCGAAGGGCGCCGATGCCGATCGCGAATTGACCGAGGCGGCGGCGGACTGGCACATGGACGTCATGCGACACCAGAGCCGGACCGAGTCGGACGGCACCATCCTGCAGGTCAGCGGCCTGCGGGCCGCCCGTCCGTGCGGCGCCGGGCCGGCGGCGGAGTTCGGGCGTGGCTGACGCGGGCCGGCGCAAGGCGGCGGACGGCGGCGCCGCGGTGCTGGACGCCCCGCGCGCGGCGACGTCTCCTGCGACCAGGATCGGCGCCGACGTGGCGCGCCCGCCCGCGGCGGCCAGGGTGCTGGCGGTCGCCAACCAGAAGGGCGGCGTCGGCAAGACCACCACCGCGATCAACCTGGCGACCGCGCTGGCCGCCACCGGAGAGCGGGTGCTGCTGGTCGACCTCGACCCGCAGGGCAACGCCTCCACCGGCCTCGGGCTCGACCGGGCGCAGCGCTCTGCGGGGACCTACGCGACCCTGATCGAGGGCCGGGCCGCCGAGGCGCTGATCCGGCCGACGCTGGTGCCCGGCCTCGACCTGCTGCCGGCGGACGCCGACCTCGCGGGCGCGGAGCTGGAGCTGGTGGGGATGGCGCGGCGCGAGTACCGGCTGCGCGACCTGCTGGCGCCGGTGGCGTCGCGCTACGCCTTCGTGCTGATCGACTGCCCGCCGGGGATGGGGCTGCTGACGCTGAACGGCCTGGTGGCGGCGCAGGGCGTGCTGGTGCCGCTGCAGTGCGAGTATTTCGCGCTCGAAGGCATCAGCATGCTGGTGCAGACGGTCGAGCGGGTGCGCCGCGCGCTGAACCCCGCGCTGAGCGTGCAGGGCATCGTGCTGACCATGCACGACCGGCGCAACAACCTGTCCGAGCTGGTCGCGGCCGACGTGCGCGGCTTCTTCGGGGCCCAGGTCTACGAGACGGTGATCCCGCGCAACATCCGCGTCTCCGAGGCGCCGTCGCACGGCAAGCCGGTGCTGCTCTACGACATACGCTCGCCGGGGGCGCAGGCGTACGTGAAGCTGGCGGCGGAGGTGCTCAGGCGGGAACGGGCGTTGCGGGCGCGATGACGGCGAAGGGCAGCAAGGCCAGGGCTCTGCCCCACGGCCTGGAAGCGGCGACCCGCCAGGGCGAGCCGCCCTGGACCGGCCTCCGTTGCGGCACTTCGGGCGGGCGTGTGCCCCAGGCCCACGTCGAGGTTTCCAAAGGCTTCGCCTTTGGCGGGGTCCCCGCTTCCAAGCATGGGGGGCAGAGCCCCTGGCCTTGCTTCCGATGAGCCGCGACGCCCCCCGCCTGGGCCGCGGGCTGGCCGCGCTGCTGGGCGACGCGCCGGCGCCCGGCGCGCCGGTGCGGGTGCTGCCGATCGAGGCTCTGGCGCCTGGTCCGTTCCAGCCGCGCAACGCCATGGCGGCGGAGGCGCTGGCGGAGCTGGTGGAGTCGGTGCGGCGGCAGGGCATCCTGCAGCCGATTCTGGCGCGCTCCTCGCCCGGGGAGCCGGGGCGGTTCCAGATCATCGCCGGCGAGCGGCGCTGGCGGGCGGCGCAGGCGGCGGGGCTGCACGAGATCCCGGTGCTGGTACGCGAGCTGGCGGACGCGGAGGCGATGGCGGCGGGGCTGGTGGAGAACCTGCAGCGCCAGGACCTCAACCCGATCGAGGAGGCGGAAGGCTTCGCGCGGCTGACCGACGAGTTCGGGATGACGCAGGAGCAGCTCGGCGAGGCGATCGGCAAGTCGCGCTCCCACGTGACCAACGCGCTGCGGCTGCTCAACCTGCCGGAGTACGTGCGCGGCGAGGTGTCGCGCGGCGCGCTGTCAGCGGGGCATGCGCGGGCGCTGATGGGGCATCCGGAGCCGGAGCGCGCGGCGCTGCAGGTGATCGCGCGCGGGCTGAACGTGCGCCAGACCGAGGCGCTGTCTGAGGTGCGACCGCAGCGTGCGCCGGTGCCGCGCGCGGAGGAGACGGAGACGCGGGCGCTGGAACGCGAGCTGGGCGCGCACCTGGGACTGGCGGTGAAGGTGGTGTTCGACGGGCGGGGCGGGTCGGTGAAGCTGAGCTACCGGAACCTGGACCAGCTGGACGGGATCGTGGCGCTGCTGAAGGGGTGACGATCGTGGCCTGCCGAAGAAGGCAAGGCCAGGGCTCTGCCCCACGCTTAAAGCGGGAACCCGCAAAGGGTCCGAGGACCCTTTTGATTACCTAAATCAGGTATTGGATTCCGAAGGGCGCGCCCTTTGGTGAGGTCTGGGGCAGAGCCCAATCTTTCTTTCTGTCTCGGTCGTCATCAACGACCGTTGGTACTACAGGTCAGGCGAGCCGAATCCGAGCGCCGCTAGTTGGAGCTTGTGGGAGGTTTTGCGTCCGTGCGAGGCGTGGCGGGCCGCATAGGTGCTGGCGGCGGCGGTCGAACGGTGATGCGCGTGGTTGCGTTGATGCCGCCCTTATCGACACGACCTTCGGCAAGGGGCTTCACCTTGCCGAAACCGTCCATCGCCACTTCAATAGGCTTTGCCATGATTTGCTGCCCTTCACTGATCGGTCGGCTGATACGGAAACTCGATATGGATGGCGTCCGACGGGCGGGCAAGATAAAGGCGCGGCGTCCGATACAGCTCTTGCCCTTCAAAGTCGTATACTATCACGTCCCGCAAAACCAGTTCGCGAACCCGGTCCGTCTCCGAAAAGGCGCTGACCAGGCCTGCGTACACATACTTTTGCTCGAAATCGCGGACATGAACGTACTCGACCGCCACATCACCCGAGTTGAACGTGAAGTCCCAGACATCCTCGTCGCCATACTTCCGGGTGGCGCCGATACGCTGCAGGAACCCTGTGAGGAGCTTGTATCGGGCGGCATACAGCCAGGCGATCGCCAGCACGCTTCCGATTGGAAGGGCGCACAATACCTCGATCAGGACATCACGGCCAACGACTTCGAGGCTGGACGCGTCCCCCAGTTGGGCCATGCGGAAGGGCCGGTGTATCGCGATGAACAGGAGGAACTCGACAGTGTAGGTCGTGATGCCGAACAGGAAGATTCGAAAGAGGAACTGTCCTTCCGACAGCTTGAGCTTCGCTGCGTAGCTCGCGTCGAGCGAAGCCCAGACTATTCCCGGGAGGAAGATGATCGCCAACTGGAGGATCAGCAGGTCTATCTTCATCGGAAGCCCTCTCTCAAGGTTGAGATGCTGGCCGCATGACGGTGTGCGGGTATGGGGACGCTGCCCGCAGCGGGCCCCCTTTTCAGGCATTGGGGCAGAACCTTGGTCCTGCTTCCTACAGCCGCGCCCCCTGCCGCGCGACCACCGACAGGAAGCGGCGGCACAGCAGCTCGGGGCGGGCGCCGGTGGCCTTGCAGGCGGCTTCCACCGCGCGGGCCTCCTCGATGGCGCGCAGCAGGGCGGGAGCGGACCACAGCGACAGGGTGCGGGCGAACTGCGCGGTGCGGCGGAAGAACACCGGCGGCCGGGCGGCGCGCGTCGCGTCGGCGGCCGAGGCGCCGGCGGCCATGAGCAGGCGGGCCTGGTGCAGGCGCTGCAGGTGGCCCAGCGCGGGGCGGATCACGGCGATGGCGTTGGTGCCCTCGGCCAGCGCGCGCTCCAGGGCGCGGTCCATCGCGGCGAGGTCGCCGGAGGTGGCGGCGAACAGGGCCTCGTCGAGCGACAGCGCGGCGGCGTCGCCGACGCAGGCCTCGGCGGCGTCGAGGTCGACGGTGCCGCCCGGACCGACGTAGAGCGAGAGCTTCTCCACCTCCGCGCGGGTGGCCTCGCGGTCGGCGCCGAGGTGGCCGGCGAGCCATTCCAGGGCGGCGGGGTCGGCGGCGGCGTCGCGCTCGGCGAGGAGCGCGCGGATGGAGGATTCGAGCGCCCTGCCCTCTTCCGGGTAGCAGGCGATGGCGGCGCCGCTGTCCAGGGTCTCCACGAAGCTGCGCAGCTTGCCGCGGCCGAGCGCGGGCGCCTCCAGGACCAGCAGGGTGTCGCCGCCGCGGATCTCCAGGGCGCGGCGCAGGGGGGCGAGCGTGGTCTCGGCGCAGTCGCGCAGGCGCACCACGCGGCGGCCGCCGGTCAGGGACAGCGCGCCGGCCTCCTCTGGCAGGCGGGCGTGGGCGTCGCGCTCCAGGGTGGCGACGCGGAACGGGTCGTCGAGGCTGCCGGCGACGGCGCGGGTCAGGGCGTCGGCGCGCTCGTGCACCAGGCCGGAGTCCTCGCCGTGCAGGAGCACGACGCGGGCGGCGCCGGGGTCGCGCAGGAAGGCGGGGACGCGGCGGGGATCGAGCTTCACGAGGAAAGGAAGGCCAGGGGCTCTGCCCCCCCTGCCTGGAAGCGGGGCCCCCGCCAAAGGCTCGCCTTTGGAAACCTCGACTTAGGTTTCTCCTTCCGGAGGCCGGGTCCAGAGGCGGCTCGCCCCTGGCGGGTCCCCCGCTTCAAGACATGGGGCAGCGCCCTGGCCTTGCCTTCCCGGCACGGCACGGCGCTCAGGCGCGGCGCCGGAAGTAGGTGGCGACGCGCTGGGTGATCTGGTCGGCGACGTTGTCGGCGAGGCGGCGCTGCACGGCCTCGTTCTCCAGCACGGAGAAGAACACTTGCTCGTCCAGGGTGTTGAAGCCGTCGAGCACGCGCACGGTGCCGCTGGCGAGCGGGACGCCGGGGTTGGCGATGGCGGTCAGCGTCCAGGTACCGCGGCCGACGGCGCGGGTGCGGGTGTTGGAGTTGGAGTTGAGGACGGAGATGGCCTCCTCGTCGATCGAGTAGGCGACGGCGAGGCTGTAGGTCTTGCGCTCGCCGTCGTCGGAGTCGAGGCGCTCCTGCAGGGCCTGGCGGAGGAGCTGGCCGAGGCGGTTTGGGATCAGCTCGACGTAGATGCCGTCGAGGTGGGCGGCCACGGTGCCGCCCTGGGACTGGGCGAGCGCGCCGGCGCCGTCGTAGAGGGGGTGGAAGCCGCAGCCGGCCAGCAGAAGAGCGGCGGCGAGGGCAGCCAGGAAGGAAGGCCGGGCTCTGCCCGGACCCGCCAAAGGGCCGAGCCCTTTGGAAACCCTGTACTTAGGTATTGGATTCCAAAGGTTTGCCTTTGGCGGAGCCTCGGCTTTGCCTGCTGCCTTTGGCGCGGGGCGGGTCATCCGGCGACCACGAAGTTGACGATGCGGTTGGGGACGTGGATGCGCTTGGTGATGCGTTTGCCGTCGAGGAGGCGGGCGACGTTGGGCTCGGCGGCGGCGGCGGCGAGGACGTCCTCGGCGGGCGCGTCGGGGGCGGCGTCGATGGTGGCGCGCAGCTTGCCCATGATCTGGACGGCGATGGTGACGGTGTGGGCCACGAGCAGGGCGGGGTCGGGCTCGGGCCAGGGCAGCTCGGCGACCAGGGGGGCGCCGGCGCCGTGCAGGCGGGCGTGCAGCTCCTCGGCGAGGTGGGGCATCATGGGGGCGACCAGCCGGGCGAGGATGGACAGGGCTTCGTGGCGGGCCCAGGAGAGGCTTGCGTCGGGCGGGGCGCCGGGAGAGGCATCGGCCGGGACGCGGTCGGCATCGGCAATGGCGGCGGCCAGCTCGTGGAAGCGGGCGACGGCGACGTTGAAGGTGAAGCCCTCCATCGAGGCGGTGACGGCGGCGATGGTGCGGTGGGTGGCCTGGCGCAGGGCGGTGGCGGCGGGAATGGCGGCGGCGGGGCGGGCCGGGGCCGTGCCGGTGTCGCCGACGGCGCTGGCGTCGCACAGGCGGTGCAGGCGCTGGACGAAGCGCCAGGCGCCGGCGACGCCGGACTCGGTCCACTGCATGTCGCGCTCTGGCGGGTTGTCGGACAGGATAAACCAGCGCGCGGTGTCGGCGCCGAAGCGGGCGATGATGGCGCCGGGGTCGACGGTGTTGCGCCTGGACTTGCTCATCGCCTCGACGCGGCCGACGGTCACCGGCTCGCCGGTGTCGCGGTGGGTGGTGACGCCGGCGGTGGTCTCCGTCTCGTCGGGGTAGAGCCAGCGGCCGTCGGCGCCGCGGAAGCTCTCGTGGGTGACCATGCCCTGGGTGAACAGGCCGGCGAACGGTTCGGCCGCGTCGAGGCGGGCCAGGTCGGGCGAGGCCGTGGCGAGGGCGCGGGTGAAGAAGCGGGCATACAGCAGGTGCAGGATCGCGTGCTCGATGCCGCCGATGTACTGGTCGACGGGCATCCAGGCGGCCATCGCCTCCGCATCGAGCGGGCGCTCCGCGTGGGGCGCGCAGAAGCGGGCGAAGTACCAGGAGCTGTCGACGAAGGTGTCGAAGGTGTCGGTTTCGCGCTGCGCGGGGGCGCCGCAGGACGGGCAGGCGGTGTGCTTCCAGGTGGGGTGGTGGTCGAGCGGGTTGCCGGGGCGGTCGAAGGTGACGTCGGTGGGCAGGACGACGGGGAGCTGGTCGTCGGGGACGGGGACCGGGCCGCAGGCGGCGCAGTGGACGACGGGGATCGGGCAGCCCCAGTAGCGCTGGCGGCTGACGCCCCAGTCGCGCAGGCGCCAGTTGGTGACGCCCTCGCCGGCGCCCTGCTCCTGCAGGGCGGCGATGGCCGCGCGCTTGCCGTCGGCGGTGGACAGGCCGTCGAGGAAGCCGGAGTTGATGAGGGTGCCAGGGCCGTCATAGGCGCGATCACGTAAACGAGCCTCAACCTGTTCAGTCGTGCGGGCTTCGTCGGACTGGACGACCTGGGGGACTTCGAGCCCGTACTTGCGGGCAAAATCGAGGTCGCGCTGGTCGCCGCAGGGGCAGCCGAAGATGGCGCCGGTGCCGTAGTCCATCAGCACGAAGTTGGCGACCCAGACCGGGAAGGTCCGGTCGGGGAGGAAGGGGTGGGCGACGCGCAGGCCGGTGTCGACGCCGCGCTTCTCTGCCTGTTCGATGACGGCCTCGCTGGTGCCCATGGAGCGGCACTCCGCGACGAAGGCGGCCACCGCGGGGCTGGCGGCGGCGGCCGCGGCGGCGACGGGGTGCTCGGCGGCGACCGCGAGGAAGGACATGCCGAACAGGGTGTCGGGGCGGGTGGTGTAGACCTCGATCGACGCGGGCAATGGCGTGGCGGCGGGGTCGGCAAAGGCGGCGGGGTCGAGCAGGGCCGCGGTGTTGGGCGGCGGCGCGGCGTCGTCGGCGGGGCCGGGCGGGAAGGCGGCGGCGTCGAGCAGGGCCGCGGTGTTGGGCACGGTCGGGGCGGTGCCGGCGGCCACCGTGTTCGCGGCGTCAGGTGCGCCGGCCGCGGGCACGAGGGGGAAGCGGACGCGGGCGCCCTCGCTGCGGCCGATCCAGCGGGCCTGCATGGTGCGCACGCGCTCGGGCCAGCGGTCCAGCGTGTCCAGGGCGGCGAGCAGCTCGGGGGCGAAGGCGGTGATGCGCAGGAACCACTGCGACAGGCGCTTCTGCTCGACCGGGGCGCCGGAGCGCCAGCCGCGGCCGTCGATCACCTGCTCGTTGGCGAGCACGGTGTTGTCCACGGGGTCCCAGTTGACGGAGCTTTCGCGGCGCTCGGCGAGGCCGGCGCGCAGCAGGGACAGGAACAGGCGCTGCTGCTGGCCGTAGTAGCGGGGCTCGCAGGTGGCGAACTCGCGCGACCAGTCGATGGACAGGCCCATGCGCTGCAGCTCGGCGCGCATCGCGGCGATGTTGGCAAACGTCCATTCGGCGGGGTGGACGCCGCGCTCGCGCGCCGCGTTCTCCGCGGGCAGGCCGAAGGCGTCCCAGCCCATCGGGTGCAGCACCAGGTGGCCGCGGGCGCGCTTGTAGCGGGCCACCACGTCGCCGAGCGTGTAGTTGCGCACGTGGCCCATGTGGATCTTGCCACTGGGGTAGGGGAACATCTCCAGGACGTAGTAGGGCCGCGCGCCTTCGGGCGGATGGTCGGGCACGGCGAAGCAGGCGCGCTCCGCCCAGGCGCGCTGCCAACGCGGTTCAGCGGCGCGGAAGTCATACGCGGTGGGATCGGGGCCGGGGGCGTGGGTGTCGGGGCGGCTGTCGCTCATGGGGCGAGGATAGCGGGCAGGCGGCGGGCGGGCGAGAGGCGGACGGCCGAAAGTCTTGACCTGTGGAGGCGAGCAAGGCTGGGCTCTCCCTCCGCCTGCCACTCCAATGGCCCAAGCAGGCCATTGGAACCTTCGGCAGGCTACGCCCAGACCCGCCAGGCGGAGGTGGCCGAAGGTTCCGACGATCCGCCTGGATCGTTGGAAAGGCCACCGGAGGGAGTTGGCCCGGACCCGGCCTCACCTAAAAATTGGATTCCAAAGGCTAGCCTTTGGCGGGGTCCCCGCTTTCAGGCAGGGGGGCAGAGCCCCTGGCCTTCCTGTCCCCACCGGTCAGGGCAATCGGCCGTTGGTATCAGGCCACCTCGACGCGCAGGGTCGCCACGCCTGCGCCCTGCCCGCCCGCGACCGCCCGGCGAACCCGGGCCGCTGCGCAGTCCCTGGAGCACAGACGACGGGAGCCGGGTCGAATGGCCCTCTCCGTCGTCATCAGGCACGGACATCACGAGTGGGCCCGATCGGCAACCCGATCGGGCCCGACGGGTTAACCCGGGCGCAGCCAGCACCGACGCAGGCGTCACCACGACCTGAAAGGTCTCCCCATGAGTGTTCGCCTTGGAATCCTGGCGACGAGCGCTGCACTGTGCTGCGGCATCGGCCTCGTCTCGCCCGCCGCCTCTGCGGCGTCGCTGTCGTCCACGGATCAGGACTTCCTGGTCAGCACTGCGCAGGGCGCCACCTACGAACTGGCCGCCGCCAGGCTCGCGCTGACGAACGCCATGCGCGGCGACGTCAAGAGCTACGCGCGCACGATGATCACCGACCACAAGAGCCTGAACTCGAAGCTGCACCAGCTCGCCAGGCAGAACGGGGTCGATCTGCCGACCACGATGACCGACGAGAAGCAGCAGTCCTACGACCACCTCAAGAGCCTGCATGGCAAGGCCTTCGACACCGCCTTCGTGAACGACGAGGTCCGGGACAACGGGAACGACGTTTCCACCGAGCAGAAGGAGATCGAGGCTACCGACAACGCGCCCGTCAAGGCGTTTGTCGAGCAGCTGAAGCAGTACGACACCAAGCATGCGAAGCTTGGCGAGGCCCTGCAGCAGGCCGGCCAGTAGACCTTCCGCGGCACCACCGCCGCCGTCCGAGGCCCGCGAGACGGCGACCGCCGGGTCGGCAGTGTCTCGGTTCCAAGGGCCTCCTGTGGGCCCGGGCGGAGCCCGGCCTTGCCGGACCGGTTTCGGGCCGGGACGCCGCCTGCCTCCGGCGCCGGGTATGCGTCGGGGGACCGGTCCCGTCCCGGGTCGCCGGGGTGGCGGACGCGACAGGTTCCGGATTGCCGCGCTGCCAGGGCCCAGGCCATCCAGGCAAGCCTGCCAGCGGGTGCCAACCGCCGTGCTGGTCTCCGATCGGGCCGGCAAGCTGCGGAGCCAGTCTCCGGGCGGCGGTGCCGTAACGTGGGCCTGGACCGCGATACGGTCAGGCCGGCCGTCGCGTCGGACGTGGCCTCCGCCGGTCTCGTGGTGGAGACCTGTTGCGGGGAAAGCGCCGGCAGCCGGCATCGACGATCCCGCGATCCGGACGCTCTGGGCATTTGTCCGGCCCGTGTGCGCAGATTCCCGGTTCGGCCCCGTCCCGGCTGCCCTGAGCGACGGCCTGCGGGGCAAGGCCTTGGCGGAGTTCGAGGCAGGGTCCCGACGACCTGCCTGCCTCGCGTCATGTCACCAGCGGGAAGCGGACGGTGATCGCGGTTCCGGGGTGCAGGGCCTCGTGGTGCATCCGGCCGCCGCACTGCGCGACGAGGCGGCGGACCAGCTCGGTGCCGAGGCTGCCCGGGCGGGGCGGGCCCATGCCGACGCCGTCGTCGCGCACGCCGAGCGTGGCCTCGCCGTCCGCGTCGGCGTGGAAGCTCACGGTGACCGTGCCGGTGCGCCCGTCGGGGAAGGCGTGCTTGAGGGCGTTGGTGACCAGCTCGTTGACGATGAGGCCGAGCGGGACGGCGCGCTCGTGGGGCATGGCGGCGGGCGTCAGCTCGGCGGACACGGCGATGCCCTCGCGTCGCTGGCCGAGGCTGCCGCACAGGGCCCTGAGGTAGTCCGACAGCTCGACGCTGCCGTGGGCGCCGTCGTCGGTGAGCTGGTCGTGGGCCATGCCGATGGCGGCGATGCGGTCCATGACGTGGACCAGGCCGCGCCGGGCGTCCGGGTCGCGCTGCTGGCGCTTCTGCAGCATCAGCAGCGACATGATGAGCTGGAAGTCGTTGCGGGCGCGGTGCTGCAGCTCCAGCAGCCGGGTGCGCTGGTCGAGCAGCGCGCGGGTGGCGGCGGCGGTGTCGCGGCCGTCGGGGCGGGCGTGCAGCGCCAGGCCGAGGATGCGCGCCAGGGTGAGGAGGAAGCGTATCTCGTCGGCGTCGAAGCGCCGGGGCGTGGCGCTGTCGACCTCGAGCACGCCCCAGGGCGCGCCGTCCACGGCGAGCGGGACGTTGAGCGCCGAGACGATGCCGTGGGCGCGCAGCACCGGGACGTGGCGGGTGTCCGGGGCGGCGGCGAGGTCCTCGACCATCGTGGGCTGGCCGGTCTGGAACGCCTGGCCGGGGGTGGAGCCGATGTCGGTGCCGAGTGCGGTGCGGCCAACGACGCCGGGGTCCCAGCCGATGCCCGCCACGATCAGGAGGTCGCCGTGCTCGGGGCGGTGGCGCAGCACCTTGGCGTGGGCGACCGCGAGGCCGCGGCCGGCCTGGACGGTGGCGAGCTGGAGCAGGCGGTCGGCGTCGCTGCTTTCGCCGGCCATGTCGCTGAACTCGGCGAGGATCGCGGCGTGGCGGCGCAGTCGGGCGGCGGCGCCTGCGTCGGGGTGCTCGGGCGGGGATTGCGGGGGCATGGGGGGCTCCTGCGGCGGCCCCGTGGCGGCGGGGTCGTGGCACCGAGGGTGTGCAGGACGCGCGGGGCTTTGGGCAAGCGCGGACGGTATCCCGGTCCGAAATCCGCAAAGGAAGGCCAGGGGCTCTGCCCCTGGACCCCGCCAAAGGCAGGGCCCTTGGAATCCCTTGCTGAAGTGAGGCCGGGTCCAGGGGCGGCTCGCCCCTGGCGGGTCCAGGGCAGAGCCCTGGCCTTTCTCGAACCGAGGCGGGTGTTGCGCGCACGCAGGCGTGCGGGCAACGCCCGCGGGGTCCGGCCGCTTGGGGTCCTGGCAGGCAGGGGGCGGGGGCATGGACGCGGGGTGGACGCAGGGTCGGCGGCGGGTGGGCGGCGTGACGCTGCACGTGGTGGAGGCGGGGCCGGCGGACGGGCCGCTGCTGGTGCTGCTGCACGGGTTCCCGGAGTTCTGGTGGGCGTGGCGTCACCAGATCACGCCGCTGGCGCAGGCGGGGTACCACGTGGTGGTGCCGGACCTGCGCGGCTTCGGGCTGAGCGACGTATCGCAGGCGGTGGCGGACTACCGGATCGAGACGCTGGCGGCCGACGTGGTGGCGCTGGCGGACGGCTTCGGCGGCGGGCGGTTCCGGCTGGTGGGGCACGACTGGGGCGGGATCGTCGCCTGGGCGGTGGGGGCGCTGCATCCGGGGCGGCTGGAACGGCTGGTGGTGATGGACGCGCCGCATCCCGACGTGTGGGCACGCCAGGCGCGGCGGCACCCGACGCAGGCGCTGCGCTCCACCTACGTCGCGTTCTTCCAGTTGCCGAGGGTGCCTGAGGCGGTGCTGGGCGCGCGCGGGTTCGCGGGGCTGCGCACGATGATGCGGGCGAGCGCGCGGCCGGACACCTTCGCGCCGGGGGACCTCGACCGCTACGCCGAGGCGTGGGCGCGGCCGGGGTCGCTCACGGGGATGCTGAACTACTACCGGGCGCTGCGGCTGATGCCCGCCGGCGGGGTCGGGCGGGTGGCGGCGCGCACGCTGGTGATGTGGGGCGAGCACGACCGGTTCCTGGAGCGCCACGTCGCGCAGGCGGGGCTGGCGCTGTGCGACGACGGGCGGCTGAGCGTGGTGGCGGGGGCGACGCACTGGCTGCACATCGAGGAGCCGGAGCGGGTGAACGCGGAGCTGGCGACGTTTCTGGGGGAGTGAAGGCGGCAAGGAAGGTTGAGGCTCTGCCTCAAGCTCCGCCAAGGGCGAGCCCTTGGAACCCTCGACCTAGGGAAGATCGGGTTCGGAGTGTCGCTGCCAGAGGGTCCGGCCTTGCTTCTCCGTGGCACGCATCTTGCGCGGCGGGCGGTCCAACCATTGGCCGGAGGCTGCCGTGCCTGACCTGTTCAGCCCCTACACGCTCAAGGGCGTCACGCTTCGCAACCGCACGGCGATGTCGCCGATGACGATGTACAACTCGGTCGACGGCAAGCTCGACGACTACCACGTGAGCTATCTCGGCGCGCGGGCGGCGGGGGGCTTCGCCCTGGTGTTCGGCGAGCAGATGGCGATCACGCCGGACGGGCGGACCACGGTGTCGTGCGCCGGCATCTGGGACGACGCGCAGGTCGAGGGCCATGCGCGGGTGTGTGCGATCATCGAGCGGATGGGGGCGGTGCCGGCGATCCAGCTCGGCCACACCGGGCGCAAGGGCAGCGAGCTGCCGCCGCACCGGGGCACCAATTCGGAGGGCACCTGGCGGCAACTGCCGCCGGACCATCCGGACGGCTGGACCTGCGTGGCGCCGTCGGCGATCCCTTACGGCGGCGGCGGGCACGTCTATCCGGTGCAGGCGCTGAGCGTGGCGGAGATCAAGGGGCTGCACCGGTCGTACGCGGAGGCGGCGCGGCGTGCGCTCGACGCGGGCTACAAGTGGCTGGAGATGCACTATGCGCATGGCTACCTGGGGGCGAGCTTCTTCTCGCCGCTGGCGAACCGGCGCGACGACGAGTATGGCGGCAGCGTCGCGAACCGGGCGCGGTTCCACCTGGAGGCGCTGGACGCGGTGCGGGCGGTGTGGCCGGAGAGGTATCCGCTCACCATGCGGCTGGGGTCGGACGACCTGAACCCGGAAGGCACGCAGTTCGACGACGCCGTGGAGGCGATCGGGATGATGAAGGAGCACGGGCTCGATCTCGCCGACCTGTCGCTCGGCTTCAACACGGACGCCATGGTCGACCCGCCGCTGAACGAGGTGGGGTTCATGCTGGAGCGCGCGCACCGGGTGCGCACGGAGGTGGGCATCCCGGTGGCGACGAGCTGGAACCTCGGCGTGCCGCGCAACGCGGACCGGGCGGTGCGCGAGGAGCTGGTCGACGTGGTGATGCTGGGGCGGCCGGCGCTGGCCAACCCGCACTGGCCGCTGTGGGCGGCGCGCGAGCTGGCGCACGAGGACCCGTTCTCGCTGGTGCCGCAGGACTGGGCGTGGTGGCTGCGCAACTTCCGCGGGCACGGGCCGAGCATCGGGTGGCCGGAGGTGCGGGGCGGGGGCTGAGAAGCAAGGCCAGGGGCTCTGCCCCTGGACCCCGCCAAAGGGCCGAGCCCTTTGGAAACCCTATACTTAAGTAGTGGATTCCAAAGGCTTGCCTTTGGCGGAGTTTGAGGCAGAGCCTCAACCTTGCTTGCCTGGCGCGCCTTCGAAGCTTCACGCCGGAGTATGCAGCGTTGCGTTACAGCATCGGCCTCATTCCGGGAGGCGGGCATGGAACGGCGCGGGTTCATCAGGGCGGCGGTCGGCTGGGCGGCGGGCGGGCTGCTGCCGGGGGCCGCGCAGGCGGCAACGTATGCGCAGCCGGTGCCGTTCGTGCGCGATCCTGCGGCGGGCGGGCTCGGGGGCCGGCCGGACGCGCTGTTCGCGATCGACGCGGCGCGCACCGCGGCGCTGCAGGCGCAGACCTATCCGCAGAGCGTGGCGTCGGGCGACCCGAACCCGCACGGCGTGGTGCTGTGGACGCGGGTCGATCCGTCGGTGGTCACCGGCGCGCTGGGCGGGGTGGTGGGCTGGCAGGTGGCGGGCGACGCCTCGTTCTCCGCGCGCAGCCTGGTGCTGGAGGGGATCGCGCCGGTGCTGGCGGGGCGCGACAACACGGTGAAGCTGCCGGTGGCGCACCCGGCCCTCGATCCGTTCACGGTGTACTTCTTCCGCTTCGTGCATGACGGGGTGGCGAGCCGGGTCGGGCGGTTCCGCACCCTGCCGGGACCGCACGACGACATCCGCCGGCTGCGCGTCGCCTACGTGGTGTGCCAGGACTACAGCAACGGGCTGTTCACGGCGTATCGGCTGCTCGCGGAGAACGAGGAGGTGGACGTCGTGGTCCACCTCGGCGACTACATCTACGAGTATCGCGACGACGGCGTGGGCGGGCCGGACAACGGGCCGGTGCGTGTGCTGCCGGCCTACCCGTCAGGGCGGGCGTACCCGCAGGACCTCGCGGACTACCGGCACCTGTACCAGGTGTATCGCGCGGACCCGGACATCCAGGCGATGCACGAGCGGTTCGCGATGATCCAGCTCTGGGACGACCACGAGTTCTACAACGACTGCCACCAGGACTTCCACGAGGACACCAACACGCCGCCGCTGACAGCGACGACGCCGCAGCCGCGCTTGCGCCAGCAGGCGAACCAGGCGTGGAGCGAGCACGGGCTGGCCGACGTGGCGTTCGACCCGTCGCAGGGCTGGGAGACCTCGATCAGGGTGTACCGCCGCGTCCGCTTCGGCACGCTGATGGACCTGGTGGTGACGGACGAGCGTCTGTATCGCGACGGGCCGCCGTGCGGCGACATCGAGGGGCAGCGCTACGAGACCACCGGCTGCGCGGAGCGGACCGATCCGGCGCGCACCATGCTGGGGCTCGCGCAGAAGGTGTGGTTCGTGGAGACGGTGACGCGCTCGCCCGCGACGTGGAAGCTGTGGGCGAACGAGGTCATGCTGTGCCAGTACCTGCTCAACGCCCAGACGCGCGAGTTCTTCGACCTCGATCAGTGGGACGGCTACCCGGCGGAGCGCGCCGAGATCCTGGGCGCGATCCGCGACGCAGGGGTGCGCAACTTCGTGGTGCTGTCGGGCGACGCGCACCTGTATCTCGCGTCCTACCTGAAGACGGATTTCGACGACGCGGCGGAGGCGCCGATGGGGGTCGAGCTGATGGTGGGCGCCATCAGCTCGGGCAACTACCTCGACGCCGGGGTGGACAGGCCGGTGCCGCTGTCCGCGCCCGGCGCGGTGCACAAGATGGCGGCGACGGGGCTGCCGGTGGACAGCTTCGGCAAGCTCGTGCTGTCGCAGAACCCGCACATGACGTTCTGGAACGGCAGCACCTGGGGCTACGCGGTGCTGACCATCACGCCGGACGCGCTGCGCTGCGACTTCCGGGTGGCGAGCACGGTGAAGCAGCCTGGCGGCACGCTGCAGGAGCTGGCGACGTTCCGGGTTCCGAACGGAAAGGTGGCGCTCGTCGCGGAGTGACGGCGGCCGGGTGCGGCGCGGCGGCTCGCGGGGGATGCCCGCGGGCCGCCAGGCCTGGGGGCCTGCGAAGGCAGGAAGGAAGCGTGTTCTTTCTTGAAAGAAAGAACCAAAGAACTTTTGTCCATAGGGCTTCGGAGCCGCCCGCGCGCCCGGAATCCAGCGAGCAAAGTCTTTTTGCTTCTTTTTCTTCAGAAAAAGAAGATTCTTGCCTGCCTTCCTGAGGTGTCGAGCCGGCAGCACGCCGTGCAGCCAACTGCGGCCGGGCGCGTTGAGAGCGGTGCGGGTGGACCGGCGGTAGGGGGAGCGGGAGCGATGACGGGGCGGACTCTGGACGACGACGACAAGGCCGAGGTGCGGGCCGCGTTTCGCGAGGCGGTCAACATGACGCCTGCGGCGCTGCGGCGGTGGCTCGACACGGAGGAGAGCCGCTCCGTGGGCATGACGAAGGGGGGCGAGCGGGTGGGCGGCCCGGGGGGCGAGGAGGCGGTGGGGCACCACATGGGCCACGAGATCCTCGCCCTGCACGAGATGCACCAGGACCGCTACGGCGACGCAGAGTACGACGTGATGCGCAAGGTCACCGGCTACGTGCACCGCCACACCGCCCAGCGGCCGCAGGGCGACGTCAGCGACTCGCGCTGGCGCAGGTCGCTGATGAACTGGGGACACGACCCGCTGAAGTGAGGGGGCGGCTCAAAAGGGAAGCAAGGCTGGGCTCTGCCCAGACCCGCCAGGGCGAGCCGCCCTGGACCGGCCCAACTGGGTGCGGGCTCCGAGGGCGGGGTTTCGGCCTTGCGGGTCAGGCGATTTCCGCGCTGCCTCTCGGCAGCATGAGGCGGCGTGTCATCACCAGCGCGCCGACGGCCGCCACCAGCAGCGCGGCCAGCCAGCGGTCCGGCAGGATCGGATCGCCGCTGTCCGGCCCGAGCAGCAGGAACAGATACACGGCGCCGACCGCGAGCAGCGCGCCGCGCGCCCGCAGGCCGCGCCCCACGGCGAGCAGGCACAGTGCCACGAACACCGCGAACACGCCGATCGCCAGCGCCCGCGCCGCGTCGAAGGCCTGCGCGCCGAGCAGGTAGAACGCGCCCTGCGCCTGGGCCGCGGCCCAGGCGAGGTCCTCGGCGACGACGGTGCCGAACCTGTCCGGGCCGGCGAGGTACAGCCCCGCCGCCAGCAGCAGCCCCGCCGCCCAGACCAGTCCCACCGTGTTGCGCCGCATGCCGCCCGCCTCCTGCCCGCCGGAGCGCATGTTGCGCCGCGCGCGGCCGGCGGCAAGGCGGCGCGCGGCGCGGGGCAGTGACTCGGCTTGAAGTCCAGAAAGGAAGGCCAGGAGCTCTGCCCCTGGACCCCGCCAAGGGCAGGGCCCTTGGAAC
>CAXSFU010000027.1:0-42894 GCA_964236695.1 uncultured Acetobacteraceae bacterium | reverse complement strand
TGTCACGGGGGGCGACACGGATCGGGGGGTCGGGGCGGGCGGTGTCCTGCGGGGCGGGACGGCGTGGGGCGGGCGGGGGCAGGGTTGTGCACAACCATTGGGCAGGGGCGGTGGCGCGAGAGGGCGTCAAGAGGCGTGGGCAAGGGTTGAGAGGTGAAGTCGAGGCAGTGGTATTCGGAGCGGGGTAGTTGGGCGGCGGAAGACCAGGGGAAGCATGGCGGGGCGGGGCATGGGCCGGGAGGTGGAAGCGAAGTCCTGGGCGGCGGCGGTTAGTGTGTTCCGGCGGGGGAGGGGTGGCGGTGGCGCGGGCGGCGGGGGTCAGGAGGCGAGGCGGCGGTTCTGGGGGAACATGAAGGCGCGGGCCTCGTCGTCCATCTCGGTCTTGAAGGCGTGGCGGGTGGCGAGGGCTAGGGCGCGGGTGGCGGCGGGGCGGGCGGTGATGTCGTCGAGGTGGCGGCGGACGTTGGGGAGGCGGGTCCAGGCGTCCTCGCCGAGGACGAAGGGGACCGCGCGGGCCCAGCCCCAGGCGGCCATGTCGGCGATGGTGTAGGTGTCGCCGAGGATGTAGCGGCCCCGGGCCAGGCGGGCGTCGAGGATGGACCAGTGGCGCTCGGCCTCGAAGGTGTAGCGGTTGACGGCGTAGTCCTTGGGGTCCGGGGCGAAGTGGCGGAAGTGGACGCACTGGCCGGAGTAGGGGCCGATGCCGGTGGCGACGAACATCAGCCAGGACAGGAGCCGGGCGCGGGGGGCGGGGGCGTCGTCGCCGAGGAAGCGGCCGGAGGTGGTGGCGAGGTGGAGCAGGATGGCGGTGCTGTCGAACAGGGTGGCGTCGCCGTCGGTGAGCGCGGGAGTCTTGGCGTTGGGGTTGATGGCGAGGAAGGCCGGGTCGAACTGCTCGCCGCGGCGGGTGTCGACGGGGACGAGCTCGTAGGGGAGGCCGGCTTCCTCCAGGAAGAGGGCGACCTTCATGGGGTTGGGGGAGGGGTGGAAGTAGAACCTGATCATGGGGCGGGGCTCCGGGGCGACGGCCGGGGGGCAGGCGCGGGGCGGCAGGACGGCACCGTGGGGCGGGGGGGTCAAGGCGGGGGGCGTTGCTGATGATGCTGGTGTCGAGCAGGCAGCGGGTCACAGGACGGGGTAGCGGCCTTCCTCGCGGGGGCGGCGAAGGTCGAGGTCGGCGCCGACCAGGGGGGAGCGGCGGAGGGCGGCGAGGATGCCGCCGGTGGGCGGAGGTGCGGGGGTGATGAGGCGTTCAAGTGTGGCCCTGGTCTGCGCCGCGTCGGGGCCGCCGTCGGCGAGGCGGCGGGCGAGGGCGCGGAGGAGGGCGCGGTCGGACTCCGGGGCCTGGACCTCGAAGCGGGCGATGCCGCGCCGGGTCTGGCGGGTGCGGTAGGTTTGGAGGGCTTTCTGCCGGGTCGGGGTCATCGCGGGCTCCGCTTTGGCGTGTCCGGGTATACGTCCGGGTGGGGGGCCGGGAGCAACGGCTGACCTGAGGGGAGCGTGTCGAAGCGAGGTTGCATCTGGCGGAGGCGGGAGGGCTATTCTGCAGGCGTCCTAACAGGGGGCCGGGATGGCTGGGAGCGGGATGACCACGACGGTGTCGGCGGAGGGGCGGGTGGTCCTGCCGGAGGCGGTTTGCGAGCGGATGGGGTGGGGCGCGGGGACACGGCTGGCGGGTGAGGTGACGGCGGAGGGGGTGCTGCCGACGCCGACGGGGGTGGTGTTCGCGGCGACGCGGGCGGAGGACGTGTTTGGGTGCCTCGGGCCGGTGGAGAGGGCGAGGTCGGTGGAGGAGATGGAGGCGGGGATCGCGGCGGAGGCCCGGCGGCGGTGGGCGCTGGCGCAAGGCTGAGGGCGTCCGGGGGTGCACGGTTTGCGTGCGTTGCGGCGGGGGATGCGGGTTCCGGTTTGTGGGGTTAGTCTTTTTCTGCTGGCGGCGCTTGCGCCCTGGATGCGACGGAGGAACCGATGGCCGACGAACCGACCGACCTGATCCTGCCGATCCTGCGCGAAATGCGCGCCGAGGCGGCGGAGTCCCGCGCCGAGGCGGCGGTGTTTCGCGCGGAGACGCTCGCCGCGTTCGCGGAGGTGCAGGCGTTCCGCGCCGAGACTGTTGCCGCTTTCGCGGAGGTGCGGGCGACCCAGGCCGAGCATAGCCGTCGGCTGGGCGATCTTGGGGTCGCGGTTTCCTATGCGGTGCAGGCGCGTGCGGGCGAGGCCCTGGCGGAGATCGCACTCGGCTCGCGGCTTGACGCCTTGGAGGCGCGGCTCGCGGCGGCCGAGGCGCGGATCGACGGGCGAGGGTAGGCGGGGAGGGGCTGCCGGAGGAGGCGTCCGCACGGGTTGCGACAGGCGACGGCAGGGTCGTAGCGTTGCGGGGCAGGCAGCGGGGTAGCGATGGGCGTGCCGATCTCGATCCGGCTTGACGACGACGTTCGCGACGAGCTGGAGGCGCAGGCGAAGGCGCGCGGCGTCGGGCTGTCGACGCTGGTGCGGGAGCTGGCGACGGCGGCGGCGCGGGACGCGCGCAAGGCGCGCATCCGCGAGGCGAGTGCCGAGGTCGGGCGGCATGTCGCGGCGTCGGCGGAGAGGCGGGCGTTCTACGAGGGGTGGGGGACGCCGCGCGGCGATGGCGAGTGAGGCGGGCGGGCTGTCGCTGCGGGCGGGGCAGATCGTGCTGGCGGACTGGCGCGGGGATACGCTGCCGAAGGAGCCGAACAAGCGGAGGCTGAGCGCGGGGGTGGAGGATAAAAAGCTGTCTGCGCCGGGATATCCAAGCGTCATTTTTATGCCGCTTTATATAGCCTTTATCAATCATCAAAGAGCTTTTAGAAAACAACAACTTTTATAAAGCATCATATAATCTAGGAATATTCTACATGTTAGGAATTGAGAAGACAACAATCACAATTATTATATCTACATTTGCTTTTATTATAAGTGCTAGCGCTTTCGCGGTAAGCTACGCCACTTATTATCAAAATTTTGTCTTTAGGAGCGTTCAACTTGCGGTAGAATTCGATATAGATGGTATAAAAAATCTTGCTGTTGAAAGTGACGGGTCAGTATCTGGAACAATCGTTGGTAAAATGAATCTGCTTAATAGCGGAAATAAAGCTGCACTAGTAAAAAGTATGATCGCAGTCTTAAAAAAGTTACCACAGCCAAGTGTCAACTTATCAAATATTATTTTAAATTCTTCGGTAATGGAGAAAACGCCGAAGCTCAAAAGTGTTGTCAACTCGATGGCTATGAATGGCTCAAGTTTTAGGTACAACCCAGATACTACAAAGCTCGACATTGGCAATTTATACATAAAGCCCGGTGACCGCGCAGATATATATTGGCAAAGTCCAATCTATTTTGACTCTACAATGCTAACGAAATCGGGAGAAAAAACTAATTTTGTGTGGGCAATAAGAATTGTGTTCTATGATGCAAAAAATAGACCTGTTGTGAGAACTGTAGGTGGTATAATAATTCATTACAATGGACCAAAACCTGATGGTGAAATAGACACAACTTGTTTTGACACTGCTATGTCAATGAAGCTCCAAGAACTTTTGTAATGCTTGGTTTTATATACTAACTACTGAGTGCCAGTCCAGGGCGGCTCGCCCTGGCGGGTCCAGGGCAGAGCCCTGGCCTTGCTGGCTTCCTTCGCAGGCGCAGGTTGTCCGCGCAAGATCCCCCCGCTACAGGGACGCGCGGGCGGGACGGGGTGTGGGCGATGGCGCGGCTGGTGATGAAGTTCGGGGGCACGTCGGTGGCCGATCTCGACCGCATCCGGGCGGTGGCGGCGCGGGTGGCGCGGGCGGTTGCGGCGGGGCACGAGGTCGCGGTGGTGGTGTCGGCGATGTCGGGGGTGACGAACCAGCTGGTCGGGTGGTGCCAGGCGCTGGGGGTTCTGCACGATGCGCGCGAGTATGACGCGGTGGTGGCGACGGGCGAGCAGGTGACGAGCGGGCTGCTGGCGATCGCGCTGCAGGCGCTGGGGGTGGAGGCGCGGTCGTGGGCGGGGTGGCAGGTGCCGCTGCGCACGGACGGGGCGCACGGGCACGCGCGGATCGAGGGGATCGACGGGGCGGCCTTGGTTGCGCGGATGGTGGCGGGGCAGGTGCCGGTGGTGGCGGGGTTCCAGGGGATCGGGCCGGACCTGCGGGTGACGACGCTGGGGCGGGGGGGGTCGGACACGTCGGCGGTGGCGCTGGCAGCGGCGGTGGGGGCGGACCGGTGCGACATCTACACGGATGTCGACGGGGTCTATACGACGGACCCGCGGATCGTGGCGCGGGCGCGGCGGCTGGACAGGATCGCGTACGAGGAGATGCTGGAGCTGGCGTCGGTGGGGGCGAAGGTCCTGCAGACGCGCTCGGTCGAGCTGGCGATGAAGGCGCGGGTTCGGGTGCAGGTGCTGTCCTCGTTCGGGGACCTCGACGATGCGCGCGAGATCCAGGGGACGCTGGTGGTGGGGGAGGACGAGATCATGGAGAAGGCGATCGTGTCGGGGATCGCGTATTCGCGCGACGAGGCGAAGATCACGGTGAAGGCGGTGCCGGACCGGCCGGGGGTGGCGACGTCGGTGTTCGGGCCGCTGTCGGAGGGCAGCGTGAACGTGGACATGATCGTGCAGAACGTGTCGGCGGACGGGACGACGGACATGACGTTCACGGTGCCGAGGAGCGACCTGGCGCGGGTTCGGGCGATCCTGGAGGGGGCGCGCGGCGCGATCGGCTACGGGGCGCTGCTGGCGGACCCGGAGGTGGCGAAGATCAGCGTGGTGGGGGTGGGCATGCGCAGCCACGCGGGGGTGGCGAACACGATGTTTAGGACGCTGGCGGAGAAGGGGATCAACATCCAGGTGATCTCGACGAGCGAGATCAAGGTGAGCGTGCTGGTGGGGCTGGAGTACACGGAGCTGGCGGTGCGGGCGCTGCACACGGCGTACGGGCTGGACGCGGCGTGAGGCCGTGCCGCGCGGGGCGGGCGTGACGCTCGACCGGGGGGGCGGCGCGGCGGGCGGCGGGGCGGCGGCGGCGGCGCGTGCGGGGCTGGCGCGGCTGTGGGCGCGCGGGGCGGCGTTCCTGGGGACGCGCTATGCCGTGATGGGCGGGGCGATGAGCTGGGTGAGCGAGCGGCACCTGGTGTCGGCGATCTCGAACGCGGGGGGGTTCGGGGTTCTGGCGTGCGGGTCGATGGGGCCGGCGCTGCTGGAGAGCGAGATCGCGGGGACGCAGGCGCTCACGTCGCGGCCGTTCGGGGTGAACCTGATCACGATGCACCCGCAGCTCGACGACCTGGTGCGGGTGTGCCTGGCGGCGGGGGTGGGGCATGTCGTGCTGGCGGGGGGCGTGCCGTCGGGGGCGGCGGTGCGGGCGGTGAAGGACGGGGGGGCGCGGCTGGTGTGTTTTGCCCCGGCGCTGGTGCTGGCGCGTCGGCTGGTGCGGTCGGGGGCGGACGCGCTGGTGATCGAGGGGTCGGAGGCGGGGGGGCACATCGGGCCGGTGTCGCTGGGGGTTCTGGCGCAGGAGATCCTGCCGCACGTGCGCGAGGTTCCGGTGTTCGTGGCGGGGGGGATCGGGCGGGGGGAGGCGATGCTGGGGTATCTGGAGATGGGGGCGGCGGGGGCGCAGCTGGGGACGCTGTTCGCGGCGTCGGTGGAGAGTGTCGCGCATCCGGCGTTCAAGCGGGCGTTCGTGCGGGCGAATGCGCGCGATGCGCTGGCGTCGGTGCAGCTCGACGAGGACTTCCCGGTGATCCCGGTGCGCGGGCTGGCGAACGAGGGGGTGCGTCGGTTCATGGCGCACCAGCGCGAGGTGGGGGCGCGGTTCAGGGCGGGCGAGCTGGGCAAGCAGGCGGCGCAGCTGGAGATCGAGCATTTCTGGGCGGGGGCGCTGCGTCGGGCGGTGGTCGAGGGGGATGTCGAGGGGGGGTCGGTGATGATGGGGCAGTCGGTGGGGATGGTGACGGAGGAGCTGCCGGTGGCGGCGATCCTGGAGGCGCTGGTGGGGCAGGCGGTGGCGGCGCTGGGGGGGCGGGCGTAGGGAGGAGCAAGGCCAGGGCTCTGCCCTGGACCCGCCAGGGCGAGCCGCCCTGGACCGGCGCTTCATTGGGGCCTGGCGCGCGGGGCGGCGGGGTGCGGCTTGCCGGCGGGGGCGGTCCGTCCGATGCTCGGCGCGCAGCAGGCATGGGGGATGGCGGTGGCGATCGTGAGCGTGATGTATCCGGCGGCGCCGGGCTCCAGGTTCGACATGGAGTACTACCTGACGAAGCACATGACGATGGTGGCGGAGACGTGGAGCCCCGTGGGGCTGCGCGGCTACCAGGTGCTCAAGGGCGTGCGGGCGCCGGGGGGCGGGGAGCCGGTGTTCCAGGTCGTGGTGAACCTGGACTTCGAGTCCGCGGACGCGTTCGAGGCGGCGGTGGCGCAGAGCGGCGCCAAGGTTCTGGGCGACATCCCGAACTTCACGGACGCCGAGGCCACGATCCAGATCAGCGACGTGGCCGCCACCTACGGCGGCTGAGGGTCGCGCGGGGGCGGGCACGGCGTCGTGTCCGCCGGCCGTCGTGCGATACTGGCGGGACGTTGCGCTAAGTGTTTCCCGCCGGGGCGAAAACCCTTTACAGCGGGGGCAAGCGCCGCGCGGTCGCGTGGCTGCGGGTCGACAAGCCTCCGGGCGTGTGATGCGCCGTCTCGGCAACAGGGCAGGGGAACAACGCCATGAACGAACAGAGTGCGACGGGCTCGCTGCACCGCTTCTTCGAGGGGCGGCTTGCCGACACCGATCCGGTGGTGGCCGAGATCATCGCGGCCGAGCTGGTGCGCCAGCAGGACGGCATCGAGCTGATCGCGAGCGAGAACATCTGCTCGGCGGCGGTGCTGGAGGCGCAGGGCAGCGTGCTGACCAACAAGTATGCCGAGGGGCTGCCAGGCAAGCGCTACTATGGCGGCTGCGTCGAGGTGGACAAGGTCGAGCAGCTGGCGATCGACCGGATCAAGCAGCTGTTCGAGTGCCAGTATGCCAACGTGCAGCCGCATTCCGGCGCGCAGGCGAACTCGGCGGTGTTCCTGGCGCTGGTCAAGCCGGGCGACACCATCCTGGGGATGAGCCTGGCGGCGGGCGGGCATCTGTCGCATGGCGCTGCGCCCAACATGTCGGGCAAGTGGTTCAACGCGGTTCAGTACGGCGTGCGGCGCGAGGACGGGCTGCTGGACTACGAGCAGCTTGAGGCGCTGGCGCGCGAGCACAAGCCGAGGCTGATCATCGCGGGCGGGTCGGCGTATCCTCGGTTCATCGACTTCGAGCGCATCCGCAAGGTCGCGGACGAGGTGGGCGCGCATTTCCTGGTCGACATGGCGCATTTCGCGGGGCTGGTGGCGGCGGGGCTGTACCCGAGCCCGCTGCCGCACGCGCATGTCTGCACGAGCACGACGCACAAGACGCTGCGCGGGCCGCGGGGCGGGATCATCCTGTCCAACGACCCGGAGCTGGGCAAGAAGTTCAACTCTGCGGTGTTCCCGGGCATCCAGGGCGGGCCGCTGATGCATGTCATCGCGGGCAAGGCGGTGGCGTTCGGCGAGGCGCTGCGGCCGGAGTTCCGGGCGTATCAGCGCTCGGTGCAGGACAATGCGCGGGCGCTGGGCGAGACGCTGGTGGCGGCGGGGCTCGACATCGTGACGGGCGGGACGGACAGCCACATGGTTCTGGTGGACCTGCGGCCGAAGAAGGTCACGGGGAAGGTGGCGGAGGCGACGCTGGAGCGGGCGCACATGACGGCGAACAAGAACGCCATCCCGTTCGACCCGGAGAAGCCGGCGATCACCTCTGGCATCCGGCTGGGGACGCCGGCGGGGACGACGCGGGGCTTCGGGACGGCGGAGTTCCGCCAGGTGGGCGAGATGATCAACGAGGTGCTGGAAGGGTTCGCGCAGGCGAACGAGGGGGACAACGCGCGGGTCGAGAAGCTGGTCGGCGACCGGGTGCTCGAGCTGTGCGCGCGGTTCCCGATCTACCAGGGTCGGTGAAGGCAAGGCTGGGGGGCGAGGCCGCCCCCCAGACCCCGGCGCTCCCGGGGCTTATGTGCGCCGGTCCAGGGGCGCTGCCCCTGGCGGGTCCAGGGCAGAGCCCTGGCCTTGTCTTCTGATGCGCTGTCCGTTCTGCGGCCACGACGACACCCAGGTGAAGGACAGCCGCCCCACCGAGGACAGCATCGCGATCCGCCGCCGACGGTCGTGTCCCAGTTGCGGGCAGCGGTTCACGACGATCGAGCGGGTCCAGCTTCGCGAGCTGACGGTGGTGAAGTCGGACGGGCGGCGGGTGCCGTTCGACCGCGACAAGCTGCTGCGCTCGATCAGCATCGCGCTGCGCAAGCGGCCGGTGCAGGAGGAGCGGATCGAGCGGGTGGTGAACGGGATCGTGCGCCAGCTCGAGGCGTCGGGCGAGGTCGACATACCCTCCAGCAAGATCGGCGAGCACGTGATGGACACGCTCAAGGAGGTGGACGCGGTGGCGTATGTCCGCTTCGCCAGCGTGTATCGCGACTTCCGCGAGGCCCGGGACTTCGAGGCCTTCCTGGGCTCGCTCGCGCCCCCCACATAGCCTGACCATGGACGATGTGGCCCTGATGCGCGCGGCGCTGGCGCTGGCGCGGCGCGGGCTGGGCGTGACCTGGCCGAACCCGTCGGTGGGGTGCGTGGTCGTGGGCGCGGACGGGCGGGTCGTCGGGCGAGGGGTGACGGGCGAGGGCGGGCGGCCGCATGCGGAGGCGCTGGCGCTGGCGGCCGCGGGCGGGGCGGCGCGCGCGGGGTGCGCGTATGTGACGCTGGAGCCGTGCAGCCACTTCGGGGTGACGCCGCCGTGCGCGGACGCGCTGGTGGCGGCGGGGGTCGCGCGGGTGGTGGTGGGGTGCGGTGACCCGGACGCCAGGGTCAGCGGGCGGGGGGTGGCGCGGCTGCGGGCGGCAGGGGTGGAGGTTGTTTCCGGCGTCCTGGCCGGCGAGGCGCGGGCGGTGGCGGCGGGGTTTTTGTCCCGGGTGGAGCGGGGGCGGCCGGTGGTGACGCTGAAGCTGGCGAGCAGCCTGGACGGGCGGATCGCCACGCGCGCCGGGGACAGCCGGTGGATCACCGGGGCGGAGGCCAGGCGCGCGGGGCATGCGCTGCGGGCGTCGCACGACGCGGTGATGTGCGGGGTGGGGACGGTGCTGGCGGATGATCCGGCGCTGACGTGCCGGCTTGAGGGGGCGCGGGCGAGGGCGGTGGTGCGGGTGGTGGCGGACAGCGCGCTGCGCACGCCGGCGGGGGCGCGGCTGGTGGCGACGGCGGGGGAGAGCCCGACGTGGGTGCTGCACCGGGCGCGGGCGGATGGCGGCGTGGGCAGGGACGGCGAGGGTTTGGCGACGCGGGCGGCGGCGCTGCGGGCGGCGGGGGTGGTCCTGGTTGCGGTGGCGGACGCGGGCGGCGCGGGGGTGGATGGGGCGGCGGATGGGGACGGGCCGGGCGACGAGGTTGCGGGGCGGGTGGATCTGGCGGCGGGGCTGCGGGCGCTGGGGGGGATGGGGCTGACGCGGGTGCTGGTCGAGGGCGGGGGGCGGCTGGCGGCGGGGCTGCTGCGGGCGGGGCTGGTGGACAGGGTGGCGTGGTTCCATGCGCCGGGGGTGGTCGGCGGGGACGGGGTGGCGGCGGTGGCGGCGATGGGGCTGGAGCGGATCGCGGGGATGGCGCGCTTCGTTCCGGCGGCGAGCCGGTTCGTGGGGGTCGACGTGCTGACCGAGCTGGTGGCGGTCGCGGGAGCGGGCGGGGCGGTGCCGGACGGGGTCATGCCGGGCGGGAAAGGGGCTGGCTAATGTTCACGGGGATCATTTCGGCCGTTGGCGAGGTGCGCGCGTGCGAGGCGATCGGGGCGGGGCGCGACATGCGGCTGGTGATCGGGGTGCCGGGTGGGGCGAAAGGGGCGCCGGGGGTGATGCGGGCGGGGGGGCTGCTGTTCCTGCCGCCGGTGGCGTCGGGGCCGGGCGAGGGGATTGCGGACGGGGTCGGCGGCTGCGTGCGCGCGATCCGGGGGATGCTGGAGGCGGAGGGGCAGGGGCTCGGCTCGCTGGTGCGGCTGCGGGTGGCGGCGGTGGCGCCGGCGGCGACGGGCGCGACGCCGTCGGCGCTGCCTGAGGCATTGGTGGACGGGGTGCCGGCGGGCGGCGTGCGGCGGGCGCTGGCGGCGGTCCTGCCCGCTGGCGGGCCGGTGCCGGCGATCGCCTGCGTGTCGCGGCTGCCGGACGGGGCGGCGGTGCAGGTCGAGGCGGTGGCGCGGGCGGACGGCGGGGGCGGGTTCCTGGCGGGGGTGGCGCTGGGGGCGTCGATCGCGTGCTCGGGGTGCTGCCTGACCGTGGTCGGGTTCGGGGCGGACTGGTTCGCGGTGGAGGCGTCGGCGGAGACGCTGTCGCTGACCACGCTGGGCGGCTGGGCGGCGGGGACGCGGGTGAACCTGGAGCGGGCGCTGCGGCTTGGCGACGAGCTGGGCGGGCACATGGTGTCCGGGCACGTGGACGGGCTCGGGCGGATGGTGTCGCGGGCGGCGGAGAACGGGTCGGTGCGGATGGAGTTCAGGGTCCCCCGGGCGCTGGCGCGATTCGTGGCGGGCAAGGGGAGCATCGCGGTGGATGGGGTGTCGCTGACGGTGAACTCGGTGCGCGACGGGGACGGGGACGGAGACGGGGCGGACGGCGGCGAGGCGGGCGGCGGGGGGGCGGTGTTCGGCGTCAACGTGATCCCGCATACGGCCGGGGCGACGACGCTCGGGTTGCGCAGGCCGGGCGAGGCGGTGCACATCGAGGTCGACGGCGTGGCGCGCACGGCGGCGCGGCTGGCGTCGGCGGGTTCCGGGAGCGGGTGGTGAGGCAGGCAAGGTTGAGGCTCTGCCTCGAACTCCGCCAGAGGCCGAGCCTTCGGCAACCCGTGCTCGGGCGGGGCGCGTCCGGGCGGAGCCCCTGCTTGCCGCTGCCGGGCGATGACGGCATGACACCGGCGCGGCGCACGGGGGCCTGACGATGGATGAGCTGATGCCGGAGCGGAGCGGGGCGGGGCCGGCGATGACGGATGCCGTGCGCGGCGACCTGTCGGGCTACATCGCGCCGATCGAGGAGCTGATCGACGAGGCGCGGGCGGGGCGCATGTTCATCCTGGTCGACGACGAGGACCGGGAGAACGAGGGCGACCTGGTGATCCCCGCGCAGTTCGCGACGGCGGGGGCGGTGAACTTCATGGCGCGCCACGCCCGCGGGCTGGTGTGCCTGGCGATGACGGGGCAGCGGGTCGAGCAGCTCGGGCTGCCGCGGATGGCGCAGGCCAACGGCACGCGCCACCAGACGGCGTTCACCGTGTCGATCGAGGCGGCCGAGGGGGTGACGACGGGGATCTCGGCGTTCGACCGGGCGCACACCATCGCCGCCGCCATCAACCCCGAGCTGAAGCCGGGGGACATCGTGACGCCCGGGCACGTGTTTCCCCTTGCCGCGCGCGACGGGGGGACGCTGGTGCGGGCGGGGCACACGGAGGCGGCGGTGGACATCGCGCGCATGGCCGGGCTGAACCCGTCGGGCGTGATCTGCGAGATCATGAGCGAGGACGGCTCGATGGCGCGGCTGCCGGAGCTGGTGGCGTTCGCGCAGCACCACGGGCTCAAGCTCGGCACCATCGCGGACCTGATCGCGCACCGGCGGCGCACGGAGCGGCTGGTGCGGCGGGTGCAGGAGGGGGTGCTGCCGGGGGTGACGGGCGGCGACTGGCGCATGGTGGTGTATGCCAACACCTTCGACTACGCCGAGCACCTGGTGCTGGTGAAGGGCGACCTGTCGGGGCCGGCGCCGGTGCTGGTGCGGATGCACGCGGTGGACCTGCTGACGGACATGCTGGGGGGCGCGCATTCGGCGCGGCTGCACGGGGCGATGCGGATGATCGCCGACGCGGGGCGGGGTGCGGTGGTGCTGCTGCGCGACCCGCGGCCGACGGCGGTGTCGGAGCGGGCCGCGAAGGTGGCGGCGGGCGAGGGGCCGCCGAACCCGTTCCTGCGCGACTACGGCATCGGGGCGCAGATCCTGGTCGAGCTGGGGGTGCGCGACATGGTGCTGCTGACCAACCACACGCGCACCATCGTCGGGCTGGAGGGCTACGGGCTGAACGTGGTGGAGAACCGGCGGGTGGTGGAGGGGTGAGGGGAGAAGCAAGATTGAGGCTCTGCCTCAAGCTCCGCCAGGGGGAAGCCCCCCTGGACCGGCTTCCCTTGAGTTGCGCCGGGTCCAGGGGGGGCTCCCCCCTGGCGGGTCTGGGCAGAGCCCAGCGCTTGCTTCGGCCCCTGCGATGAGCACGCAGGACGCGCCGCGGCCGGTGGCGCCGCGGGTCGAGGGCGGGGCGCCGCACATGCTGGTGGTGCGGGCGCCGTACTACCGGGACGTGGTGGACGGGATGACGGAGGGGGCGCTGCGCATCCTGGGGGACGCGGGGGCGACGCACGAGGTGCTCGACGTGGCCGGCGCCTTCGAGCTGGCGCAGGCGATCGGGATGGCGGCGCGCGGCGGTGCGGGCGGCGGGTTCGACGGCTACGTGGCGCTGGGCTGCGTGGTGCGGGGCGGCACAGACCACTACGACCACATCTGCCGCGAGGCGCTGGCGGGGCTGATGGCCGTGGCGCTGCGGCACGGGGTGGCGCTGGGGTCGGGGCTGCTGACGGTGCATTCGATCGAGCAGGCGGTGGCGCGGTCGGGGGCGGACGGGCACAACAAGGGCGCGGAGGCGGCGGCGGCGGCGCTGGTGCAGGTTTCGGTGGCGCGGCGGTTTGCCGTGCGATGAGGGCGGGCGTGGGCACAGGGCGGGGGGCGGGCTGATGGCGCAGGACGGGAGCGGCGGGCGCCAGGACGGGCAGGCGGGCGGCACGCAGGCGGGCGGCGTCGCCATCGGCGGGGGCCAGGGCGGCAAGGCGAAGGTGGCGCCGAAGGGGCGGCCGCGCACGGCGGCGCGGGTGGGCGCGGTGCAGGCGCTGTTCCAGAGCGAGCAGGGCGGCGAGGGTGCGGAGACGATCATCGACCAGTTCGTGCGACACCGGCTCGGCCAGCTTCCGGGCGGCGACGACGGGTTCGAGGACGGGCGGGTGCCGGACGCCCACGTCGCGCTGTTCTCGCGGATCGTGCGCGTCGCGGTCGCGGAGCAGGACCGGCTGGACGCGATGATGTCCGAGGCGCTGCCGCCGGAGTGGCCGATGGCGCGGCTCGACCCGGTGATGCGCGCGCTGGTGCGGGCCGGGGGGGCGGAGCTGTGCATGGCGGACGGGCCGCCGTCGCGGGTGGTGATCAACGAGTACCTCGACGTGGCGCACGGGTTCTTCGCGGGCGACGAGCCGCGGATGGTCAACGGGCTGCTCGACCGGCTGGCGCGGCAGCTCAGGCCGAAGGAGTTCGTGGTGGCCGGGGCGGTCTGACGGCAGGGAAGGCCAGGGCTCTGCCCTGGACCGGCGCACTCCGCTCAGTGGGGTACGGTCAGCTTCAGGGCTGCGAACAACAGCCCGACCAGGGTGATCTGGCCTCCGATGACGGTCGTCACCAGCGCCCAGGTGCTGGGAAGGCCGGAGAGCCGGCCTTTCATCTCGGCGGCGTCGACCTCGAACTTGCGCATGCGGTCGTCGATGCCACGAAGCAGGGCTTCGATGCGTCCGAACTGGTCCTCGAGGCGGGCGACGCGCGCTTCCATGCCAGGACCATGGGGCGGGCCGCCACCGGACACAACTCTGTCGCCGTCCTGCGGGGGAACGGGTATATGTTGCCACCGTTCCCGCTATTTGTGGCCATGAGAAGTCTCTCCGGTCATATTGCCATCGACAATTACCTGAACATGCTGACGCACGAACCCACAATTAGTGCATGCAAGAGTATATATGGCAGCAGATCAATTTCCGGAAAAACTAGGCATGCTTCTCGTCTCGACGCGATCCATAAGATACCAGTCCAGATTTCTACAAAAAGGGCATGTTTGAGAGGCGGATTTTTCCTGCAGCTTCTGCATGACGTTGTTGACGAAATCATCATTGATTTTCATAGTGTTTGCGGACGTGCTGTCATCAGACATGGACAGGTCCCTTGCTTTCACACCAAGCCACGCCAGGCCATCACGCTTGACCGCTTCATGCCCTGCGTCAAGCGCATGACGCCCGCATGACGTTGCCCGCGGAGTTCGACCTGATCGCGCGGCATTTCCGGCCCCTGGCAGGGGAGGGCTCGCTCGGGCTGTCCGACGACGCGGCGGTGTTCGTGCCGCCGGCGGGGCGGGCGCTGGTGGTGGCGGCGGACGCGATGGTGGCGGGGGTGCATTTCCTGCCCGACGACCCGGCGGAGGGCGTGGGGCGGAAGCTGCTGCGGGTGAATTTGTCGGACCTGGCGGCGATGGGGGCGGCGCCGTTCGGCTACCTGATGACGGTGTCGGCGCCGGGGGGGACGCCGGATTCGTGGTTCGCGGGGTTCGCGGCGGGGCTGGCGTCGGACCAGGCGGCGTTCGGGGTCAGGCTGCTGGGCGGGGACACGACCTCGACGCCGGGGGCGATGACGCTGTCGCTGACGGTGCTGGGGAGCGTGGTGCCGGGGCGGGCGGTGCTGCGCTCGGGGGCGCGGGCGGGCGACGGGGTGTGGGTGAGCGGGACGATCGGGGACGGGGCGCTGGGGCTGGACGCGCTGCGGGGTTTTGCTCCGGACCCGGACGGGTTCCTGGCGGAGCGGTACCGGCGGCCGGAGCCGCGGGTGGGACTGGGGCTGGGGCTGTTCGGGGTGGCGTCGGCGGCGATGGACGTGTCGGACGGGCTGGTGGCGGACCTCGGGCACCTGTGCCGGGCGTCGGGGGTGGGGGCGGCCGTGGAGGCGGAGCGGGTGCCTCTGTCGGCGGCGGCGCGGGCGGCGGTGGAGGCGATGGGGGTGCGCGCGGGGCTGGAGCGGTGCCTGGGCGGGGGGGACGACTACGAGCTGCTGATGGCGGTGCCGGAAGCGGGGGAGGCGGCGCTCGTGGCGGCGGCGGTGGCGTGCGGGGTGGGGGTGACGCGGATCGGGCGGTTCGAGGCGGGCGAGGGCGTGCGGGTGGTGCTCGGCGGCGAGGCGATGGAGGTGGCGCGGGCGGGGTGGAGCCATTTCTGAACGGGTGTAGCGTGGGCCGGGCGTCCCGGGCGGGGTGGACCGCGCGCGGGCGGGAAAGGGGGCACGATGATGCAGCTGCACGGGTTCTGGCGGTCGGCGGCGGCGTTCCGGGTGAGGATCGCGCTCAACCTCAAGGGTCTCGCCTTCGAGGAGACGATGCACGATATCGACACGGGCGAGCTGGCGGGCTCCGAGTACGGGCGGATGAGCCCGCAGGGGTCGGTGCCGTCGCTGGTCGATGGCGAAGGGCCGGCGATCGTGGAAAGCCTGGCGATCCTGGAGTACCTGGACGAGCGGTATCCGGAGCCGGCGCTGTTGCCGGGGGATGCGGCGGGGCGGGCGAGGGTGCGCGGGCTGGCGCAGACGATCGCGTGCGACGCGCATCCGCTGCTGGTGCCCAGGGTCAGGCGGTTCCTCCAGGCGGAGTTTTCCGCGGTGGAGGGCGGGTGGAAGACGTGGACGGGGCACTGGTATCGCGAGGGGCTGAAGACGATGGAGGCGCGGCTCGGGGAGCCGCAGACCGGGCGGTTCTGCCACGGCGACGCGGTCAGCCAGGCGGATCTGTGCCTGGTGAGCCACGCGGTGAATGCCGGGCTGTTCGGGGTGGAGGTGGCGGCGTATCCGGCGGCGAAGCGGGTGGTGGACGCGTGCCTCGGGATTGACGCGTTCGCGCGGGCGCTGCCGATGCGGCAGGCGGGGGCGCCGGGGGGGTGAGTGCCAAAAAGCGCTCTGTAGATTATCACATGTCACTAGATTTTTAGTTTTAGTTGCATCAACGGGATGAGTGAAAATATAAAAATTTCACAGGAAGAACGTCTGGACCATCATTATAGATATGAGTTGTCTATGCTCGAAGGTACTTACGAAGCTTTGCAGGGCGCACACGATATAATTATAGAGAACGCCCTCATTGAATCATTTTGTGTTCATTCCCGCGCGTTAATTGAATTCTTCTATAAGAAAGGAGAAAATTACACGACTGGCCAATACATGCCTTTTTCTAGCGCGGCAAGTAAAATAGAACATTTAAAAAAGAAACTGAATACTACCGCTCTCCATCTAGTACACGATGGGAGAACTGATACTCAGGCGAAGAAGATTACGATCGAAGATAGGCGCCAGCTAATACAATTAATTTCAGAAGAGACCTATGAGTTTAAGCGCCACATCAAAATAGGTTTCAAATCTTTAGACATTCCAGTTCTTCCCAATAATAAAGAGGCATGGGTAAAAGGTTTGGACGCCAGTTACAGGCCGGCAGCTGGTACAACTGGCCCGATAGGACCTTAAAAACTTCTGCTTTAAAGTGGATTCTCAAGGCTTGCCTTGAGCGGAGTCCAGAGGCAGAGCCTCTGGCCTTGCTTGCTTTTCTAAGCCCCGGCTCAGGGCGACTGGTTGGTCTGGCCGAGCGAGGATTCGTTGTTGCCGCCGAGGTTGCCGAGGCCGCCTGGGGTGAAGCGGCCGACGTTGCCGAGGAGCTGCTGGACGAAGGAGGCCTCGGAGCCGGGCGAGGGGGTGGTGCGGGCGACCATGGCGACGGTTCTGGCGTCGGCCTTGGTCAGGTGCTTGACAGACTGCAGGGTGCCGGCCTGGTTGAAGGTCAGGACGAGGACGTTCTGCTGGTCGACGCCGGGGACGCGGGCGACGCGGGACTGGGTGACCTGGCTGATGTAGATCCAGGTGTTGTCGTCGAAGGCGGCGCGGGCGGTGGGCGAGCCGAGCAGGGAGGTGGCGTCGGCGCGGGTGGAGGTGCCGGGGATCAGCTCGCGCATCTGTTCGGCGCCCATGAGCTGGCCGCGCCGGGTGCTTGACGATGCGAACAGGGAGCAGCCGCAGAGCGGGGCGGCCGCGAGCGCCAGGAGCAGGCAGAGGGCGCGGGCGGGGCGCCGCGGGCGGGTGGGGGTGGGAGGCACGCGCATGTTCGCTCCGCTTCTGGCCGCTGTCCGCCGGGCCGGGGCGCGTCCGCGGGTGCCGGCCGGGCGGGCCGGGCGGCGCGGGCGGGCTGCGGCCGGCTGCGGGCCGGACGGGGGTGCACGGCGGGGCTCGCGTTGTCAATCGGGCGGCTCTAGGGTCGCGGGATGCTCGGCCTCCCCTTCCTGCGGCGCCGCCACGAGCGGGCCGGCTTCATCCTGTATGGCGCGGCGGTGGCGGCGGCGCGGCTGCCGCCGCTGTATGCCGAGCTGGGGGTGCCGGACACGCTGGACGGGCGGTTCGACTGCGTCGGCGTGCATGTGGCGCTGCTGATCCGCAGGCTGCGGATGCTGCCGGCGGAGGGCGCGCGGAGCGGGCGGGCGGGGCCGGCGCTGGCGCAGGCGGTGTTCGACGCGATGTTCTCCGACATGGACACCACGCTGCGCGAGTTCGGCCTCGACCTGGGGGTGGGCAAGCGGGTGCGGGCGATGTGGGAAGCGTTCCACGGGCGGGCGCTGGCGTATGACGGGCCGCTGGAGGCGGGCGACGCGGGGGCGCTGGCGGAGGCGCTGGCGCGCAACGTGTGGCGGGGCGACGCGCCGGCGGGGGCTGCGGAGCGGCTGGCGGCGTGGGTGCTGGCGCAGGACGCGGCGCTGCGGCGCGGGGCTGCGGAGGAGCTGCTGGCGGGGCGGGCGGCGTTCCTGAAGGAGGACGCGCTGCAGCGCGTGGCGGCGGGGATGGACGAGGCGGCGGGCGGGATGGCGGCGGCGGCGGGAGATGGGCGTGGAGGCGACGGGCGTGCGGGTGAAACCGGGCGCGTGGGCGGGGTGGCGGCGGGGGTGGCGTCGTGAGCGAGCTGCGGCGGATGCTGCCGCTGGACCGGCTCGGCGCGGGGTGGACGGAGTTCGTGGTGGAGGCGGACGCGGCGGAGTGCACGGCGCTGGCGGCGCGGCTGGGGGTGCCGGCGGTGCTGGGGCTGCGCTGCGGGTTCCGGCTGAAGGCGGGGCGGCGCGGCGTGGTGGCGGCGGAGGGGGCGCTGGACGCGCGGCTGGTGCGCGAGTGCGTGGTGACGCTGGAGCCGTTCGAGGTGGCGGTGGCCGAGGCGTTCCGGGTGCAGTTCGTGCCGGCGGAGCGGCTGGCGGAGGCGCCGGAGGACGCGGCGCTCGACCCGGACAGCGACGACGAGGTCGGCTACGAGGGGCAGTCGCTCGACCTGGGCGAGGCGGCGGCGGAGCAGCTCGCCCTGGGGCTGGACCCGTACCCGCGCAGGCCGGGGGTGGCGCTGGCGGAGGAGGAGGAGACCGGGGCGGGCGGGACGTTCGCGGGGCTGGCGCGGCTGCGTGGGGTTGATACCGGCGGCTGAGAGCCTGGCTTGTCGTAAGGCAAGCAAGGCTGGGCTCTGCCCAGACCCGCCAGATGCGAGCCGCCCCTGGACCGGCTTTACTTTAAGTAAGGGGTTCCAAGGGCCCTGCCTTTGGCGGGGTCCAGGGGCAGAGCCCCTGGCCTTCCTGTCCTGGCCGCCGGTATCAGGCGGCCTGGCTCATGTGCAGGGCGTAGCAGCCGCCGCCGAACAGGAGCAGCCGGGGCTGGCTCGGGTCGGGCTCGATCTTCTGGCGCAGGCGGTAGATGTGGGTTTCCAGGGTGTGGGTGCTGATCTGCGGGCCGTAGCCCCAGACCTCGCCGAGCAGCACCTGGCGGGCCACGCCCTCGCCGGGGGTGCGGCACAGGTGGCGCAGGATCCTGGTTTCCTTGTCGGTGAGCGGGATGCGGCGGCGGCCGGGCTCGCGCAGCATCTTCTCGCCGGGGTGGAAGGTGTAGGGGCCGATGCCGATGGTCCGGTGCATGCTGCTCTCGAAGCTGCGCAGCTGGGAGCGCAGGCGGGCCATCAGCACGGGGAAGCGGAGCGGCTTGGCGATGTAGTCGTCGGCGCCGGCGGACAGGCCATGGACGACGTCGGACTCTGCGTCCGAGCCGGTCAGCATCAGGATCGGCACCTCGACGCCGAGGCGGCGCAGGCGGGCGCAGAACTGGCGGCCGTCGCCGTCGGGCAGGCCGACGTCGAGCAGGAAGGCCTCGAAGCCCGTGCCCGGCTCCGTGCGCAGCGCCTCGGCCTCGGCGAGGCTGCCGGCGACGGTGGCGGCGAAGCCGGCGGTCTCGTCGATTTGGGCCGCGAGGGCGTGGGCGAAGCCGGCGTCGTCGTCCACGACCAGGATCTGCTGCCGAGGCGGCATGGCACGCTCCTTATCCGGGGTGGATCCCTGATCCACGGGTGGGGCAGTCATGGGGGAGCCACGGGCGGGCGGCGGTACGCTGGCATACGGGGGGGGGGACATACGGGAGCGTGGGCCACGTGGCGGCGCGGGCCGTGCGGGCGACCCGGGGCGACACGGCGGCAGAGTGCAGGGGTGGGCGGGGCGGCGCGGGCGGGTGGCGCGGGGCGTGAGGCCGTTGCGTCAGGCGGGGGCCGGGGTCGCGGGCAGGAGCAGGGTGAAGCGGGCGCCGGCGCGGGGGTGCGGCTCGGCGGTCAGGCGGGCCTGCAGCTGGTCGGCGCACATCAGGGCCATGCGCAGGCCGAGGCCGGAGCGGCGCAGCCGGAGGTCGAAGTCGCGCGGCAGGCCGCAGCCGTCGTCCTCGACGCACAGGCGGTAGCCGCCGCCGGGCTGGGGGGCGCCGTGCACGCGCACCGTACCCGGGCGGGTCGGCGGCAGGGCGTGGCGCAGGGCGTTGGTCACCAGCTCGGTGACCAGGAGGCCGAGGCGCTGGGCGGCCAGCGGCGGCACCGAGCAGGGCTGCAGCTCGACGCGGATGACGCGGCCGGTGGCCTCGGCGCCGGTGCTTTCGGCGAGGGTGGCGCACAGGTCGGCGAGGTAGGCGTGCAGGTCCACGCAGGCGGGCGACGGGCCGGACAGGGATGGGGCGGACAGGTCGGGCGGGCGCAGGGCGACGTGCAGCCTGCCGATCGCGGCCACGCGGGCGCCGGCGCCGTTCAGGGCGTCGCGCACCGCGTCGCTGTCGGCGGCCTGCGCCTGGCGGTGCAGCAGGGTGGCGACGATCTGGAGGTTGTTGGCGACGCGGTGGTCGGCCTCGCGCGACAGGATCTCGGCGAGGGCGAGGCCGGCCGCGGGACCTGCGGCCGGGAGAGCGGCGGGGGCGTCGGGCAGGGCGCTGCCCGTCGGGACGGTGGCGGGCGACGGGCCGGGGGGTGCAGGGCTGGCGGTTGCGGGATCGACGGGTGCGAACGCCGTGGGCACGGTTCCGGCTGCCGGGGAGTGGACCGGGGCGGTGCCGGTCGAGAGCTGCGTGGTGGCGGCGAGGGCGGCGAGCGTGCGGTCCAGCAAGGCGACGGCGTGCTCGACCTGTTCGGCGACCCGGCCGAGGCGGCGTTCGAGCGCGTCCCAGGCCGCGGCCGGCGGGACGGGAGGGCATGGCGGGTCGGCACGGCCGCCGGCGTGGCGGGCGTCGGCGTCGACGGGTTCGGCGAGGCCGCGGGTGGTCGTGGCGGCGCCGAGGGCGGTGGCCGGACGGGCGGTGTCGCACGCCCCGGCGGGGGATTTCCTGTCGAGGACCACGCCGCCGAGGGGTTGCCTGTCAAGAGAGTCCCGACCGAGGAAGGCCCTTTCGAGGGGGTCCGAGTCAGGGAGTCCCCCGTCAAGAGGCTCCCGGTCGAGAGACTTCCCACCTGGAGACTGGGCGACGGGAGGGATCATGAAGTGCTCCGCTGCCGGGCTGGAGTGGCGGCCTACGCGGAAAGACCCTGGAGCGTCCGTACTGCGGCGTACGGCATGAGGTCACGGCCTAGTGCGGGGGGGGGCCGTGATCCAGTCCATGCGGCGGCGCGCGTTGGCGTAGCATTCGCAGGCGGCGGCTTCCAGGCCGGCGCGGTCGAGCACGTGCATGGTGCCGCGGTCGTGGCGGACCAGTCCGGCGCGCTGCAGCGCGCCCACGGCGAGGGTGACGCCGGGGCGGTGCACGCCGAGCATGTGCGACATGAACTCCTGGGTCATGGTGAAGCTGTCGCCGCCGACGCGGTCGTGGGTCATCAGCAGCCAGCGGGCGAGGCGCTGCTCGATGCGGTGGCGGATGTTGCAGGTGGCGGACTGCGACACCTGGACGTGGAAGGAGTCGAGGTAGCGGAGCAGCAGGTCGCGCAGGCCGGGGACCTCGTCGAGCGCCGCGCGGAACCCGGCGGCGGGCAGGCGCAGCGCGGTTCCGGCGACCTGCACCAGGCCTTCCAGCGGGGCGGTGGGGGCGCCGAGGAGCACGGACAGGCCGACGAAGCCTTCCGCGCCGACCAGGCCGACCTCGACCGTGGTGCCGTCCTCCAGGGTGGAGATCATCGACACGGTGCCGGACTGCAGGAAATGGACGAACTCGACGGGCTCGTCTGCGATCAGGACGCGGGTCCTGAGAGGAAGCTCCACGCGCTCCAGCCGGGGGCGGAGCCGCGCCATCGCGTCGGGGGCGAGGGCGTCCAGCAGGAGGTTGCGCCCTTGGGCGGACAGGAAGTCGCGAATGGAGTCGGACACGGCATACCCCCGCTGAAGCTGGCGGGAGCGCTGTCTGCTCTCTGTCGGTCGTTGCCATAGACGGACGACCGATGGCGCGGCAGGTGGCACGTCCGGGCGGGAGGTTCAAGCCGGTGCCGTACGGCCGCCCTGTCCCGGACCGGAGCGGACGGCGTTGATCGGGAAGCCCAGGCTCGCGGTGGCGCCGATCGCGGTTGCCGGCGCACAGGCCAGGCAGGCCAGGGCTCTGCCCTGGACCCGGCCTTGCCTAAGTATTGGATTCCAAAGGCTCGGCCTTTGGCGGGGTCCAGGGGCAGAGCCCCTGGCCTTCCTGTCCGGACCTCCAGGCGAGGCACCACTCCCGCTTGCGGCCCCGGGTCGCCTCTGGTACAGCGCGCGGCTCGTATTGCCGGTGCGCGGCACGGGCCCCGCAGCCGCGGCGGCTCCGTCGCGTCGCCAGAACCCGGAGGGGCGCAGTCCCATGGCCGTTCCCAAGAGAAAGACCTCGCCGTCCCGCCAGGGGATGCGCCGCGCGCACCATGCGCTGACGCCCGAGGCGCACAACGAGTGCGGCAACTGCGGCGAGCTGAAGCGCCCGCACCACATCTGCAGCCATTGCGGGTACTACGACGGGCGCGAGGTCGTGGTGGCCGGCAAGGCGCTGAAGGGTGCCGTCCGCACCTGAGCCGGGCGGCGGGTCGTCGCTTGGCAGGATCGGGGGCGGCGTGATGGCGGCGGTTCCCTTCACCCTGGCGGTGGACGCAATGGGCGGCGACCATGCGCCCGAGGCGGTGCTCGGCGGGCTGGCGCTGTCGGTGGAGCGCCATCCCGGGGCGCGGTTCCTGCTGGTGGGCGACGAGGCGGTGCTGGCGCCGATGCTGGGCGCGCGGCCTGGGCTGGCGGCGGTGGCGACGCTGCGGCACGCGCCGGCGGTGATCCCGTCGGAGATGAAGCCGACGGCGGCGCTGCGGGTGCGGGGCGCGTCGATGCGGGTGGCGATCGACGCTGTGGCGTCCGGCGAAGCGCTCGGCGTGGTGTCGGCGGGCAACACCGGGGCGCTGCTGGCGCTGGCCAAGATCGTGATCAAGACTCTGCCGGGGATCGACCGGCCGGCGATGGCGGCGATCGCGCCGTCGGGGCGGGGCGACGTGGTGCTGCTCGACCTGGGCGCCAACGTCGCCTGCGACACGCGCAACCTGGTGGAGTTCGCGCTGCTGGGCGACGTGTTCGCGCGCACGGTGCTGGGGCTGCCGGCGCCGTCGATCGGGCTGCTCAACGTGGGGTCGGAGGAGCTGAAGGGCTCGGAAGTGCTGCGCCAGGCGGCGGAGCTGCTGCGCGCGAGCCACATCGGGCCGCAGTTCCACGGCTTCGTGGAGGGGCACGACATCGCGGCGGGGACCACGGACGTGGTGGTGACGGACGGGTTCACCGGCAACGTGGCGCTCAAGACCGGGGAGGGCGCGCTGCGTCTGGTGCGCGAGATGCTGCGCGAGGTGTTCACCGCCAGCGCGCAGGCGCGGCTGGGCTACCTGCTGGCGCGGCCGGGGCTGGAGCGGCTGCGCGAGTGGCTCGACCCGCGGCGCTACAACGGGGCGATGCTGCTGGGGCTGAACGGGGTGGTGGTGAAGTCGCACGGCGGCACGGACGCGGAAGGCTTCGCCCACGCGGTGGACGTCGCGGTCGACTTGGTGACGCACGGGTTCAACGAGCGCATCCGGGCGGGGCTGGCGCGGATCGCCGAGCTGCGGGCGGCGGCGACGGCGGACGACGTGGACATGGCGACGGCGTTGTGAGGGGGGCGGGCGGGAAGGAAGCAAGGCCGGGCTCTGCCCGGACCCGCCAGGAGCGAAGCCGCCCCTGGACCCGGCTTTGTTTAGGCAAGGGGCTCAGAGGGTTTGAGGGCCGGGGTTTGGGGTCCGGGAGCCGGGGGACATGAGCGTGCGTTCGCGGCTGGCGGGGATCGGCGGCTACCTGCCGGAGCGGGTGGTGTCCAACGCGGAGCTGGCGGAGCGGGTGGACACCTCGGATTCGTGGATCCGCGAGCGCACCGGGATCGAGCAGCGCCATCTGGCGGGGCCGCACGAGACGGCGGCGTTCATGGGGGCGCGTGCGGCGCGGGCGGCGCTCGACGACGCGGGGGTGGATGCCTCCGAGGTGGACTGCGTGCTGCTGGCGACGAGCACGCCGGACCAGGCGTTCCCGGCGACGGCGCTGCGGGTGCAGGCGGCGCTGGGGGTCACGCGCGGGTTCGGGATGGACCTGTCGGCGGCGTGCTCCGGGTTCGTGTACGGGCTGTCGATGGCCGACGCGTTCATCCGCTGCGGGCAGGCGCGCTGCGTGCTGGTGATCGGCGCGGAGGTGTTCTCGCGCATCCTGGACTGGAGCGACCGGGGGACGTGCGTGCTGTTCGGCGACGGGGCGGGGGCGGTGCTGCTGCGCGCCGGGGCGGCGGAGGGCGAGGGGGTGCTGTCGACGCACCTGCACGCCGAGGGGGGGCTGGGCGACATCCTGTTCGTGGACGGCGCGGTGGGGCGGGACGGGCCGGGGACGCTGGTGATGAACGGGCGCGAGGTGTTCCGCCACGCGGTGTTCAAGCTGGCGGCGGTGGTGGACGAGGCGCTGGCGGCGAACGGGCTGGTGCAGGCGGACGTGGACTGGCTGGTGCCGCACCAGGCGAACCTGCGGATCATCCAGGCGATGGGGCGCAAGCTGGGGCTGCCGCCGGAGCGTGTGGTGGTGACGGTGGACCGGCACGCGAACACCTCGGCGGCGTCGATCCCGCTGGCGCTGGCGCAGGCGTACGGGGACGGGCGGATACGGCGGGGGGACCTGGTGCTGATGGAGGCGCTGGGGGGCGGGCTCACCTGGGGGTCGGCGCTGGTCCGGCTGTAAAAAGGAAGGAAGGCCAGGGGCTCTGCCCCCCATGCCTGGAAGCGGGGACCCCGCCAAAGGCCGAGCCTTTGGAATCCGATTCTTAAGTCAAGGGATCAAAGGGCCTCACGGCCCTTTGCGGGTCTGGGCAGAGCCCAGCCTTGCTTGCTTTCCTTCGTCGCGCGGGAGGCTGCGAGTTCGCTGCTTGCTGTGCCCCGTGTGCACAATCCGGGTGGGTGTGGTGCGGAGGACACGGCCAAGTCCCTGAGATTGCGGGGTTCGTTGACTGTGCATCTGGGCATCAGTAGCGTTGCCGTATGAACACGGTGACCCGGGCCCAGCTGGCCGAGCGCATCTACACGCAGGTCGGGCTGTCGCGGAACGAGTCCGCGGAGCTGCTGGAGTCCGTGCTGGAGCAGGTCGCGAAGGTGCTGGAGTCCGGGCATTCCGTGAAGATCAGCGGGTTCGGGACGTTCTCCGTGCGGCAGAAGGGGCGGCGCGTCGGACGCAACCCGAAGACCGGGGTGGAGGTGCCGATCCTGCCGCGCCGGGTGCTGGTGTTCCGGCCGAGCCAGGTGCTCAAGGCGCACGTGAACGGCACGGCGATCCCTGCGGCCGAGGATGACTAGGGCGCCGCAGGCCGGGGCGTCCGGGCCAGGGCCGGGGGATGGCCCGGCGGCGCCGGACCGGCCGGGGGCGGGGGCCGACCCGCCGGGGGGCGAGGAGCCGGGCGGTGCGGCTGGCGCAGGTGCGGAAGGCGGGACGGCGGGGGCGTCGTCGTCCGGTGGCGGGCACGGCGGGGCGGTGGCGGGCGAGGCGCCGCGGGCGCGGCTGAAGAAGGCGCCGAACGCGTTCCGCACCATCAGCGAGGTGGCCGACGAGCTGCACATCCCGCAGCACGTGCTGCGGTTCTGGGAGACGCGGTTCCCGATGGTGCGGCCGCTCAAGCGCGGCGGGGGGCGGCGCTACTACCGGCCGGACGACATCGCGCTGCTGCGGCGGATCTCGGACCTGCTCTACACCCAGGGCTACACGATCCGGGGGGTGCAGCGTCTGCTGCGCGAGGGCGGCGGGCGGCTGTCGGACGACATCCCGCCGGCGACGGAGGCGGAGCGCGCGGAGGCGGCGGCGGAGCGGACCCACGGTCAGGAGGCCGCCGAGGCCGGGCCGGCGGCGGCGGGCGTGGTGGTGGCGGGCCCGCCGCCGGGGCGGGAGGTGCTGCTCAGGGTGCTGCGCGAGCTGGAGGCGGTGCGGAGGCTGCTGCCGTGACGGCGGCGGGGCCGGGTGGTGTCCAGGGAGGAAGGCCAGGGGCTCTGCCCCTGGACCCCGCCAAAGGCAGGGCCCTTGGAACCCGTTGCTGAAGGGAGGCCGGGTCCAGGGGCGGCTCCCTCCGTTGGCCTTTCCAACGATCCAGGCGGATCGTCGGAACCTTTGGCCACCTCCGCCTGGCGGGCCCAGGGCAGAGCCCTGGCCTTTCTTCCTGGAACCTCTCCCCTCGGCCGGGCCGCGTTGCGGGGGGCGGCGCTTGCTGCTACACCGGGGCTCGCCTGTCGGTCGGAGCGTAGCGCAGTCTGGTAGCGCATCAGTCTGGGGGACTGGGGGTCGTGGGTTCGAATCCCGCCGCTCCGACCAGGGGCGCCGCCTAGTGCGGCAGCCAGCGGCGGGTCAGGTAGATCACGGTGTCCGGCAGGTGGTGCCGCCAGCGCTGGCAGACGCGGGCCAGGGTGGCGTCTAGCGTGTGCGGCGGGCCTGGGGCGTGGACCGCCAGCACGGGGCGGCCGTCGTGGCGGCGGTAGCGAGGATCGGCGAAGCAGGCGGCGAGCAGGGCGCAGATGTCGGCGTCGTCGGCGTCCTCGCCGTGGTGGTCGCGCAGCAGCTCGCGGGTGGCGGGCGGGGTGTCGGGGCGGGCGGCGAGGTGCTCGTTGCCCCAGACCAGGCGGAAGCCGAACGCCAGGTCGGGCTCGGACAGGAAGACGCGCAGGGGCTCCAGGCCGAGCGGGATGCCGTCGTGCCAGACCAGCGGGAATTCCAGGTGGCGCAGGCCGGCGGCGTGGGCGCGGGCCAGATCCTCGCGCAGGGCGGCGCGCAGGGTGGGCGGGGCGGGCGTGCCCTCGTCGCGGCGTGCGAGGAAGTGCAGCAGCGGGTTGGTGTCGGGCTCGCCGGCGAGATAGCGGCGGGCGTAGAAGGCGGTCTCGAAGCCGCGCGACGGGTTCTCCCCTTCGCGCCAGCCGTGCTCCAGGAAGTGCTCGAACGGGTCGGCGCCGTGGGCGGCGACGTCGCGGCGCATGCGGCAGTAGTGCTCGACGTCGAACTCGGGCAGCGGGCTGACGCGGGCGGTGTGGCGCCGGGCGAGGTAGTGCAGCAGCGGGCTGGCGGTGCGGGGCAGGGCATGGCGGGCGCGATACCAGGCGGTGTCGAACCAGGCGCAGGGGCGCAGGTCGAGGGCCTCGTCGCGGGCGGCGAAGCGCACCAGCGGGTCGAGCGGGTGGCTGCCGTGGGTGGCGCGGTACCAGGCGGGGTCGAGGCAGGCGTTGGGGCGGGCGCCGGCGGGGCTGCCGAGCAGGGCGTAGTGCAGCAGCGGGTCGGTGTCGGGCGCGTCGGGCGCGGCCATGGCGCGGGCGCGGTAGAAGGCGGGGTCGAAGTACGGGTTGGGCTGGCGGTGCTCGCGCCAGCCTTCGTCACAGTAGTGTCGCAGGGCGTCGGTGTGCGCGGCGGCGAGGACGGGGTAGGTGTGCAGGTAGTGGCCGGCCATGAACAGGCCGCTGTCGCGCAGGATCGCGCGGTGCGCGTCGCTGCCGGGGGCCGGCAGCTCCGGCTGGGCGGCGGGGCGCGGGGGGGCGGCCGGGGAGGGCGCGGGCATGGCGGAGACCATGTCGGGCGGTCGGGATGCGTGTCAAAGGCGAGATTCCGAGACAGGCGGGCACATACCGGTGTATTGGCATTTTCCTGCGCGCCCCGACGCAACCTTGCGTGCGCGGTCCGCTGGGCGGGCCTGCCCGTTGCGGTTGCGATCGGCCCGATCCGCTGCTAGGAGATTTGCCGCAGTGCAGCATACAACCGATGCGGCATGGGGTTGTCGGCCGGATCGGGCGAGCGGCGCGGGGGCTGCGGCGCGGCCGTCGAGGCGCACGGTGGCGCGGCGGGAGAACCTGCGTGCCGGGTGCGGCGATAAGGCATCGTTCAGGTTCTTGTGGTTCTCTGGGGCAGGCGGGGATCGCGGCCTGTCCCGAAGGCTGGCGTGTGTTCCGGGGTCGTGTGGCGTGAAGGAAATGCAGTCTTGAAAGCAGTGATTCTGGCCGGCGGCAAGGGAACCAGGCTGTCGGAGGAGACCGAGATCCGGCCGAAGCCGCTGGTCGAGGTCGGCGGCAGGCCGATCCTGTGGCACATCATGAAGTCGTACACGAGCCACGGCATCACCGACTTCGTGATCTGCCTCGGCCACAAGGGCTTCCAGATCAAGGAATACTTCTCGAACTACTTCCTGCACATGTCCGACGTGACGTTCGACATGAAGCAGAATTCGATGAAGGTGCACCAGGCGAGCGCGGAGCCGTGGACGGTGACGCTGGTCGACACCGGCGAGGACACGATGATCGGCGGGCGCATCAAGCGCATCCTGCCGTTCGTGGAAGGCGACGAGGCGTTCTGCTGCACCTACGGCGACGGCGTGGGCAACGTCGACATCTCCCGCACCATCCGCGAGCATCTCAACTCCGGGCTGAAGGCCACGGTGACCGGGGTGCAGCCGCCCGGGCGGTTCGGCGCGCTGCAGATCGCGGACAGCAAGGTGTACGGCTTCCAGGAGAAGCCCGAGGGCGACGGCGGCTGGATCAACGGCGGCTACTTCGTGCTGTCGCCCAGGGTCGGCGAGTACATCGAGGGCGACACCACGGTGTGGGAGCGCGAGCCGATGGAGCGCCTGGCCAAGGAAGGGCAGCTCGGCATCCACCACCATCCCGGGTTCTGGCAGCCGATGGACACGCTGCGCGACAAGCGGCACCTCGAGGAGCTGTGGGCGGCGAACAAGGCGCCCTGGAAGACGTGGTAACCGGCTGCGCGGGGCTGGTATGACGGTGGCGAACTCGACGATGAAGAAGTGGGGGCCTTGCTGATGCGTGTTCTGATCACGGGAAACATGGGCTATGTCGGGCCGGTGCTGGTGCGCCACCTGCGCGGGCGGTTTCCGGACGCCGAGCTGATCGGCTACGACGCGGCGTTCTTCGCCCAGTCGCTGACGCATGCGGTGCAGTTCCCGGAGCGTCTGCTGAACCGGCAGATCTTCGGCGACGTGCGCGACATGGGGCCGGAGCTGTTCGAGGGCATGGATGCCGTGGTGCATCTGGCGGCGGTGTCGAACGACCCGATGGGCAACCGCTTCGAGGCGGTGACGGACGACATCAACCATCGCGCGTCCGTGCGCTGCGCGATGCTGGCGCGCGACGCTGGGGTGAAGCATTTCGCGTTCGCCTCGTCGTGCAGCGTGTACGGGTTCGCCGAGGGCGGGGCGCGGTCCGAGCGGGATGCGGTCAACCCGCTGACGGCGTATGCGCGCAGCAAGATCGCCACGGAGGAGGGGCTGCGCTCGGCCAACAACGGCGGCATGACGGTGACGTGCCTGCGCTTCGCCACCGCGTGCGGGGCGAGTCCCCGCCTGCGTCTCGACCTGGTGCTGAACGACTTCGTGGCGGGAGCGATGGCGGACGGCAAGATCACCGTGCTGAGCGACGGCTCGCCGTGGCGGCCGCTGATCGACGTCGCGGACATGGCGCGCGCGATCGAGTGGGCGATCACCCGCGAGGCGGACCGTGGCGGCGCGTATCTCTCGGTCAACGCCGGGTCGGACCGCTGGAACTACCGGGTGCGCGACCTGGCGCAGGCGGTGGCGGACGGGGTCGAGGGCGCCACGGTGTCGATCAACACCGACGCGCCGCCGGACAAGCGGTCGTACCAGGTGGACTTCTCCCTGTTCAAGGAGCTGGCGCCGGAGCACCAGCCGGCGACGGAGCTGGCGGCCTCCGTGGAGCGGCTGCGCGGGCTGCTGGGCGGCATGAAGTTCGCCGACAGGGAGTTCCGCCAGGGAGCGTTCATCCGGCTCAAGGTGCTGGACGGACTGATGGCGGACGGGGCGATCGGCAACGACCTGCGCTGGGGGAGGGCGGCGTGAGGTTCCATCCGACGCCGCTGCACGGCGCCTACACGATCGAGCTGGAGCGCAAGGGGGACGAGCGCGGGTTCTTCGCGCGGTTCTTCTGCGAGAAGGAGTTCGGCGAGCAGGGGCTAGAGACGCGCTTCAGGCAGGTCAACAACTCGCTGTCCGCCAAGGCGGGCACGCTGCGCGGCATGCACTACCAGCTTGCGCCGTCGGCGGAGGTGAAGGTGGTGCGCTGCGTGAAGGGGTCGCTGTTCGACGCGATCGTGGACCTGCGGCCGGACAGCCCGACGTTCGGGCGCTCGTTCGGCGCGGAGCTGAACGACGACAACCGGCTGATGATGTACGTGCCGCGCGGCTTTGCCCACGGGCTGCTGACGCTGAGGCAGGACACCGAGGCGCTGTATCTGGTCAGCGACTTCTACGACTTCGAGGCGGAGCGCGGCGTGCGCTGGAACGACCCGAGGTTCGACGTGCAGTGGCCGATGGCGCCCGAGGAGATCTCGGCCAAGGACGCGGCGTGGCCGGACTTCGACCCGGAGTTCCACGGCGTCGAGCGGCTGCGGGGCCTCGCTTGAGGGTCCTGCTGACCGGGGGGAGCTCGTTCACCGGGGCGTGGTTCGCCCGGGCGCTGTCGGCCTGCGGGCACGAGGTGGTGGCGCCGGTGCGCGGGACGCGGGACGGCTACGCGGGCGCGCGCGGCGAGCGGGTGCGCATGCTTGAGTCGTGCTCCGAGGTGGTCTGGGAGTGCGCGTTCGGCGACGAGCGGTTCATGGCGCTGGCCGGCGCGGGGGCAGACGTGCTGTGCCACCACGCGGCGCAGGTCGGCGACTATCGCAGCCCGGACTTCGACATCGCCGGCGCGGTTGCGGCCAACACCCGCAACCTGCGCGCGACGCTGGGCGCGATGCAGGCGGCCGGGCTGCGTGGCGTCCTGCACACCGGCAGCGTGTTCGAGCAGGACGAGGGGGCGGGGACGCTGCCGCTGCGCGCGTTCTCCGCCTACGGGCTGAGCAAGGGGCTGAGCGCGCAGGTGATCGCGCACCATGCCAACGAGCTGGGGATCGCGGGGGCGAAGTTCGTGATCCCCAACCCGTTCGGGCCGCTGGAGGAGCCGCGGTTCTGCGCCTACCTGATGCGCTGCTGGAAGGAGGGGCGCGTCGCGGAGGTGAGGACGCCCGGCTACGTGCGCGACAACATCCACGTCGGCCTGCTGGCGGCGGCGTACGTCGATCTGGCGGAGCGGCTGGCGGCGGGGGGCGCGCCCGGCCATCTCGGGCCGAGCGGCTACGTCGAGCAGCAGGGCGCGTTCACCGAGCGGTTCGCGCGCGAGATGCGGGCGAGGAGTGGCCTGGCCTGCGAGGTCGCGCTGCCGGAGCAGGCGGAGTTCGGCGAGCCGATGGTGCGCATCAACGCCAACCCGGCGCTGCCCGCCGTCCTGGCGCGGCCGCTTTCGGCGCTGGAATGGAGCGAGGCGGGGGCGTGGGACGCGATCGCCGCATACTACGAAATCCGGTGAGCGCGCCGCCGCCTCCGGCCTGACCTGACCGAGCGCGACGCCGCGCAATCCGTCGATCCGATCGAGAGACAAAGCCCGATGCCTGATGCACCCAGCGACTCCGCCTTCGAGCTGAACGAGCGGAATTTTCCCGAGGGAGCCTATCTGGACGCGTTTCCCGACGTGCGGGACGCGGTGCAGCAGGGCATCGTCGCCAGCGGGTTCGACCACTGGGAGCGGTTCGGCCGCGCCGAGATCGGCTCCGGGCACCGCGGCCGGCCGGCGTGCCTGATCGGGCCGCCGCGCCGGGTGTCGCCGGCCGAGGAGACCGTCGCGGAGCCCGCGGGGGAGTTGCCCGGGGCGGTGGAGCCGGGGCCGGCGCTGGAGGCAGCGCCGCCGGAGCCGCCGCCGGTGCGTCGCGGGCGGAAGTCGCAGAAGGTGGAGGTTGCCGTGGCCACGACGCAGACGGCGGACGAGGATCGGTTCAACGAGGAGGTCTACCTCGCGATCAACCCCGACGTGCAGGATGCGGTGAAGGCCGGCGCGTTCGCCACCGGCTACGAGCACTGGCTGCAGTACGGGCGGGAGGAGGAGCGCCGCGGCGCGCGGCCGACGATCACGGCGGATGCGTTCTACTCGTATCCGAAGCCGCCGCAGGGACAGGACTTCCTGGCTGAGACGGAGAACTTCGACTCCGAGGGCTACATGTACCTGTATCCCGACGTGCGCGAGGCGGTCGGCGGGCGGCTGGACGATGCGCGCGACCACTGGCGCCACCACGGGCGTGTGGAGGGCCGGCACGGGCCGGGGGTGGCGCCGTACTGCAAGTGGAGCGCCAGCGTTCCGGGGCTGCTGCGCAAGCCGTTCGGGCTCAACATCTACGGGCCGTTCGCGGCGACGTCGGGGCTGGGGACGGCGGCGCGCAGCCTGGTGCGCGCGGTGAAGTCCAGCGGCATGCCGTTCGAGCTGCACAACTTCGACGTCTCGCACGGCGCCGCGCGCATCCTGCACCGCGACCACGAGCGCACGCCCACGTACCGCATCAACCTGATCCTGGCCAACGCGGACCAGATCGCCTGGCTGACCAGCCTGTATCCGGTGGGGCGGTTCGACGACGCCTACAACGTCGCGGTGTGGGCGTGGGAGCTGGCGGCGTTCCGGCCGGAATGGTTCTCCGCGTTCGGGCCGCTCGACGAGGTGTGGACCAACAGCGAGTTCGAGGTCGAGTCGATCCTGGCGATGTCTCCGGTGCCGGTGCACAAGATCCGGCTGCCGATCGAGGTGTCGCCGGCACCGACCCAGGTGGCGCGCGACGCGTTCGGCATCCCGCACGACCGGCTGGTGTTCCTCACCGCCTTCGACGTGGGCAGCACCTCGGAGCGCAAGAACCCGCGCATGGTGATCGAGGCGTTCCGGCAGGCGTTCGCCGGCAGCGACGACGTGTTCCTGGTGATCAAGTTCCATTCCAGCAACATCGACCCCGGCGTCACGCGCGACCTGAACCGGGTGCTGCGCGGCGTGGACAACGTCCTGGTGATCGCCGACCGGCTGCCGGAAGCGCAGATGCAGATGCTGCAGTCGGCGTGCGACTGCCTGGTGTCGGCGCACCGCTCGGAAGGGTTCGGGCTGAACATCGCCGAGTTCATGGCGCTGGGAAAGCCGGTGATTGCCACCGGGTATTCGGGCAACCTCGAGTTCTTCGATGAGACGGTAGGCTTCCCGATCGACTACCGGCTGATCGAGATCGAGCAGCAGGCGGGGCCGTATTTCCCGGGCTACATCTGGGCGGACCCGCTGGAGGACTCGCTGGTCGAGCAGTTCCTGGCGGTGCGCGACAACCGCGAGGATGCGCGCGCGCGCGGCGAGCGGGCGCAGGTGCGGATGCGCGAGGAGTTCAGCGTCGCGCGGATCGGCGAGCAGATGCGCGAGCGGCTGCTGGAGATCGGGCTGGATGCGGCGATGCCGCCGTTCGCCGGCTGGCTGGGGGCGGCGCGCACCATCACCACGCCGGCGCTGATCAAGCCGCTGTCTGCGTATTCGCGCGAGGCGCTGACAGAGCTGACGCGGGTCAAGCCGGTGCTGAGCCTGGTGGTGCCGGTGTACAACGTGCCGCCGCACTACCTGCGCGAGTGCCTGCAGTCGGTGTTCGACCAGACCTATCCGTTCTGGGAGCTATGCATCTGCGACGACTGTTCGACCAGCGAGGCGACGATCGCGGTGCTGGAGGAGCTGCGCGGCACCGATCCGCGCATCCGCATCCGCAGGCTGGAGACGAACCTGGGCATCGCGGGCGCCTCGAACGCGGCCGCCGAGATGGCGACCGGCGAGTTCCTGTTGATGCTGGACAACGACGACGTGCTGGCGCCCGACGCGCTGCTGGAGATGGCGCGGGCGTTCAATGCGGATGGCGACATCCAGGCGATGTACTGCGACGAGGACAAAATCGACGAGAACGGCAAGCACATCGACCACTACTACAAGCCGGACTGGTCGCCGGAGCACCTCGAGAGCGTGATGTACACGCTGCACATCCTCACGGTGCGCAAGAAGCTGTTCCTGGAGCTGGGCGGGTTCCGCGACGAGTTCTCCGGCTCCCAGGACTACGACCTGATGCTGCGGGTGTCGCGGGCGACGCCGCACATCCACCACATCGCCAAGCCGCTGTACCATTGGCGCGCGATCCCCGGGTCGTCGGCGATGATCGTGGACGCCAAGCCGTATGCGCTGACGGCGGGGCTGCGGGCGCTGAGCGAGCATGCGACGGAGAAGTACGGCGCGGGGGCGTGGGTCGAGGAGGGGCTGCTGCCGGGGACGTATCGCATCCGCAGGCCGGTGCGCGGCACGCCGCGGGTGTCGATCCTGATCCTGACCAACAACACCACGATCGACCTTCCCGGTCGCGGCAAGTTTCACATGGTCGACAATTTGGTGCAGTCGATCCTGGATCGCACCTCGTATCCGAACTACGAGATCGTGGTGATCGACAACGCCAATCTCGGGCGCGACCAGGTGTCTTACATGACCAGCCGCGGCGTGCGTGTCGTGCCGTACGACGGGCCGATGAAGCCGTTCAACTACGCCAACAAGAGCAACTTCTCCGTGCGCCAGGCGAGGACCGAGCACCTCGTCATGCTCAACGACGACATGGAGGTGATCAACGAGGACTGGCTCACCGCGCTGATGGAGCTGAGCCAGGACCCGGAGATCGGCGTGGTCGGCGGGCGGCTGCTGCACGCCGACGGGTCGATCCAGCATGTCGGCACCGTGGTCGGGGTCAACGACGGGACGGCGCACATCTATCACTCGTACCCGAGGGAGTTCGTCGGGTACAATGCTTTCACCCACATCATCCGCAACTACTCGGCGATGACCGGGGCGTGCATCGCCACGCGCAAGAGCGTGCTGGCGCAGGTGGGCGGGCTGGACGAGAGCTTTGCCGTGGACTTCAACGACACGGATCTGTGCCTCAAGATCGTGGAGGCGGGGTATCGCATCGTCTACACGCCGTTCTGCGAGATGTACCACTACGAGAGCATCTCGCAGGTGCGCTCGACCCAGGCGGAGGCGGAGAAGGCCCGCTTCGTGACCAAGTGGCACAAGTACATGAAGGCGGACCCGCACTACAACGTCAACCTGGCGCGTCGGAACTTCGACTATACTTTGCGCGAGGTTTGAAGGAAGGCCAGGGGCTCTGCCCCTGGGCCCCGCCAAGGGCAAGCCCTTGGAACCCACTTCCTAAGTATAGGGTTTCCAAAGGGCTCGGCCCTTTGGCGGGTCCAGGGCAGAGCCCTGGCCCTGCTTGCTGCCGTCCGGGTCAGCCTTGCAGGGGCAGGCGTTCGGCGATGAGCATGGGGGTGTCCGGCGCCGCCTCGGTGGCGATGCAGATCCCGGCGACGGTGCGGGGCTGCGCGAGGGCGTCGGCGAAGTGGCGGGCGGCGGCGTCGTGCATCCGGCGCATGGGGCCGGGGTCGAGGCGGCCGCTCAGGGTGAGGTGGAACTGCCAGCGCGACAGGACGTGGGGGTAGCCCCAGCGCTGCAGGAGCTGTTCCTGTTCCGCGTCGAGGCCGGGGGCGCGGCGGCGGGCCAGCTCGGCGGCGTCGGGGCGGCGGCAGTGGACGTCGGTGGCGCGGAGGCAGGCCTCCGCCAGGGCGTCGAGCGGCGGGCAGGGCGGCGCGCTCAGGGCGAGGAAGCCGGACAGCGTGTCCAGGCGAAGCGGCGGCAGGGGGAAGGCCGGGGTGCGCCCGGCGAGCGAGGCTGCGGCGGCGGCGAACTCCTCCCAGCCGGTGGCGAGGCGGCGGGGCGGGGTCAGGGTCGCGTGCAGGCCGTAGTGGCGCGGGGCCGCGGTGGCGTCGCGCAGCGCCGCGGGGTCGAGGCCGGGACATGAGGGCTGCGGCACGGTGGCGCCGGTTTCCGGGTCGCGGCCGAGCCAGGCGGCGCCGGCGCGGTGAAGGGGGTCGTGCGGGTGCGGGGCGTAGTACAGCGCGGCCCTCATCTGGCGGGCGCGGCGTTGCCGTGCGGCCGGGGGCGCGTGCCGTCGCAGCGCTGCAGGGCGCGTGTGCCGGGGGGATGCGGCCGAGGGGGTGCGCCGGGGAGGCGCGGCCGGAGGGGTGCGCCATGGAGAGGCGGCCGGAGTGGATGTTCGGGGCGGGGGGGCATCAGGCGACCCGTTCGCCTTCGCGCCAGACCTGGCGGACCACCGCGAGGCCGTCGTGCACGCGGACGCGGACCAGGTCGGCGCGCAGGCCGGGGGCGAGGCGGCCGCGGTCGTGGAGGCCGGCCAGGGCGGCGGGGCGGGCGGTCACCAGGGCGACGGCGTCGTGCAGGGGCAGGCTGGCCTGGGCGGTGCGGAAGGCGGCGTCGAGCAGGCTGGCGGGGACGTAGTCGGAGGCGAGCGCGTCGACCAGGCCGGCGCGGATCAGCTCGGCGGCGGACACGTTGCCGGAGTGCGAGCCGCCGCGCACCACGTTGGGGGCGCCGGCGACCACGGCCATGCCCAGCGTCCGGGCCTGCCGTGCGGCGTCGGCGGTGACGGGGAACTCGCTGATCGCGATGCCGGCGGCGTGGTTGTCTGCGACCTCGGCCGCGGTGCGGTCGTCGTGGCTGGCGAGCGCCACGCCGGAGCCGCGCATGAGGGCGAGCACGGCGCGGCGGTTGGGCGCGCACAGGCGGTCGCGCTGGTCGAGCAGGGCGGCGATGCGTGCGTCGATGGCGGGCTCGTCGAGGCCGTCGCGTCGCTGCATGGCGCGGTAGCGGGCGAGGTCGGCGAACTGGCCGTGGCCGGGGGTGTGGTCCATCAGGCTGACCATGCGCAGGCGGGGGTGGCGGGCGAGGGGGGCGAGCTGGTCGGGCAGGTCCGGGGCGGGCAGCTCGCAGCGCAGGTGGAGGAAGTGCTCGGCGCGGAGCAGGCCGGTGGCGTGCAGGGCGTCGCCGTCGGCGAGGCCGTCGCGGCAGGTGACGCTGCGGGAGTCCTCGCCGAGGAGCTGGCCGAGGCAGAGGGCGTCGAGCACGGTGGTGACGCCGGCGGCTGCGCACTGCGCGTCGTGGGCGAGCATGGCGGCGCGGGACGGCCAGCGGGCGCCGGCGCGCGGCTCGACCTGGCGCTCCAGGTTGTCGGTGTGCAGGTCGACGAGGCCGGGGAGCAGGAAGTCGCCGTCGAGGTCGACGGTGTCGGCGCCGTCCGCGTGCGCCGGGGGGCCGTCCGGGTCGATCCGGGCGATGCGGCCGTCGGCGACGCACAGCGTTCCGTGCGCCACGCGGTCCGAGAGCACCAGCCTGCCGCCGTGCAGGACGGTCGGCCTCATGCGGCGCCTCCGGTGCGGCTGAGATGCAGCCTGGCGGCCGTGTGGGGGCGCGGGCGGGATGGGGAGGGGGTGGCTCCCGGAGTAGGACTCGAACCTACGACCGAGCGATTAACAGTCGCTTGCTCTACCAACTGAGCTATCCGGGACCAGCGGGTGGTTGCTATAGCCACGACCGGCGCTGGCGTAAAGCCCTGGCGGGGGCTGGGCAGGCGTCAGGCAGGAAGGCCAGGGCTCTGCCCCATGCCTGAAGCGGGGACCCGCCAGGCGGAGGTGGCCAAAGGTTCCGACGATCCTCTTGGATCGCTGGAACGGCCACCGGAGGGAGCCGCCCCTGGACCCGGCCTTCCTCAAGGAAAGCCATCCAAGGGGCTCCCTTGGCGGGGTCCAGGGGCAGAGCCCCTGGCCTTCCTTTCGCGGCCCTGGTTCCCGGGCGGCGCGGGTGGTATGGCGCTATGGCGGCGCGGTGGCGCCGTGCCGGGTGCCGGTTGCGAGAGTGGCGGAACGGTAGACGCACGCGACTCAAAATCGTGCGCCGCAAGGCATGGGGGTTCGAGTCCCCCCTCTCGCACCGGGCGGGCGACGCGGATGTGTTCTGCGTCGCGGTTGTCCATAGCAATGGTTTGCACCATCCTGGGTTGTGTCTCGCGCCGGACCTTCCGGTTCCGTGTCGCGCGGCCTGGGAGCAGGATGCTGGCCACCGTCGAGGATGTCGCGTCGCCGTCCGCCGGGCTGTTCCGGCGGGTCGGGCTGTTCACGCGGCTGCTGATCCTGGTTGCCGCGGTGAGCCTGCCGAGCTTTGCCGTGATCGGCCTGCTGGTGCTGGATCTGCGCGAGGAGCGGCGCAGCCATCTTGGCACGGACGCGCTGCACGAGGCGGAGCTGGTCAGCAACGTCGTCGCCGGCACCACGGAGGCGGCGCGGCAGATGATGCTGGCGCTGGCGTCCAGCCGCGGGGTGCGCGCGCTCGACCCGTCGTGCGCCGGCGATGTCGCGCTGCTGCGCGCCACCCTGCAGGCCTACGCCTTCGTCATGGTGCTCGACGCCGGACTGCGGCCGGTGTGCGGCGCCGGGCCCGACGTGGCGCCGGCCCCGGTCGCGGCGGCGTCCGGCGGCGCGCAGGGTGCGCGCGGCATGGAGCGTGCGGGCGGGGCCCAGGTTGCGGGCGGGGCGCAGGCTCTGGACAGGGCGCAGGCTGCGGGGAGTGCGCGAGCTTCGGAGGCGGAGACGTCGGGAGCGGCAGCGTCGGGGACGGAGGCTGCGGGAGCAGGGGCGTCGGCTCCGGTGCTGCACACGGCGCGGCTGGTGCTGGGGAGCGGGGGCTTCGTGGTGGACCGCTACGCGGTGGGCGGGGACGGGGCGGCGCCGTTCCTGGGGCTGGGCGTGCCGGTGCGCGGCCTGGACGGGCGGGTGGTCGGCGTGGTGGTGGCGGGGCTGTCGCTGGAGGAGATGACGCGCACGCTGGAGTCCATGGCGGCGCCGGGGGATCGCGCGATCCTGCTGGCGGACCGCGAGGGCACGGTGCTGGCGCGGGTGCCGAGGCTCGACGGCGTGGTGGGCCGGCCGTTCCGGCCGCAGACGCGCTTCCTGCTCGACCAGAGGCAGCCGGGCGTGGCCGCCATGCGCGCGGTGGACGGGGCGCTGCGCCTGGTCGGGTTCGTGCCGCCGGCGGCGGCGGGCAGCGGGCTGTACGTCGGGGTCGGGCTGGCGGCGGCGGGCGACGCGGACCTGGTCGGCGCCACGCGGCGCGGCGTGGCGTTCGCGATGGGAGCGGCGCTGCTGGCGCTGGGGTCGGCGGTCGTGTTCGGGCAGAGCTACGTGCGCCGGCCGACGGCGCAGCTGCTGGCGGCCGCGGTGCGCTGGCGCGGCGGCGAGCTGGAGGCGCGCGCGGTGCTGCGCGAGGACCCGCGCACCGAGTTCGGCAGCCTGGCTGCGGCGTTCAACGACATGGCCGAGGCGCTGGGGCGGCAGCGCGGCGAGCTGGAGGCGCTGAACGGGACGCTGGAGGCGCGGGTGGAGGAGCGCACCCGGGCGCTGTCGGCGAGCCACAACCGGCTGCAGGTGGAGACCGCGGAGCGCGAGCTGTCGGAGGGCCGGCTGCGGCAGGCGCAGAAGCTGCAGGCGGTGGGCGAGCTGGCGGGCGGGCTGGCGCACGACTTCAACAACCTGCTCGGCGTTGTGGTCGGCAGCCTCGATCTGCTGCGGCGCAGGGTGCCGGCGGGGGAGGCGGGGCAGCACCAGCTCATCGCCGGCGCGATCTCCGCGGCCGAGCGTGGGGCGCGGCTGACGGCGCAGCTGATCGGCTTCTCGCGCCGGCAGCGGCTGCTGCCGCAGCCGTGCGAGCTGAACGCGGTGGTGGCGGCGATGCGGCCGATGCTGGCGACCACGCTGGGGCCGGGGGTGACGCTGGTGCTCAGGCTCGACCCGGAGGGGCCGGTGGCGATGGTCGACCCGAACCAGCTCGACACCGCGCTGCTGAACCTCGCGCTCAACGCGCGAGAGGCGATGCCGCATGGCGGGACGCTCACGGTGGCGACCGGGGCGCTGGTGCCGGCGGAGGACGGGCTGGCGGACGACAGGGCGACGGAAGGTGGGGCGACGGAAGGCGGGGTGGTGGAGGGCGGGGCGGACGGCGGGGTTGCGGCGTCCGGCCTGGTGGCGGTGAGCGTGGCGGACACCGGGCTGGGCATCGCGCCGGACGTGCTGGCGCGGGTGTTCGAGCCGTTCTTCACCACCAAGGGGCCGGGGCGCGGCTCCGGGCTCGGGCTGTCGCAGGTGCACGGGCTGGCGCGCCAGTCCGGCGGCGACGTGCGGATCGCCAGCGAGCCGGCGCGGGGCACGCGCGTCGTGCTGCTGCTGCCGCGCGCCGGCGCGCTGGCGGCGATGGCGGCGGCGCCCGGGGCGTCGCGTCGCATCCTGGTGGTCGACGACGAGGCGGACGTGCGGGCGCTGACGGCGGAGATGCTGGAGGAGGACGGGCACGTCGTGCTGGTGGCGGCGGACGGGGCGGAGGCGCTGCGGGTGCTGGAGGAGCGGCCGGTGGACCTGCTGCTAGCGGATTACGTGATGCCGGGGATGAACGGGGTGGAGCTGATGCGCCGGGCGGTGCAGGCGCGGCCGGGGCTGAGGGTGATGCTGGTCACGGGGTATGCGGAGCTGGGGGGGACGGAGGGGATGGCGGGACTGCGCACGGAGCAGGTGCTGCGCAAGCCGTTCCGGTCGGGCGAGCTGCTGCGGCGGGTGGAGCTGGTGCTGGGGGCGGCGGCGTAGGGCAAGGCCGGGCTCTGCCCGGACCCGGCGAAGGGCGGAGCCCTCTGGACACCCTGGATGCCGCAGGCTGGAGCCTGTCGTGGGCGTGCCGGCCTCGACGTTGTTGGCCGCTTCAGGAAGGAAGCGTGTTCTTTCTTGAAAGAAAGAACCAAAGAACTTTTGCTCATTGGGCTCCGTGGCCGCCCGCGCGCCCGGAACCCCATGGGCAAAGTCTTTTTGCTTCTTTTTCTTCAGAAAAAGAAGATTCTTGCTGTCCTGCCTGACGCAGCGAGCTGCCGCGAGGTTCATGGTTGCCTCCAGCCCCCGGCCTTGGGCGCCAGGCGCAGGCGGCGATGGTGCAGGCGAGGGGCACGATCGGCACCAGGTAGCGCGGCTCGATGTGGACCGGGGCGTAGAGGCCGACGAAGCCGGCGCACACCAGCCACAGGCCGCGCAGGCGTCGGAGCGTGTCCGCGGGGAGCGTGCGGCGGGTGGCGGGCAGCCAGGGGGCGGCGATGGCGGCGCAGGCGATCGCGGTGCCGAGCAGGCGGGTGAGCACGTCGGCGGCGATCCACAGGGCGGCGGTGGCGCGGCCGTGGCGCAGGGCGGCCCACTCGACGTTGAGGCGGTCGAAGGCGGGGCGGGGCCAGCCGGCGTAGACCATCAGGGCGGCCACGGTGTCGAGCGGCTGGAACGGCAGGGCGAGGAACTCGTGGCGCAGGTTGCCCAGGGTCGCGAGCAGCATCGGGCCGGGGTGGCGGGTCCAGGCGCGGCGGTAGAGGCGGGACGCGGCGGCGGCCATGGCGGGGGCGTCGAGGCCGTCGGCGAACAGGCGGCGGTGCAGGTCGTCGATGCGGGCGTACTCGCCGGCGCCCACGGTGTCGCGGGCGGCGGCGTCGAACAGGGCGTCGTCGGGGGACGGGTTCGGGGGGGCGAGCAGGTCGGGGTGGCGGCGGAGCAGGGGGAGGACGGCCTGGACCATCACGGTCTGGCGGCTGGTGGTCAGCACGGGGCCGGCGCCGCGGTGGGTGTTCCAGGCGACCTGGGCGGCGGCGGTGGCGAAGGGGAGGGCGAGGAGGAGGAGCGCGCAGGCCAGGCGTCGGGCGGGCCGGGCCGGACGGGGTTCGGCGAGGCAGGCGAGGGGGAGGTAGGCGAGGGCGAGCAGGGGGGTGGCTTCTCGGAACGTGGTGGCGAGCGCCAGCATCAGGCCGGCGGACAGGGCGGGGCGGGGGCCGGAGCGGGCGGCGAGCAGGAGGGCGGCGCCGGCGGCGAGGGCGGCGTAGAGGGCGTCGGTGAGGATGCAGAGCTGGACGACGACGCCGAAGCCGAGGGCGGGGAGGAGGGCGGCGGCCAGGGCGGCGGGGCGGGGGGCGCCGAGGCGGCGGGCGGTGCGGGCGGTGGCGGCGGCGAGGGTGGAGAGGGCGGCGATCTGGAGCAGGACCGTGGCGAGGCGCCAGTGGGGGGTGAGGGTTTGCGCCGCGGCGAGGAGGGCGGGGTAGCCGCCCATGCGGAACAGGGTGATGGGGGCGGGGGCCTCGCGGAGGAGGTCCGGGCCGGTGGGGAGCGTGTGGCGGAGCTGGGCGGCGTAGGCGATGTAGCCGGGGGAGTCGGGGGTCTCGATCACGCCGAAGGTGGCGAGGGCGAGGAGGGCGGGGAGGGCGGCGAGGAGGGCGGTGGTGAGGGTGGATGGAGGGCGGGGCATGGGGTGTGTTGGTAGGGGCGGGGGCGGGGCGTGCCAAGGCCGGGGGAACGCGGGGTTCTGACGCAGGTGACGACTGCTTGCCGTTGGGGTTGCGCGCGTTCAGCTTCGCCTGTGGGCGACAGGGGAGGCCGGCGATGGAAGTGGAGACGCCGGCAGAGCGGATAGGCGCCGAAGAGATGTCGGGGTTGTGTGCCGTGCTGCTCCTTGGCGGGACATTCGGGGCGGCGTGCCTGAGCATGTGGCTGCTGCAGGGTTGGGTTGAGCGCAGGTTCGGCCTGTCCGCCGGCTTTGCCCGGCTCGCGGCGACATTGCCCGGCTTCCTGCTTGGCTGGCTGGTGATTTGGGCGACAATCCGAAGGCGGCCGAGCGTGAGCCCGGAGAAACGCCGGCGCCTGGCGGAGAAGGCAGAGGCTGGCCGGCGCAGGCACCGGCCGTGGTTCATCCTGTTCCTGGTCGTGCTGCTGCTGCAGCAGTTCGCCATGCTGTCGGCCATACCCTCAGGCGTGCTGCCCACGACCGATGACTGGTCGTCCGCGATCCTGGTCTTCTCGGTCCTTGCAAGTCGCATGGCAGCCATCCTGCCGTCTCCGGCGGGCACGCCGCCCGGGCTGGTGGAGTTCGACCAAGCGGAGCGATGCGAGGCGCTCCGGGTTGGCTATCTGATGCTGGTGGTGCTCGGGATGGCGACCGCGGCGGCTGCGGTGCGCTGGCCGTCCGTGGCGGCGCAGGCCTGGCCGTGCGTGCTGCTGACGAGCGTGCTGGCGGCGGAGGTCAGGATGGCGACGCTGCCGAGGCGGGTGGCGGACACGGGGCCTGAGCGCCTGACGCGGCCGGGGGACTGAGTGCCAAGTCAGGGCAGGGCTTTGCCTTGCTTGTGCCCGCGATTGAGCCCCTACAGACTGGCGCATGAGACGAGCGGGCGCGGGAAGGTCGGCCATGGCATCGGGACCTCCGGTGGAGCGCGCGGAGGCAGGGCACGGGTTCTGGTGGCATGTTGCCGTGGGCGGTGTCGGGGTCATCGCGCCGATCTGTCTGAGCATGTGGTTCCTGCA